>CAJODM010000016.1 GCA_905233755.1 uncultured Ruminococcus sp.
CTTGTGTGATACTATCCGCAGTATCTCTGCACACACCATTACGAGCATTACTGCCAGAGATTGGATTATTAAAGCGTTTAATTGAATATTAGTATAAGAATCCATAGGAGAGCGATCACTCGGTATCCAGCTTGAGGACAGCCATGAACGCCTCCTGCGGCACCTCGACGGTACCGAGCTGGCGCATCCGTTTCTTGCCCTCCTTCTGCTTTTCGAGCAGCTTCTTCTTGCGGGTGATGTCGCCGCCGTAGCACTTGGCGAGCACGTCCTTGCGCATCGCCTTGACAGTCTCGCGGGCGATGATCTTGCCGCCGATGCACGCCTGGATCGGCACCTCGAACAGCTGGCGCGGGATGTTCTCCTTGAGCTTTTCGGCCATCTTGCGGGCTCTGCCGTACGCCTTGTCGGCATGGATGATGAACGACAGCGCGTCCACCGTCTCGCCGTTGAGCATGATATCGAGCTTGACGAGCTTGCTCGGGCGGTACTCCTTGAATTCATAGTCAAACGAGGCATAGCCGCGCGTGCGCGACTTGAGCGTATCGAAGAAATCATAGATGATCTCGGAGAGCGGCAGCTCATAGTGGATGTCCACCCGATCCGCGTCGATATAGTCCATGCCGATGAAGGTGCCGCGCCGATCCTGGCACAGCTCCATGATGTTGCCCACATAGTCGGCGGGCGAGTAGATATGCGCGTCGGTCACCGGCTCCTCTGCGAGGTCGATCACCGCGGGATCGGGATAGTTGGTCGGGTTGCTGATCATCTCGACGGTGCCGTCGGTCATCGTGATGCGATAGTTGACGGATGGCGCGGTGGTGATGAGGTCAAGGTTGTACTCGCGCTCGAGCCGCTCCTGGATGATCTCCATATGCAGCAGGCCGAGGAACCCGCACCTGTAGCCGAACCCCAGCGCGACCGAGGTCTCGGGCTCAAAGCTGAGCGACGCGTCGTTGAGCTTGAGCTTATCGAGCGCATCGCGCAGATCGCCGTACTTCGCCCCGTCAACCGGATAGATGCCGCAGAACACCATGCTCTGTACCGCGCGATAGCCGGGCAGCGGGATCTCGGCGGGGCGGCTGACAAGCGTCACGGTGTCGCCCACCTGGGCGTCGGACAAGCTCTTGATCGACGCAGTGATATAGCCGACCTCGCCGGCATACAGCCCCTCGCGCGGCTCCAGCGAGGTCGCGCGCATATAGCCGCACTCGACCACGTTGAAGGTGGAGCCGGTCGCCATGAGCCGGAACGTATCGCCGACGTGGATCTGCCCCTCCTTGAGGCGGACATAGATGATGACGCCCTTGTAGCTGTCATAGATCGAGTCGAAGATCATCGCGCGCAGCGGCGCGTCGATATCGCCCGTCGGAGCGGGGATATCGGACACGATCTTCTCGAGCACCGCGCGGATGTTGGTCCCCGCCTTTGCCGAGACCTGGGGCGCGTCCTCGGCGGGGATGCCGATGATGTCCTCGATCTCGGTGATGACCCGTTGCGGGTCGGCAGAGGGCAGGTCGATCTTGTTGATGACGGGCACGATCTCGAGCCCTGCGTCCACCGCAAGATAGGTGTTGGCGAGCGTCTGTGCCTCGATCCCCTGGGATGCGTCCACCACCAGCACCGCCCCCTCACACGCGGCAAGACTGCGCGAGACCTCATAGTTGAAATCCACGTGTCCGGGGGTGTCGATGAGGTTGAACCGGTAGCACTCGCCGTCGTCGGCGTCATACTCAAGCGTGACGGCGTGGCTCTTGATAGTGATGCCGCGCTCGCGCTCGAGCTCCATATCGTCGAGCAGCTGATCCTCCATATCGCGTACCGCGACGCTCTTCGTCAGCTCGAGGATCCGGTCGGCAAGGGTGCTCTTGCCGTGGTCGATATGGGCGACGATGCTGAAATTCCTGATTTTGTCCTGACAAAAGGCCATCTGATCACCTGTTGTGCTGTATTTTCTCCCCTATTCTACCACACCCGCCGCCGGATAGCAATACCCGCCTTCGCACAAAAATCCGCCCCCGAACATCACGCTCGGGGGCGAAAGTGCGCATACGATATGCTGTTTACTTTGCTCTTTCGGTGAGGGTCTCGTAGCGGGCTGCCGCGGTATCCTCCGCCTTCTGGAAGAGCGCTTCGGCTCTCTCGGGGAAGGAGCGGGTCAGCGCCGAGTAGCGCGCCTCGTTCATGATGAAGTCCCTGTAGCTCTCGGACGGGGCCTTGGAGTCGAGGATGAACGGGTTCTTGCCCTCTGCCTTCAGGCGCGGGTCATAGCGGAAGTTGTTCCAGTAGCCGCACGCGACCGCTCTCTGCATCTCCTTCTGGCAGTTCTGCATGCCGCCCTTGATAGAGTGCATCTCACACGGTGCATAGCCGATGATGAGCGACGGGCCCGGATATGCCTCGGCCTCGCGAATCGCCTTGAGGGTCTGGTTCATGTCGGCGCCCATCGCGATCTGGGCAACATAGATGTAGCCGTAGGAGATCGCGATATCCGCCAGCGACTTCTTCTGGATCGCCTTGCCGGAGGCGGCGAACTGTGCCACCTGACCGATGTTGGACGCCTTGGACGCCTGGCCGCCGGTGTTGGAGTAGACCTCGGTATCGAAGACCATGATGTTCACATCTTCGCCGGTGGCAAGAACGTGATCTACGCCGCCGAAGCCGATATCATACGCCCAGCCGTCGCCGCCGAAGATCCATACGCTCTTCTTGGAGAGGTATTCCTTGTTGTCGATGATGTCCTTGGCGTTCGGGCACTTGTCGGCGATCTTCTCGATCTCGGGGATGAGCGCCTCGGTCGCCTGACCGTTCTTGTCGCCGTCGTCGAGGGTCGAGAGGTACATTTCGGCAGCCGCTTTGAGCTCGGCGGACGCCCGCTCATCGGCGGCGATCTCCTTGACCTTGGCTACCAGACGGTCGCGCACCGCGCGCTGACCGAGCATGAGCCCGAGGCCATGCTCGGCGTTATCCTCGAACAGCGAGTTCGCCCACGCCGGGCCGTGGCCCTTCTTGTTGACGGTATAGGGAGAGGTAGCGGCGGGACCGCCCCAGATCGAGGAGCAGCCGGTCGCGTTGCTGATGTACATCCTGTCGCCGAACAGCTGGGTCACCAGACGCGCATACGAGGTCTCGGCACAACCGGCACACGATCCCGAGAATTCGAGCAGCGGCTGCTTGTACTGGGACGAGATGACGGTAAGGTTCGCGGTGGTCTCCGGCTTCTCGGTGACGTTCTCGACACAGTAGTCGAATACCGCCTGCTGGGCATCCTGGCTCTCGCGCGGAACCATGGTCAGGGAGTTGGTCGGGCAGACGCCGACGCACACGCCGCAGCCCATGCAGTCGAACGGCGATACCGCCAGAGTATACTGATAGTCGGTCTTGACGATCGGCTTGGGAGCGATCTTGGTCTGCTCGGGAGCAGCGGCGGCCTCCTCCTGTGACAGCGCATAGGGACGGATGGTCGCGTGCGGACAGACGAACGCGCAGCGGTTACACTTAGCACAGGTTGCCTCGTTCCACTCGGGCACCATCACGGCAACGCCGCGCTTCTCATATGCGGACGCGCCCTGCTCAAACGTACCGTCGGCATGATCGACAAACGCAGAGACCGGTAAGCTGTCGCCGTCCATCTTGCCCACGGGGAACATGATGGAGTCGACCTGCTTGACGAGCTTCTCTCTGCCCTCGCTCGGGGCTGCGGCTGCCTCGTCAGCGGCGTCGGCCCAGTCGGCGGGAACGTCGATCTTCGTGTAGGCGGTGACGCCGGCGTCGATCGCCTTGTGGTTCATATCAACGATATCCTGGCCCTTCTTCAGGTAGGACTTGGTCGCGGCATCCTTCATATGCTGGACGGCCTCGTCGATAGGCATGACCTTTGCCAGCGCGAAGAACGCTGCCTGCAGGATGGTGTTGGTGCGCTTGCCCATGCCGATCTCGACCGCCAGGTCGATCGCGTTGACGGTGTAGAGCTGGATATCGTTCTTGGCGATATAGCGCTTGGTCTCGGCGTTGAGGTGGGTGTTCAGCTCGTCGGCGTTCCACTGGCAGTTGATGAGGAACACGCCGCCGGGCTTGACGTCCTGAACCATCTTATATCCCTTGAGGATATAAGAGGGGTTATGACAGGCGACAAAGTCCGCCTTGTTGACATAGTAGGGGGACTTGATGGGCTTATCACCGAAGCGCAGATGGCTGATGGTGATACCGCCGGTCTTCTTACTGTCATACTGGAAGTATGCCTGCACGTACTTGTCGGTATAGTCGCCGATGATCTTGATCGAGTTCTTGTTCGCGCCGACGGTGCCGTCGCCGCCCAGACCCCAGAACTTGCACTCGATGGTGCCTTCTGCTGCGGTGTTGGGCGAGGGCTTCTCCTCGAGGGAGAGGTCGGTGACGTCGTCCACGATACCGATGGTGAAGTTGTGCTTCGGGTTCTCCTTGGAGAGCTCCTCATATACCGCGAACACGGACGAGGGCGGGGTGTCCTTGGACCCAAGCCCGTAGCGACCGCCGACGACCTTGGCGCTCTTGCCGGCAGCAGCGAGCGCTGCGACAACATCCAGATAGAGCGGCTCGCCCAGCGCGCCGGGCTCCTTGGTGCGGTCGAGCACCGCGATCTTCGTCGCGGTGGGGGGGATCGCCTCGACCAGCTTCTCGGCCGAGAACGGACGATACAGGCGAACTTTCACCAGCCCGACCTTCTCGCCGGCAGCGTTCATATAGTCGATGACCTCCTCCGCGACATCGCAGATAGAGCCCATCGCCACGATCACGCGCTCTGCGTCGGGCGCGCCGTAGTAGTTGAAGAGCTTGTAGTCAGTGCCGAGCTTCGCGTTGACCTTATCCATATACTCCTCGACGATAGCGGGCAGCGCGTTATAGTAGCTGTTGCACGCCTCACGATGCTGGAAGAAGATGTCTCCGTTCTCGTGAGAGCCGCGCATCACGGGATGCTCGGGGTTCAGCGCGCGCTTGCGGAACGCGGCGACGGCATCCATGTCGGTCATTTCCTTGAGGTCGTCATAATCCCAGATCTCGATCTTCTGGATCTCGTGCGAGGTGCGGAACCCGTCGAAGAAGTTGATGAACGGGACCCGGCCCTTGATGGATGCAAGGTGCGCCACCGCGCCGAGGTCCATGACCTCCTGCGGGTTGGTCTCGGCGAGCATCGCAAATCCCGTCTGGCGGCAGGCATAGACGTCGCTGTGATCGCCGAAGATGTTCAGCGCATGGGACGCGACGCAGCGGGCGGATACGTGGAAGACGGACGGCAACAGCTCGCCCGCGATCTTGTACATGTTCGGAATCATGAGCAGCAGGCCCTGCGAGGCGGTGTAGGTCGTCGTCAGCGCGCCCGCGTTCAGCGAGCCGTGGACGGTACCGGCGGCGCCGGCCTCAGACTGCATCTCTTCGACCTTGACGGTGGTTCCGAAGATGTTCTTGACGCCCTGTGCCGACCACTGATCCACATAGTCGGCCATGGGGCTGGACGGCGTGATGGGATAGATCCCCGCTACCTCGGTGAACGCATATGAGACGTACGCCGCGGCGTTGTTGCCGTCCATGGTTTTTCTTTTTCTGGCCATGATATTTCCTCCTGTTGTCATCGCTGTGAAATGAGCTCGTTTTCACACCGATGCGTATTTGGCTCTCAGGCGTCGTCACGCCTGTTATTCCACAGATTATTTTATCACTTTTCGTCGATGATGTAAAGGGCTTTTTGGCGATAAATAATGGTGCGAATGGCTGATCCGCCCTATTCGATGACCACGTTCATCAGCACCCTTCCGCTACCCGCGCCGATATAGGCGGTGAATGCAGCGCAGAGGTGACCGTCCTCGCCCAAATACAGCTCAGCCCGCTGCAGGTTCTCATTCGAGAAAGTCTTGTCATACAGCTCTTCTTGGATGATCTCCTCGCTGAACCTCTTTTCATAGTCTTCCTTTGCCAGCCGCTCAAGCGACATCAGCACCACGTCATAGAGCCGACCGGTCTTCTCGCACAGGCCTTCGTTATCGAGCCCCTCGAGGGTCTTGACGTCCAGGTTGCAGACATAGCTGTCCTGTCCGCCGCCCTCATAGGTCAGGGTGACCGCTACGCTGAGGATATCGTTGTTGAGAAACGCGAGATAGTCGATCCCGCTGCAAGAAGATACCTCGCCCTCGCCGATCTGTGTCCGACAAAGCTGCGCTATCTCGGCGTTCATCCGCTCAGCGTCGTCGCCAGATAGCAGGATCTCAGGGATACGGTAGCGGGCGTCATCCGCTGTGCTCTCGGTGATGGTGCGGATATCTGCAGTTCGTACATAGTCGCCGACCACGCGCGGCGCCTGTGTCGGTGCAGAGATGGACTGTCTTGCGCTGTCGGCGCATCCCGCAAGCATCGACAGTGCGATCAGCGCCGCTGTCAGCAGGGATAAGCATCGCTTCATTCGTCGTCACTCCTTATCTATGTGGTGCTTCTATTATATATGAAAGGAGGGATGAATTCAACCGGCTTTTCGCCCCCTTTAGGTCAAATACCGCTTTACATCCCGGTTTTTTTCTCGTATAATGAGAAAAACATCTGTCCTGTCAAAAAACTGTCACATTCGGGGGTTATACTATCCCCGAAACGGAGGAGAATACTATGAGCAGATTACTGATCGTCGACGACGAGTTTCGCATCCGCGAGCTGATCAAAAAGTACGCAATGTATGAGGGTCACGAGGTGGACGAGGCAGAGAACGGCGCCGACGCCGTCAAGAAGTGCAAGTCCGGCTCCTATGACATCATCATCATGGATATCATGATGCCCGAGATGGACGGGTTCGAGGCGGTCAAGGAGATCCGCCGGTTCTCCTCCACCCCCATCATCATGCTCTCTGCCCGCGGGGAGGAATATGATCGGCTCTCGGGGTTCGAGCTCGGGGTCGACGACTATGTCGTCAAGCCCTTCTCCCCCAAGGAGCTGATGATGCGCGTGAGCGCGGTGCTGCGCCGCTACGGCAGCGACAAGCCCGAGGACGACCGCAACCGGTTCGTCTACAAGGGGCTCGTCGTCGACTTCTCGGCGCGGACCGTCACCATCGACGGTGAGCGGGTCAACATGACCCCCCGCGAGTATGAGCTGCTGTTCTATCTGATCAACAACAAGGGGATCGCGTTGACGCGCGACCAGATCATCTCCAAGGTGTGGGGGTATGACTTCTTCGGCGATGACCGCACCCTCGACACCCATATCAAGCTGCTGCGCCGCAGTCTCGGCGACTATGCGGGGCTGATCGTCACGCTCAGAGGGGTGGGATATCGGTTTGAAAGCTAAGCGAAAGCCGTCGCTGCGCCTTACGCTGTCGGTCTCGTTCATCATCTTCTCGGCGGTGCTGCTGGTCATCCTGTGGCTGTTGCAGACCGTGTTCCTCGACAGCTTCTACCGGATGGTCAAGACCTCTCAGGTGCGCAGCTGCGCCGCCACGATCTGTGAGAATATCGAATCGGACGAGCTCCGCGATCTGCTCACCGACCTCGAAAACCACAACTCCATGTACATCTCCGTATATGATACGACTGTCGATGTCATCACCGCTGTCTACCGCTCCGACGGCAGCACGGGGCTGCGCTCGAACATCGCGTCCGACGAGATCACCGACTACTACCGCCGCACCGTGAAGGCGGGCGGCGCCTACTCGCTGATCACCCAGAGCGGGCTTAGGCGTCGCTTCACGGTACAGCCCGCGGTGCCCTCGACCGAGGAACAGAGCGAGACTGTCGCCGAGAATACCGAGGAAGAGGACTTCTCCGACCTTGACGAGGATGTGCTGCGCAAGGTCTATATCCCCGAAGAGAACGCGATGATGGAACCCGACTATCGCGATGATCGGATCGGGGGGGATGCGCCCGACGATAGGATCGCCGATGAGGATGACCGTGACGAAGCAACGGATGCCGACAGCGATGCCGTCGATGAGGGTAACGCTCTCGGCGCACAGGACTACGGCGCACAGGGTATCGCGCTGCGCGACAGCATCACCCTGCCGGTGAGCGTCCTTCTGTCGGCAACAGTTCCTTCGACCGACGCCGAGACACCCCTCGATCCCAACGGCATGATGGGCGGGATGGAGCCGATCGATAACGCCGAGAACCCGCCGCTCGACCGCGAATCGGTGGAGAACCTCGCGTACCTCATGCTGGTACAGACCGACGACAGCGAGTACCTCGTCGTCGTCGAGAGCGAGATCACCCCCGTCACCAGCGTGGTCGCGACGCTGCGCATCCAGCTGCTGGCCGTGACGGCGATCATCATCCTTGTCAGCATCGTCATCGCGATCTTCACCGCACGGCGGATCGCCACCCCAATCTCCAAGACCACCGAGAAGGCCAAGCATCTCGCCGAGCAGGACTATACCGTCCGCTTCAGCGAGAACCAGTACAGGGAGCTCGCCGAGCTGAACGCCACGCTCAACTATGCCGCGCAGGAGCTCGGGAACGTCGATGAGCTGCGGCGCGAGCTGATCGCCAACATCTCGCACGATCTGCGCACGCCGCTGACGATGATCACCGGCTACAGCGAGGTCATGCGCGACCTGCCCGGCGAGGTCACCCCCGAGAACATCCAGATCATCATCGACGAGGCAAACCACCTCAGCGGCCTGGTGAGCGACC
This sequence comes from uncultured Ruminococcus sp., assembly GCA_905233755.1. Lineage (GTDB taxonomy): Bacteria > Bacillota > Clostridia > Oscillospirales > Acutalibacteraceae > Ruminococcoides. Next base: position 8,640 of record CAJODM010000016.1, read on the forward strand.
TGCTCGATATCTCGCGGCTCGAGTCCGGCACCGCCGAGATCACGATGGCGCCGTTCTCGCTGACGCGGTGCATCGAGAGCATCTTCGACAGATATACCAAGCTCATCGAGGTCGACGGCTATCGCATCGACTTCGAGCAGGACCGCGAGGTGTTCGTTGTCGGCGACGAGCTGCGCATCACCCAGGTGCTGTACAACCTCATCAACAACGCCGTCAACTATGTCGGCGACGACAAGACCGTCATCGTGCGCCAGACCGCCCACAGCGGCAGGGTGCGCATCGATGTGATCGACCACGGCGCGGGCATCCCCGCCGACAAGCTTCCCTACATCTGGGATCGCTACTACCGCGTCGACAAGGAGCATAAGCAGGCGAAGATCGGCTCGGGCCTCGGGCTGTCTATCGTCAAGAATATCCTGAAGGCGCATAGCGCGTCCTACGGCGTCGAGAGCGAGCAGGGGAAAGGTTCGGACTTCTACTTTGAGATGGATATGATCGACACCGAACCATTCGAAGAGTAAGCAACCGGGCTGTCAGCACGACAGCCCGGTTGCTAATAGTGAAGATTAAAGAGTGAAGAGTTGCGGGCGGTTCACCCGTTTTCCTGCTCGATGAGCTGCAGGAACCGTCTGATGACGCAGATCGTCTTCTCGGCCGAGAGGGAGCGGAATTTCACAAAGTCGACGAGCTCGTTCTCGTTATAGTCATCCGAGATGCACCGCAGCACAGAAAACGGCACGCCGTTGCGGTAGCACACCTGGGCGACCGCGCCTCCCTCCATCTCGCACGCGAGCGCTGAGAACATCGACGCGATCCGCTCGCGGCGACTGCGTAAAGAGACAAAGGTGTCGCCGGTGGCGATGCGCCCCACAAACACGCGGGTATCGCCGAGCCCCTCGCACGCCTGCTGCAGCAGCGCTGTGACCCGCTCGTCGGCAGGAATGTCGAGGCGCCGCCCGTCGTTATACCAGATCTCGCCGGGCGGGTCACCCATTTCGGTGCCGTCCATATCGTGCTGGACACAGTCCTTCGATATCACGATATCCCCGATAGCGATCTTTTGCGACAGCGAACCCGCAATGCCGCTGTTGATGATCCCGTCGGGCTGATAGCAGTCGATCATGATCTGGGTCGCGATGGCAGCGTTCACCTTTCCGACCCCGCACTCGCAGCATACGACGTCAACGCTGCCGATCCGCCCGCTGTAGTAGGTGATCCGCGCGATCGTCCTGTGCTGCGGGTCTGTCATCATCGCACGGATGCCGTCGATCTCGACATCCAGCGCACAAATGAAACCGATCATACCTTTCTCTCCCTCATGTAGCATTTATCCGAAGTTGCCGGTCAGCACCATCGCCGCCGACAGCGCCGCTATCGGTGCAGTCTGGGCACGCAGGATCCGCTTGCCGAGGGTCGCGACCCTCGCACCGGCGTCGCGCAGCATCCGGATCTCGCTCTCCTCAAATCCGCCTTCGCTCCCGGTGATGAGCGCAAGCGTCCTGTCCTTATGACACAGGATATCGCCGATCGGCTCGCCGCCGCACTCATAGAACACCGCCGCGCGGTCAAACCGGCTGATCCGACCACACAGCTCATCGAACGAAATGCACGGATGTACCGTCGGGATGATGCCGCGGCGCGATTGGCTCGCGGCAGAGGCGGCGATCTTCTGCCATCGTTCGACCTTCTTGAGGAGCGCTTTTTCGTCCGGGCGCGAGATACACCGCGCGCTGAAGAACGGCGTGATCCCATACGCCCCCAGCTCGACGGCCTTCTGCACCACGTCGTCGAGCTTGTCGCCCTTGAGCAGCGCGACATAGAGCGACACCTTTACGGTCGGCTCCTGCTCACACACGGTGGATGCGTCCACGTGCACCGTCACCGTATCGGGCGAGAAGGCGACGATCGTACAGCTGTGCCGCCGACCGTCGGGGGTACAGAGCGTCAGATGCTCGCCCGTCTTCATCCGAAGAGACCGCGAGATGTGCCGCGCGTCCGTCCCGGCGAGGGTCACCTGTTCGGTTATCCTGCTGTCATTGAGAAAAAACCATGCCATAACGTCAAAAATGAAATCAATGTAAATTTACGGACACCAATATATTAACAAATTCCGATCGGGATTGCAATATATAATCAGAAATGATAGAATAGTCCCGGACATCCGATCACAGCAAATCCACGGGGAACCCTGACCGGTTCGTGTGGATTTTACCCCTAGCGGGCGAGAGCCGCCCGTCAATGCCGGGTTCGGAGAATACATCTCAATCATCATCGAGGTAGCGTATGAAAGCATCAGAATTTCTGGAATTACTGCAAGCACAGGGGCTGCAGGAGCATACCCTCGCCGAGCGGCTTGTCGCAGCTCTGGCCGAGAAGGGCAAGAAGATCGCCACCGCCGAGAGCTGTACCGGCGGGATGGTCTCGGCGCGCATCACCGACGTCAGCGGGGCGTCGGCGGTGTTCGACTGCGGGGTATGCTCCTATGCCAATCATATCAAGAGCCGGGTGCTGTCCGTTCGCGACGAGACCCTCTCCTCCTACGGCGCGGTGAGCGACCGCACCGCCCGCGAGATGGCGCGCGGGGTGCGGCTGCTGTCCGGCGCGGACATCGGCATCTCGACCACCGGTATCGCCGGTCCGCTCGGCGGAACGAAGTACAAGCCCGTAGGGCTCGTGTATATCGGGGTCAGCACCGAGATGGGGCTGCGGCATGAGAAGCTCCTGCTCGGCGAGAACGGCGCCGACCGTGCCCGCATCCGATCCCTCGCGGCGTCGGCCGCACTGTACTATGCGCTCCAAGAGGTGCGGAAGCTCTGACGGCCTATCGCATATGTATGCATGTAATATGCATACTTATCCCGCCCACTCGGTAACAAGTGTGGATTCTCTGCGGGATTCCCGGTGGCATTTATTCATTTTTACTAATTTTTTCTTGGATATTTTTACGATTAGAGCAGCGGGTTTTCGTTGCTCTTTTTCGGTGTTTGTGCTATAATGATGCTGAGGTATAATTTGTTATGAAGAAAGTAATTGTGGTGACGTCCGGCAAGGGCGGCACCGGCAAGACAACGGTATGCGCCGGGCTTGCCGCCGCGTTGGCGCGCACGGGCAGCCGGGTGCTGATTATAGACTGTGACAGCGGGATGCGCGGTGTCGATATGATGCTGGGCATTTCGGACAAGCTGGTATATGATATCTCTGACGTCATCAGCGGCGGATGCAGCTATCAGGAGGCGCTCTACCGCGCTGACGGCGAGCTGGAGCTCTACTGTGTCGCAGCACCCCTGTATGCCGACGACGAGGTCAGCCCTTCGCTGGTTCGCCAGTTTGTCGAGAGCGTCGAGGAGGACTTTGACTTCATCCTGATCGACTCCCCCGCCGGCACCGGTTCGGGGTTCCAGTCGGCGGCCGCCGCCGCCGAGCGCGCGATCGTCGTCATCAACGCCGAGCCCATCAGCATCCGCGGATGTCAGAACATCCGCAAGAAGCTCGAGGATATGCATATCGACGACCGGCGGCTGGTCATCAACCGGTTTGACCGCGACCGGTTCGTCAAGATGGGGCTGTATGAGGATCTCGACGAGGTGATCGACGAGGCGGGGCTGCGACTGATCGGGCTGGTTCCCGAGGACGTCCGTGTCACCTCGCTCTCCCAGCGCGGCGCGCTGGTGCATAACTGGTCGCCCTCATCGGTGATCTTCGATACCATCGTCAAGCGGCTCGACGGCACCGATGTCCCGCTGGTGGCAGACATCCGATGACCGGTTTTCCCTCACTTCATTCGCCCGAAAATAGAGGCGTTCACACCCGTTAGGCAAGGATAATTTTTACGGAGGTCAGTATGAACATTGCTATTATCGCCCACGATGAGAAGAAAGAGCTGATGGTGCAGTTCTGCATCGCTTACTGCGGCATCCTCAGCCGGAACAAGATCTGCGCGACCGGCACGACCGGCAAGATGGTCGCCGAAGCCACCGGGCTGCAGATCCAGTCCTTCCTCGGCGGATCCCAGGGCGGCGACCAGCAGATCGCCGCGCGTATCGCCTGTAACGAGATCGACATGCTGATCTTCTTCCGTGATCCGCTGACGCCCAAGCCCCACGAGCCCAACGACATTAACCTGCTGCGGCTGTGCGACATGCACAGCATCCCCGTTGCGACCAACATCGCGACCGCCGAGCTGCTGATCCACGGTCTGGAGCGCGGCGACCTCGACTGGCGGAACATCGTCCGCTGAGCCGAGCTGTATCCGACTTCTTCCTGCCCGCGCCCCGGTGCGCCCGGGCAGGTTTTTGTTTGCAGAACCGGCGCCTTTGACTTGCAGAAAAACCCGTTTTGTGCTACAGTATTACCGAACAGGAAAGGGGGATGACCGTGGACTGGACCGAGATCACCGTTTCAGTTCCTGCCGACACGATCGACGCGGCGGCGGATATCGCGAACATGACCGTGCCCTACGGCATCTATATCGAGGACTATCGCACGCTGGAGGAAGAGGTGATGGATATCGCCCACGTCGACCTCATCGACGCATCGCTGCTCGCCGTCGACCGCACCGTAGCAAAGATCCATCTCTATATCGAGCCGGACGAGAACCCCGCCGAGGCGGTCGAATTCCTGCGCGAGCGGCTTTCAGCAGCCGGCATCGAGTGCTGCATCGACACCGCGTCGGTCGCACAGGACGACTGGTTGAACAACTGGCGGCAGTACTTTCGGCCGATCCCGGTCGGTCGGCGGCTGCTGATCAATCCCTCGTGGTTCGAGCATACCGACCCCGACGGACGGGTGATGCTGCAGATCGACCCGGGGCTTGCGTTCGGCACCGGCAAGCACGAGACCACCCGTCTGTGCATCGAGACGCTGGAGCGGTATGTGCGCCCCGGTGCGAGGGTGCTCGACGTCGGGTGCGGCTCGGGGATCCTCGGGATCGCCGCCGTGCTGCTCGGCGCATCATCGGCAACGGGGGTGGATATTGACGAGACAGCGGTGCGCGTTGCGAACGGGAACGCTACCTTGAACCGTGTCGGCGACCGGTTCTCTGCCATCTGCGGCGATCTTCTCGACAAAGTACAGGGAAAATACGATATAGTGGTTGCAAATATCGTAGCAGATGCTATAATAAGTCTGTCGGCTTCGGCACCGATGTTCATGGAGCCCGACGCCGTCTATATCGTCAGCGGGATCATCGACACCCGCTCGAGAGACGTCCGCACGGCGGTGCAGGACACCTTCCGGATCGTCGAGGAGAACTTCGACAACGGCTGGTACTGCTTCGTTCTGCGGCTGAGATAACCGGACAAACGATTCTACACTATTCTTAACGGAGGTTATTATGAAAAACACAAAGAGAACCCGGATCAACCTGATCTTCTCCTCCTTCCTGGTCATCGGCTACATCATCTGCACCTACTTCTTCTCGTCGCTGTCGAATCAGGTGAGCGGTACGGCCAGCTTGCTGATCCAGATCCTGATGCTGCTGCTGTTCGGGCTGCTGCTGTTCTATGCCACCCGCGTGGGCGAGGGCGTCCAGGTCAAGCGGTTCAGCGCTGCGGTGCTCCTGCTGATCGACATCCCGTCGCTGTACATCATCCTCGCGACCTTCATCGACGCGCTGCCGTTCCATGATGCGCTGGCAAGCCAGAACGTCGTCTTCATCCTCGCCACCATCGCGCTGGGCTACGGCATCCCCTACACCTTCGTGTCGGGCTATGAGATCGCGCCCGAAGAGGAGGAGGATAAGACCGAGGACGGCGTGCTCGAAGGCGGACTTGCCGAGGAGCTCGCCGCGCTTGAATCGGAGGACAAATCCGCCATCGAGGACGAGATCGCCGCAGATAGCGCCAACGTCGAGGACATCGTCGATGCTGCCGACGCGCCCGATGATGCAGAAGAAGAGATTGCCGCCGATAACACCGACCCTGACGGGGAATAATATCCCTATCCCACTACTATTACTAGGAGGATCCTATGTCCGAATGTACCCATGACTGTTCTTCCTGCGGGGTCGACTGTCCGTCGCGCTCCGCTGCTGCCGACCTTCACGAGAAGCTGAACGATCACAGCACCGTGCACAAGGTGATCGCCGTTGTCTCCGGCAAGGGCGGCGTCGGCAAAAGTCTCGTCACAGCTGCCCTTGCGGTCGAGCTGAACCGTCGCGGCCACAAGACCGCCGTGCTCGACGCGGATATCACCGGCCCCTCGATCCCCAAGGCGTTCGGGATCCACAGCAAGGCGAAGGGCTCTGACTTTGGGATCCTGCCCGAGGTCACCAAGACCGGCATCGAGCTGATGTCCGTGAACCTATTGCTGCAGAACACCACCGATCCGGTGGTGTGGCGCGGGCCGGTCGTCTCCGGCACCGTCAAGCAGTTCTGGACGGACGTCATCTGGAGCGATGTGGACTATATGTTCGTCGATATGCCCCCCGGCACCGGCGACGTGCCGCTGACGGTGTTCCAGTCTATCCCGCTTGACGGCATCATCGTCGTCGCCTCTCCCCAGGAGCTGGTCGGGATGATCGTCGAGAAGGCGGTGAAGATGGCGAACCTGATGAACATCCCCATCCTCGGCCTGATCGAGAACATGAGCTACTTTCGATGCCCCGACTGCGGCAAGGAGCACCGCATCTTCGGCGACAGCCATATCGAGGAGATCGCCGCCCGCTACTCCACCCGCGTGCTCGCTCGCGTCCCGATCGACGAATCGCTGCGCAGGTCGGTCGATACCGGCACCGTCGAGCTGTTCGTAGGCGACTACTTCGAGAACGCCGCCAACATCATCGAGGACGAGCTGACGATCGCATCAATCGAATAACATACCAAAAAGGGGCTGTCGCACTATGAAATGCGATAGCCCCTCAGTGTGTCATCCTGAGCATTAGCGAAGTATCTTATAGTGCAATCTATCCAATATGATTACACCTGACATGTGCAATCTAACCGAAAGGTGAGCACTTTCAGATTCTTCACCGGCGTTCAGAATGACATTTTTCTATTTTGTGACAGTCCCTTTTCATCAGAACAGGTCTTTGAGCCGGTCCTTGAACGTCTTTCGCTTCTGATAGTTCTTGTCGGTGGTGGTGGAATCGAGCTGGCGGATGAGGTCCTTCTGCTTGGAGCTGAGGTTCTTGGGAACCTCGATGATGACCTTGACATACTGGTCGCCGCGGCCCCTGCCGCCGAGGTGCTGAACCCCCTTGCCCTTGAGCTTGAAGATATCGCCGGGCTGGGTGCCCTCGTGTATGTCATAGCTGACCTTGCCATCGAGGGTCGGCACCGTGACCGACGCGCCGAGCGCCGCCTGAGAGAAGGTGATCGGCAGCTCACACCATACGTCGTCGCCCCTGCGCTCGAACACCGGATGCGGGCGGATGCCGATGAAGACATGCAGATCACCGTTGGGCCCGCCGTTGACGCCCGAGTTGCCGTGACCGGACACGTTGAGCACCTGCTCGTCGTTGATGCCGGCGGGGATGTTGACCTCGACCGTCTTCTTGCGGCGCACCTGACCGCGACCGTTACAGGTATGGCACGGCTGTTCCACGATCTTGCCCCTGCCGCGACAGGCGTCACAGGTGCGTGAGGTCTGGACGGTACCGAACGGGGTGCGCTGGTTGATCGTCACCTGGCCGCGACCGCCACAGGCGGTACAGGTCTTGGGGGTGGTGCCCTTCTCGGCGCCGGTACCCGAACAGTCCTTGCAGGTCGAGACCGAGTCGTACTTCACGGTCTTCTTGCAGCCCTTGGCTGCCTCTTCGAACGAGATGTAGATCATCTGCTCCACGTCCGAGCCGCGGCGCGGGGCGTTGGGGTTGCTCCTGCCGCGTCCGCCGAACCCGCCGAAGAACGACGAGAAGATGTCGCCCAGGTCGATATCCTGACCGAACGGCGAGCCCGCGCCGCCGGCGCCGTAGTTCGGATCGACGCCCGCAAAGCCGAACTGGTCATAGCGCGCCTTCTTCTCCTTGTCGGACAGCACCTCGTATGCCTCGTTCACCTCTTTGAACTTTGCCTCTGCCTCGGCGTCACCGGGATGCAGGTCGGGGTGATACTTCTTCGCCGCCTGACGGAATGCCTTCTTGATCTCGTCATCCGAGGCGCTCCTTCCTACGCCGAGCACCTCATAGTAATCTCGCTTGTCTGCCATAGTGTCACCACACTAACTTATGGGATAGGGCCTATCGCCCGAATGCCCTCCCCAGATGGGGAGGGCGCGTCTTCTGTTTAGTCTACGTCGGTATAGTCGGCGTCATAGACGTTGCCGTCGGGACCCTTGTCGGCGCCCTGATCGGTGCCGGGAGCGGCGCCCGGCTGGGCGGACTGCTGAGCGGCTGCCTGCTGATAGAGCTTGGTGCCGATCTCCTGCAGCGACTTCATCAAATCATCCTTCGTGCTCTTGATAAGCTCGGAGTCGTTCTTGGTGATCGCCTCGCGCACCGCGGCGACCTTGGTGTTGATGGTCGTCTTGTCGGCGTCGTCCATCTTGTCGCCCGAGTCGGAGACGAGCTTCTCTGCCTGATAGGCAACCTGCTCGGCCTCGTTCTTGTTGTCGACCTCTTCGCGGCGCTTCTTGTCCTCGGCGGCATACTGCTCGGCCTCCTTGACGGCCTTGTCAATATCCTCCTTTGACATGTTGCCCGAGCTGCTGATGGTGATGTTCTGCTGGGCGCCGGTGCCAAGATCCTTTGCCGAGACGTTGACGATACCGTTCGCGTCGATGTCAAAGGTAACCTCGATCTGCGGGATGCCGCGCGGCGCCGGAGCGATACCGGTCAGCGCAAACAGCCCGAGCTGCTTGTTGTCGCGGGCAAATTCGCGCTCGCCCTGCAGGATATTGATCTCGACCTGGGTCTGGTTGTCGGCAGCCGTCGAGAAGATCTGGCTCTTCTTGGTGGGGATGGTGGTGTTGCGGTCGATGATCTTGGTCATGATGCCGCCCATCGTCTCGACACCCAGCGACAGCGGGGTCACGTCGAGCAGCAGCAGTCCGTCGACCTCGCCGCCCAGAACGCCCGCCTGGATCGCCGCGCCGATAGCGACGCACTCGTCGGGGTTGATGCCCTTGAAAGGTTCCTTGCCGATGAAGCTCTTGACAGCGTCCTGTACCGCGGGGATGCGGGACGAGCCGCCTACCATCAGCACCTTGTCGATCTCGCCAATCGACAGCCCCGAGTCGGACAACGCGGTCTTGACGGGACCCATCGTCTTCTCGACGAGGTCGGCGGTCAGCTCGTTGAACTTCGCGCGGGTGAGGGTGAGGTCAAGGTGCTTCGGGCCGCTCGCATCGGCGGTGATGAACGGCAGGTTAATGTTCGAGGTCGTCACGCCGGAGAGTTCGATCTTGCTCTTCTCGGCGGCCTCCTTGAGCCGCTGCATCGCCATCTTGTCGGCGGACAGATCGACCCCGGTCTCCTGCTTGAACGACTGAACCATCCAGTCGATGATCCGCTGATCAAAGTCATCGCCGCCCAGACGGTTGTTGCCGGCGGTCGCGAGGACCTCCTGGACGCCGTCGCCGATCTCGATGATCGACACGTCGAAGGTTCCGCCGCCGAGGTCATATACCATGACCTTCTGGTCGTTCTCCTTGTCCATGCCATAGGACAGCGCCGCCGCGGTGGGCTCGTTGATGATGCGCTTGACGTCGAGACCCGCGATCTTGCCGGCGTCCTTGGTCGCCTGGCGCTGGGCGTCAGTGAAGTAGGCGGGCACGGTGATGACCGCCGCGGTGACGGTCTCGCCGAGATACGCCTCGGCGTCGGCTCTCAGCTTCTGGAGCACCATCGCCGAGATCTCCTGCGGGGTGTAGGACTTGTTGTCGATGTTCACCTTATAGGACGATCCCATCTCGCGCTTGATGGACGAGACGGTGCGCTCGGGGTTGGTGATCGCCTGACGCTTTGCCACCTGACCGACCAGCCGCTCGCCGTCCTTCGAGAACGCGACGACGGACGGGGTGGTTCTGGCGCCCTCGGCGTTTGCGATAACGACGGGCTCGCCGCCCTCGATAACCGCTACGCAGGAGTTGGTGGTTCCTAAGTCAATACCGATTGTTTTAGCCATGATAATACCTCCAAATGACAGATAAAATAAAATTATATCAAAGTGTTGTATGATAAACCCGCTTGCCGCTCCTATGCCGGCGCGGCGGGGCCGTTATGTTCAGGTGTTCGCGACAACGACCATCGCGTGGCGGATGATCTTGTCGTGGATCTTGTAGCCCTTCTGATAGACCGCCGCAACGGCGTTCTCGGGCAGCGCGGCGTCCTCGGTCATCGAGACCGCGTTGTGGATCGCGGGGTCAAACGCATCGCCCACCTCGCCGAACGCCTCGATCGAGAGCTTGTCAAAGCTGGACCTCAGCTGCGCCGAGATCAGCTCGAGCCCCTTGCTGAACTCCTCGGGGACCTGCTTGCCCTCGAGCTGCAGCAGCGCCTGGGTCACGCTGTCCGCAAGCGGCAGGATCTCCTTGACCGCGCGGGCGGTCGCGTCGTCGTATATCTGCAGCTTCTCGGTGCCGGTGCGCTTGCGAAAGTTATCATACTCGGCATACAGCCGCAGATACTTCTCCTTCTCTGCCGAAAGCTCGTTCTGGAGCTTCTCTTCGGCCGTCTCCTCAGGTGCCTCCTCGGGCGCCTTCTCTGTGTCGATCTGCCCTTCGACGGGCTCGTCGATCACGTCGGCCGTCGGGTCGGTCTGGGGCTTGTTCTTCTGTTTAGCCATAGCTTCCTCCTATTCGCTCAGTGTTCCAGCAGCTCGCCGATGGTGCGCGAGACACACGAAGCGGCAAAGCTCACCTCGCCCATCACGGTACAGTAGTCGATCCTCAGCGGTGCGATCACCGCGACTGCGCCGGCGTTCTCGCCCGCGATCTCGTACCGCGAGGTGATCACCGCGCTGTCGGCGAGCCCGCCAATGCGGCTCTCCTCCCCCAGGTACACGGCGTCGCCGCGGCTGTGGTTCAACAGCTCGACGATGCCGTTCGAGTCGGCGAGCACGCGCATCACGTTGCGCGCATAGCGGATATCGTATCCGTCCGAGAACAACAGGTTGGTCTCGCCCGATACGGCGACGCTGACCTGCAGCGCGTTCTGCACCGCCTCGTACAGCGCCATCAGCACATCGGGGATGAACAGCGACAGCTCGCCCATCGACGACGCGGTCGTCTGCAAAAACCCGCGGGTGATCTCGGTGAGCCGGATGCCGCTGAAGCGGTCGTTGATCGCCTTGTCAAACATCTCGAGCAGCTCGGGCGTGAGCACGAACTCACACCGGAACAGCCGGCTCTGCACCATGCCGTTCGATGTCACCAGCACCGCCATCGACGAGTGCCGTCCGGTCGATACGAACCGGATGCGGTGTACCCGCGCGTCGGCGGACGAGGGCGAGGTCGCCACCGCCGCCATGTCGGTCAGCTCCGAGAGCACCGACGCGGTCTTGCGCAGGATATACTCGGGCGACGCCCTGCCCGAGCGGATGATGTGCTCGATGTGGCTGCTGACCCGCTCGCTTGGCTGCCGATGCGGCATGAGATAGTCGATATAGTAACGGTACCCCTGCTTGGTCGGCACCCGGCCGGCAGAGGTATGCGGCTGCTCCAGATATCCGTCGACGTCGAGCGCCTTGAGCTCGTTGCGGACGGTCGCCGACGATACGCCGATGCTGTCGGCGATCGCCGAGGAGCCCACCGGCTCGCCCGACGCGGTATATCGCTCCACCACGGCGGACAGTATCTTCTCGCGGCGCTGCGCTAGCTTCATCTATACCATCCCTTTCTGTGGTGGTGCGGCAGCTCGAGCCGCCTTCGGAACCGTTAGCACTCTCGACCTTCGAGTGCTAACTCTGGTTTATAGTATACCCATTTATTTCGGAAAAGTCAACCATTTTATTATGAACAATTTGTAAAATGCCGGAAATAAAACAAACCCGCGTACCTTCGTACACGGGTCATACTAAGTTTCCTTTAAAAGCTTTAACAGATTTATTAACGGAAAATTTCACAGAGCAAGGCGGAGGACGCAGGCATACTGACGTATGTCAAGGACGACAACGCAGCTATGCGGAATTTAACGCAATAAATGTTAATGTGTTTAAATGAAACTTAGTATCAAAAGTGCTTGTACATTTTGAGCTCGCCTGCATCCATATCGACGATTCCGAGGGACAGGAACTGCCCGCCGCTGTCCTTGACGCGATAGACCGCGCCGTCGTCGGCATGGTGTTTGAGTGCGGTGCGGTCTAGCGAAAGCGGATTGCCGTTGCGGAACCGGTGCGCCTGCGCGTCGCTGACCACAAGTTCGGGAAAGCTCTGAAAAAGGGATTCCACATCGCGCAGCTCGAGCGTGCCCGCCGCCGCGATATCCCCGAGTGTCGAGAGCGTCACCGCGTCCGCGAGCGTATAGCCGCACGCCGCCGTTCGCTCCAGATCGGTCATCACGCCGACGGTGCCGAGCGACCGCGCAAGATCGTCGATGAGGGTGCGGACATAGGTGCCGCGGCTGCACGCGATCGACAGCTCGCCCTCCTGCCGCTGTTCATCAAACCGCAAGAGCGTCAGCGCATAGACCGTGACCGTTCTCGTCCTTCGTTCGACCGTGACCCCCTCGCGCGCATACTGATAGAGCCGCTTTCCGTCCACGGACACCGCCGAGTACATCGGCGGGAGCTGCTCGATCTTCCCGCGAAAGCGGGACAGCGCCCTCTCGATCTCTTGTGCAGACAGGTGCGTGTGCTCCTCCTGCTGTACCGTGCCCCAGATATCCAGCGTATCGGTGGCGATCCCCAGCCGGAACGCGGCGCGGTACGCCTTGTCGTGGTTTGGGATGATATCCTGCGCCTTGGTCGCCGTGCCCAGCAGCACCGGCAGCACACCGGTCGCGTTGGGGTCGAGGGTGCCGGTATGGCCCGCCTTCTTCACGCCGAGGATCCGCCGCACCACCTGAACGACGTCGAAGGAGGTATAGCCCTTCTCCTTGTTGATGACGATGACGCCGTTCACAGCGTCTCCTCTGCCGCGCGGATGAGCTGTTCCTTGACGCTGCCGAGCGTCCCCTCGATCGAGCATCCGGCCGCTGCGGGATGACCGCCGCCGCCAAACCGCGCACAGAACGCCGCCGCGTCTATACGATCGTTGGTACGGACGGATATCTTGAAGGTGCCGTCGGGCTTCTCGCGCATGGTGATCCCCATCTTCACGCCCTCGATCTGGCGCGGGATAGAGGCGATCCCCTCGAGCTCGTCGTCGGTCGTGCCGAGCGCCTCCTGCATCGAGAGCGTGGTGTAGACGATGGCGCACTGGCCGCCGGCATAGAACTCCATGTTCTCATAGATCATGCGCTCGAGCTTAATCTTGGCGCGGGATTTGAGCACAAAGTTGATGTTGTTAATCTCTTTCCAGTTGCAGTATCCCATCACCTTCGCCGCTACCGTATGGGTGCGCTCGGTGGTGTTGGTATAGCAGAAGCACCCCGTGTCGGTCGACACGCCGGTGTAGATGCCCTGAGCGATATCCTCGTCGAGCTCGACGCCGAGGTACCGCACGATCTCATAGATGATCTCGGCGGCAGCCGCCGCTGTCGGATCAACATAGATGTTGTCCGCCTCGACCGAGTTGACGCGGTGATGGTCGATGCACAGGTCGATATGATCGACGCCCTCCATCACCTGCGGGCCGAGCAGCGACATCGCCGCCACGTCCACGCTGACGATATAGGCGGGGGTGAACGCCTGCTCCCGATAGTGGTTGGCAAGGTAGCGTAGCTTTGCGGGCAGATCGCCCTCTACGGCGACGTTCGCGTTCTTGCCGAGCTTGCGCAGCGCCTTGCACAGCGCGAACGCGCACCCCAACGTATCGCCGTCGGGGTAGGTATGGGTCAGGATGCGATAGTTGTCGTTCTCCAACAGGAGCGCGACCGTCTCAGTCAGCGTTATCTTCCTCATCGGTGTCCTCCTTGATGTCGAGAGAGTTGAGGATCCGGCTGATCTCGGCGCTGTACTCGATCGAGTCGGTCGGCGTGAAGATCAGCTCGGGCACATGGCGCAGCCGTAGCCGCAGCCCCAGCTCCCGACGGATAAATCCCGCTGCGCTGACAAGCCCCTTTGCGGCGTTTTTCGCCGCGTCGAGCCCCTCGAGCGCGCTGATATAGACCGTGCAGTAGGACAGGTCGTTCGTGACCTCTACCCGAACGATCGAGAGAAAGCACGCCTTGATCCGCGGGTCCTTCAGCTCGCGAAAGATCGCTGTCAGCTCGCGCTTGATGTCCTCCGTGGTCCGTCCCAGTTTATGGCTGTTCATGCAGATTCCTTTCGACGCAAAAAACCGTCTGCTGTTCTATCAGTCCTCGCGATACTCCTCGATGGTGAACACTTCGAAGATATCGCCTTCCTTGATGTCGTTGTACTTCTCGAGCCCGATACCGCACTCATAGCCCTCGGCGACCTCTTTGACCGAATCCTTGAACCGCTGCAGCGAGTCGATGGTGTCGTCGGCGATGATGATGCCGTCGCGCACCACGCGCACGCCTGCGCCGCGCTGGATCTTGCCGGACTTGACATAGGAGCCGGCGATGTTGCCGATGGACTTGATGCGGATGACGTTGCGCACCTCGGCGGTACCGAGGATGACCTCGCGCGTCTTCGGGGCGAGCATGCCCTTCATCGCGCTCTCGATCTCTTCGATACAATCATAGATGACGCGATACATCCGCATATCCACGCCGTCGCGCTCGGCGTTCGCCTGAGCGGTGGCGTCGGGACGCACGTTGAACCCGACGATGATGGCGTTGGAGGCGTTCGCGAGCATGACGTCCGACTCGGACACCGCGCCCACCGCGCCGTGGATGATATTCACGCGCACCTCGTCGTTCGACAGCTTCTCGAGCGACTGGCGCACCGCCTCGACCGAGCCCTGGACGTCCGCCTTGACGATGATCTTCAGCTCCTTGATATCGCCGAGCTTCATCTGATCGAACAGGTTGTCGAGCGTGACCTTGGTCTGGGCGTTGAACTGCGCCTCCTTGGCGTCGTGCCTGCGCTGTTCGACCAGCTCGCGGGCAAGACGCTCGTCGGTGACGGCGTTGAACGTATCGCCGCCGGTCGGCACATCGTCGAGACCGGTGATCTCGACCGGGATCGACGGGCCTGCCGCATCGACGCGGTTGCCCTTGTCGTCCGTCATTGCACGCACATGACCAACCGCCATGCCCGCGACAACGACGTCGCCGGTGTGCAGCGTACCGTTCTGGACGAGGATAGACGCGACCGGCCCTCTGCCCTTGTCGAGGCGCGCCTCGATGACGGTACCCCTTGCGGCGCGGTCGGGGTTGGCGCGCAGCTCCTTCATATCAGCTACCAGCAGCACCATCTCGAGCAGGTCGTCGATGCCCATGCCGGTCTTGGCCGACACCGGCACGCACGGCGTGTCGCCGCCCCACTCCTCGGGGATGAGCTCGTACTCGGTGAGCTGCTGCTTGACGGTCTCGGGATTGGCGCCGGGTTTATCCATCTTGTTGATGGCGACGATGACCGAGACCCCCGCCGCCTTGGCGTGGTTGATCGCCTCGACCGTCTGGGGCATGATGCCGTCGTCGGCAGCCACCACGAGGATGGCGATATCGGTCACCTGGGCGCCGCGGGCGCGCATGGTGGTGAACGCCTCGTGTCCCGGGGTATCGAGGAAGGTGATGTCCCTGTTGTTGATGTTGACGCGATAGGCGCCGATGTGCTGGGTGATGCCGCCCGCCTCGGTATCGGTGACGTGGGCGTTGCGGATATAGTCGAGCAGCGAGGTCTTGCCGTGGTCGACGTGACCCATGACGACGACGACCGGCGCGCGGCTGACAAGGTTCTCGTCCTCATCCGCGCTGTCGTCGATGATGCGCTCCTCGATGGTGACGACGACCTCTTTCTCCACCTTGGCGTGGAACTCCATCGCGATCAGCGACGCGGTGTCAAAGTCGACCACATCGTTCGCGGTAACCATGGTGCCCATGAGGAACGCCTTCTTGACCACCTCGGCGACGGTCGCCTTGAGCCGCAGCGCAAGGTCGCCGATGCTGATCTCGTCGGGGATCAGAACGGTCATGCGCTTTGCCTTGCGCTCCTTCTCGATACGCGCCATGCGCTCGCGCTCGGTCTCGCGCTTGCCGGAGCGGCGGTTCTTCTGCTTGGAGCGCTGGTTGATCTTCTGCTTCTTCGAGGACATGTTGTTCTCGTTGCGCACCTTGTCGAGCGCCATATCGTCATAGCGCTGGTTATAGCGGTCGACGTTCACCTCGGCGGCGGACGTATCGATGATCCGTCCGGTGCCGCGCTTCGACTTGATCTCGGATTTCAGGTCGACCTCGGCGGTCTTGTCGACCTTCTTCTGCTCGGCGACGGGCTGCTTTGCGCTCTGCTGCGCCGAGGCGGGGCGGAGCTTATCCTTCGCCTCTTCTCTCTTACGCTTTTCTTCTGCGCGGCGCTGCTCGGCCTCTTTCTCGCGCTTTTCGATGGCCTCGTCGCGGACGGCAAAGTAGGCGTCGAGGTTCTCCATCGCGTTCTTCTGGGTGAAGTAGTCGAACACCACGTCCAGCTCGTTCTCCTCGAGCGCGGTCATCGCCTTCTTATCCACACCGCAGTATTCCTTCAGCACCGCGATGATATCCTTGGTCTGGAGCCCGAGGTCGGTGGCGACCTCTTTGACCTTATACTTGATCATCATAGCCATATATGTTCCTCCTTTAGCTGTCAAGAAGTAATCGTATCTTTTCTGCAAATCCCTCATCCGTGACGCCCAGCACCCCGCAGGTCTTGCCCAGCGCACACGAGAGCGCGTCCATATCGGTGACAAGCCGGATGAACGTCACGCCGCGGTTGCCGGCCGCTCGTTCGACCGCTTTGCGGCTGTTGTCCGAGAAGTCAGCAGCACACAGCACAAGTGTCGCGCTGCCGTCCTCTATCGCAGCGATGACGGTGTCTCTTCCGATGACCATCCGCCGTGCCCTGCGGCACAGCCCCAGCGTCCCGAGCAACCTATCATTCATCTGCGGTCATCTCGAGAGTCAGCCGGTCATAGATCTCGTCCGAGATCCGGCACGAGAACGCCCGCTCGAGGCGTTTGGCCTTCATCGCCTTCTGAAGGCATGCGCGATCGTGACAGATATACGCGCCCCTGCCGGGTTTCTTGCCGACAAGGTCGATCGAGATCTCGCCCTCTTTGTTGCGAACAACGCGGACGAGCTGTCGTTTATCTTTCATTTCGCCGCATCCGAGACACTTGCGCAGCGGGATCTTGCGTCCAGTCATCGTAACCCCTTCTTACTCTTTTTCTTCGTCATCCTCGTTCTCGCCCCAGAATCCGGATTCGGGACGGATATCGATCTTGTAGCCGGTCAGCTTGGCGGCTAACCGGACGTTCTGGCCCTTGTTGCCGATCGCGAGCGACAGCTGGCCGTCGGGGACGGTCGCCTTGCACGCCTTCTGGTCGCCCTCGTTGAGGTCGACCGACAGGACGTTGGCGGGCGAGAGCGCCGCCGCGATGAATACCTTGGGATCGTCGTTGTACAAGACGATGTCGATCTTCTCGCCGCCGAGCTCGTCGACGATGGTGTTGACGCGCGCGCCGCGTGCACCGATACAGGCGCCGACGGCGTCGATCTGGCTGTCCTCGCTGAAGACCGCCATCTTGGTACGGCTGCCCGCCTCGCGGGAGATCGACTTGATCTCGACGATCCCGTCATAGATCTCGGGGACCTCCTTCTCGAACAGCCGCTTGACAAAGTCGGGGTGCGTGCGCGAGATGGTGACGCGCGGGCCGCGCTCGGTCTCTTTCACGCCGGCGACATAGATCTTGATGCTGCTGCCCTCGCGCAGAACCTCGGTGCCGATCTGCTCGGAGCGGGGCAGTACCGCGACCGCGTTGCCGAACTTGAGCGTCACGTTGCCGGTCTCGGGATCCACGCGCTCGATGGTCGCGGTGGTGATCTCCTGCATCTTGGACTGGAACTCGACGAGCATCTGATCCTTCTCGCCGTCGCGGATGCCCTGACGGATGACCGAGCGGGCGGTCTGCACGGCGATACGACCGAACTTCTTGGGCTCGAGCGTGATACCGACCTCCTTGCCGACGGCTGCGCGCTTCGATATCTCCAACGCATCGTCAAGCGATATCTCGTAGCTCGGGTCCTCGACCTCTTCGACTACGGTCTTCATCAGCTTGACCGAGAAGCTGTTCTTCTCGGGATCCATCTTGATATCCACGTTCTCGTTTCCGTCATACAGGTTGCGGCACGCCGACGCGATCGCCTTCTTGATCTGGGTGATCATATAGTCGACGGGGATTCCCTTTTCCTTTTCGAGCAGCCGCAGTGCGTCGAACATTTCTTTATTACTCGCCATTTTTCCTATCAACCTTTCTTTTATATATATGATGTGTATGAATAACGATATGAAGCGCCACAGCGTCAGGAGAAGTCGTCCAGCTTGATGAACGCAGTGTCCTTGCGGCTGATGGTGACGGTGTGCTCGCCGCTATGATCGGTGACGGTCACCATGCCGGATTCATACCCGGTGAGCACGCCCTTGAACTCCTTGCCGATGTTGTCGAGCGGACGGATCATCTTCACCGAGATATCCGCACCGAGAAACCGGTCGAAGTGCTCGTCGCGGACAAGCTCGCGCTCGATACCCGGCGAGCTGACCTCGAGGATATACTCGCCCTCGATGGGGTCGAGGTCGTCGAGCGGGCCGTCGATCGCGCGGGACATCCGCTCACAGTCGTTGATGTCCACGCCGCCGTCCTTGTCGATGAAGATCCGCAGAAACCACTGCGAGCCCTCCTTGATATACCTTACATCCCAGATAGAGAGCCCCAGCTCCGACGCGATCGGCGCTGCAAGCTCCCATACCGCGTTGACGGTATGCTTGCCTTTGCTGTTGGCCATATGACGGTTCCTTTCCTAGTCCGGGCGCGCCGTGCTTTCGGCACAGCTGCCCTCATACAACATAAAAGAGCGGGTCCGTCAAGACCCACTCTATACATTAGATGTATATTCTACTGTCGTTATTGTAGCACCGAAAGCCGAAAATGTCAACCCTATCCTATGTCGTCCCGCGCCTTTTTATGCAAAAAAGGGTTGACAAATCCATGACGGCGTGATATTATAATACCAACCTACTTGATTGATTGGTTATATTAGTGCGAGGTGATACCATGCTGTTCTCAGAGTACAACCGCAGAGACCGATGTCGATTTTGATAGAAAAATCGTTTACAAACACCCCCTAATCATATATAATAAAAGGAGATAGAATCATGTCACGCATCTACACATCCGCCGATCTGCTGGTCGGCAAGACCCCGCTGTTGGAACTCACCCATATCGAAGCGAGCGAGAAGCTCGGCGCAAAGCTCGTTGCTAAGCTCGAGTACTTTAACCCCGCCGGCTCGGTGAAGGATCGTATCGCCAAGGCGATGATCGACGACGCCGAGCGCAGAGGCCTGTTGCAGCCGGACTCGGTCATCATCGAACCCACCTCCGGCAACACCGGCATCGGGCTTGCCGCCATCGCCGCTGCAAAGGGTTACCGCATCATCATCGTCATGCCCGAGACCATGTCCGTCGAGCGCCGCCAGCTCATGAAGGCATACGGCGCCGAGCTGGTGCTCACCGACGGCGCCAAGGGCATGAAAGGCGCGATCGCCAAGGCGGAGGAGCTTTCCCGCGAGATCCCCAACGCCTACATCCCCGGCCAGTTCGTGAACCCCGCGAACCCCGCCATCCACCGCTCCACCACCGGACCCGAGATCTGGGATGACACCGACGGCAAGGTCGATATCTTTGTCGCGGGCGTCGGAACAGGCGGCACCGTCACCGGCGTGGGCGAATATCTTAAGTCAAAGAACCCGGACGTCAAGGTCGTCGCGGTCGAGCCGCAGACCTCTGCTGTCCTGTCCACCGGTATCGCCGGCGCGCACAAGATCCAGGGCATCGGCGCGGGGTTTGTCCCCGATGTGCTGAACACCTCGATCTATGACGAGATCATTCCCGTTTCGAACGAGGACGCGTTCTCTACCGGCAAGCTGATCGGCAAGTCCGAGGGCGTGCTGGTCGGTATCTCCTCGGGAGCTGCCGCCTATGCCGCGATCGAGCTCGCCAAGCGTCCCGAGAACGCCGGAAAGACCATCGTCGTGCTTCTGCCCGACACCGGCGACCGCTATCTCTCCACGCCGCTGTTCCAGGACTGATCCCGCGTCCTCTCAGGAGGTCACCATGAAACCATCCCATAGCAACCGCACCCTTCGTATCGTCATCGCAGCGATGTTCTCGGCGATGATCGCGGTTCTGACCGCTTTTGTCGAGATCAAGACCCCCACCGGCGGGTATATTCACCTCGGGGATTCGATGATCTATATCGCGGCGTGCTTTCTGCCCATGCCCTATGCCGTCGCCGCAGCAGCGATCGGCGGTGGGATCGCCGATCTGCTGGTCTATCCCGAGACCATCCTCTACACCATCGTCATCAAGGCACTCAACGCGGTGTTCTTCTCGTCCAAGGGCGACAAGCTCCTTTGCCGACGCAACGCGCTGATGACGATCCCGTCGGGGCTTGTGACCATTATCGGGTACTCGGTATCGAAGCTGATCCGTCAGCTGATCGCCGGCGACGCCCTCCATTCGGCGCTTGTTACCGCGTTATGGAAGATACCCGAGAACGCTGTCCAGGCGGTCTCTTCGGCGCTGATCTTCATCGTGATCGCGCTGACGTTCGACCGCGCCGATATCAAGCGGCGGATGCTGGGCGAATTATAACAGAAGAATTTGTCGCGCGGGACGCTCCCCGCGCGACTGTCTTGCTTTTCTACAATTATTCTGACGGTTAGGTGGTTTTATGAGAGCACTGATCGCTATGAGCGGCGGGGTCGACTCGTCCGTCGCCGCTATGCTGATGGACGGCTGGGACCGTATCGGGTGCACGATGCGGCTGTTCGACGCGGATCTCTCCGAGAGCGAACACCACAGCACCTGCTGCTCGCTCGAGGACGTCGAGGACGCCCGCGCGGTCTGCAGGCGGCTGGGTATCCCGTACTATGTGTTCAACTTCAAGGACGATTTCCGCACGAAGATCATCGACAAGTTCGTCGACAGCTATCGATGCGGTATCACGCCGAACCCCTGTATCGACTGCAACCGCTATATGAAGTTCGACAAGCTGTATGACCGCGCCCGGGCGCTGTCGTGCGACGCGGTTGTCACCGGGCACTATGCCCGCATCGAACAGCTCGACGGGCGCTATGTCCTCAAGAAGGCGCTCGACCCCATGAAGGATCAGAGCTATGTGCTCTATACCCTTACCCGAGAGCAGCTCTCCCGCACGCGCTTCCCACTCGGAGTGCTCACTAAGGACGAGGTGCGCGCGTGTGCTGCCGAGCACGGCTTTGTCAACGCTAAGAAGCCCGACAGCCAGGATATCTGCTTTGTCCCCGACGGTGACTATGCCGCGTTCATCGAGCGGTATATCGGGCCGCAGCCGCCGGGCGACTTTGTCACCCCCGACGGCGCTGTCGTCGGGCGTCACCGCGGGATCACCCACTATACCCTCGGACAGCGCAAGCACCTCGGGCTGTCGCTCGGCAAGCCGGTGTTCGTCACCGATATCGACCCGATCGAAAACACCGTGACGGTCGGGGACGAGCGGTACCTGTTCGATGACACGGCGGTGATCACGGACGTCAACTGGGTCTCGATCGACCCGCCCGACAGGCCTTTTCGCTGTCGCGCCAAGACCCGCTACCGCCAGACAGAGCAGCCGTGCCTTGTGACCCCGAACCCCGACGGCACCGTCACGCTCCTCTTTGATGCGCCGGTGCGCGCCATCACCCCCGGTCAGGCGGCGGTGCTGTATGACGGTGAACTCGTGCTCGGCGGCGGCGTGATCGTCAGCAAAAAACGGGGTTGATTTACCTACCTGCTCTGTGGTATAATAGGGAAGCCCCTTTCTCACATTACTGTAGAGAGGACATCTTCATTTTTCGGAGGCATCCTATGATGATATCCACCCGCGGGCGCTATGCGCTGCGCGTACTGATCGATCTTGCCGAACACAACAACGGCCGCTATATCCCCATGAAGGACGTCGCCGCACGCCAGGAGATCTCGCTGAAATACCTCGAGCGCATCCTCCCGCTGCTCACCAAGGCGAAGCTGATCGAGGGGGTGCACGGCAAGGGCGGCGGCTACAAGCTGACCCGCCCGCCCGAGGCGTATCGGGTCGGCGAGATCCTGCGGCTGACCGAGGGCGATCTGGCGCCGGTGTCGTGCCTGAATACCGACGCCGATCCGTGCGACCGCGTCGCCGAGTGCCGCACCATCCGGATGTGGCGCGACTTCTATGATATCACCAACCGTTACTTTGACGGGATCACCGTCGCTGACCTCGCCGCCACCGACTCACCGGACAACTATGTGATCTGATGGGTCGAACCACCCCTCTATGAGGCCGTCTCCGCGTTTTGCAGAATAATATGAAGGGGCTATCGCTTTGTAAGTAAGCGATAGCCCCTCTGTGTCGTCCCGACCAGGATGTCTGTGTCCGCTCGGGAATTTTTTTATTTTCTCGGCTTTATCCGATCTTCTCTTTCCCGCCCATATACGGTCTGAGC
Source organism: uncultured Ruminococcus sp. (assembly GCA_905233755.1). GTDB lineage: Bacteria > Bacillota > Clostridia > Oscillospirales > Acutalibacteraceae > Ruminococcoides. The sequence goes on from CAJODM010000016.1 coordinate 31,277, forward strand.
GCCTCTGGGATGTTCACGCTGCCGTCGGCGTTAAGGTTGTTCTCGAGGAACGCGATGAGCATCCGCGGCGGAGCGACCACCGTGTTGTTCAGCGTATGGGCATAGTACTTGCCGTCCTTGCCGGCGATGCGGATCTTCAGCCGCCGCGCCTGGGCGTCGCCGAGGTTCGAGCACGACCCGACCTCGAAGTACTTCTGCTGACGGGGCGACCACGCCTCGACGTCGATCGACTTCACCTTCAGGTCGGCGAGGTCTCCCGAGCAGCACTCCAGCGTCCGTACCGGGATATCCAGCGAGCGGAAGAAGTCCACCGTGTTCTGCCACAGTCGATCGAACCACACCTTCGACTCGTCGGGATGACAGACGACGACCATCTCCTGCTTTTCGAACTGATGAATGCGATAGACGCCGCGCTCCTCGATGCCGTGCGCCCCTTTCTCCTTGCGGAAGCACGGGCTGTACGACGTCAGCGCATAGGGCAGCTCCTCCTGCCGGATGATGGTGTCGATGAACTTGCCGATCATCGAGTGCTCGGACGTCCCGATAAGGAACAGATCCTCACCCTCGATCTTGTACATCATGGCGTCCATCTCCTCAAAGCTCATCACGCCCGATACCACGTTGCTGCGGATCATATACGGCGGGATGCAGTAGGTGAACCCCCTGTCGATCATGAAGTCGCGCGCATAGGCGATCACCGCGCTGTGCAGCCGCGCGACGTCGCCCAAAAGGTAGTAGAATCCGTTACCGGCGACCTTGCGCGCCGCCTCCAGGTCGATGCCCGACAACTTCTCCATGATCTCGGTGTGATAGGGAACCTCAAACGCAGGGATCACCGGCTCGCCGAACCGCTGTAGCTCGACGTTCTCGGTATCATCTCTGCCGATGGGCACCGACGGGTCAATGATGTTGGGGATGATCATCATGATCTCGTTGACCTTCGCGTTCAGCTCTGCCTCCTGCCGCTCGAGCTGTGCGAGCTTCTCGCCGCCCTCAGCGACCTGGGACTTGAGCTGTTCCGCTTTCTCGCGCTCGCCGTGGGCATAGCATACGCCGATCTCCTTGCTCAGCCGGTTGCGCGCCGCGCGCAGCTCGTCGGCATCACCCTTAGCTCTGCGTGCCGCGCGGTCGAGCTCGATGACCTCGTCCACCAGCGGCAGCTTCTTCTCCTGAAACTTGTTCCTGATATTCTGCTTGACGATCTCGGGGTTCTCCCTGAGAAATCTGATATCTATCATGTTGCAGCTTCCTCCATCATGTGTGCTTTTCGTCGTCGAACAGTTGGCTTGCCTTCTTCGTCAGCGCCATGAGCTCCTGCTCATCGCTGTAGTCGATATGCAGCGTGCCGCTGCCGTTGCGGTTGACGGTGACGGCGACCTTCGTCCCGAGGTACTCCATCAGCTCGATCTCGAGCTGTCGATAGAACGCCGGCAGCTGTGAACGCTCGCGCTTCTTCTTTGGGGTGCTCAGCTTTTGGGCGAGTTTCTCGGTCTCGCGGACGCTCAGTTCACGCCGGATGACCTCATCCGCAGCGGCAATCGCCTGTGCCTTATCATCGACGGACAGCAGCGCGCGCGCATGGCCGGAGCTGAGCTTGCCTTCGCGCACATAGCCCTTGAGCTCGTCCGGCAGCGACAGCAGCCGCAGAGTGTTGGCGATCGCGGAGCGGGATTTGCCGACCGTGTTCGCGACCTGCTCCTGGCTGAACCCATACTCGTCCATCAGCGTCTTGTACCCCGCCGCCTCTTCGAGCGGCGACAGATCCTCGCGCTGGAGATTCTCGATCAGCGCGATCTGCATGGTTTCGGCGTTCGACAGCTCGCGGATGACGACGGGGATCTCCTTGAGCCCTGCCATCCGCGCGGCGCGATACCGACGCTCGCCGGCGACAATCTGGTACCCGCCCGACAGCAGCGGTCGCACGAGGATCGGCTGCAGCACGCCGTGCTCGACGATGCTCTTCGAGAGCTCGGCGAGCGCCTCGGGATCGAACTCGCGGCGCGGCTGCCGTCGGTTGGGCTCTATCGCGGATATCTTCAGCGTGGTGACGTCGTTCGGCTCTTTAGTCTCGTTCTCAATGAAGATGGCGCTCAGTCCCTTGCCGAGGCCGCCGTACTTTTTGTTAGCCATCTCTGCGCTCCTTTCGGATGATCTCTTCGGTGAGCGCCAGATATGCCGCCGCGCCCTTGCAGTTTTTGTCATAATACATGATAGGCATGCCGTAGGACGGCGCCTCTGACAGCCGTACCCCGCGCGGGATGACGGTTGCGAACACCTTCTTCGGGAAGAAGGACTTGACCTCGTTGACAACCTGCTGGGTCAGGTTCAGCCGTCCGTCATACATCGTCAGCAGCACGCCCTCGATCTCGAGCCGCTCGTTGGTCTTGCGCTTGACATACCGCACCGAGTTCATCAGCTGCGACAGCCCCTCGAGCGCATAGTACTCGCACTGGATCGGCACGATCACCGTGTCGGCGGCGGTCAGCGCGTTGGTGGTGATGAGCCCCAGCGACGGCGGACAGTCGATGATGACATAGTCATAGTTCTGCTTGATCCGTACGATCGCCTCGCGCAGCTTGTTCGACCGGTCGGGCAGATCCATCATCTCGAACTCTGCCGCGGCGAGGTCGATGCCCGACGGCATGATGTCGAGCCCCGTGTAGCGCGTCGAGACGACGACCTGCTCTGCCGTTGCCTCGCCGATCAGCAGCTCATAGGTGGATTTCTCGACCTTGCGTTTATCAATTCCGACACCAGATGTTGCGTTTCCCTGTGGGTCAACATCTATCAGTAGTGTTTTTCGCTGATTCAGCCCGAGCCCGGCGGCGATGTTTACCGCCGAGGTCGTCTTGCCGACGCCGCCCTTCTGGTTCGCGACCGCAATCACCTTACCCATCGTGATACCCTCTCCTTTTTGTGCTGTGATTCACTTTACCCGCTTATTTTAGCATAAATTTGAGTGCAATAAAACCCTTTTTCTGTATTTTTATCCGAAAATGTTTCACGTGAAACGCCAACAGCCACACAGATCTCTCTGTGTGGCTGTCGGCAAGGGGTTCAGATAAGGAAATGGGTATGAGTGTCCGGACGGTCTCCCGTCCGAGGGGAAAGCTTGTTCAGGCGATCTCGGCCGCCTTGGGGATTTTGACGGTATATTCGATATATTCGTCGGTCTCGCTGCGGCGCGAGATGGCGTTGATGCCGGACATCCGCATCGTATCGACCGCCTTGTTGATGGTGTTGACGAAGATCCGCACGTCCTTCACGGCGATCTTTCGCTCGGGGGCCGTCTTTTGGGGGAGCTGGGACGCCGAGCGGGTCAGCACCTCGGTGATGAGGGTCTCGGAGTCGCCGACACTGAGGTTGTCCGTGATGATACGGCCGAGCACCTCTTTGCGCAGGTTCTCGTCGCCGATGCGCAGCAGCGACCGCGCGTGGCGTTCGGACAGCCCCGCCGACAGGATCCACTCCTGTTCCTCAAAGGTGAGCTTCAGCAGCCGGAGCTTGTTCGAGACGGTGCTCTGCTTCTTGCCGAGCTTGACAGCCGCCTGCTCCTGGGTCAGGCCGTACTTGCGGATCAGGCGAGCGATCCCGCGCGCCTCCTCGAACATCGACAGGTCGGTGCGCTGGAGGTTCTCGACCAGCGCGAGCAGCGCGCTCTCCTTGTCCGAGCAGCGGTGCACCACACACGGCACCTTGTTCATCCCCGCCATGATGGCGGCGCGCAGCCGCCTCTCGCCGGCGATCAGCTCGAACTCGGTGCTGTTGATCCGCCGCACCACGAGCGGCTGGAGGATGCCGTTCTCGGCGATCGACTGCGCCAAGCTCTTGAGGTTCTCTTCGTCAAAGTTGCGACGGGGCTGGGTCTTGTTGGGGCGAATCTGGATGGTGGGTACGCGCAGCACCCGATTATCCGCGCGGGGGATTCCGCTCATCGCTCCTCACCTGCTTTGTGTGATGTCCAAGGATCGGTGGTTTGTCCTTGCAAGTATAGATTACCAGATTTTGGTTAACAATATTGTCGGATTTTGACCGATTTTTTTCATTTTTTTTGCAAAAAAACCGACATTTCTGTCGGTTTTAGAAGAATATTTTGAGCGGATTCGACCTGTCCGCGCCGCGATCCGGTGACCTCCACCCGCGGGTAGAGCCAACAGCCGTACATCCAACCAAGCGGCAAAGCGTATCCCGCCGAAGCGACAGGGCGCCAATCACAGGGGGTGCTTGCCGATCTTCTTGGCGGTGCGGGGATAGGCGGCGGGGGTGGGGGCGGTCTTGCGGATGCAAAGGATGCTCCGCTCTCCCGCGTCGAGCAGCGGGAACGTATGGATCGCATCGACCCTGCCGCACAGCACGTCCAGCGCGTTCTCGGCTTCCCGAAGCTCGGGTGCGGCGTCTCTGCCCTTCATCGCGATGAATGTGCCGCCGGGCCGAACATACGGCAGGCACAGCTCCGAGAGGATGTTCAGCGGAGCGACCGCCCGCGCAACGGCATAGTCAAAGCTGTCGCGCAGCGCGGTGCGCGCGCCGTCCTCGGCGCGGCTGTGCACGAACGCCACATCCCGCAGCCCGAGCGCCTCACACAGCTCAGAGAGGAAGGTCAGCCGCTTCTGCAAGCTGTCGAGGAGCGTCAGCCGGAGGTCGGGGCGCGCGATCTTCAGCACCACCCCCGGGAACCCCGCGCCGGTGCCGACGTCGATGATCGACGCGCCGGCGTCTATCTCGAAGTACCGCAGCAGCAGGAGCGAATCGCCAAAGTGCTTGAGCGCGACGTCGCGCGGCTCGGTCAGCGCGGTGAGGTTCACGCTGCGGTTGCGCTCTGTGAGCATCTCATAATAGCAGGAGAGCTGCTCAAGCTGCTCTGCATAAAGGATGATCTCCAGCGCGCGAAACGTATCGGTCAGGATATGGGGAAAGTCACTCATCATCAACCCTCCGATCGGTCGCGTCACGCTTCATCAGATAGATCAGCAGGACGTTGATATCCGCCGGCGAGACCCCGCTAATGCGGCTCGCCTGCCCGATGTTCAGCGGACGCAGGGCGGCGAGCTTCTCGGCCGCCTCGAGCCGCAGTCCGGTGACCGCCGCATAGTCGATATCGGGCGGCAGGGTCTTCTGCTCTAATTTGCGGAGCCGATCGACAGCAGCGAGCTGTTTCTTGATATATCCCTCGTACTTGACGGCGATCTCGACCTGCTCGAAGATCGCACTTGGCAAGTCGGGGCGATCGGTATCGACCGGCGCGAGCGCGTCGTAGCTGAGCTCCGGTCGCCGGAGCAGCTCGACCAGACGCACGCCGGTGGTGACGTCGGATGTTTCACGTGAAACAAGGATCTCGCTCAGCGTATCCGACGGCGGGATGGTCGTCGCGTTGACACGGGCGGTCTCCTGCCGGATTAGCTCCTGCTTGTGCAGAAACCGCTCGTACCGCTCGTCCGAGATCAGCCCGACCGCGCGCCCGATGGGGGTCAGGCGTGCGTCGGCGTTGTCCTGACGCAGGATCAGCCGGTACTCGCTGCGCGAGGTCATCATGCGATAGGGCTCCTCGGCGCCCTTGGTAACGAGGTCGTCGATGAGGGTACCGATATAGGAGCTCGCGCGATCGAGCACCAACGGGGCGCGCCCGAGCGCGCGGTGCGCGGCGTTGATGCCGGCGATAAGTCCCTGGGCGGCGGCCTCCTCATATCCCGATGAGCCGTTGAACTGACCCGCGCCGAACAGCCCCGGGTGATCCTTGAACTCGAGCGTCGCATACAGCGCGGTCGGGTCGACACAGTCGTACTCAATCGCATAGGCAGGGCGCATCACGACAGCGTTCTCGAGCCCCTTGATCGTGTGATAGAACTGCAGCTGCACCTCCTCGGGGAGCGATGAGGACATCCCCTGCAGGTACATCTCCTCGGTATCCAGCCCACACGGCTCGATGAAGAGCTGGTGCCGCTCTTTCTCTGAGAAGCGGACGATCTTGTCCTCTAAGCTTGGGCAGTAGCGCGGCCCAACGCCCTCGATCATCCCGCCATAGAGAGGCGAGCGGTCGAGGTTATCGAGGATGACCGCCTTGGTGCGCTCGTTCGTCCACGAGATATGACAGCTGACTCGATTTTCGATCGGGACATCGGTATCATAAGAGAACGGCACGGTGTGCGTATCGCCAAGCTGCTCCTCGAGCTCTGAGAAGTCGATGCTCGACCGCCTGACGCGCGCGGGGGTGCCGGTCTTGAACCGACGGGTGGGGATCCCGAGCCGCCTGAGCCCGTCGCCGAGGAACGCCGAGGGGAAGATCCCGTCCGGCCCGCTCTCGTAGCTCACCTCGCCGACAAAGACCCGACCGCCGAGATAGGTGCCGGTGGCGATGACGACCGATCGGCAGCGGTACACGCCGCGCATCCGGCTCGTCAGCAGCCAATCGTCGCCGTCGCGGGCGATGTCGGTGATCTCGGTCTGGCGCAGGTCGAGGTTCTCCTGCAGCTCCAGCGTATGCTTCATCAGCGCGCTGTACCGGCGGCGGTCGATCTGAGCCCGCAGCGAGTGGACAGCAGGACCCTTGCCGCGGTTGAGCATCCGCGACTGGATGGTACAGGCGTCCGCCGCCCTGCCCATCTCGCCGCCGAGGGCGTCCACCTCGCGGACAAGGTGACCCTTTGCCGTGCCGCCGATCGAGGGGTTGCACGGACAGTTGCCGACGGCGTCCATGTTGATGGTGAACACCGCCGTGCGGCATCCGAGGCGCGCCGACGCCAGCGCCGCCTCGATGCCGGCATGACCGGCCCCGATGACGGCAACATCATATTCGCCTGCAAAGTAGGTGGACATAGTGACCTCCAAAGGAGTGAATAGTGAAGAATGAAGAGTAGAAAGTTGTATAGTAAAACTTGTTAGGTCAGCACATAGGTAAGTGGATAGTGTCAGCACATAGGTAAGCCTGTGGGTAATACAGGTAAGGCAATATGAACCGATGAGGAAGATGGAA
>CAJODM010000017.1 GCA_905233755.1 uncultured Ruminococcus sp.
ATAGGTCGAGGGCTTGACCATATTCCTTTGGTCATCCCAGCAACGCTCTCCTTTGTCCCTTCACCACACTTTGTTCAGTTTTCAGGGTGTTTGCCCTATGCTTTAGCATATGCACCATTAGCTCAGTTGGTAGAGCACCTGACTCTTAATCAGGGTGTCCCGGGTTCGAGCCCCTGATGGTGCACCAACGGTACGGTTACGGATGTAACCGTACCGTACATCTGGCTCGTTGGTCAAGCGGTTAAGACTCCGGCCTCTCACGCCGGCAACGCGGGTTCGATTCCCGCACGAGTCACCACTTCTGCTAAAGCAGAAACATATTCCTCCATAGCTCAGTCGGTAGAGCACTCGGCTGTTAACCGAGTTGTCGTTGGTTCGAGTCCAACTGGGGGAGCCAATAGAATCTCATTATCAACAGTTGGTGTTGATGACGCAGGGGGTCCACCCGTTCCCATCCCGAACACGGAAGTTAAGCCCTGTAGTGCCGAAGATACTTGGCTGGCGACGGCCCGGATGCCAACATCCGATAATGGGATTCTTTCTTTTAAGGTTCCCGATTTCTCGTTTGTCATTGATTTTTTTTCGTATTATGATATAATGAAGTGAAAATATAAAGAAATCCTATTTTTGGAGCAGAAAGCATGAAGCATCTAAAGAAACTAGTCGAAAACCGTATGTCTGTATTTGTCCTTGCGGCGATGGCGGCGGGGATCCTATGTGCGGTCATTGTTCTGTATGTTGTATTCCTCAACGTCGGCTCGATCGCTGAGTTCTTTGGGTCGCTGGTGGGGCTCCTCACCCCGGTCATCATCGGGTTGGTGCTCGCCTATGTTATCGATCCGGTCGCCAAGTTCTTTGAGAACAAGGTGTTCCGAAAGCTCAAAAAGGAGAAGCTCAGGCGCATCCTCTCCGCGGTGATCGCGCTGGTGCTGGTGTTGGCGTTGGTGGCGCTGTTCATCGGAACACTGATTCCGTCGCTCATCAGCAGTATCTCTATGCTGATCTCGAACGCTGACTCCTACTATGCCAGCGTCGAGAAGGTGGTCGGAAAGATCAACGATATGGGCATGTTCGGGCTTCGTATCGACCTGACAGCGATCATAGAATCGGTCAAGGATACCATGACAGACTTATTCGGCAACTTGACGAAGAACTATGAATCGGTGATCAACACCACCAGGAATATCGGCAACACGGTCGTCGATGTCGTCATCGGGCTGATCTTGGCGATATATTTCCTCTTTGGAAAGCAGAACCTCGTAACGGGGATGAACCGTCTTAGATCGGTGCTCTATTCGAAGAAGAAGCTCGAGCGCAGCAACGGATTCTGGCGGAGCTGTCACGAGATCTTCACCCAGTATATCGGCTGTAACATCATCGACGCGATGATCGTCGGTCTCTCTAACGCCATCTTCATGCTGATCCTCGGGATGCCGTATGTCCCGCTGGTCTCGTTTGCTGTCGGAATGACCAACCTGATCCCGACCTTCGGCCCGATTATCGGGGGTGTGTTCGGCGCGCTGGTGCTGGTGCTCGTCAAACCCGCGTATGCGTTGTGGTTTTTGATCTTCACGGTCGGTATCCAGATCCTCGATGCCTATATCATCAAGCCGCGGCTCTTCTCTAGCTCGATCGGGCTCCCGCCGGTATGGACGCTGATCGCAATTACCATCGGCGGCAAGCTGTTCGGCATCCTCGGTGTTCTGCTGGCGATCCCTGTCGCAGCGGTGATCGCGCTTCTCTATGAGGAGCGGTTCATCCCGTGGCTGCAGAAGAGGAGCAGCGCCCGCGATGATAGGAATAGCGAAGATATATCGGCTCAGAGCGATATGACAGATGAGAGCGCACCCACGGATGCACAGCCATCCGCTGATGAGTAGCGCTCGATGAGGATATCTGTTCCGCTTGAACAATCAATCAACAGCAGAGAACCACTACGTCGTGATCAAGCTGTGATATAGATGACAAAAACGATAGGAGAGTTGACAATGGAGAACAAGAAGAAAAACCCCGCAACGGTATGGAAGATCGTATCGGCTGTACTAGCGATAGCGCTGATAGCCGTCTCGTGCACATGGGCATTCACCGCCGGTCAGTCGGCGTCCCCTGCACAGGATACCGCCGCCGTCGATCAGAACGACGATACAGCTGTTGCAGCTGACGCCGATGTGCTCTCGCTCTGGACACAGAGCGCGCCGCTGAAAGCCGAACTGACTGCCTACATAGAGGCTGTCACAACCGAGGGCTCGGCGGATTATATCCCGATCGAGAACCGTATCGCGGTATTCGATATGGACGGGACGCTGTGCTGTGAGACCGATCCCGGCTACTTTGACCACAAGCTGCTGTACCATCGCGTGATGGAGGATCCCGACTACAAGGACAAGGCGAGCGACGAAGAGAAGGCGACCGCTAAGATGATCGAGACCTACTTTGAGACCGGCGAATACCCCGAGGAACTGAGCATCGCGCACGGCAAGGCGGTGGCATCCGCGTTCGAAGGCATGACTCTGGATGAGTTTGACGCCTATGTCAAGAGCTATCGCGACGAGCCCGCACAGGGCTATGAGAACATGACGAACGGCGAGGCGTTCTACAAGCCGATGCTGCAGGTGATCGACTATCTGCAGGCGAACGACTTTGCGGTATATATCGTCAGCGGTACTGACCGTCTGATCACCCGCGGACTTGCAGAGGGAACGGTGGACATCCCGCTGAGCCAGATGATCGGCTCCGACGAGAGCTTTGTCGCGAGCGGTCAGAAGGATGAGGACGGACTCGAATACACCTTTACCGACGATGATGAGGTCATCACCGGCGGCGAGTTCCTGATCAAGAACCTCAAGATGAACAAGGTCAGCGTTATTGAGCAGGAGATCGGCGTACAGCCCGTGCTGGCGTTTGGCAACAGCTCCGGTGACTTTGCGATGGCGAACTTTACGATCAGCAACAACCCGTACAGAGCCGCCGCGTTCATGCTGTGCTGTGATGATACCGTCCGCGAGAACGGCAACATCGAGAAAGCCGACAAGATGCGCACAAGCTGCGAGGAGAACGGCTATACCGCCGTCTCGATGAAGGACGACTGGACGACCATCTACGGGGACAACGTCACGAGAAAGTAACCCGTGCCGTCGCGCCGATTTGGGATCGATTACGGATAACATGACGCACGGGGTTCTGTCGCATCCCTGTGAGAGTGAAACGGAGTGGATGTATGGAACTGACCGTTCGCGCCTATCGGAACGATGATGTGCCCGAGATGATACGCATATGGAACGAGGTCGTCGATGAGGGCGTCGCCTTCCCGCAGGAAGAGCCGCTCTCCCGGTCAAGCGGAGAAGCGTTCTTCTCCTCCCAGAGCTATACCGGCGTCGCCGTAGCGGGGGACAGGGTGCTCGGGCTGTATATCCTGCATCCGAACAACATCGGGCGGTGCGGTCATATCTGCAACGCGAGCTTTGCTGTCAGCGCGGACAGCCGCGGGAAACATATCGGCGAGATGCTGGTGCGCGACTGTATCGACACGGGCAGAACGCTTGGGTTTCGGATCCTGCAGTTCAACGCTGTGGTGGAGAGCAACCTCCACGCGCGTCATCTGTATGAACGGCTGGGGTTCGTGCCGCTGGGCGTGATCCCGGGCGGGTTTCGGATGAAGGACGGCAGCTATGCGAACATCTGTCCCTATTATCGCGCGCTGTAGTATCCCATTTATCGGCACAGGGACACGTACAAAACAGAATCGTCATCCTGATAGATGACATAGCTATGGGGCTATCGCACAGCGATAGCCCCTTGTTGTTGAGAGCGGGTTGACGGTCAACACTTTGCTGAGCGGTAGAGTTCGATATGGATCTGATGCTTTAGGTGCAGCGGCTCGCTGTACTTCTCGAGCAGAGAGCGGTATTCGGCCTCAAAATCCGCGACCGCGCTCTGTGACAGCGTCGCGCCGACGCCGCGGCAGGTCTTCACCCGACCGATCCACGCCTCTTTCATAAACGTGAGGGTGACGTCAAAGGAACAGACGGATTCGATCGTGAACCGGCCTGTCGCCCAGTCGGGAGGAATGTAGCGGTATGCGCGAAACCCGCCGCCGCTCCAGTCGGGGTTGTAGCGTTTGACCAGCGCCTCCATCTCGGCGATCACCTCGTCCTCATAGGGCAGCCAGTCCATAAACACCTTGCAGAACAGCCCGTTTTGCTTCAGCACGCGATGGATCTCGGCGGCGGCTCTCTCGGCGTCGAAGTAGTGAAAGCACTGCACCGCCGTCACCGCGTCAAAGCGGTTGTCTGGGAACCCGGTATCTTCGGCAGCGCATACCCGAAACGCGATCCCGTCCATCCCTCTCTCACCGGCAAGCCTCCGGCCGTGAGCAATCTGCTGTGCCGAGATATCGGCAGCGGTGATCTGCGCGCCGGTAGCGTACAGGTTCATCGGCAGCACCGCGGGGCCGCTTCCGAGGTCGAGGATCTGCTGGCCGCGCCGCCCGATTCCCATGGAGATGAGCGCCTGATACAGTTCGGCGGGATAGATATCGCGGTACCGCGCATAGTCATCTGACGACAGCCCAAAGTCGAACTCGTTCCCGTTATCAATGGTGTGGCGCTTCATCTGTTCACCTCTTTGTTTGGATACTAGAATAGGGCTGTCGTATGTGCTGACGACAGCCCTCTCTAAGGATACTCTATCGGTTCACTCAGTCGCCGTAGAATCGGACGCATCGGTCGGCGCCCTCTGCCGGAGAGAATTCGGCGGCCCATCCGAGGGACTCGAGCTTCTTCGAGTCGAGCGACGAGTTGCTCATCAGGTTATAGCCGGCGGCCTCGGCGTCGTCGGGATTCTCATAGGTGAGCTTGGTGCCCGCGGCGTCGGCGATGAACTTAGCGATTTCGCTGATGGTGATGATCGAATCGGGGTTCGAGATGTTATAGGCGTTCTCGCTCTTTCCGGCGAGCAGGATCGCCAGCAGCGCGGTGGCACAGTCGAGCGCATAGCAGTAGGAGCGCAGCTGAGACCCGGCGCTCTTCATCACGATATCCTCGCCGGCGACCGCGTTGCGGGTGAACTGGGCGGTGGCACGGTTGTCAAACGGGGTCACGCCGGGACCGTAGATATGCCCCGGACGGGCGATCACGGTGTCCATGCCGTACTCCATGCTGTACGCAACACACAACGTCTCGGTCGCGCGCTTGGAGCTCGGGTAGGAGGCGCGCTGGTTCAGGATATCGAGGAATCCATAGTCATCCTCGTGATACGGCTCCATGCTGTCCTTCTGACCGTACACCTCGCTCGACGAGATATACAGCACGCGCTTGGTGCCCTTGTCCTTGGCCATGCTCAACAGACTGTTCAGCCCGATGAAGTTCGCCGCCATCGTCTCGACCGGCTCGGCGACATAGGCAGCGGGGTTCGCGTTGCTCGCGGCATGGATGATGTAGTCGGATGCAACGTCGATGCCCTCTGCCTTGGTGGCGTCATAGTAGACGAATTCATAGTCGACGCCCTCCTTCATGTGGGGGAACCGGTCTTCGGGCTCCTCGTGGGTGCGGGCGGCGTGGATGATGGTGATGCCGGCGTTGTCGTGTTGGTTTAGATAGTAGATGATATCGACGACACAGGAGCAGATCAGCCCGCTGCCGCCGGTGATGAGGATCGACTTGCCGTACAGGTCGTGCAGGTTCGGGATATGGGGGATGACGCGCTTGACATCGTCCCAGTACTCGTTCAGGTATCTCATATTACTTCAACCAATTCTGTGTATGGGTGTTCAGGAGCACCTCGAACATCTCAAGGTCCTCGGTGGTGGTGATCTTCAGGTTCTTCTCGGCACCCTTAGAGAAGTACACGGTCTCGCCGAGCGCCTGCATCAGCGTGCAGGAGGCGGCGGTATTCGTGATGCCCTGCTCCTTGGCCATATCGTGCGCCCAGAGGAGCTTTTCGAGGGTATAGGTGTGCGGGGTCTGGGTGCGATAGAGCTGCTCGCGGGGGATCGAGGTCACGGACGACGCGCCGTCATCCTCCGAGAAGAAGACCGCCTCCACACACGGGATCGCCGCGACCGCGCTGCCGTGCTTCTTGAACACCGCCAGCGAGTTCGAGATGATCTCGGCAGAGACAAGGCACCGGTTGCCATCGTGCACCATCACAATGGGGTTCTCGCCCTCGTGACGCTCGCGGATGTTCATAAGCCCGTTATGGATGCTCTCCTGGCCGGTCTCGCCGCCGGGGACGATCGCCTTGAGCTTGGTGATATTGAACTGCATCGCGTATGCACGCACCACGTCGATCCAGTTGGGCAGCGTGACGATGACGATCTCGTCGATGCTGGGATGCTGTTCGAACGCCTCGAGCGTATAGACGATGAGCGGCTTGTTGTTGACATGGATGAACTGCTTGGGGATGTCCTGTCCCATGCGGGAGCCGATGCCGGCTGCGGTAAGTAGCGCTGATACCATAGTGAAAAACCTCGTTTCTGTCTATATTTCTGTTTACTTGCCGAGCAGGACGCGGATCTCGTTTGCGATACGCTCGGCGGCGTGACCGTCGTCGATACTGCCCTTCTCCTTGAGGAAGGCGTCGCATTCGGCGACGTACTGCTCGTTGTCAAAGCTTAAGATATTGCTGATGAGCGTGTCCTCGTCGGCCGCGGTGGGGAAGGGGAGCGCCGACAGCGGGAAGAACAGCTCGCGCTGGTGGTTCGCATAGTTCTGGACGTCGGTGGCGAACGTGAAGCCGGGCTTTCTGCGCAGCATATACTCGCATATCCAGCTCGAGTAGTCGGTGATGCCCGCGTCGATGACGACCATCAGCTCCTGGATATCGGGATAGCCGCTGACGTTGTAGACGTTCTTGGGCAACGTGTAGGACTTGATGTACTTCTTAGTGCGCGAGTGAAACCGCGTCAGGATCACCCACTTGCCGCCGAACCGCTCTGTCAGCGCATCCGACAGCCGCGCATAGTCGATGGTATAGGGCGACAGATCGCCGTCATCGCGGAACGTCGGCGCATACATGCACAGCTGTGCATTCATGGGGATCTCATACGCGTCGAACAGCTCGCGGCGGATCGCGCCGAGCCGCGCCTGATCCTCGGTGAAGAGGATGTCGTTGCGGGCGTGGCCGTACTTCCAGATCGTGGTTTTCTTCCAGAAGTCCTCGCGGTAGATATCGTCCTCCATATCCGAGTTCGAGATGATATAGTCGGTCATCCGTCCCTCGCGGTAGGCCATGCGGATCCATTTCTTATCGCGGTTGGAGTCGACGCCGAACTTCTTGATGCCGAGCGAGCCGTGCCATGTCTCGATGAGGATCTGGCCGCGTTTCTTCGGGTATCCGACGAACGAGGTGCCGATGCCGTTATCGACGATGATATGTGCCGACATCATCTCGCGATAGAAGTTGTAGGTGTTGCGGATGACACACTTGACCCCCCGCGGAAAGAACTGCGGGCCGGTGCGGGTGTTCTTGTAGATCGACCATACGATATGGGCGTCGATCTTCTCGTCGAGCACCTGCTGACAGATGTACTTGGGGTTGCAGTCATAGTTGCCGGTGAAGTTGATGAACATGATCTTCTTGGGGTCGATCTTGACGAACGGCCGTACAATCCGCAGCACCAGCCACTTGACGCCTTTGTCAAGGTTCTTGATGATGGTCGCAAAGAACCCCTGCTCAAAGACAGCCACTAAAAAAGTATACATATCCGAATGTACTCCTTTGCAAATAACATTTAGCATATATACTATCTGATAAATTTTACCACTAAATGTGCGTTTTGTCAATGAATCGGACGCTATATTTATGGCATTTGCGTGCATTTTCGTCCATATCCTGTGCTTTTCGCCCCTGATAATGAAGAAAAACTTGACATCTTCCATCTGTCTGCTTATTATCAGAGTAGATGATGAACTGCCTATAGAACCCTTGCCGATCGCCAAAGGAGCCCTGTCATGTCCCGAGAACTGACCTATCTGCAACAACTCGAGCGCAGCGTGACGAAGAAGTATCGCCGCGACATCTGGAACAAGTTCATATCCGCCTTGCAGGACTATCGCCTGATCGACGCGGGCGATCGCATCGCCGTGTGTATCTCGGGCGGCAAGGACAGCATGCTGCTGGCGGTGCTGATGCGGCTGCTGCAGCAGTACTCGAACATCCCGTTCGAGCTTGTGTACCTTGTGATGGATCCGGGCTACAGCCCCGAGAACCGCCGCCTGATCGAGGAGAACGCCGCGCGGCTCTGCCTGCCGATCGACGTGTTCGACACCGATATCTTCGGGATCGTCGACCGCGCCGAGAAGTATCCCTGCTACCTGTGCGCGCGGATGCGGCGGGGGCATCTGTACCGCGCCGCTATGGATCGCGGCTGCAACAAGATCGCGCTCGGGCACCATATGAGCGACGTCATCGAGACCACCGTCATGTCGATGTTCTACGGCTCCCAGCTGCAGTGTATGGCGCCGCGGCTGAGGTCGTCTCACTTTGAGGGTATGGAGCTGATCCGACCGCTGTATCGCGTGCACGAGGACAGCATTTTTGCGTGGCAGCGGTATAACGGGCTGCAGTTTCTGCGGTGCGCCTGCCGCGCGACCGAGAACATCGCGCTGTGTCCCGACGGCGTCGGCGACAGCAAGCGCGCCGAGGTGAAGGCGCTGCTCAGGGAGCTGAGGCGCTCGAACCCCAATATCGAGAAGAGCATCTTTCACAGCATCCACGATGTGCACCTCGATACCTTTCCGGGCTATCGCACCCATGGCGAGAAGTACAGCTTTCTCGACCGATATGATGATTGACTTTTTCGGGATTTTCGGGTAGAATCTGAGAGAACGGAACGATCCTGCCGACTGTGTTATCGGAAAATGGAGGTATATGCTATGACCGTATTCGAACAGGCGTTAGCGTTCGCGCTGAACGCCCATGCCGGCCAGACCCGCAAGACCGGCCACACCCCTTATATTCTGCATCCCGCCGAGGTCGCCGCGATCGCGGCGACGCTGACCGATGATCCCGAGGTGCTTGCCGCCGCGGTGCTGCACGATACCGTCGAGGACACGGCGATGACGCTCGACGATATCCGCAAGGTGTTCGGCGACAGGGTTGCCGCTCTCGTTGCCGGCGACACCGAGAACCAGTATGTCGGCACCCCGCGCGAAAAGAGCTGGCGCACCCGCAAGGAGCAGTCCTTCCATCACCTGCGCATTGCCTCGCACGATGCCAAGATCATCTGGATGGCGGACAAGCTCTCGAACATGCGCTCGTTCTATTCCTTGTATCTCAGCGAGGGTGACGCGATGTGGGAGCACTTCAACCAGAAGGACAAGAACGAGCAGCGGTGGTACTACCATACGGTCGCCGAGCTGCTGAAGGAATTTTCGGACACCCCCGCTTATCGTGAGTATATGCACCGGATGAACGTGATCTTTGGGGAGGATGTAGCGTGAAGAACAGCTTTGATAACGGCACGCTGACGTTGTATCCCGAGGGGAGCATCGACACCACCAACGTCGCCGCTGTAGAAGAAGATATGAACGCCGTGATCGGACAGCACCAGCCCACGTCTCTGATCCTGAACCTCAAGCAACTTTCCTATATCAGCAGCGCGGGGCTGCGCGTAGTGCTGAAGCTGCGCCGCCGGTTCGGCGCGAACATCCGCGCCGTCGAGGCGTCACCGCAGGTCTATGAGATCTTTGATATCACGGGATTTACCGAGATGCTGCCGGTCGACAAGGCGTACCGCGAGCTGGATGTCACCGGATGCGAGGTCATCGGCGAGGGCGCGAACGGCAAGGTCTACCGTATCGGCACCGACACGATCGTCAAGGTCTACAAGGACGCCGACTCGCTCGATGAGATCAAGCGTGAGCGCGAGCTCGCCCGCACCGCCTTCGTGCTGGGGATCCCGACCGCGATTCCCTATGACGTGGTGCGCGTCGGCGATACCTACGGCTCGGTGTTCGAGCTGCTCAGCGCCAAGAGCTTTGCAGAGCTTTTGGCAGAGGACGAGAGCCGGGTCGAGTTCATCGCCGAGCGAACTGCGTCGATCGCCAAGATCATCCACTCGACGATCGCTCCGGCGAACCTTCCGTCCCAGCAGGAGACGGTGCTCTCGTGGGTGGATATCGTCGAGCCGTACTTTACCGAGGAGCAGTATCGAAAGTTCCGCTCGATGGTCGAGCAGCTTCCCGAGGACGGCACGATGTTACACGGCGACTTTCATATCAAGAACATCATGCAGCAGGGTGACGATACGCTGCTCATCGACATGGATACCCTGTGCGTGGGTCACCCGCTGTATGAGCTGGCGTTCATGTATAACGCCTATGTCGGGTTCGGCGTGGTGGATCGGCATGTCATCGAGAACTTCCTCGGCGTCTCTGCCGATACCGCCCGAGCGCTCTGGCGTCGCACGCTGTCGCTCTACCTTGGTACCGAGGATACCGCTCGGCTCGATGAAGTCGAGGACAAGGCGGCGATCATCGGGCTGCTGCGCGTGATGCGCCGCTGTATGCGCATCGGCGAGGACAAGACCGAAGAGGGCCGCAAGCTGGTCGCCGCCTGCCACGATAGGATCGCCGACCTGCTTTCGCGGTATGATACACTGACTTTTGAGGAGCGGTAGAGGGATATGAAGAGAGACAGACGGCCGCGGCTGCCCGGCCGCTCCGGTATTCGCACGATCATCATCATCGGTATCGTGCTGACACTGGTGCTGTTCGCGGCGATGGCGATCATGATCGGCTATGTCCAGTTCTCCGAGAAGCTGACGGCCGAGTTCGAGGATTCTGCCTTCAGGATCGCGCATCTTGCCCAGACAGAGGTCAACGTGGATCGGCTCGATGACGATCTGTCGACCGAGGGCAATACGATCGACTACCGCAACGCGTGCTCCGCGCTCCAGAAGCTGTGCGATAATCTGAACGCCGAGTTCATCTATGTCATACAGCCCGATACGACCGACTATGCTCATATCACCTTTGTCTATAATATCGTCAACACGAACTCCGAGTTCGATCCCTATGGCATCGGCTATGTCCGCGATACCACCAACGACGAGTACCGCGAGAAGTATCGCCGCCTGTACGAGGGCGTATCGGACGAGGAGACCGTCGTGCGCGACAAGGGCTATATCGAGACCGGCTCTCACATCACCGCGATGATCGCCCTGCACGGCACGAACGGCGAGACCACCGGCATCCTCTGTGTCCAGCGCCAGATGGATACGCTGACTGCGGCGCGTCGGGACTACTCGAGACACGTGATCATGACCACGCTGATGTGGATGGTGGTGGTGATAGGGATCTTCTTCTTCTCGCTGAACCGCGGACTGATACGGCCGCTGATCGAGGTCAAGAAGGAGACCGAACGCTTTGCCGATGAGCCGTCCCTGCCCGAGCCGCTGCTGTCGGATCGGATCCGGTCGAAGAACGAGATCGGCCAGCTCGCCCGCTCGGTCACCAAGATGGAGACCGATACCCTGAGCTATATCGAGAACCTGACCCGCGTGACATCCGAGCAGCAGCGCATCGGCACCGAGCTGGAGCTGGCTGCCGGCATCCAGCAGGGGATGCTGAACGACACGTTCCCCGAGCATCCCGCGTTCGATATCTTTGCGACGATGGACCCCGCCAAGGAGGTCGGCGGCGACTTCTATGACTTCTATATGATCGACGACGATCATCTGGCGTTGGTGATGGCGGACGTATCCGGCAAGGGCGTTCCCGCCGCGCTGTTCATGACGATATCGAAGATCCTCATCTCCGATACAGTAGCCATGACGGTGCTTTCGCCGAGCGAGGTGTTGCGCCAGGTCAACGAGCGCATCTGTCAGAACAACAAGCTCGATATGTTCGTGACCGTATGGCTCGGGATCCTCGAGCTTTCTACCGGCAAGCTCACCGCCGCGAACGCCGGTCACGAGTATCCGGCTGTACAGCATCACGGCGGGCCGTTCGAGCTGCTGCGTGACAAGCACGGGTTTGTCATCGGCGGGATGAGCGGGGTGCGGTATCGCGACTATGAGCTAGAGCTCGAGCCGGGCGACGCGGTGTTCCTCTATACCGACGGCATCGCCGAGGCACAGAACGCCCATGGCGAGCTGTTCGGCACCGATAGGATGATCGACGCGCTGAACCGTCAGAGCGACGCTGACCCTAAGGAGATCCTCACGCACATGAGGGACGCGGTCGATACCTTTGTTGGCCAAGCGCCCCAGTTCGATGATATGACGGCGCTCTGCCTGCGCTATAAGGGCGCCTCGGACACATCCGCATCCTGACACGATTATACGACAGAGGACGGCGACATAGCCGTCCTCCTTTTTCTTCCGTGATGCTTTATCGGTTTAAAGTATTGACTTATTCGACTTTTTCTGCTACAATATTTAGTCGGAAATTTATGACGAAATGGTGAAGTGTATGAATGCTATTGTATCGTATTTCTCGTCCCTGAACCCGATGTCGCTGCTGGCACAGCTTCCCGGCAACATCGCTCAGGGCATCATCTGGGGGATCATGGCGCTGGGGCTGTTCATCACCTACAAGCTGCTGGACTTTGCCGATCTGTCGGTAGACGGATCGTTTGCGACCGGCGGCGCGGTGACGGCGGTGCTGGTGATCGCCGGCGTGCCGGTGTGGATCGCCGTAGCGGTATCGCTGATCGCGGGGATCATCGCGGGGCTTGTGACAGGGTTTTTGCATACCGTGCTGGGGATCCCCGGGATCCTCGCCGGTATCCTGACCCAGATCGCGCTCTACTCGGTGAATCTGAACATCATGGGCAAGTCGAACATCCCCATCAGCTACCGGAACTATCAGCTGGTGCTGTCGGCGAGCGATATCACCGCCGCGATCTTCATCGGGCTGGTGTTCGCGGTCGTGATCATCGCGCTGATGTATTGGTACTTCGGCACCGAGCAGGGCTCGTCGATCCGCGCTACCGGCTCGAACCCCGCGATGTCGCGCGCACAGGGCATCAACATCAACGTCACGAAGGTGATCGCCCTCTCGATCTCGAACGGGCTGGTCGCGCTGTCGGGCTCACTGTTTTCCCAGTATCAGGGATTCGCTGATATCAACATGGGGCGCGGCGCGATCGTCATCGGGCTGGCGGCCGTCATCATCGGCGCGGTCATCGGCGAGGCGTTCTTCAAGAAAGGGATGAACTTTGTCGTCCGGCTGTCGTTCGTCGTGGTCGGCGCTATCCTGTACTATATCGCGATGGGGCTGGTGTTGTGGCTGAAGATGCCCACCGACGATACCAAGCTGTTCACCGCGGTGGTGGTCGCCATCTTCTTGGCGGTGCCCTACCTGCAGGAACGCTCGCGCAACTCGTTCAAGAAGGTTGCGAAGCAGAACCTGAAGAAACTGTTGACATGGGAGGACAGCACCGATGCTTGAACTGATCGACATCCACAAGACGTTTAACAGGGGCACCGTCAACGAGAAGGTCGCCCTCGACGGCGTGAGCTTGAAGCTCATGGACGGCGATTTCTGTACCGTGATCGGCGGCAACGGCGCCGGCAAGTCCACCCTCCTGAACGCGATCGCCGGCGTGTGGCCGGTCGACGAGGGAGCGGTGCTGATCGACGGCAAGGATATCTCTGCGCTGCCGGAGCACCAGCGCGCGCCGTATCTTGGGCGCGTGTTCCAGGACCCGAAGATGGGCACCGTGTCGGATATGGGGATCGACGAGAACCTCGCGATCGCCGCCCGCCGCGGACAGCGCCGCGGGCTGAGCTGGGGCGTCACCAAGGCGGAGCGCGAGGCATATGTCGGGATGCTCAGGGAGTTCGACCTGGGGCTCGAGGAGCGCATGACGACGAAGGTAGGGCTGCTCTCGGGCGGTCAGCGTCAGGCGATCACCCTGCTCATGGCGACCATCAAGAAGCCGCAGCTGCTGCTCCTTGACGAGCACACCGCCGCGCTCGATCCCAAGACCGCCGCCAAGGTGCTCGAGCTGTCCGACAAGATCATCACCGAGCACCGCCTGACCGCGCTGATGGTGACCCATAACATGAAGGACGCCATCACCCACGGCAACCGCCTGATCATGATGAGCGACGGCAAGATCATCCTCGATATCGCCGGCGAAGAGAAGCGGTCGCTGACCGTCAAGGATTTGCTCAGAAAGTTCGAGGAGGTCTCGGGCTCCCAGCTCGAGAACGACCGGATGCTGCTCTCTGAGTAGCATCATTTGTAGAAAGGATAGGATGATATGCAGGATGAGAGGAACCGGTCGCTCCCGCTGAGGAGCGTAGCGAACGCCCGCGAGCTGGGCGGTTATCCCGCCTGTGACGGACGGCATGTCCGCAGCGGGCTGCTGCTCAGGACGGCGCACCTCGGTGATATCTGTGCAAAGGATATTGGGGTGCTGACCGACCGGTATCATGTCGAGACCGTCATCGACTTTCGCATGGAGATGGAGATGAAAGGGTTCGAAGACCCCGCCGTTGACGGCGTTCGCTATCATCACCTCGACGTGATCGATCTTCAGATGCTGCCCGATATAAAAGGGTCCGAGGATATCGACTTTGGCCGAATGAACCTAGCCGAGATGGTGCGCTTCTCCGAGATGGCGGGGATGATGGACGAGCGGATGTATATCGGGTTTCTGTCCAACGAGAAGGGCAAGAGGGCGTTCGAGCGGTTCTTCCGTATCCTGCTCGATGCGTCGCCCGACCGCGCCGTGCTGTGGCATTGTACCGGCGGCAAGGATCGTACCGGTATCGCCGCGATGCTGCTGCTGTCGGTATTCGGATCGGATGAGGAGACGATCCTCTATGACTATCTGCTCACCAACCGCTATAACGCCGCGCGGATCGCCGGCACCAAGCAACACCTCCATGCGGCGGGATATGACGACGCCTTCTGTGAGAAGGCGGTGCTCCTGTTCGACGGGGTGGACGAGCGATATATGCGCCGTGCGCTGGCGTTCCTGAATCAGCGGTACGGCTCGGTTCTCGGCTATATCCGCGACGAGCTGGGGATATCGGATGACGAGATGGACACGCTCAGGGCAAAGTACCTTGCCTGACAGGAAAGAATAGAAGAAGGGTTATTATTCTGCATTAGAATAATAACCCTGGTTTTTTCGAAAAAATTCTGAAAAAATTGGATAAAAATTCGAAAAACTATTGAAAAACCGTCCCTGAAACGGTATAATACTTTAGGTTTATCGCTTTAATACCTAAAAGCGGCAAAGTATCAAAACACGATTTGGGAGGAAATCAGAATGACCAAAAGAATCATCGCTCTCGTACTTGCGCTGATGATGACCGCGGCTGTTGTTGCCGGATGCTCCGGCTCGACCTCGACCGCGACCGCCGATGAGGCGAACGCTGCCGATACCGCCAAGACCTATAACATCGGTATCTGCCAGTTGGTGCAGCACGTCGCGCTCGACGCTGCGACCCAGGGCTTCAAGGACTATCTGACCGAGCAGCTCGGCGACGCCGTTACCTTTAACGAGCAGAACGCCCAGGGCGACTCGGCTACCTGTACCACTATCGCAAACCAGTTCGTCGCCGATAACGTTGATTTGATCCTCGGCAACGCGACCCCCGCGCTGCAGGCAGCGTTCACCGCGACCGCCGATATCCCCGTGCTCGGCACATCGATCACCGACTATGGCACTGCGCTGGATATCGCCGACTGGACGGGTGTGTCGGGCTTCAACGTATCCGGTACCTCTGATCTCGCGCCCCTGGACGGCCAGGCCGAGATTCTCAACGAGCTGTTCCCCGATGCCAAGACCGTCGGTCTGCTCTACTGCTCTGCCGAGCCGAACAGCAAGTACCAGTGCGACACCATCTCCGGCTATCTGGAGGGCTACGGCTATGAGCTGAAGACCTACACCTTCTCTGATTCGAACGATATCGCCGCGGTCGTGACCTCGGCGTGCGAGGAGGTCGACGTGATCTATATCCCGACCGATAACTCTGCCGCGTCCAACACCGGTATCATCGACAACATCGCCCTCGAGAAGAAGATCCCGATCATCACCGGCGAAGAGGGCATCTGCTCCGGATGCGGGGTTGCGACCCTGTCGATCGACTACTATGACCTGGGCTATACCACCGGCAAGATGGCATATGACATCCTTGTCAACGGTGCCGATGTATCCGCTATGGAGGTTCAGTTCGCCGCTGCCACCACCAAGAAGTATGACGCCGCGCGCGCTGCTGCGTTCGATCTCGAGATCCCCGAGGACTATGTCGCGATTGAGACAGAATAATTCTAAATAAGAAATAAAATTCACCGGGAGGCGCTTGTGACAAAGTTGCCTCCCTTTTTCTTTATTGGGAACAGCTCCGGTTTGACCCGTCGTTTTGCCAAAGGTCGCTGTCACGACGTTTATATATCGGGAATAGGTGCCGCATCACGCCGAATGTTGCTTTGGAAACGGCTCGTTTGTTACACAGTCAAAGGATGGACATGCCGCCGATCTTGCAAAAGCATTCATCCTATCCGCGATAGCGCATAGCGAGCTTTCTTGTCAGCTTACTCTTCTGTGAAAAATATGTTGCAAAAATGTATAAAGTATGTTCCATGATATCGCCAACAATTTACAGCAGAATATGATGTGATGCTCACATAACCGACAGATGACGGAAGGTGTTTTTATTATTTATGATAAAAACACAATGCTCTCTATGTTTGCTTTCCCTTATTTTGTTAGTTATGTGGGTGAGTATGCTGTAAATTGTTTGGCGACAATCGGGCAGGTGTTTTTTGGCGCACGGCCTTAGGTTGTGCGCCTTTTTCATTTGTCGGGGAAGTAGAGTGGGGTTATGGCAAGGATTCTGGTTGTAGCAGAAGATAATCTGCTGAACACAAAGCTCCGTGATGTGCTCGTTTCAGCGGGACATAAGGTCATCTGTGTGTCCGGCGTCGGCGAGGCGCGGGAGAGGATGGCGTACAACACGCTTGATCTCGTTATACAGGATCTTCAGATGTTGGCGTCCGATATCGAGATGCTCGATACCGCGCGTCTGTCGGGACGCGAGGTTCCGCGTGTCTATCTGGCTGATAAGGAGCATACCGACATCCTGATGCGCCTGCTGCGGCGCGGGGTGGATGAATATATCCTTTGTCCGCCCGATACGGATGAGCTACTGCTGCGGGTGGATACCATCCTGCAGGATGCGCGCAAGTCCGAGCTGCGGTATTTGGTGATCGGCGGATTCTCGATGAATCCGGAGAACCGCACCATGCTGCTGGACGGGATGACGATCGAGCTGTCGGAGATGGAGTTCAGCATCCTCTATAAGCTGCTCCTCTATCCGGATCGGGCTTTGACCCGACGCCAGCTCCTCGGCAGACCGCCGGGCGACGACGGCTCGTCCGAATACCGTACCGTGGATGTGCATATCTCAAAGCTGCGCCAAATGCTGCGGGGATGCGATGCGTTCGACATCCGCACTGTTCACGGGATCGGATACAAGGCGGTCATGAAGAAAGAATAACAGAAATCCCGAAGATCAGCATAGCGGCTGACCTTCGGGATTTTTCTTCATCAGAATAATAATTGTTCTATAATATTCCTATTAAGAATTATATCCTCGTATTAAAATTCTAAATTAGAATTATTCTTCCATCTGCTTGCCGAGGAACGCGGCGGCCGACTGGGCGAGCTTGAGCTCGGTATCGGTCGGCGTCTGGATGTGGTCTCCCTTGAGCATGACGACTGCGCCGGTGACGTCGCCCGCAGCGATGATGGGGTAGATGACCGCTGCCGCATGGTCCAACCCCTCGATCGGCTGTACCTCGTCGACCGAGTTTTGGTGTGCGCTGTAGGAGCGGCGCTGCTCCATATAGTTCTCCAGTGTGGTGGTGACCCTGCGCTCCAGATACTCGCGCTTGCTGACGCCGGCTGCGGCGATACAGTGATCGCGGTCACATATCAGCGTCGGCATCGACGCGATGCGCGACAGCACATCGGCATACTGGGCCGCGAACGCTCCCAGCTCACCCACCGGCGAGTACTTCTTGAAGATGACCTCGCCGTCGGTCGCGGTGTATATCTCCAGCGGGTCACCCTCGCGGATGCGCAGCGTCCGCCGAATCTCCTTGGGGATGACGACCCGCCCGAGATCGTCGATCCTTCTGACAATTCCTGTTGCTTTCATTATCCGAATCTCCTTAAAGTTGGTATACAATTTCTTGCATCCTTAGTGTTTGCACCGGACAACGAATCATACAGCCGTCCGACAGGAATCATCTGACAAATATCGCCCATCGACACTCTATCGAGAAAAATGTTGAAAACATCACACAACGTGGTATAATAGGGAAGAGGCGGTATCGCACCCGGCGACAGCCGCACGATGATGGGAGGATAGGTTATGAATCAGTTCAACGCAGAGAGAGTGAAGAACGACTGTGTCCGATGGATACGCGATTTCTTTGATGAGAACGGTCGGGGCTGTAACGCTGTGATCGGGATCTCCGGCGGCAAGGACAGCTCGGTGGTCGCCGCGCTGTGTGTCGAGGCGCTCGGTCGGGATCGTGTGATCGGCGTGCTGATGCCCTGCGGCGAGCAGTCGGATATTGATATGGCAAAGCTGCTGGTCGCGCATCTTAGGATCCGTCACTATATCATCAACATCAAGGATGCGGTGGACGGTGTGACGAAGAACATCCCCTTCGAGCTGTCGAAGCAGAGCAGGGAGAACCTTCCGGCGCGGATAAGGATGGCAACGCTATATGCAGTGTCCCAGAGCCACAACGGCAGGGTCGCGAACACCTGCAACCTCTCGGAGGACTGGGTCGGGTATTCGACCCGTTACGGCGATAACGCGGGCGATTTCAGCCCGTGCTCTCACCTCACCGTACAGGAGGTGAAGGCGATCGGGCGGCTCCTCGGGCTGCCGGAGGAGCTGGTTGAGAAGCCGCCGACCGACGGGCTGTGCGGCAAGACCGACGAGGACAACCTGGGGTTCACCTATCTCGAGCTCGACCGCTATATCCGCGAGGGCGTTATCGACGATCCCGTGAAGAAGGAGAACATCGACCGCCGTCATCGGCTGAACCTCTTCAAGCTGCAGCTGATGCCGTCGTTCGATCCGGAGCTGTAAGGATGGAGAAGGCATATCACCTCGGGCTGATCGTCGGACGGTTCCAGATGATCCATAACGGGCATATGGCGATGATCGACACGGCGCTGCGGCTGTGTGAGCGGGTCGGCGTCTTTGTCGGCTCATCTCAGGAGGCGGGCACGGTGAAGAACCCCTTCTCCTATGAGATGAGAGAGCGGATGCTGAGAACCCTCTATGGCGAGAGTATCGCTGTGTCTCCTCTGCCCGATATTGGGGTCGGCAACACCGCTTTGTGGGGCGACTATGTGATCGCGCGCGCGGCAGAGCGGTTCGGTGCTGTGCCCGATCTGCTGGTCTCCGGCAAGGAGGAACGCAGAACCGAGTGGCTGTCCGGCGACCGCGGCGACAGGATCGCAGAGCTATATATTCCGAAGGCCATCGACATCTCTGCCTGCAGGATGCGCGAGCTGCTGATCGACGGCCGGTTCGATAGCTGGAAGGCGTACTGTGACGAGCGGCTGTGGGACAGCTTCGATCAGATGAGGGAGCTGGTCCTCCTGTCACAGCAGAACACCTCGACCAGTAGCGTCTGAGCGATGGCAAAATGATCGAACGATAACGAATACGACATCTGATTAAAAAAACATAAAGAAAAGCAACAGGACACCCACATCAGCGGGTGTCCTGTTATTTGCAGAATAGTGTATCTATCACGGCGCAGTACTCAGAGCTTCCAGTGCAGGATGGTCTTGCCGAACGCCTTGCGGGCGTCGAGCTCGAACGCGCGCTTGATATCCGCGAAGTCATAGACCTCGACGATGTTCCCGATAAGGCGCGAGAGGTACGACGGCACCGTCGGATGCGCGCGGTACAGCTCTACCGTGCGCTGAAAGTCCGCCTTGCCCGAGCGGCTGGTGCCGAAGAGCCGCAGCCCCTTCTCGAGGATCATGCGGGTGTTTACCGGAACCGGATACTCGCTGACGCCGAGGATGGCGATCGTGCCCTCGGGGCGGATGACATCGATGATCTGCTCGATCGCGACGGGCGATCCGTTCGCGCCGACACACTCGAACGCGTGATCGACGGTCAGCTCATCGGGAATCTCGGTGGTGAGATAGGCGCCGTCGGCGAACGAGAAGTCTGACAGCTTCTCGCGGCTGATGCCGAACACATAGACGCGGCTGTCGGGCAGCATCCGGCTGAGCACCAGCGATGTGATGAACGCAAGGTTCCCGTCGCCCCATACCCCGATGCGCTCGCGGCGTCGGTGGGCGATATCCATAAAGCGGGTCACTGCGTGTACGCTGACGGACACAAGCTCGGTGAACGCCGCAACGTCGAGGTCGATCCCCGGTGTCAGCGGCACCAGCCGCTCGGGTTCGATCCCGATATACTCCTGCAGAAATCCGTCCGCAGAGCTGCCGCAGAACCGGCTGGAACGCAGATAGTTCTCGGCGATACAGTCGTCCTGCTCGCACGGGATGTTGGGCACCATCACCACGCGATCGCCGGCACAGAACCGTCCGCTCGGGTCGCTGATGACCTCGCCGACGCCCTCGTGGATGAGCGCCATGGGCAGCTTCTGCTGCAGCACCTTGGCGTCGCGGGTGCCCTGATAGTATCGCTGGTCGGCGTTGCAGATCGACAGGTGGGTGGGGCGCACGATCACCGATTCGTGCGGTTCGATATCCGAGAACGCGATCTCGAACCGCCGCGGCGACGCAAGCCGATATACGGTGTTAATCATCGTACGGCTCCTCTATCAGCGAGCGGGCGATCCGCAGATCATACGGATAGGTGATCTTGATGTTATAGGTCTCGCCGCGCACCAGGGTGACCGGTATGCCCTTCATCACAAGGATCTTTGCCGCATCGGTGAGGATATCCTTCTCGTCCTCTGTCAGCGTATTATAGGTATCGCGCAGGAGCTTTGCCGAGAAGCTCTGGGGCGTCTGGCCCTGGTACATCGTTCGCCGCTCGGGGATCGCCGAGATCGTGACCCCCGATATGCTCTCGACAATGGTGTCGGAGGCGGGGATGACGGTATCGCACGCGCCGTCGCGTACAGCGGCGTCGATGTTCTCCTCGATGATGCGGTGGCTGACGAACGGGCGCACCGAGTCATGGGTGACGATGACGGTATCGTCGTCGAGCTGACCCAGATCGTCGATGTAGCGGATCGCGTTCATGATGGTCTCGTTGCGGGTCGCGCCGCCCTCGATCACCTCGATCCGGTCACAGCCGGAGAGCGTCCGTCTCAGGATCTCGCGGGTATGGTCGATCCACATCCGCGGGGTGAGGACGATCACCTTCTCAAAGCGCGGGTTCACGGCGAACTTCTCGACAGTATAGCTGATGATGGGCTTCCCCTTGATCTCGAGGAACTGCTTGGGCATATCGCCGCCGCCCATCCTCACACCGGCGCCGCCCGCCAGTATCGCAGCAAAAATCATCTTTCATCCTCCTCTTTCAGCTCGCCGAAGAAGCTGAATCGCGTTTTCATATCAGGGTCGGCATACGACCCGATATCGAGCCGGTAGTAGTCGTGTACGGAGCGCCGTCTGCACAGCGGCAACAGCGCCATATAGTCATCACAGTACCATATCTTCAGGTACGAATCATATCCCTGCGGCAGAAAGCTGTCCATCCCCTCGAACACGGTCGGCACAAGCTCGGTGAACCACGACAGCGGCATACATCCGCGCCATACATGGTCGGTGCCCGGCGGCAGGATGGTGTGGGTGTCGCGGTGCTCATACTTGCGCAGCAGCCGGTCATACCCCGCCGAGTAGCTGTCCATCGACCGCAGCCGCAGCACCGGCAGCAATAGCTTCGACAGCAGGTACAGCTTGCTGTGACGCGCGCGATCCTGCCATCGCACGTTCATCATCAGCCGGTACAGCATCAGCCGCCGAAAATGCAGCTTCTGCAGCAGCTTTGAGTCCGACGTCCTGTCATAGACAAAGATATCGAGCGAGAAGCCCTTGGGCATCTCGTATCCGTCAGAGTACTTGGTCGCAAAGTACGTGTTCTTGGCGGTGATGCGGTCATAGAAGTAGTGATATCCGTTGCGATTCGTGTGGCTCTGGTAGAAGAACCGATCGTCGAGCTCATCACGCACCACGCGGCGAAATCGCTCAAAGTTCTCGCGCGTCATCCCGACGTCCACATCGTCATCCCACGGGATGATCCCGCCGTGACGCACCGCGCCAAGCATCGACCCGCCCGACAGAAAGTAGGGGATTTCGTATTTGCGGCAGATGCGGTCGAACTCGCGCAGCAGCTCCATCAGAATGCCGAGCACCGTCGGCAGCTTTCCGTTATAGGACAGAGCAAAGCTCTCGCGCATCGGATCGATCGCACGGGCGTACTCGACGCTGCAGTAGAGGAGGGTGTCCGACTTCTCACATACGGGATGATAGCCGAGCGACGTCAGCTTCCCGCAGGAGAGCGCGGCAGCGCGCCGCGGCTGCAGCGGCTCGTCGGTGAGCGTCAGCCGAACGTCCCTGTCGCGGTACAGTTCGGCGACGAAGGACTTGAGCTCGAACGGGGTGAAGGGATAGGACGACGCAAGATACACGTTGCCTCCCTTGCCGCGGCGGCTGACGGTGAACACTGCGTCGACCATATCGGGCAGATACAGCGCCGAGTAGCCCCGTCGGATATCGTTCGCCGACAGTGCGAGCGCGCCGTCGCTCTCGGCCATGCGGATCGCGTCATACAGCCCGTGCGGGTCGTGTCCGCAGCCGTAGAGCCGGTCGAGCAGCAGCAGCTTCGCGCCTCGGATCGTCGAGAGCGCGCGGCGGATATCCCCGAGCGCACCGTCACATACGGTGAGCAGCTCCATCTCGGCGTATCGTTCGATGGTATCGCTCGCAGGAATATTCTCCAGCAGAATAATAACGACCAATTCACTCGCGCCGACCCTCCGTATCGCGTCGCGCAGCCGGTCGGGGTCAAATCGCTGTATATCCGTGACGATCCACAGCTTTCGGTATTGTCCGGAAATTTCGTCTAAAGAAAAATAAGCGGGATAGTCCGCATGAAGAGCTTTTGCTGTCGCCTGCAGCCGGTCGGCGACAACACCCTGACCGACGATGGCAACACCGTTTTCGGTCAGCGCGTTCTGCCGAATGTATTCAGAGGACAGAAAGATCTCGTTGTAGACTAACTCCCGCATAGGTTCCTCGCTGTACGATGATATTATTTCTTCTTTTTCTTGGCCTTCTTCGCCTTTTCGGCTTCCTTGGCGTCCTGATACAGGGTGAACGCCTCGTCCACGCTGCCGTCGAACATGACCTTGCCCTTCTTGAGGTAGATCGCGCGCTGACAGATCTCGGCGACGCTCGTCGGGTTGTGGCTGACATACAGCACGGTGGTACCGGTGCTGATGATGTCGCTGATCTTGTTGCGGCACTTCTTCCTAAAGGAGGCGTCGCCGACCGACAGCGCCTCGTCCACGACGAGGATATCGGGGTCGATGTTCACGTTGATCGCGAACCCCAGCCGCATCTTCATGCCGCTGCTGTAGGTGCGCACCGGCTGGTCGATATAGTCGCCCAGCTCGGCAAAGTCGATGATCCGCGGCTCGATCTCCTTGATATACGCGTCGGAAAGCCCGAGGATGTAGCCCTTGAGGTAGATGTTCTCGCGGCCGGTCATCTCGGTTGAGAATCCTGCGGTCAGCTCGAGGAGCGCCGCGACCTTTCCGTTCACCTGGACCTCGCCCTCGGTCGGAAAAGCGACGCCGGTGATCATCTTGAGCACGGTGGACTTGCCCGCGCCGTTGTCGCCGATGAACCCGACGGATTCGCCCGGATATATCTCAAAGCTGACATCGCCCAGCGCCTTGTTGATCTTTGCCTTGCGGGGCTTGATGAACAGCGCGCGGAACCGCTCGCGGTCATCCTTGTAGAGGGTGTACTCCTTGCTGACATGACAGAAGGTGATGATCGGGGTGTTAGCCATATCGTCGCCTCCTTACAGCACGTCGGGCAGCTTCTTGCGAAGCCGGTTATAGTTGAAGATCCCCAGCACAATGAGTATCAAAAACTCGATGAGGAAGATGTACAGCTCGTTCGGATACTCCCAGAACCACCGGTGATAGAGGAAGGCGTTGCGGTACCCGTTGACGAAGAAGTTGATGGGGTTGAAGAGCATGATCCGCCGCAGCACATCCGGCAGGTCATAGGTGTTGTACACGATACCCGACAGCCAGAACACGCCCGACATGATGGACACGATCATGTTCTGGAAGTCGAGCGAGAACGCCGACATCGGCGCGGTCGACCACGACATCACCAGGAAGAACAGGTACATCATCGGCATATAGAAGAAGAACTGCAGGTTATAGATGCTCGGCGCGATCCCCTCGGCAAGGGTGATATACGCGTACATCAGCACTGACAGCAACAGATGCACATACAGCCGCGCCGTCTGGGTATAGGTCATGACGGTCGATACCGGGAACGACACCTTGGTGACGAACTGGCGGTTCAGCCGGATCGCCGCCGCCCCCTGCACGATGCTCTCGTTGATGAAGAACCACGGGATGAACCCGACCAGCATGAACAGGAACCGCCGGAACTCGAACACCTCGCCGTGCAGCAGCACTTGCACAGGACCGCTGGTGCGCAGCCCGATATCGAACGCGAACCAGTAGACGAACAGCGTGAACAGCGGCTTGACGATCGACCACAGCGGACCGATGACCGCACCCTTGTATTTCTTGATGAGCTCGTTCTTGGCGAGCAGCAGGATCTGCTTGCCAAAGTGCTGATGCTCCCTGAATATCTGGAACAAGATGATCCCTCCTTGAGAGATGGTATCGGCTGTGCCGCACGGACACAGCAACACATAATAATCCAATATAATATAATTACTTTCATTATATCCCATTCTCGGCAAAAGTCAATATATGGGATGTACAACCTTGCTGTCTGAAGAGCAAAAATGCTGTTGCTTTTCACCATCTCTTCGGCTATGATGGGAGGGGTATGCAAAATAATGTGAAACCAAAACGCGCGCTCGTGCGTTTACTAGATAAAGGGGGGTTCGAGATGGCAGAGAAGCGGTATGCTCGGCTGCGCTTCGACGAGGTTGTGCACCGGTATGCCCGCAGCGTGACGGCAGTGTGCGTTATGCGGCTGGGCAACATGGCTGACGCCGAGGACTGCTTTCAGAACACCTTTTTGAAGCTCTACGCAAAATCCCCCGTTTTTGACGATGAACGCCATCTGAAGGCGTGGCTGCTGAAGGTAGCGGTGAACGAGTGCAACAGTCTGCTGCGCCGCCGCGTCCGTCTCGTCCCCCTCGATACGCTCTATGCCGAGCCCGCGCCGCGCACCGATGATATGCGCGATATCTCGTGGGCGCTGATGCGGCTGCAGCCAAAGTACCGCGAGGTGCTGTATCTCTACTACTGTGAGCGGTACAAGGTGCGCGAGATCGCCGACATCCTCGGCCGAAAGCCCAACACCGTCAAGACCATGCTGGCCCGCGGACGCGAGCAGCTGCGCGCGATTTATGGAGGTGACGAGGATGCGTAAGGTGAACTTTGATACCCTGAACCGGCTGACCCCTCCGCAGGAGTGGATCGAGAACGCGCTCACCATCCCCAAGACGCGGCGATCCCCGGTTCTGCGCGTCTCCCATCTGCTGTCTGCGGCGGCAGGGTTCCTGCTGGCGGTCGCGCTGAGCGCGGTGGTGTTCCTCATGATAGGGGACAGAAGCCCGATCGCCGTCACGCCGGCAGACGCATCGACGGGCGCGACAGCTATCGGCTCGACCGATACGGCAACTCTCGCCGAAGAGCGCACCACCTCACCGTCACAGGCGAATGCGCCGACTGGAGCGACCACAACGACCGACGAGAACGGCAGGAGCGTCATCATCTACTATGTGATCGGCGGCTCGGATAGTACAGACCCCGCCGAGGGCGGTGCTCCGTCCGTCACCATCCCTCTGCCGACCACCGGGGTCGAGACGCATCAGCCGGACACATCCGCTGCAGCTACCGATGCGCCTGAGACGACCCGAGCCCCCGCCGAGGATCAGATCCTCTCGGCGTTCGTCGCTGCCGACGCGATCACCGGCGAGGGCCGCGTCTACTGCATGGTGTTCGAAAGCGGTGTCTATACCGCCGAGGGCGATGGGCTGGGCGTGGGCGATCGGTTTGACGATACCCGCCTGTGTGACCGCATCATGCAGAGCGGCGACCGTGTGCTCGTCGCCTACAACACCTCGTCCGCCGCTGTCCCGCTTGTTGCGGGCGAGAGCTACACCTATCGCTTCTACAACGAGGACGGCGTCACCCTTGCCGTCGGGGACTTTACGGCGGCATGATGTACAAAGGAGGAATTTTCTTGAAAAGAATTATTATTTGCTTGACAGCGATCCTTTTCCTGTTCACGTGCACGGTGATCCCCGCCGCCGCCGAACAGGAGACAGAATTCATGCGGCTTGAGGACATCGGCACGATCGAAGCGCCGCTGCTGGCGGCGGTGCGCGCCGATTATCACAACGACACGATCATCTCGTCCGATATCCTGCCAAGCTATGTCTATGACATCGGGTCGGGGCTGTACCTGACGGAACTCTCGGTGAAGGGATACGGCTACTACAGCGTGATGATCTATGAGCAGATCGGCGGATATATCCATACCGCCACCTCGCCGGTGCCCCAGATCCTTGTCAGCGATACCGCGACGCTCTATGATCTATCGGATGCGTATGACAGCGGGATCATCGACGACAAAATGCTCGATCGGCTCTCGACGCTGGATGAGCTCGACCTTGTAGAGGGGATCTATGAGGAGCCGACTGTTCCTGTCCCCGCTCCTGCCGATCACACCAAACCCGCTGTGACCGCCCCGCCCGCCGAGGATATCCCCGAGACGATGCCCGAAATCCTCTCGACCGACGTCGAAGTGTACACGATCGAAGGCGATCGAATCGCCCTCGGGGACGCGGACGGCGACGGCACGGTCAGCATCGCCGACGCGACCTGTATCCAGCGGCATCTGGCGTTCTTTTCGACCGGTGTGATCGAACTCGGAGCGGATGCGGACGGTGACGGTACGGTCAGCATCGCCGACGCCACCCGTATCCAGCGGTACCTCGGTCACCTGTGCACCATCACCGGCGAGCCGGTCGGATGACCCACGTCATTTATCAACAAAAAACGGAGCTGAGGCGAAAATGACGTGACCCCCGAAAGTTGGACTTAGTGAAAAAGCGTAGTAGTTTAGCTGCTACGCTTTTTGTTATGCAGCTAAAAGGTTTAGTTTGTAGTTGACTGGGCTTAACCAGCCGAGCTTTTGTTTGATTCGTTTTTTGTTGTAATAATCAATATAGTTTTCAATGGCGTGTTTCAGTTCATCAAAGCTGTAATAAACATTACCGTAATACATTTCTTGTTTCATAATGCCGAAAAAGTTTTCCATAACTGAGTTGTCATGACAGTTGCCTTTTCTCGACATGCTTTGAAATATCTTGTTTGTTTTCAGTGTATAAGAATATGCTTTCATCTGGTAAGCCCAACCCCGATCAGAATGAAAAGTCCTGCGGTAAGAGCAATCATCGGTAATATGGATTGCTTCATTCAAAGCGTTCATAATGCCTTGAGCTGAAGGATGATTTGAAATGGAATAACTGATGATTTCACTGTTAAACATATCCATGAACGGATCAAGGTAAAGCTTCTTAATAATCATTCTGCCCTTTTCGTTCACTTCATAATATTTGAATTCGGTGGTATCTGTGGTAATCTTCTGATGCGGTATGTGGGTGTTAAACCGTCTGTTGATCCTGTTAGGAGCAATCTTACCCACCTTTCCCTTGTAAGAGCTATACTTTCTGCTCTTTCGAGTGAATGAAGTTACCTGTAAACCAAGCTTTTGAACAATCCTCTGGACTTTCTTTTTGTTAACATGAAATCCTCTGTTTGCTAATTCTCCATGTATTCTTCTATATCCAAAGTCTTTGTTTTCTTCTCGAATTGACAATATTTCTTTTTTAATATCTTCATCAGGATTTTCTCGGTTAAATCTGCTTTGCCAATACATATATGTTGACTTAGGAAATCCTGTAACGGCAAGTATATCTTTAAGTTTGAATTCTCCTCGGAGACTGTGGATTATCCGTGCCTGCCGTTCTTTGCCTCGTCCTCCAAACGCAGTCTCCTCAACTCTTTTAAATAGGCGTTCTCTATTCTTAATCTTAGATTATCTTCTTCAAGCTGTCTTAGATACTCTGCGTCAGCTTTCTCTTTCTCGGTTTGCGGTATTTCTTTCTTTGGCTTAGTCACTTGTGGTTTTCGTCCCTTTCGTTGCGGACGTAACGCATCAGGTCCGGCTGCACGATATCTTCTTACCCATTCGGTTATTATTCCGGGAGTCTTAATACCAACTGACAACGATAACTCCTGATACGACACTTCCGTTGTTAGATACAATTCTACCACATGGAGCTTAAATTCGAAAGAGTATTTTTTGTTCTCTCTGGATCTCACTAATCCGTCATCTCCAAATTCTTTGTACGCGTTTATCCATCTTCTTGCTGTTGCCGTGCTTGGCAACCCATACTTTTTTGTTAAATAATCGTATCCTGCTTCTCCGTTGATATACTCTGTTACCAACTGCTTCTTAAATTCATAACTATACTTTGACATAAAAAGCCCCCCGAAAGTTAGTTTTGGGTCTAACTTTCGGGGGTCAGGACAAAAATGCCCCAGCTCCGTTTTATTGAGCGGTTATCAGAAGTATCTCTTCAGCAGTCCCTTGAAGCCCGCGCCGTGACGCGCCTCATCCTTCGCCATCTCATGGACGGTGTCGTGGATCGCGTCAAGGTCGGCTGCCTTTGCGCGCTTGGCAAGATCGAGCTTGCCGGCACAGGCGCCGGTCTCGGCCTCGACACGCAGCTGCAGGTTCTTCTTGGTCGAGTCGGTCAGCACCTCGCCGAGCAGCTCGGCGAACTTGGCGGCGTGCTCCGCCTCCTCGAAAGCATACTTGGTGAACGCGGCAGATACCTCGGGATAGCCCTCGCGGTCGGCGACGCGCGCCATCGCAAGATACATCCCGACCTCACTGCACTCGCCCTCGAAGTTAGAGCGCAGATCGGCCTTGATATCCTCGGCGACATCCTTGGCGATACCGACAACGTGTTCGCACGCGAACCCCGCGTCCTCCGTCACCTCGTTGAACTTTGAGCCCGGAACCTTGCAGACAGGGCATCTCTCGGGGGGCGTATCGCCCTCATGTACATATCCGCATACGGGACAAACCCACTTTTTCATCACAGTTTCCTCCTTCTTGTTACTTTTTCGGGTTAGGGAAATCATACCATACGGAGGGAAAATAAATATTCGATATTGGAATAATAACAACATTTTTTGCATAGAGATATCGCAGAGAACAGAGAGGAGTGACGGAGGATGCCGTCTGTCTTTTTGAGCCCGTCGTTACAGGAGTGGAATCCCTATGTCAACGGCGGCAACGAGGAATACTATATGAACCTGATCGCCGATGCGATCGAGCCGTATCTCAGAGCGTCGAATATCCGATTCGGCCGCAACTCTCCGACCCAGACGCTCTCTCAGGCGATCGCCGAGAGCAACGCAGGCGACTATGACCTGCATCTGGCAATCCATTCGAACGCCGCTCCCGCCGCCACGGCGG
This sequence comes from uncultured Ruminococcus sp., assembly GCA_905233755.1. Classification (GTDB taxonomy): domain Bacteria; phylum Bacillota; class Clostridia; order Oscillospirales; family Acutalibacteraceae; genus Ruminococcoides. The sequence continues at coordinate 29,710 of CAJODM010000017.1, forward strand.
GCACGGTGCGGGGGACAGACGTCTACTACTATCCCACCTCGACGCGCGGTCAACGCGCCGCCGATATCATCGTGCAGAACTACAAGAACATCTACCCGCTGCCCGACAGGGTGAAGACCGTCGCGTCCTCATCGCTTGCAGAGCTTCGCCGCACCAAGTCGCCTGCGGTGTTGATCGAGACCGCCTATCATGACAACCTCGCGGACGCCGAGTGGATCCAGGAGAACATCGGCGAGATCGGACGCAACCTTGCGATGAGCATCGCCGAATTTTTAGGGGTGCCGTTTGTCGATTTATAGTTGAATTTTGGCTTGCAGATATGCTATAATAAATGACGAATAAGAATCTGACGTTGAAAGAGGTGCCGGGAGATGGAAACATTGGATAGAAACATTATCGAGACCACGATGAAGAACCTTCGCCGGAACAACATGGCGGCATACTTTGTCGAGACTGCCGCCGAGGTTCCTGCGCTTGTCGAGAGCTTGCTGCATGACGGCGACACCGTGACCCACGGCGGCTCTGAGAGCATCAAGGAGTGTGGAGTGATCGATCTGCTGAAAAGCGGCCGCTACCGCTATCTTGATCGCTCGGCAGCCGTCAGCGCCGACGAGGTCGAGCAGCTCTATCGCGAGGCGTGCTTTGCCGATGCGTACTTTGCCAGCGCGAACGCCGTGACCGAGAGCGGGCTGCTGTACAACGTAGACGGCAACTCCAACCGTGTGTCGGCGATCCTCTACGGCCCGAAGTCGGTCATCTTCATCTGCGGGTACAACAAGATCGTGAAGAACCTCGACGAGGCGACCTATCGCGTCAAGCGGATCGCCTCGCCGAAGAATACACAGCGGCTGGGCATCGCCACCTACTGCAGCAGCGCGGGCGAGTGTCTTGCTGCCGGCAGCGATGCGTCGTACATGTGCGACGGGTGCAACTCGCCCGGGCGCATCTGCTGTAACTATGTCATCTCGGCAAAGCAGCGCCACAAGGACAGGATGAAGGTCATCCTCGTTGGTGAACAGCTCGGCTACTAGGATATGTACGGGGCAGACGGTTGCCTGCCCTGAATAACCTTGTCAGTCACAGTCGGAGCTGTTGTTCTGATTCTTCTGGTTGTTCTGCGACTGGTTAGAAGACTGCTGGTTGTTCTGGTTGCTGTTATTGCTGTTTTTTGCGCTATCGGTCTGCTGATTGCTGCTATTCTTCTTGCTCATGATATCACCTCCGATGTAATTCTAATATTTCCTGAAACAGAGGGATTATACAGATGAAAGAATTTTTTGATCGTATGCATACGCTGCTCGGCGACGATTTCGGCCGTTACCTTGACACGGTGGACAAGCCCCCGTACCACGCCGTGCGCGTCAACACCCTGAAGTGCTCGGCGGACAAGCTGCGCGCGCTGTGCCCCTTCATGGGGGAGCGCACGCCGTTCTGCAAGGATGGCTACTATGTCACCGAGGAGAAGCTCGGCAAGCACCCGCTCCATCATGCCGGCGCGTTCTATATCCAGGAGCCGTCCGCGATGTCCGCGGTGACGGTGCTCGGCGTAAAGAAGGGCGACCGTGTGCTCGACCTGTGTGCCGCCCCGGGCGGCAAGAGTACCCAGATCGCCGCCGATCTCGGCTCGACGGGGCTGCTGTGGGCGAACGAGGTGGTTCGTCCGCGGGCGCATATCCTGCTGTCGAACATCGAACGCATGGGGATCGCGAACGCTGTCGTCTCGAACATGGACCCCGAGACGCTCTGCACCCGGCTTGAGGGATTCTTCGACAAGGTGCTGGTCGACGCGCCGTGCTCGGGCGAGGGGATGTTCCGAAAGGATCGGGAGGCGATCGAGGAGTGGTCGGTCGAACACTCGCTGTCCTGCGCCGTGCGCCAGAAGGCGATCCTCGAGAGCGCGAAGAAGGCGGTGCGCCCCGGCGGCGTGCTGGTCTACTCGACGTGCACCTTCTCGGTAGATGAGAACGAGGGCGTGGTCGAGGCGTTCCTGAAGGATAACCCGAGCTTCGAGCTGGTCGATACCGGCGAGAGCTTTGGCGAAGCGACGCTCTGCAAAGCGCGCCGCATCTATCCGTATCACGGCGGCGAGGGGCATTTTGTCGCCAAGTTCATCAAGAAGGACGGCGACGTCGCGCCTGCGGGTGTGTTCCGATATGAGAAGCCGTCGCGTCGGGACGAGTTCGATATCATCGCGTTTGTGGACGAGCTGCTGCGCTCGAATCCGTTCGAGCATATCACGGTCATCGACGACCGGATCCTCGAGCTGCCCGATACCGAGCTGCTGCCCGATATGACGGGCATGAACATCCTGCGCGCAGGCATCAAGCTCGGCGACTTTCGCCGCAACCGCATCGAGCCGCATCATAACCTAGCGACCTCGCTGCGCCCCGAGCTGTTCAACCGACAGCTCAAGCTCGAGCTGTCGGACGAGCTGGTGAACCGCTATATCCGCGGCGAAGAGATCAGCATCGACAGCTGGATCCGCGGCTATGCGGTGGTATCGGTCGAGGGGATCGGGCTGGGTCTCGGCAAGGCGTCCGACGGACGGCTCAAGAACAAGTATCCGAAAGGACTGCGCACCCTCTCATGGAGAATCTGACCAACATTGGCACCATCCGCGCACTTCTGAATCGCCACGGGTTCACGTTCTCAAAGTCGCTGGGACAGAACTTTCTCATCAACCCGTCGGTCTGTCCGCGCATGGCGGCGGCTGCCGTCGACGCAGCGCATATCGGGGTGCTGGAGATCGGCCCCGGCATCGGGGTGCTGACGAACGAGCTGTGCAAGGTCGCCGAGAAGGTCGTCGCCGTCGAGCTTGATCGCCGGCTGATACCGGTGCTCGGCGAGACGCTCGGCGGATATGACAACCTGACGGTGATCAACGCCGATATCCTGGAGATCGATCTGCAGCAGCTCATCGCTCAACAGTTCTCGGGGATGGAGGTCGCGGTCTGCGCGAACCTGCCGTACTATATCACCTCGCCGGTCATTATGCGGCTGCTCGAGAGCCGGCTGCCGCTGCGGTCGCTGACCGTGATGGTTCAGCGCGAGGCAGCGATGCGGCTGTGTGCCCGCCCCGGTACCCGCGACAGCTCGGCGATCACTATTGCTGTGCGCTACTACAGCGAGCCCGAGCTGCTGTTCCCGGTCTCGGCGGGATCGTTCCTGCCGGCGCCGCGGGTGGATTCGGCGGTGATACGGCTGACCCTGCGCCCGCCCGAACGCGAGCCCAAGGACGAGCGGACGCTGTTCTCGGTCGTGCGCGGCGCGTTCTCGCAACGCCGCAAGACCGTCCTCAACGCGCTGTCGTCGTCGCTCGCACTTGACAAGACCGTGGTTCGTGCTATACTGGAGGAGGCGGGGATCGATCCCGCCGCCCGCGCCGAACAGCTCAGCGTCGCTGACTTTGTCGGCGTTGCCGACGCTGTGTATGATAGGAGTTCATGATATGGAGAGAAAGAACCTGATATTCCTGATGATCCTCATCGCGCTGCTCGCGGTGTCGATCCTGCTGATGGGGATCTCGCTGATCGTGTCGGAGAAGACCTTCGGCATCGTATCGAGCTATATCGCTATTGCCTGTGTCGCGGTCACGCTTGTCGGCGTGGTCGTCATCATCCGCAACAGCAGGAATGATAAGTGATAGATAGAACAGATCGAGCAATCGCCCTTCATCATTCACGATTCACCATTCAAAAAATCAACGCGCTTCTGACAATTATCGTCAGAAGCGCGTTTTGATATCACGGGATTACATCCTGTCGGGGCAGGTGATGTTGAACATCGTCAACACGTTCTTGATGACCGCCTTGGTCGCGCCGCATAGCTGCAGCCGCGCCTGCATCAGCCCCTCGTCGTCACACTTGACGCGGCACGCGTTGTAGAACTTGTGAAACAGCGTGGCGACCGAGGTGACGTAGCGGGTGATCTTGGTGGGATCATACTCGCGCGCGGCGGCGATGATCTCGCTGTCAAACGCCGACAGCAGGTGGATGAGCTCGCGCTCCTCGGGGGTATCCAGGAGCATGAGCTCTTCGTCGGTGCACGCTCGCACAGCGATGCCCTCGGCGGCGATGTTGCGCAGGATCGAGCAGATCCGCGCATGGGCATACTGGACATAGTAGACGGGGTTCTGGTTGTCCTGTTGCACCGCAAGATCGAGGTCAAAGTCCATCTGGGTGGTCGCCTCGCGGGTATTGAACAGGAACCGCGCCGAGTCGACCGGCACCTCTTCGAGCAGGTCGGAGAGCTGGATCGCCTTGCCGGTGCGCTTGGACATCTTCACGATCTCGCCGCCGCGCACGAGCTTGACGAGCTGCATCAAGAGGATGTCGAGCCGGTCGCCGTCATATCCGATGGCGTTCATCGCGCCCTTGAGCCGCATGACGTGACCGTGGTGATCCGCGCCCCATACGTCGATCAACCGCGAGAACCCGCGGTCGAACTTGTTCTTATGATACGCGATATCGGCGGCAAAGTAGGTGGGGTTGCCGTTCTTGCGGATGAGGACGTCGTCCTTGAGCTCGAGCTTGTCGATCTCTTCCGTAGAGCGTCCCTGTGCGCGCAGCAGCTCGGTACAGACCTCGCGGTTGCGGTACCATATCGCGCCGTCGAGCTCATAGGTCAGCCCCTTCTCAGCGAGGGTATCGACGACCGCCTTCACCTCGCCCGCGCTGTGAAGATCGCTCTCATAGAACCAGCGGTCGAACGCGATGCGATAGGTCGCCATATCGTGCTGCATCTTCTCGATGTTCTTGGGCAGCGCAAATTGAACCAGCGCCGCCTTGCGCTCCTCTTCGTCGGCGGTGACATAGCTGTCGCCGTGTAGCGCCGCGAACTGCTCGGCGCGCTCGGTGATATCGGCTCCGTGATAGCCGTCCTCGGGGAACGGGATGCTGTCGTCAAAGAGCCCCAGGTATCGCGCCTGCAGCGACAGCGCGAACTTTTCGATCTGGTTGCCCGCGTCGTTGACATAGAACTCGCGATAGGCGTCGAACCCCGCCTTGTCGAGCACCGCGGCGAGACAGTCGCCCAGCGCGCCGCCGCGCGCGTTGCCCATATGCATCGGGCCGGTGGGGTTGGCGGAGACGAACTCGACCATCACCCGCTCGCCCCTGCCGTAGTCAGATGCGCCGTAGTTGTCGCCCTCGCGCTCGATATCGCGCAGGACCGAGGCAAAATAATTCTTTGAAAGAAAAAAGTTGATGAATCCCGGGCCCGCGATCTCGTATCTGTCGATATAGGAGCCCTTAAGATCGAGATGCTCAAGGATGATCTCGGCTGCCTTGCGCGGTGCGGTGCGGAACACCCGCGCTCCCGCCATCGCGATGTTGGTGGCGATATCCCCGTGGGAGCGGTCGGCGGGCTCCTCGATAATGAACGGCGGCAGCTCGCCTGCGGGGAGCTGCCCCTGCTCGGTGGCGGCGGCGACGGCGGCGGTGATCTTCTCTCTAAGGTTCTCGGTGACAAATGTGCTGGTTCTTGACATGATTATTCCTTCTCTTTCAGATTGATATGGAACTCGTTGTTCGATACGACGTCGGCATAGAAGTCGAGCTGATACGAGGCGTAGAGGTCGCCGCCCATAGGGGAGAGGGTGTCGCGGATATCGTCGGTATATACCCCGATCATCAGCTGACCCATCGGCGTCTCGTATGCACACTGGTGTCGCCGCCCGCGCTGCAGCTCCAGCCGCGAGCTGGTCTCGCCCCGACGCAGGATGGTGAGGCGGTCGTCGCCGTCTATCGTGACGGTGGTGTCGGTGCGAAGGTTGGGATCCTCGTTAGAGTACTCGATATAGTGGACGGTCTTGCTCCCGTTCTCTTCATGGTATTCGCCGGTCGTGACCACCTCGACCGAGTCGGTCTCGCCGTCGACGGTCTGGGTGCCGGTTATGGTGATGATATATCCGAAGTCCATCAGTATTCCTCGATGTTGATGCGGCTGACGCTGTTATTTATATTTCTTCTTAGGAATATTCCTGCGTATTTCTCAAAGTCCGCCGGCGTATCGCTGACATAGAATTCTGCCGATGCCGGCGCGCTGCTGTCGCTTAGCAGCCCGTATTCCTGCAGCAGCTTGGCGGTATAGAGCGCGGTCTCCTTGCCCGAGTCGATGAGCGCGACGTCGTCGCCCATATACGCGCGGATGGCGTCCGACAGCAGCGGATAGTGGGTACATCCCAGGATGATGGTATCGACGTCCTTCTCGCGCAAGCCGTGCAGGTACCGCTCGACGATCTTGCTGACGATCTCGTCGTCGGTGTCGGTCATGCCGTTCTCGACCAGCGGGACGAACAGCGGACAATCCTGCTCATATACCTTGAACGAGGGTTGCTTGAGCTCGATGCGGTTCTTGTAGCTGTGGGACGAGATGGTCGCGGTGGTACCGATGACCCCGATGCGGCCGGTGACGGTACGCTCCATCGCCGTGTAGCAGGTGGGGTGCACCACGCCGGTATAGGGCAGGGACAGCTCGTCGGACAGGTCGGGCGCGACCGAGCTGACGGTGCCGCACGCCGCGACGATGAACTTCACGCCGCGGCTCTTGAGGAACCGCGCGTCCTGCAGCGCATAGCGGCTGATGGTATCGCGGCTCTTGGAGCCATAGGGCACGCGCCCCGTATCGCCGAAGTAGATGATGTTTTCGTGCGGGAGTATCTCGAGCATCTCGCGCACGGCGGTCAGCCCGCCGAGCCCCGAGTCGAATACCCCGATCGCGTCTGTATTCATAGCATTACCTCACAGCAGCACATATATATACATTCTATACTATAGCACAAAAACGTATGCGTTGCAAGTGGGGAATTAGGAAAGGCAAGTGAAGAGGAATAAGAAAGGCAAGTGAAGAGTGAAGATTGAAGAGTGAAGAGTGGAAAGTTGTATAGTAAAACTGGACACATCGAAGAGTGAATAATATAATAAACTCAAAGAGGTGTCAAAAATGAACAGAAGTTATAGCAAAGAATTCAAAGTCAATGCATGCGAATTGGTAAACAAAGACGGAATAAAGCCGGCGGTAGTAGCAGAGAAACTGGGAATCAATAAAGTGATGCTCTACCGGTGGATAGACGAGTACGAAACGTACGGAAACGAAGCGTTTGTGGGGAAAGGACATTTGCGAAGCGATGACGCAGAACTACGAAAGCTCAGAAAAGAAAACGAACGCTTAAAGATGGAGAATGAAATACTAAAAAAAGCAGCGGCATACTTTGCGAAGCACCCAACAGACGAATAGAGTTTGCAAAAAGAGAGATCAAGAATAAAAACGTAAGCGAAGTATGCCGTGTAATGGGTGTATCAAGAAGCGAATACTACTACGAACCAAAAGAAAGCGAAAGTGAAAGAAAATCCATAGAAATCGAAGTAATTAACTGTTTCAATAAAAACAACAGAAATTACGGACGGATAAGGATCCGCAAAGAATTGTTAATAAGAGGAATAGACGTAAGCGAATACAAGATAGCAAGGATCTTAAAGGAAAACGGATTGCAAGCCAAAAGCGGAAGAACAGGCAAAAATAAGAAGCAAAAGCCAACAGAACAACAGTATATAGAAGAAAACCT
>CAJODM010000018.1:0-1278 GCA_905233755.1 uncultured Ruminococcus sp.
ATTGAATAATAGTATAAATGTATAACTCATCGTTTCATCACCGTATACATTATACCACATCGATTTCAACTTTTAAAGTGTTTTATTGAATAATAGTATTAATCCCAAAATCAAGAATAATTACCGTGCAAAGAATCACGAACGCAGATGGTATCATACGGACACAAAGCATCCTACGCTTTATAAGAAGGAACTAAGTGAGAAAGACTATGAGGAAATTTCGGATGCTGAAGAAGAAATAGTTGCCGAGATATCTGTTGAAGAGTATTGGAAATCTCTTAGTGAGACTGATCGTAAGATCTTTAAAATGACGATAAAGGGATACTCCCAAGTTGAAATTGCAGAGGCTGTCGGCATGGCAAATAACAGCGGAGTATCAAAAAGACTTGCAAAACTGAAAAAAGATTTCATCAAAAAGACAGGCTTAAAAATTGAATAAACCGCAATAAACCGTGGTGCTGAGTCTAAAGATTCAGCACCGCTTTTTTGTTTTTTAAAAGTTTTTTGAAAAAATTTTTAAGAATATGGAATATTTTACCGAGGCTTATCTTTTATAAGGGTAGAGGAGATAAAAAAGCCTCTGAAATCAATACCCACAGCATTGATTAGGTCTCCGTTTTATTGACAGAAAATCGATGCGAATTATCAGGAAGGAGCTGATGTTATTTGATTCAGTAAATCAGCGGAAAGTGCGGCGGCTTTCCGTGCCGATTCAGCCAAAATGATGACGGCTATACGCGGCTATATTATCCGTAAGGATAGCGAGCATAGGTTTTGTATAGCCAAAACCGGAGGGCTCGTGAGCCCGTAAGGGGCTCCCGCCCCTATGACCCCTTGAGAAAACAGTGCCGAGGCGCGTTGTTTTCGAATAGCCATCGCCCGTTGTCGCTTGGGCGACAAACCGGGCGGGCAATATAAAATGAATGGAGGTGATACACCATGCGGGAAAGAACCGAACAAATCAATATCCGAGTGACCAAGAACGAAAAGGGAACAATCAAGCGCAAAGCGCGCCGGTGCGGTATGGCTGCCGGCGAATATATCCGCAACTGCGCTCTCGACCGCAAGATCATGGAGATGCCGGCTGAAGGCTTCAAGCTCGCTTACCGTAAGATCGGTATGGCTCGACAGTATCTTGAACGCTATGACGACACGTCAAAGGAAGTCACCCTGCTGAAAGAAGCGCAAGCCATCTTGATGGATATATTCCACGGAAGGGAGGTTGACGGCGATGGCGGTGACGAAGATCTGGCAGGTTAAGGACAGTCTGTTTCGTGT
>CAJODM010000018.1:1298-34218 GCA_905233755.1 uncultured Ruminococcus sp.
TTTGCAGCAGGTAATCAAATATGCCGCTAACGAAGAAAAGACGGATAACGCCGAAGAACAGATCCATGCCGTTACCGGTATCAACTGTAAAGCGGATACAGCGTTTGAAGAAATGCGGGACGTCCAGGAGCGCTACGGAAAGACCGGCGGCAATATCGCGTACCATGCCTATCAGAGCTTCAAGACCGGAGAGGTCACGGCAGAGCAGTGTCACCGACTCGGCGTTGAACTCGCGCAAAAGATGTGGGGCGATAATTATCAGGTCTTAGTTGCGACCCATTTCAATACCGGTACCTTTCACAATCATTTTATCGTAAACGCAGTCGGAATGTGGGACGGCAAAAAGTACGATTGCTCAATGCGAGAGTATTACCGTATGCGGCGGCTGTCCGATGAGATGTGCGCGAGAGAAGGTCTGACCGTAATCGAGCAGCCCGGCAAAAGAGCATCCCGAACGATGTACAATGCCGAGAAGAACGGCGAGCCGACAAAGTTCAATTTGATGAGAGAAGCAATCGATTATGCGTTATCCATGAGCTGGGATAAGAATTCCTTTACCACTATGATGAAAGCGCAGGGATATGTATTCAGCTTCAATCCGAACCGTAAGTATGCGACCATCCGTTCCGTCAACTCGTCGAAAGCGACCAGACTGTATCGTTTGGGCGAAGAGTATGACCGTCCCGCCATATTACAGCGGTTGGCAGAGAACCGTGAGTATGATTTGCGGAGAGTGCAGAGTCGGTATAACGATTTCAACGAACCGTATTTTTCCTATGATTGGGTTCGGTTTCATCCGCCCGATAGGGATTATTTCTGCCGTACGAATTTCTATTACACCGATCTTCGTTATGGATCTCTTCCGGAAATCTATGCGACGCTGTTTATCCTTGTTCTGGATATAACGATCGAGATGATCAAGCTCATCTGCGAGCTGATCTATGAGCAGGCGATGATGCCCCGACTTGTTGCGGAGGTCAAGATGAAGGCGAAGTCGCCTGAGATGAAAGGGGCAAAGCGGTTTTTTGAAAAGTATAACAGACAGATGCTTCTGATGGCAGAAGCAAAATTCACAACCGAAAGCGATGTGGGAGACTATATCGCCCAACATGAGATTGAAATTGATAAGATGAAATCCGCCCGTGAGCATTGGCGGAATAAGCTGCGTAATGCCAAGACTCCCGAGCAGATCGCGGAGTATAAGCAGAAGCGCGACAAGTGCACCTATTATTTGAACCGATTAAGATTGCAGAAAGAAACTGCGCAGTCCATTCTGAGCGGCCTGCCTCATGTGCGGTATCTGCTGAAAAGCGAGCAAAATATCCAGCGGGCGTTAGACCCGTATGAGCATAACAAGGGCTACAGAATGGTCGATGTAAGAGAGAATAAGGAAGGATTCTCTCGATGAGATTGTTTGATGATTGAATGGCAGAAGGATTGCCATTGCTTTTTATGAAGATGTGAAAAATTAAAACTAATCGAATGGAGGTATATTTTATGAGCGATGGAAAAGCGGTTAAAAAGACCGACAAGAATTCTGAAGGTAATATGAATAGCAAGGCTACAACAAAAGCCGAGCCGACTGCAGTCGCTCAAGCTGCAGTCAAAGGCAAAGGGACTCCTGCAGTGCAAAAGCCAAAATCTCTTATCATTAAGCTAGAGGAGCTGGTTCCCTTTGAGGATCACCCCTACAAGGTGATTGACAATGATAGTATGGATGAACTGACAGAGAGTATTCGTGAACACGGTATTCTGAATCCGCTGATCGTCCGTCCTGTTGAAGGTGTGGAGAACAGCTATGAGATCATATCCGGTCACAGACGCTATCACGCGGCGGAGAGGTTGGGATTAAAGAAGGTGCCGTGTACTGTTCACTTCGTTGACCGTGATACGGCGACGGTGATGATGGTGGATTCCAACTGTCAGCGCACCGAGCTGCTCCCGTCCGAGAAGGCGTGGGCGTTTAAGATGAAGATGGATGCAATGAAACGGCAGGGTAATCGGACGGATTTATCAACTGATGGAACTTTGTCGCCAGTGGCGACAAAGTCTGATGCGGCTAAAAGTATCGGCGCGAAAGAGAATATAAGCAGAGATCAAGTGTTCCGCTATATCCGCCTGACAAACCTCGTCCCCGAGTTGCTGCAATTTGTTGATGACGGCAAAATCGGTATGCGTCCCGCGGTGGAGCTGTCCTACCTCAATGAAGAGGTACAGCGCGACATCGTGGACTGCATCGACGAGCGCGAGAAGGAAGTGTTCCCCTCACACGCACAGGCGCGCCGTATCCGCGATCAGTTCAAAAACGGCAGTATCACCTATGAGCAGATCGCCTCGATCATGGACGAGCAGAAACCCAATCAGGTCGAGAAGGTCAAGGTCCCTGCCGACGAGCTGCGCAGTCGTATCGGCAAGGATATGACGGATGAGGAATTTATCAAATATCTTTATGACGCCATCGAGCATTATAAAAAATATCTGAAACAGCGCGAACAGGGCGCGAGATAGGGGGTGCAGGACATGAACAATAACGATCGCACATTTGCCAAGCACTCTACTGTCGGTAAAATAGGAGATAAGGAGGACTGCAAAACAGTATTCGCGGCGCTCAAGCTGATCGAGCAGCTGTATCGGGACGGGCATATTTCAGCCTGTATCTATCGGAACATTTTAGCCGATTATGCCGACGCCGTTGACCTGTCGCAGTTCGTCATCAATGAATCTGAAACAGATAGGGGAGTGAGTAAAAATGTTTGATGACATCGGAAGGCGCCGCATCGTGATCTATGCGCGCGTATCGACCGACCACAAGGAACAGCTGGAGGCGCTGGATAATCAGCTCGACTGGTACAAGCCCATCCTTGCGCTGAAGCCGGAGTGGGAGCTGGTCGACCGGTATATCGACAAGGGCATCACTGGCACCTCTGCCGAGAAGCGCCCGCAGTTCATGCAGATGATCCGTGACGCCAAGAAACGCAAATTCGATATGATCATCACCCGCGAGGTGTCGCGATTTGCGCGCAACACGGTGGACACGCTGCAGTACACGCGGACATTGAAGGAGTACGGCGTCGAGGTGTTCTTCATCAACGACAACATCCGTACCTTTGACTGTGATGGTGAACTTCGGCTCACCATTATGGCTACCCTTGCGCAGGATGAAAGCCGCAAGACCTCCGTGCGTGTGAAAAGCGGTCTGCAGACCTCGATGGACAACGGCGTGTATTTCGGCAACGGGAATATCCTCGGCTACGACAGGATCGAGACCCATATCGGCAACGAGAAAAAGGTCGAATTCCGCATCAATCCCGAGCAGGCAAAAACCGTGCGGATGATCTATGACCTGTATCTGCGCGGAGACGGCCTGACCAGCATCAAGTATCAGCTGGAGCAGGCGGGGCGTAAGACGGCGAAGGGGAATAGCAAGTGGTACGAGACGGTTATCTCCCATGTGCTGCAAAATTCCTTTTACTGCGGGATCATGACCTATCACAAGGAATTCACGCCGGACTATCTCAAGCAGAAGAAAATCAAAAACTACGGGGAGATCGAGTTTACCCGGGTACAGGGTCGGCACGAGCCGATCATCACCGTAGAAGAATATGAAAGGGTGCAGATGATTATGGCTTCAAAAAGACAAGAACTGAAAAACCTGAAAACCGGTCGGCAGACTCCGGCTACGAAGGGCAAGCGGCCGCTGAAGGATGTATGGGCAAGGCTGCTCGTCTGTTCATGCGGACACACCTTCAGCAAGCGCGTGTGGACGAGGACGAACGGCGTGACGAATCCGGCGTACCTCTGTTACGGTCAGGTCCATACAGGCTCCTACCGGACGCGCAAGAACAAGGGCTTATCGCTCGAGGGCATCTGTCAGACGCCGATGATACCGCAGTGGAAGCTGCAGATGATGGCGAACGTCATCTTCCGCGAATTCTTGAACAATAAGGAGCGCGTGCTGGAGCTTGCCAATTCCATGCTCCGCGAGCACATCGCGGATGATGAGGAAGAGGACGATACTCAGCAGCTGATCGCGGAGAAAAAGGCGGAGCTGGAACGGCTGAAAAGAAAGCGCGATAATCTGGTGGATATGCGGATGGAGGATGTGCTTTCAAGAGAAGAGTTCCAAGCCCGGATCGAATCAATTGACAAGTCCACTGAGACTATCTATAATGAGATCAAAGAGTTGGAGAGACGCCGGGATCCCGATACAGAGGTCATCGACTATGACGAGAAGCTAACGGTCCTGCAGTACGCGCTGGAGAGGTACACGAGCATCGACGACGACAAGGATGTACCGCCGAATGTGGTTGAGGCGTTTGTCGAGAAGATCGTCGCGTCAAAAGACGGTTTTGAGTGGTATCTTCGCTTTGACGGCGACCCGAACGACCCGCTGAAGTGCTTCTTCAATGGCAAGCGGCGTGAGACGGCCGTGCTCAATGTTTCTGGGAAAACTTTCCCAGAACTACATACCTGCGACGCAGGCCGCGATCAGCAGCAAGTAATCTCTTCGGATATCGTATCCGTTCCAGCAGGGCTGTGGTTGTTACCGCAGCCCTGCTGTTGTGTTTTTTAGGATTTCGGCTTGACTTCTGCGCTTTAGTGTGTTATAGTGTCATCTAGGGACGGCGGACGTCCCCTATCGACAGAAAGGAGCGATCGACATGACAGCTATCAGGAATATGCTCGGGTCACTTTGCTCCTATTATACCTTTACGTTCGTTCGCTTTTTTGCGGGCTTTACTTACTATGCCCGGATGAGTTGAGCTGCTCGGATGTAACAGGTACTTTCACGGATAACGGAAAGCGGTTCTGTTCTTTTGGGCAGGGCCGCTGATTTTTTTACGAAAGGACAGATGGATATGGACAAGCTCGATGAAGCGCGCCGACAGATCGACGAGATTGACAGAGAGATGGCGGAGCTCTTCAGCCGCCGAATGCAGGCGGCGAAGACCATTGCCGAGTACAAGAAGGAACACGCGCTGCCGGTATATGACGCCGCGCGGGAGCAGTCGCTGATGCAGAAGAACGCCTCCTACATCAAGGACTACTCGATCCGCTCCTACTATATCCGCTTTCTGCAGGAGGAGCTGGCGGTATCGAAGCAGTACCAGGAGAGCTTGCTGTCGGGCGCAAAGATCGCCTACAGCGGGATCGAGGGTGCGTTCGCCAACATCGCCGCGAAGCGGATCTTCCCCTATGGACGGGTGATCTCCTTCCCCGACTTCAAGGCGGCGTACGACGCCGTCGTCAGCGGCGAGTGTGACAGCTGTGTGCTGCCGATCGAGAACAGCTATGCCGGCGAGGTCGGCCAGGTGATGGATCTGATGTTCTCGGGCGATCTGTACGTCAACGGGATCTATACGCTGCGCATCTCTCAGCACCTGCTCGGCGTGCCGGGCGCGTCGCTCAAGGATATCAGGACGGTCATGTCCCACCCGCAGGCGCTGTCCCAGTGTGCCGAGTATATCAGGCGCAAGGGCTACCAGACCATCGACGCCACCAACACCGCCATGGCGGCAAAGGCGGTGCGCGACGGCGCGGACAAGAGCGTCGCCGCCATCGCGAGCATCGAGACCGCGCGGCTCTATGGGCTCGAGCAGCTCGACCACGATATCAACGAGAGCGCGCTCAACTCCACCCGGTTTGCGGTGTTCTCCCGCGCCGAGAACACAAACCTTGGCTCCGACGACGGAAAGTTCCTGCTCATGTTCACCGTCAAGAACGAGGTCGGCGCGCTCGCCAAGGCGCTCAACATCATGGGCAGCTACGGATTCAATATGCGCGCCCTGCGCTCCCGCCCGATGAAGGACCTTGCGTGGCAGTACTACTTCTACATCGAGGCAGAGGGCGACGAGACCGGCGAGAACGGCGAGAACATGCTGCGCCATATCTCGCTGCACTGTGACCGACTGAAGGTGGTCGGGCATTACAGCGACGAGATCATCCTGAAAGAGGACGACGAATGATGAAGCGCGTGTTACAGATGGACCTTGGCGATCGCAGCTATGATATCATCATCGAACGCGGCGCGCTCGCGCAGGCAGGCGCGTATCTTGAGCTGTCCCGAAAGGTGATGATCGTCACCGACGACGGCGTACCGGAGCGCTATGCCGATACGGTCGCTCAACGGTGTGCCGAGCCGTACCGCTACGTCCTCACCCCCTCTGGCGAGCACAGCAAGACCCTCTCCTGCTTTCAGGAGCTGTTGTCGGCGATGCTGCGATACGGATTCACACGGGGGGACTGTGTGGTCGCGGTCGGCGGCGGGGTCGTGGGTGACCTTGCGGGATATGCCGCCGCAAGCTTTATGCGCGGGATCGACTTCTACAACATCCCGACCACCGTGCTGTCACAGGTGGACTCGTCCATCGGCGGCAAGACCGGCGTGAACCTCGACGGCATCAAGAACATTGTCGGCGCGTTCTACCAGCCCCGACGGGTGCTGATCGACCTTGACGTGCTCGCAACCCTGCCCGCGCGACAGGTCAGGAACGGGCTCGCCGAGGCGCTGAAGATGTCGCTGACGAGTGACGCCGAACTGTTCGAATTATTCGAAAAAGGAAATATATATGACCGTATCGACAAGATCATCACCCGCTCCCTGCTGATCAAGAAAGCGGTCGTCGAGCGCGACGAGCGCGAATCGGGGCTGCGGCGGGTGCTGAACTTCGGTCACACCATCGGCCACGGGATCGAGAGCTTCGAGAACGAGAACGGGTTGTATCACGGCGAATGTGTTGCGCTCGGGATGCTCCCGATGGTGTCGGATGCACTGCGGCCGCGCCTGTTGCAAGTACTCGAACGGATCGGGCTGCCGACGGCGGTCACGATGGACCCCGAGCGCGTCTATGCCGCCCTCCTCCATGACAAGAAGGCGTCCCTTGACGGCGTGACGGTGGTGAAGGTGGACGAGCCCGGGAGCTTTCGGTTCGAGGAGCTGCCCTTTGGCGCGCTGCGACCGCTGCTCAATACGATCCCAAAGGAGTGATACGATGAAGAATACATTCGGCTCTGCGATCACGCTCACGCTGTTCGGCGAGAGCCACGGCGAGATAATCGGCGCGGTGCTCGATGGGCTGGCGCCGGGGATCGTCATCGACGATGCGACTATCCGCCGACAGCTCTCGCTGCGCCGTCCTTCGGGCAAGATATCGACCGCGCGCGTCGAGGACGACCCCTATCGGATCGTCAGCGGTGTGTTCGAGGGCAGAACAACCGGCACCCCGCTGACCGTGCTGATCCCGAACACCGCCCAGCACAGCGGCGACTATGCGGCGACGCGCTCTCTGCCGCGGCCGGGACACGCCGACTATACGGCGCATATGAAGTATCACGGATACGAGGACTATCGCGGCGGGGGGCACTTCTCCGGTCGCGTGACGGCAGCGCTGGTCGCCGCGGGAGCGATCCTGCTCTCGGCTCTGAAGGATCACGGCATCCTGATCGGCACCCATATCCGCTCCTTGGGCGGGGTGAGCGATCGCGCCTTCGGCGATATCGAGGCGGATATCCGCACGCTCGGTGAGCGGAGCTTTGCCGTGCTCGACGACGAGCGCGCCGACAAGATGCGCAGAGCGATCGAAGCCGCCGCCAAGGACGGCGACAGCGTCGGCGGGGTGCTCGAGACCGCTGTCACCGGCATCTGTGCCGGTGTGGGCGAGCCGTGGTTCGATACGGTAGAGGGCGTGCTCGCCCACGCGCTGTTCTCGATCCCCGGGATCAAGGGCGTCCAGTTCGGCGGCGCGTTCGAGCGGGTGAACGGGCGCGGGTCGGCGTATAACGACGCTTTCTATATTTCTGATAAAGAAATAAAAACCAAAACCAATCACAACGGCGGCGTCAACGGCGGCATCACCAACGGGATGCCCCTGCTGTTCTCGTGCGCGGTCAAGCCGACGCCGTCCATCTTTCAGGAACAGCAGACGGTCGATATGGATCGGCTGACAGACGCGACGCTGCAGCTGCGCGGCCGCCACGACCCCGCTATCATCCACCGTGCGCGTGCGGTGGTCGACGCGCTGACCGCGCTGTCACTCGCCGATATGCTCACTGTGCGCTTCGGCACCGACTGGCTGGGGGGATAGGATGGAGTACGGACTGATCGGCGAGCGGCTGCCGCACAGCTTCTCGAAGGAGATCCATGAGAAGATCGCGGATTATCAATATTCTCTGAAAGAACTAAACCCGGATGAGCTGGAGTGTTTTATTCTGGAGAAGAATTATAAAGGGCTGAACGTCACCATCCCCTACAAGCAGGCGGTGATCCCGTACCTCGATGAGCTGAGCGACAATGCCGCATCCATCGGCGCGGTGAACACCATCGTGAACCGCGACGGCACGCTGTACGGTGATAACACCGACTTCGGCGGGATGCAGGCGCTGTTCGAGCATGCGAGCGTGAGTGTTCGCCATCAGAAGGTGCTGATCCTCGGCACCGGCGGGACCTCGCGCACCGCGCGCGCGGTGGTCGAACGCCTAGGCGCAGCCCTGGTGCTGCGCGTCAGCCGGAGCGACCGCGAGGGGTGCATCACCTATGACGAGATGCTCGCCCGCCATACCGATGCGGATGTCATCGTGAACACCACCCCCGTCGGGATGTACCCGGGGCTGTTCGGCTGTCCGGTCGACCTGACGCGGTTCCCCTCGCTGTCGGGTGTGATCGACGCGGTCTACAACCCGCTGTCGACCCCGCTTGTGACCCGCGCGCGGGCGATGGATATCCCCGCCGAGGGCGGGCTGTATATGCTGGTCGCCCAGGCGGTGCTGGCATCTGCGCTGTTCACCGGGGATCGGCGCGATCCCGTGGGGCTGACGAACGATATTTATGAGGAGTTATTGTTCGATAAAAGAAATATCGTGCTGATCGGGATGCCGTCCTCCGGCAAGTCGACCGTCGGGCAGCTCGTCGCCGAACGCCTGGGGCGTCCGTTTGTCGACACCGACAGCATGATCGTCGAGCGGTACGGCGAGATCGCCGCGCTATTTCGAGAAAAGGGCGAAGCGTATTTTCGCGAGTGTGAGCACGCGGTCATCGAGGAGCTCGCCCCCAAAACCGGCATGGTGATCGCCACCGGCGGCGGCGCGGTGATCCGCAAGGACAACGTGGAGGCGATGCGGCTCAACGGCGCGCTGTACCTGCTCGACCGGCCGCTAGAGCACCTCATCCCGACCGACGACCGGCCGCTTGCAAACGAGAAAGAGAAGCTGATCGCATTATACGACCGGCGGATGCCGCTGTATATGGACGCCGCCGACTATATCATCGACGCCGACGCTGCCCCCGAACAGGTGGCGCAGGCGATCATCTACGGAGAGTGAACGATATGAGAATCCGTGTCATCAACGGCCCGAACCTGAATATGCTCGGCATCCGCGAGCCCGATATCTATGGCCGTATGACCTATGACGAACTGTGCGGGCTGATCCGCGCCCATGCGGCGAGCCGCTCGATCGAGGTCGATATCCGCCAGAGCAACCACGAGGGCGACCTCGTCGACTGGATCCAGCAGACCTACGGCCGGTATGACGGCATCGTCATCAACCCCGGCGCCTATACACACACGAGCGTTGCGCTGCTCGATGCGGTCAAGGCGGTCGGCGTGCCGACGGTCGAGGTGCATATCTCAGACGTCAGCTCGCGCGAGGAGTTCCGCCAAATCAGCTATATCCGCTCGGCGTGCGTGTGCACGATCGCCGGACGCGGGGTACAGGGCTACCTTGACGCGATCGACGTTCTGTGCGGCGAGGTGTAGGATGCGCGTACGGATAGAACCGTCCAGGGCTTTTGGCACCGTTATGGTCCCGCCGTCAAAGAGCATGGCACACCGGCTGCTCATCTGCGCGGGGTTGTCCGACGGCGAGAGCGTGGTGCGGCGGCTGTCGCTGTCGCGCGATATAACGGCGACGATCGGGTGCCTTCGAGCGCTGGGGGCTAAGATCACGCTCACCGGCGATACCGCCGTCGTGCGCGGCACGAACGTGCTCTATCGACAGGAGAACGCGGTGCTGCGGTGTGACGAATGCGGCAGCACGCTGCGGTTTTTCATCCCGCTGTGTATGCTGTCACAGGGGCGCGCCACCCTCACCGGCACCCCCTACCTGATGAGCCGCCCGCTGTCGGTCTATGAGGAGATCGCCCGCGCACGCTCTCTGTACTATGACAAGGGCGCGGATGCGGTCACGGTCGGCGGCGCGCTTGCTGCCGGCGTCTATCGCATCCCCGGCAACATCAGCTCCCAGTTCGTCTCGGGGCTGCTGTTCGCGCTGCCGATGCTGCCGGACGACAGCGAGATCGTCCTGATCCCGCCGGTCGAGAGCCGTCCCTATATCGACATGACGGTATCGTCGCTCAACGCCTTCGGCGTGGCGGTATCGTCCGACGGCGATACCTACCGGATCGCGGGCGGACAGCGGTACGTAGCACGCTCAGTCACCGTCGAGGGCGACTGCTCGAACGCCGCGTTCTTCGAGGCGTTGAATGCCGCCGGCGGCGCGGTCGAGGTCGCCGGGCTGTCTCCCGATACCCTGCAGGGGGACCGGGTCTATAAGCGTCTTTTTGAGAGAATCAGAACCTCGCACGAGGTCATTGATATCAGCGACTGTCCCGATCTCGGGCCGGTGCTGTTCGCGGTCGCAGCACTGCAGGGAGGCGGCATGTTCAGCGGCACCGCGCGGCTGCGGTTCAAGGAGAGCGACCGCGCGGCTGCGATGCGTGCGGAGCTAAATAAGTTCGGCGCAGATACACAGGTCGGCGAGAACACCGTGACGGTGCGCGCAGGCGACCTGCACGCGCCGAACGAGCTGCTCGACGGACACGGCGACCATCGTATCGTGATGGCGCTGTCGGTGCTGGCGGCGCGGTTCGGCGGCGTGATAGACGGCGCCGAACAAGTAGAAAAGAGCTTTCCCGACTTCTTTGATCGGTTGAGGGAGCTGCATGTGGAGGTATCAGAAGATGGAATGGATCAGTAACTCGCGGATCCTGATCGTGGGGCTGGGGCTGATCGGCGGCTCCTATGCCAAGGCGCTCAAGCGGCTCGGGTTCCACGTCACCGCGATCGAGAAGCGGCGCAGCGCCGTGGACTTTGCGCTGGCAAACGGGATCGTCGACGAGGCGTACACCTCGGTGGTAGGCGATGTGGTAGCGTCCGCCGACGCGGTGATCTTCGGGCTGTATCCGAAGGTGTTCGTCGAGTGGATCGAGAGCTACCAGCAGTATTTCAGGAGCGGCGCGATGATCACCGACGTGACCGGCGTCAAGTCGTGCATCGTCTATGATATCCAGCGGATGCTGCGGGACGACGTCGAGTTCATCGCCTCGCACCCCATGGCGGGCAAGGAGGTCTACGGCGTCGAGAACGCCGACGACGCGATCTTTCGCGGGGCGAACTTCATCATCACGCCCACCGAGCAGAACACCCAGTCCGCGATCGCGTGGGCGCAGAGCATGGGGCGGCTGCTGGGGTTCTGCCATATCGCGGTGCTGTCGCCCGAGGAACACGACGAGATGATCGGCTATCTGTCCCAGCTGACGCACTGTATCGCCGTCGCGCTGATGACGTGCTCCGACAACCAGCATCTGGTCGACTATACCGGCGACTCGTTCCGCGATCTGACGCGGATCGCCAACATCAACGACGCGATGTGGTCCGAGCTGTTCATGCTCAACCGCGAGATGCTGCTGCGGTATATGGATATCTTCTCGAGCGAGTTCCTCTCGATGCGCGATATGATCGAGAAGGGTGACGTCGAATCGCTGCGCGAGAAGATGCGGCTGTCGACCGAACGCCGCGCGTATTTCAATCGGTAGGAGGATCGCACGATGCAGATGAATATGGAATTTGAACGAAAGCTGACCATCCCCATGGATGTCAAAAAGATGTACCCCCTCGACAAATCGCTGCGCGAGACGGTCGCCGACCGCGACGAACAGCTCAAAGCCATCTTTCGCAACGAGGACGACCGGCTCATCCTCGTCATCGGGCCGTGCTCGGCGGATAACGAGGACAGCGTCATCGACTATATCACGCGCCTTAGGCGCGTCCAGGATGCGGTCGCCGACCGGGTGTTCATCATCCCGCGCATCTATACCAACAAGCCCCGCACCACCGGCTCGGGCTATAAGGGGATGCTCCACCAGCCCGACCCGAACCAAAAGCCCGATATGTTCAAGGGGATCGTCGCCATCCGCTCGATGCACCTGCGCGCGCTGCGCGAGACGGGGTTCTCGTGTGCGGATGAGATGCTCTATCCCGAGAACCACCGCTACCTCGACGATATCCTCGCCTATGTCGCCATCGGCGCGCGTTCGGTCGAGAACCAGCAGCACCGGCTCGTCAGCTCGGGGGTGGATGTGCCCGTGGGGATGAAGAACCCCACCGGCGGCGACCTGTCGGTCATGATGAACTCGATCACCGCCGCCCAGCACGGACACACGTTCCTGTACCGCGGGTGGGAGGTGCACTCGAAGGGCAACCCCTATACCCATGCGATCCTGCGCGGCTATATGAACAAGCACGGCGAGAGCTTGCCGAACTATCACTATGAGGATATCATGCATCTGCTGCGGCTGTACAGCGAGGGTGTGTTCAGCTATCCCTCCTGTATCATCGACACCAACCACTCGAACTCGAACAAGCAGTACCTCGAGCAGCCCCGCATCGTCAAGGAGGTGCTCGCCTTCCGCCGTTATAACGACGATATCCGGCAGCTGGTCAAGGGATTCATGATCGAGAGCTATATCGAGGACGGCTGCCAGCAGCTCGGTGACGGCGTCTATGGCAAGAGCATCACCGACCCGTGCCTCGGGTGGGAGAAGACCGAACGCCTCATCATGGAGATTGCCGAGCTCTCGTGAAGGATCTCGTTTTTTTCAGAAAGGTTGCATAGTTTTATGCAACTTTTCTTTTTTTCACGCCTTTGGTGAAGGGGTCTGCATCGCAGGACGGACACCTTCTGCCCCATTTCGTCATATGATGTACGGGGATATCTATTGAACCGAAGGATGTGAAATAATGTCAACCTCTGTTGATAAGATCCTCTCCGTTGCCCGCGCCCAGGTCGGGACAAAGGCAACGAACTACAAGAAGTGCAAGTACAACACCTGGTACTACGGCTCGGCGGTGTCGGGATCATCGTATGACTGGTGCGAGACCTTCGTCCAGTGGGTGTTCAACGAGGCGGGCGCGTCGTCGCTCCTCTACACCAAGACCGCAAACTGCGGCGCCCAGGCAAAGGCGTTCTATGACAAGAGCCGGCTCGTTACCTCGGGCTACCGATCGGGCGACGTGGTGTTCTTCCACTGGTCTAACGACAAGTCGAGCTATGTGCCGTCGGTCTATAGCTGTGACCATGTCGGGATCATCGAGAGCGTGAATACCGACGGTACCATCACGACCATCGAGGGCAACACCGGATCCTCTGCGAACGGCGAGGTGATGCGGCGTACCCGCTCGCTGTCGGTGGTATCGTGCGCGGGTCGCCCCGCCTATGTCGGAGCGGCATCGACGGTGACGACGACCGCGCCGCTGCCCTCTGCGCTCTATCGCGTGCGCGCGGGCGGCAAGTGGTACAAGGAGGTCGACGGCACCTCGGGCTATGCCGGCGAGATCGGCAAGCCGATCACCGATATCGCGATCAAGGTCACGAAGGGATCGGTCAAGTACCGCGTCCACCTCAAGGGCGGCAAGTGGCTGCCGTGGGTCACGGGCTATAATATCGGCGACGATGAGAACGGCTATGCCGGCGACAAAAAGTTGATTGACGCCATCGAGGTGTACTACAACACCCCTGCGGACGTGGTGCAGTCGACCGGATATCTGCGGGCTAAGTACCGCGTCGCGCCGCTCAACTGCGCCTACTACGCGTGGCAGTACGACACCGAGACCTCGGGTTCTCAGGACGGCTATGCGGGTGTGATGGGGAACGCTATCGACCGGTTCCAGCTCACGCTGTCAAAGTAATCTGCCATCATTTTCCCGGTGCTGTATCGCAGAAAAGCTGCGGTACAGCATCGGTTTTTGTACATATGTCACAGCGGATGGGCGGTACTTTTGTCAGGTTTTTCCAGAAAGAAATGAAACTTTCTATTGACAAGTGACCCGCAACAATGGTACAATGAACACAAATATGGAGTTAATGTAACTATGAGGAGATGTATAGGATGAAAAAGATAATCGCACTTGTACTGGCTATGACGCTCGTATTTGCCCTGGCTGTTTCCACTGCCGCGCTGAAGAGCCCCGAGCCGGATGAATACTTCTATATCAACGTGAACATCAACGGTTCCGGCAACGCCTATGCCCAGCCCTACCGTATCGAGAAGGGCTCCGAGGAACCCATTACCCTGACCGCGCCCGAGGGCGACTTTGTCAGATGGGAGATCTCCGGCGACTACAAGCTCGTCGACGGCAAGCTCACCGATAAGGTGATCAAGATCATCGCCTACTCCGATTTGACGGTCGATGCGGTCTTTGCCGATGCCGGCAAGAAGAGTGACGGCGGCAACGAGAGCTCCACCTCGCCCAAGACCGGCGACACCGTGTACTATGTCATCGGGATGATGGCGCTCGCGATGGCGGCAGCCCTTGTCGCCCGCAAGAAGATCAAGGCATAATTTAACCCGTTAACTCCACCGAGCTGTCGCGTGATGCGGCAGCTCTTTTTTTGATTTCGGAACCTGCCTGCAGGCGTTCGCGCGTCCTCTGCAGAGCAAAATGCTATGCCCCATGATCATCGCGAGAGCTTTGCCCGCCTATCGCCTGTGCCCATATATCTGACAACACAAAACCTCCTATGACAGCGTTCCCGCCGTCACAGGAGGTTCTTCTTTATGGTTCCGAATGTGGGTATCGCTACCCGTTATCCGCGCTTACTTGAACAGCAGCGCGACATACTGGCCGTCCTCTTCGTTGAGGTTGCGCAGCACGCCCGCAGAGGCGGTCGAATCCTGATAGACCGTGAATCCGGCGGATACGATCGCCACCCCCGACGATGCGCCCAGCCCGTAGCACGACACCGCCGCGTTCACCACGGTCGCACCGTCCGACTGCACGGTGAACGGCACGTTCTTCTTATAGACGATGACGGCGCTCGGGCGGTAGTCGGTCGATACGGTGCGGCTCGCCGCTCCGGTGCCCGCATAGGTCACCATGGTGTAGGGCGTCAGCGCCTTTGCCTTCTCGGCAGAGGACATATGCACCGATGTGTTGTTGACGTGCCCGCCGAGGATGTTGTCGATGATCGCGTTATCCGCGACGAAGTCGGCACGCTTGGGCTTATCGGCAGACGCCCAGGCGCACAGCCCGAGGCTCGATGTATAGCTTGATGATGCCATAGCTTCTCCTTCCTTTCTCTAAGAATCGATCTGATCGAACGCGGTCCATGTCATATCCAGCGCGTCGATCTCGTCGAAGGTCAGCCCCTTTGCGTCGAGCTCGGACCACGGCAGGGTGTTGAAGCACACCTGCACCTCCAGATGCGCGGGACACATCTGTTCGATCTCGCGCAGGATCAACGCCTGCTCGCCGGCGGTATAGTCGGTATCTGCGATGATATTCAGCCGAAACGCCGTCGGGTACTCAGACAGCGTATAGCTGAGGTTCAGCGAGTCGAGCGCCGTCGCCATCTTTGACGGGGTGAAGCTGTCGCTGCCGAGCAGCAGCCGCTTACACAGCATCCCTCGCCGCTGTGCGAGCGAGAGCGACGAGCGCACCGGCCCGAAGATCCTCTCAAACCCCTCGAGCCCCTCCTCTATCGCAGTGGCAAAGAACGCCTCGTTCAGCACGCTGTCGAGCAGGTTCTCGACCCGATCGAGCTCCCGCGCATAGACGGTCAGCTCCTCAGTCAGCGCGTCGCCCGTCATCTCATATACCCCGATGTCGCTGAGCTTTCGGATCATTGACGCCAGCACAGACATCAGCTCGCCTCCTGGATCAGGATCCGGTTGGGCGCGGGATACTGGGACTGTGTCAGATGCTCGTCGGTGCCGTAGCTCTCGACGAACCGATAGTCCGCCACGCCGTCGATATGGTGGATCACCTCGCCGACGTTGCTCAAGAGCATATCCGAGCCGATGCCGAGCGACTCGATATAGCGCTCGACCTTCTCGCGCACCTCATCGGCGACGTCATCGAACTCATACCCATCCTCAACGCTGAGCAGGATCTGCAGGTTAATCTCGATCATGCTCGCGTTATACGCAATCGCGCTGACGTTCAGCTCGCGCCCCTGATCGAGCAGCGACTGGACCTCGGCGAGCACCGCGGCCGAGACGGGCGTCGCGTCGCCGCAGACATAGACGTTGACGGTGCCGTTGCCGCGCACCCTGCCGATTACGCCGGCAGAGCTGACGCCGTTTACCGACATCGCGAGCGACTTGTAGTAGGGGATGTTGGTGCCGTTGGAGATATGGCGGTAGCTGTCGAGCACCCGCTCGCGCAGCTCGTCGTCGCTCTCCACATCCGCGCCACCGGTCGCGAGCGTCCCGTTGTACACCCGCCCGACGCCCGCGATGGGCGTGACGATGACGGTGATGGTACCGCCCAGCACGTTATAGGACGCGCCCTCTTCGACCGCCTCGACCGTCACACCCGCGCGGCTGGAGGACGCGGCGATCGTCGTTTCCTCGACGGTGACGAACCGCTTCGCGGTATTGTATGTACAGACCTGTGTGCCCTCTGGGATCGTGATCGCGCCCTCGGCGCCGTCGGCGCGGTAGAAGTAGAGATATACCCTCGCCTTGGCGGCGGGTTTGCGCTCGAGCCCGCGCTGGGCGGCATGGCGGTCGAGATACTCGCCCACCGCCGTCGTCGGGAAGATCTGGCGCAGGACAAAGTCGGCGGATGTTCTGAGCCGATACACCTCGCCCGCGAGCAGCCGCAGCCGCAGCATAACGTCGCTCTCCTCATGCAGCGCGCGGCCGGTCGTCGTCTGATAATCGTTCACCATCCTGTTCAGGATGGTATCATAAGAGTCCATCATAGGTCACCTCCGTTGTTCTTGTCTCGCCCATGCCGGTGACCGCGATCGCCGCCGTCACATCATGGCCGTTGACGGTCGTGCCGATCACCTCGACATATGCGTCGTCGATGTTCACACACGCTTCCTTCACCCGCAGATCCAGCCGCTCTGTCAGCGTCTCGCGAACGGGTGAGATATCATAGAGATCAATGCCCAGCGCACGGTTGTATATATATGAGCCGAGCGGCACCGTACAGGCGATCCTCACCCGCTGTACCATCTCGTCCATACCGCTGATATAGGCGTAGTTGCCGTCGCTGTCGCGATAGATCTCGCCGTCGATCAGTCGAACATCCATCTAGCCCACCTCGTTTCCGTTGATCAGCACCGAGCCGTTGTTCTTGAGCACGATGGATGCGCCCCCGCGCGAGTAGAGCATCAGCTCGCCCGCTTCGAGCGACGACGCGTCCTCAGGCAGGATGCTGCTGTCGGCGAGCACCCCGAGCACCACCCCGCCGCCGGACGCCGGCAGCACTACGGTGCGCGCACCGACCACCGGCACATAGGCGATCCCATAGGGCGCGACGGTGCGCAGGTTGAAGTAGCTCGCCGAGGACGATACGGTCGCCTCCTCGGCAGAGCCGGCGGTGATCTCTCCGAGCGAGGGATCGTCACCGCGGATCGAGTTGCGGGTCACATAGTCCGATATCCACATCATCCGTCCCTCCTTCTCAGCTCGACCGTCGTCATATCGCCCGACGCACCGAGCGTATAGCGCACCGCGCATACATACAGCCCGTCACGCTCGCAAAGGGTGCGATTCCTGACAGCAGCGGCAGCCCCCAGCAGCCCCAGCCACCGACCAGGCAGCGTGAGCTGCATCACATAGGCGTTGTGCCGGCCGTTCTCGATCATGGTGTCGGCGAGCGTCATCGGCGTCTCGGTGAGCACCGCGTTGAGGTACCGCTCACACCGCACCCCGCGCTGCAGCGCATCATTGTTGTCCACGTGGCTCTGATAGCCCGAGGCGTTGATCACCTTGACGTTCACCCGCGATATCTCGTGACACCGCCGCACGCTCTCGTGCAGCTCGGTATAGGGGATGCCGTCCCCCTCATCAGAGAAGGTGACCTCTCCCCCGCCGGACAGCCCCTTGAGGCAGAGCACACCGTCGCTGCTCACCCGCGGTCGGGCGGCATAGCACATGGACGCGAACGCCGACAGCACCTGCCACTCGCTCATGCCCTTGGTGACGACAAGCTCGCCAAAGTACATGGCGTCGGTGTCATCCGAGAGGGCGAGCCCATAGCCCGCGGCGTGCTTCTCATACATGAGCCCCGCGGTCGGATGGCTGTAGGTCACCGGCACGCTCTCGTTATCGAGCAGGTATGCCGCCATGCTGCGGACAACCACGCGCAGGTACCGTCCCGCCTGTGAGAAGATGCTGTGCTGCTCATCCACCACCCCGCGAAAGATCACGTCCTCCGCGTCATAGACCGTCACTGTTTTCAACTCATCAATATTCCTATACGGAAATATAGCGGTCATGTCGTCGGCGGGGACATCCTCCTCCATGCGCACCGAGAGGTTCAGCACATCGCCGAAGACCACCGCGTTATCCTCGATATCGGTGAATACAAATTTCAACATAATCTCACCCTTTCCTCATACAGCGGCTCGTCCGGGTAGCGGATCGAGGGGTTCAGCGAGACCAGCGTGTCGATCGCCACCCCCGAGAGGTACGCGACATCCCACAGCGTCTGGCCGTCGGCCGGAAACTGATCCTCCGCTATCGCCGCTGTCGGCATCTCGCACCGCAGGAACGAGAAGCTGTATTCGACCACCTTCTCGCGCGGCTGAGCGATGAGCGAGATCGAGGTGAAGCTGGCCGTCATCGCGGGGATCCCGGGGATGGCGAGCACCCCGCTCTCGCCCTTCTTATACAGCGCACACAGCTCCTCATACTGTCTCAGACAGTCGTCGCCGTACAGCTCGCCGCGACCGGACACCGCCGTCAGCCGTTCGCCCATCAGCATGAGCGACGACGGCATGGTCGGCGGGGCGAGCTCAACGGTGCGCCGGCGCGAGGATACGGTCATCGTCAGGGGGTTATGATGCCATGTATGGCGACAGAACCGCATCGGGGTCAGCGTCATATCCCGCTCACCTCATCCCTCAGCGAGCGGCTGTAGCGGCGCGCATCGCGTTCGAGCAGTTGTGACAGCGTCTCGCTGTCCTTGTCGGACGCGAGCGCGTCGGCATACTCCAGATACTCGTCAGCGTTCATCTCTCTCACTCCTTGTCATAGTCTTAGCCGTCAGGGTATAAATATTCTTCGTGTCGGCGCCGTACCGATGCGTCACGCCCGTCAGCGTGCACCCCTCATAGACCTCGTCCGTCTCGCCGACACTCACCGACAGGGTGAACGTGCCGCCAAGATCAAGGGTATCGCGCGACGAGTAGACCGACAGCCGGATGCGATAGAGGGGAGAGCTGCTCAGCACGGCGACCGGCTCTGCAGAGAGCATCTCGCGGATCTCGTCGGTATCGTCGACGCGCTCGACCTCGATGGAACAGAACCCCTCGACCGCCCCGCCGTCCACCGACACACAGGCATCGGTATCGTCGATGAAGCTAAGCGTCATGCGCACATCGCGGTAGAGCACCCGCGTCGCGTTCTCAAAGCTCATCGCAGACAGGTGGATCCCCACGAGCGTCCCGTCGTCGGCACGACGGGCCGAGCGCATCAGCCCCTCGCACACCTCGGTCAGCTCGGTTCCCGAGCGGTTGCGGGGGACATAGACGCGCAGCACGAGCGTCAGCGCGTCATGCCCGTTGTCCGCTGTCACATCGGCGTCGGCGACATACACCGCCGCAATGCACGAGGTGACGGGGTTGGGGATGCCCGTAGCAGGGAACCCGTAGAGAAAGGTCACGTCTGCCGCCTCTTCGTCGGCGCGGATGCGGTCGATATAGCCGTCAACCCGCTCTTTGATCGTCATCATCGCCGTATGCCTCCCCTCTCTCACAGATGGGGCTGAGGATCGCCCAGACATAGATCACATCCCCGCTCACCGAGAACACCTCGGCGCACACCACGGTGTAGGCGCCCTGTGCTGTCTCGACCGTGGCGGTGCGATCCTTCGAGAAGATATGCGTCCCGTCGCTGATATACAGCCGGTAAGCGTTATCAAAGTAGCCCGCGGGGATATAGGTATCGTTGATATACAGCCGATGACGGCGGCGCAGCGGCTGGATGAACGCGGATACATAGGCGGTCCTCCCGTCGTCGGTGACACGCACCCGCTCGCCGTATCGCGCGACCATCGCGCTCACGGTCGCCGCCGCGCTCATATCCTCACCCCTTTGAACCGGAACCCGTCGCCTAGGTCGACCAGGTCCCCGATCTCGGCCTTCTCCGCCTCCCACATCACAGACGCGCCGGATCGGTCGTCATCGCGCGAGAAGGAGATATCGCCCGCCTTGAAGGACGAGACATGCTCGTCCTCCAGACACATGCTCACCCGATAGTAAGCATATACCGCACAGGCGTGGGTCAGCCGCCGCCGCTCGACATCGGTGTAGTCGCGCTCGGGCAGGCGGGCACAGAAGGCGTCGATACAATCCATGATGAGCGTGATATAGCTGCTCTCACGCTCCTTTGACATTCCCGAGACCAGCTCGAATCGCCTGAGCACTGCCCCGGGATTCAGCGCGGTCATATCAGTAGGTCAGCTTGACGGACGCGTCGGTGAAGATCTTTGAGAAGCCCGCGATGGAGCTGATAGCCGCGCGTTCAAGCTGACGGTCGATGAGCTTGTCGTACTCGGTCGTGACGTCCGCCGCCACCACCATCTCCAGCGCACAGGTGCGGTCAAGACCGATCACCGCGTCGCCGCTGATGGCAGAGGTGTGGATGAGGTTCGCGCCCAGCGGGGTCACCATCTTGCCGGTGCTCTGGAAGTTCAGCCCAGCGGTCGCGTCCTTCATCTCGGTGATGGACAGGAGCTTTGTCATCGCGCCGGTGGGGGCGATGATGGTGTTCAGCTCATAGGGGCTCAGGGCCGCCCACAGCGAGACGAGGTCGGCATAGCTCAGCGTATCGGAGACAGCGGACGAGATCGAGGAGGCGGCGTTGTTGTTGCCGTCGCCCGAGATCAGCACATCCACGGCGTCCTTGAGCTGGGCGCGGGCGATATACGCGCCGATCTGCTTGAGGGTAACGGTGAACAGGTCGATCTTCTGGAACCGCAGCGCCTCAAACGACGATACGAGCATCCGTCCGCGCTTGTGCAGCTTGACCAAGGTCGAGCTGGTCTTGACCTCGGTGGTGGGGATGAACGCGCCCTCGGCGACCTTCATCATGCTCTTGTCATCGGACGAGGGGGTCGAGGTGATCGAGCGGTAGTCCATGCCGTCGATCGAGGTGACGGTGGCGACGATATCCGACAGCACGTCCGCCTCCTCCATGCCCTGGCGGACAGCGCGGCTGACATACTCGGGGAACAGCGCCGCCGAGTTCGAGGTTCTGAAGAACTTCTCGACCACGTCGCTGCCCTTGCCCGATACCTTGATATCAAAGCGCTTGAGCTGGCGCGAGAACGCGTCGAGCCCCTCGAGGGAGGTGCCGCGATAGTTCTCGGACGGATCCAGCCCCTCGAGCACCTCGGTCAGCGTTCTGCCGGACTGGTACATACCCTTCTCGAGTGTGATGTTATCATAGTTTGCCATAGTGAAACTTCCTTTCGTGTTACAGAATAATGCCGGCATAGCCGGTGCCGAGCGTGATCACAAGGTACTCTCTGCCGTTCTCGCTCGCCTTGATGCCGGACGCGGCGGCAGACAGGGTGTTGTAGCCGACGCTGACGCCGTCGCCGCTGACAGCAAGCTCGGTATAGCCCGCAGTCTTTACGGCGGCATAGCCGTTTCGCACATCGATGCATACGCCGATGAAGTCGTCGCCGTTCGAGCAGGCGGTGACCGTGCCCGATGCGCTCATCTTGACGAGCGAGCCGGCGCTGACGCCGGATGCGGCGATGAACGTTATGACGTTCTCCTGATAACCGTTAAAGTTGATATCCATTTTTACCTCCGTTAAATCGTGAACTGTGTATTTCTGGCGCCGCTGCTGTTCTCTTTCTCAGAGACAAGCTGCGGCTTGGTGTGGCGGGCTGCCTGACTTTCAAGCGCCGCCTTGATCGACCGAAGCTCGGCGACAGTGAGCTTACTGAGCATCGGGCGGGCTGTGTCAGAGCTGAGGACGGACGAGGACAGCAGCAGGATCTCGCACTCGAGCTCGTTGCGATAGATCTTCGCGTCCTCGGCGTCGCGCTCCAGTCCGTCGATATAGGACAGCAGCTTCTTGCTGTCGTCGCGAAAGAGGGTGATCTCCTCGTTCTCGCGCATGGCTTTCATGATTTCTTTCATCGTTCTTTCCTTTCCGGTGTACGCTTTTGTCACGCCGGCGTCGCGCTGGGACGGCACGGCGACAAAGCTGAATTCATATGCGTCGCTGGGCGAGCACAGCTCGCCGTAGCACAGCCGCCCGTCATACTCCCTGCCGCGGATATGCGAGCACAGGGACGAGCGCATCTCCTGCCCGCAGATCGAGCATACCGTGTGCTCTACCGCACACCCGACCGACACCTCCTTGACGATACCGGTGTCGATCGCGTCGATCAGCCGGGCGTTGCCCTCGCTGCGCGGGATATAGGCGCGCGCCGTCAGGCAGAAGTAGTCGTCGCCGAGCGCGGTCTTTCTGCCCTGATGCGCCTTCACCTCGCACGAGATAATCCGCGCCTTCATGTTCGCAGCCGACGGCGCGTGGTCAATGATGCCGGTCTTGCCGACAAAAAGCTTCTCCAGCGCGAACAGCGACTCGACCGTGAACCGTTCGCCGTCGCGGTCGATATCGTTGTCGCACAGCACCACCGAGAACAGGTACACCTCATCGGCGGTCAGCGTTCGCCGCGTATAGCGGTTGACGAGCGCCATCTCGTCAATATCGGGGACTGCCGACTTGATTACAACCCCTTGTTTCATTCTTTCACCTCCGTTTGCTGCTCGAGCTGTGCCGCCCGGGCGTTCTCCAGACGAGCATGGGCGAGCTCGGTCTCATCCTGCAAGCTGATGTTCTCCCACACGATGTCGATCGTGTCGCTGTATCCGTTCGTGAGCAGATAGGTGCGGCAGATACGCGCGATCACCGGCTCGAGCAGGATACGATAGTGCTCGAGCTCCGAGGTGAGGATATCCGCCTGCTGTGAGGACATCCGCTCGGTCGACGACCAGGAGAACCCCAGCAGAAACGGCGGGATCGACAGCTTCGAGACGATCTGCTCGAGGATATGCCGTACCGGCACGTCATAGTCGAGGATCTGGTTGTCCGCGCCGATCGCCTTGATGCTCACATCGCCCACCGAGATGAAGTCCGAGACGTGATGGCTGTCGCGCATCGCGCGGGTCCACTCGCGGGCGATCTCCTCGGCGCGGAGCTTTGCGTTCACGCCGGACGCGCCGGCAGATGGCCTATAGGTCACGGCGAACCGCACGTTGCCCACGCGCTCAAAGTTCACGCCCATGGTGTGGAACATCTTCAGCAGGATCGAGCTGACGAACGGCAGCCCCGACAGGATCGAGTTGCCCTCGAGCCGCCCGGGCGTCGGGTTGAGCAGCGACACCAGCACGCGCTCCTGATGCGGCACTGCTACCGCAGTGCCGGATGAGGGCACGCATACGATGAGCTCGAGCGGGCTGTCGCCCTCACACAGCTCGATATCCTCCAGCGCCGCGTTATAGAGCGCGAGGATCCGTCCGCTGTCGTCACACACCATCTCGCCCGCCGCCGTCCCAAAGGTCAGCAGCTGGTCAAAGTACGCCGACAGGAACGTGTAGATCCCCACTCCCGAGGGACCGACCTTCACCGTTCTCAGGAACGATCTGAGCGAACTCTGCGCCTGTGCGTTATCGACGGTCACATCGAATCGCCCGATAAGCCGCACGATCTTCGAGATAGCGGCGTCGATCACCGGCACCGCTTCCCTGAGCGATCGGTACAGCGACAGCTCGCCCCGACGCAGCGGCACATAGCCGTACAGCTCTGAAAACGGGTGGCTCACAGCGGCGGTGGGGGCGGTCTGCACCGCCGCGCCGTCGGGTTTCTTCTTGGAGAATAATTTCATATTTCCTCCTTGCTTCTGTCGGCAGAGAGACAGCAGAAGTCGTCATCCCTGCCAAACATGTATGTCACAAAATACCGTATGTCATCCATCGCGTGGTCGTTCTTCTTCAGCACCGAATCATGGCTGCTGTTCTCGTCAAAGCGATACAGAGAGAACTCGCGGATCGCATCCTCACAGGTGTTGCAGATGACGATCTCGCCGTCCTTGAGCGCGGATGAGGTGCGCCGGATGCCGTCGAGGACATTGTTGTCCGCCTTCACCGCCGAAAAACGTCCGTGTCTGTTGATAACCTCAATAAAGCTGGCGGCCGATGGGT
The DNA here is from genome assembly GCA_905233755.1 of uncultured Ruminococcus sp. Taxonomy (GTDB): domain Bacteria; phylum Bacillota; class Clostridia; order Oscillospirales; family Acutalibacteraceae; genus Ruminococcoides. Next base: position 25,755 of record CAJODM010000018.1, read on the forward strand.
CAACGATCACCGCCTCGACCTCTCTGTCGCCGACGAGCCGAACAAGCCCTTCATAGTGCTCCTCATCGGTCCTGCTCTGATACTCCCGCCGAGCATCATAGTAGTACTCGCTTATCCTGTACCACACGCCGGAGTAGCTGCCCCATAACCCGAAGGACGCGGGATTGACCGTGCCGTAATCGCAGGAGACACAGTAGCTCTGAAAAAGAACATCGGGTACGGGCGGGAACATACTGCTGTCATCCATGAACGGATAGACAGCGCCCGAGACACTCACCCACTCGCCCAGCACAAACCGCCGATAGAACGCGCCCGAGTACATCGTCTCATAGCGATGCAGCAGCTCGTCCGTGAGCGAGGGGTTGTCCCGCATCGCAAAGTGCAGATACAGCGCGTTCTTCTCATCACATCGCTGTATCCATTCGCGATAAAACCAGTGAGCGGGAAACTCAGGGTTGCAGTTGAAGAAGAACCGCGAGCCCGCGACCGAGCACCGCGCCAGCGCCTGTTCAACGAACGACCGCGGCATCAGCGCGACCTCATCGAACAGCACGCCCGACAGCGTCACCCCCTGGATCAGCGGTGCGCTGCCCTCATCCTTGCCGGAGAAGAGGTAGAACAGGTTCTCGGTGCTGCCGTGCCGGATGACGAGCCGGTTGCGCGACTGGCACAGCTCCGCTGTGTACCCGAGCTCCTTGAGCATCGGGAGCAGCGGGGTGATGACGTTGCGCGTCAGCGCCGAGAGCGTCTTGCCGCAGAACGCGAACGCCCCGTTTGAGAACATCGTCATCGCCCATACCGCAAAGCTCAGCGACAGGAACAGGGTCTTGCCCGAGCGCACCGCGCCGTCACAGATGATCGCGTCGCGCCCGCGTCCGTTGTCGCTGAACCACCAGCTGAACGCCTGCCACTGCTTGTCGGAGATACGGCTAATCCTCATCTTGTCCTCCGCTGCGGCGCGCGGCCGACGCGAGCGCCTCGATCAGCCCCGATCCGCCACACGGCGTATCGTCGGCGCCGAGCGCCTCGCGCAGCTTTTCGAGCGCCTTGACCCGGTCAAAGAACTTGATCTCAACGCTCCTGTCCTTCTGGTGGCGGATCTCCGACACGTTGTACAGGTTCAGCGACCGGATCTTGTCCCGGGTGACCTCCTCGTCAAAGCACAGCGCGACCGCGTCGCTGACATCGCCGAACGCGAGCCGCCACAGCCCCGACAGCGACATATCGCGCATCCGTGCGCGGTTCTCGCCCGAGATCCTGTCGACCTCGTCGGTGATGTCGCTGCGGGACAGCAGCGCGTGCACCTTCTGCTGCGGGTTCTTGTACCCTGCGGCGCGGGCGGCATACCCGCCGTCGCCCGAGAGCGCATAGAGCCGGCAGAACATCTTCTCCTTCTTCGTCAACTGTTTCATAAAGCATCTCCTTTGCTACCGGTTTCACCTATGGCGCAAAAAAAGAAAAAGTTGCATAAAACTATGCAACTTCCAAAAAATTTTTTTATTTTTTCTATATTCTGGGTATGCTAATCTGGAATCATCCCGCTCCTGCGGGAGACGGAGGGATCGAATGCACAGCGATTTTTTTGACAGCGCGGTCGGGGCGGTGCGCGCGCTGACCCGCTCGGCGGACAGCTTCGATATCATCGAGCGCGATATTATCCTCGGGGAGCGGCGCGGGGTGCTGTTCTATGTCAACGGGCTTGTCAACACCGAGATCCTCGAGAAGCTGCTGGAGTTCTGGCTGTCGCATCATGACGACGCGACCCTTGACGCCGACGTGTTTGCCGCGCGGTATGTCCCCTATGGCGAGGTAACGCTCAAGGAGAGCTCGCCCGCCATCGCCGAAGAGGTGCTGTCGGGGATGGTGGGGCTGTATCTGGAGGGGTTCTCGCGGTGGATCTCGATCGACATCCGCTCCTATCCCCAGCGCCAGACCTCCGAGCCAGAGGACGACAAGGTGCTGCGCGGCTCCAAGGACGGGTTTGTCGAGACGGTCATCTTCAACCTGGCGCTGATCCGCCGCCGCATCCGCGACCGTAACCTCGTCACCCGCGCCTACCGCGTCGGGCGCGAATCCAAGACCGACGTCATCCTCTGCTATATGGACGGCGTCGCCGACAGCACGCTGGTCGAGAACCTCGACCGCCGCATCCGCGAGATCGACCTGCCCTCGATCCGCATGAACCAGCAGAGCATCATCGAGGCGCTGTACCGCAAGCGATGGCTCAACCCCTTCCCCAAGGTGAAGTACACCGAACGCCCCGACGTTGCCGCGGCGGTGTGTATGAAGGGGAACATCGTGATTCTCGTCGACAACTCGCCGTCGGCGATCCTCATCCCCACCTCGGTGTTCGATCTCATCGAGGAGGCGGACGACTACTACTTTCCGCCGATCACCGGCACCTATATCCGCCTGGCGCGCCACCTCATCACCCTAAGCTCCGTCATCCTCACCCCGCTGTGGCTCTTGTGCCTGCAAAACCCGAACCATGTCCCCGCGATGTTCACGTTCGTGCTGGTGACCGAGCCGGTGAACCTGCCGATCTTCTGGCAGCTCATCCTCATCGAGGTGGGCATCGACGGGCTGCGGCTTGCCACCATGCACACCCCCAACAGCATGACCTCTGCCATCGGGATCATCGGCGCGATCGCGTTCAGCCAGTTCGGCATCGACACCGGATGGTTCACCACCGCCAGCGTCCTGTATATGGCGTTCGTCACCATCGCCAACAACTGTCAGCCCAACTATGAGCTGGGCTACTCGCTCAAGTACGTCCGCATCCTGCTGCTGACGCTGACGTATCTTCTCAACCTTGTCGGGTTCATCATCGGGCTTGTCGTCATCTTCATCCTGCTGTTGACGAACCGCACCCTCTCGGGCAAGAGCTACCTCTATCCCCTCATCCCGCTCAAGCCCCGCGAGCTTGTCCGAAAGCTGACCCGCACACGCATGTGACCACACGCGTGTGACCTACTGCATCAACAGCCGCACCGTCACAACACACATCACAAACGCCGTCATATCCGCCAGCACCCCCGACAGGAGGGTATGGCGGATCTTTTTGATACCGGCGGCAGAGTAGTACATCGTCACGGCATAGAAGGTGGTCTCGGTCGAGCCCGACAGGACGCTCGCACACCGTCCGACAAAGCTGTCGGGTCCGAAGTCCTCGTATATCCCCGTCAGCAGCGCGGTCGCGCCCGAGCCCGACACCGGCCGCAGCAGCCCCATCGGCAAGAGCTCCGCCGGGATCCCGACCGCTCTCGCTACAGGGGTGAGCAGCGACGAAACCGCCGCGAGCACCCCCGACGAGCGCAGCATCCCCACCGCGACCAACAGCCCGATCAGCGTCGGCGCGATGGTGACGACGGTACGCATCCCCTCGCGCGCGCCGTCGACGAACGCCTCGAAGATATCCACCCGCCTAACGAGCCCGTAGACGCATACCGCCGCAAGCAGCAGCGGAACGATGTACGCCATTCCCTTTCCTCCCTATGATCCGCGATGACAGCAGCCCGACCGCCAGCGCCGCCGCCGAGCTGATCCATACGCATACGATGATATCGAACGGCGACGACGAGCCGTAGCTGTGGCGCAGCGTCGCCACCGTGGTGGGCAGCAGCTGCATCGACGCGGTGTTCATGATGACAAAGGTCACCATCTCATCCGTCGCTGTATCGCTGTCGGACATCCGCCGCAGCTCCCTCATCGCCGACAGCCCGAGGGGCGTCGCGGCGTTGCCCAGCCCGAGGAGGTTCGCGCTGACGTTCATCGTGATATAGGCGAACGCGTCCGAGTGCCGGTCGACACGCGGGAACAGCCGCGACAGCAGCGGCGCGAGCGCTTTGGACAGCGCCTGCATCAGCCCCGAGCGGCGCGCGATCTCCATGAACCCCGACCACATACACAGCACGCCCGACAGCCGGATCAGCAGCGTCACCGCGTCCTCTGCGGCGGTCATCACGCCCTCGGACAGCGGCTGCATGCTCCCGCACAAGAGCGCATAAACAAAGCTTGTCGCCACCATCACGCCGAACACGACCGCCATCATCGCCCGTCCCTCCTCTCAAAAATTTGTCGAAATCGCAAGGTTACTGTTGACATCTTTACCTTTATTTGGTAAACTATAGGCGTAACATCAAGTGAAAGGAGACCCATATGAAACCAGCCGGCTTTCTCTGCAAGATTGACAAGCTCGGGCGCATCGTGGTGCCCAAGCCCCTGCGCCGCAAGTACGATCTGAACGTCGATGACACCATCGAGCTGTTCACCGAGCCCGACGCTATCGTGATGAAGAAGTACGCGATGCGCTGCACGTTCTGCTCGTCGGGCGACGACCTCGAGGAGTATCGGGGCAAGACCATCTGTCGCCGCTGTCTGACCGAGCTCAAAGATATCTGATACCAATATACCGGATACAGCATCTTTTTATGACTGGAGGAACATATGAAACGATCTGACTACATCTCGTGGGACGAGTACTTCATGGGCGTCGCCCTGCTCGCCTCCAAACGCAGCAAGGACCCGAACACCCAGGTCGGCGCGTGTATCGTCGACAAGACCCGCCGCATCCTCTCGACCGGCTACAACGGATTTCCGGCGGGATGCTCGGACGACCTGTTCCCGTGGGAGCGCGACGGCGAGGATACCAAGTACAGCTATGTCGTCCACGCCGAGCTCAACGCGATCCTCAACGCCCGCGGCAAGAACCTCGAGGGTTCGCGGCTGTATGTCGACCTGTTCCCGTGCAACGAGTGCGCCAAGGCGATCATCCAGGCGGGCATCAGCGAGGTCGTCTATCTGTATGACAAGTATGCCGACAGCCGGGACACCATCGCCTCGAAGAAGATGCTGACCTCGGCGGGCGTGCTGCTGACCCGGCTGTCCCCCTCGCTCAATACGATCGAGCTGAACTTTGAGCGCGAGTGATCTTTCCTATGAATATGCAAAAGGGACAGCCGATACGGCTGTCCCTTGTTTGTTATACAGTATAGGCGGGATGAACCCCAAAGGATCCCTGTGCCCGCGTCATCCTGCAAAAGGTTACGGCAGATGCTTTCCCGATGCAAGGTACAGCTGATACCACTCGTTATGGGTCAGGTCGACCTTGGATGCGTCACAGATATCCCTGAGGTGATCGGGGTTCATCGTGCCGGCGATCGCCTGCATCCGCGCGGGATGGCGCAGGATCCACGCGATCGCGACAGCGGTCTTGGGCACGCCATAGCGCTCTGCGATCTCGCCGAGCACACGGTTGAGCTCGGGAAACTGCGGATGATCGACAAAGCACCCCTGAAAGAACCCGAACTGCAGCGGCGACCACGCCTGGATCGTGATATCGTGCAGCCGACAGTAGTCGATCGTCCCGTTATCGCGGTCGATCGAGCGATCGGTGGTAAGGTTGTTGACATAGAGCGCCTGGTCGATGAGCTGGGACTGATCGAGCGAGAACTGTAGCTGGTTGAAGAGCAGCGGCTGACGGACATACTTGCTGAGCAGCTCCATCATCATCGTCGGCACGTTGCTGACGCCGAAGTACCGCACCTTGCCGCTCTTTTCCAGTATATCGAACGCCTCGGCTACCTGCTCCGGCTCATACAGCAGGTCGGGGCGGTGCAGCAGCAGCGCGTCAAGGTACTCGAGTTTCATCCTGTGCAGCGAGTCGTCCACGCTGCAAAGGATATTCTCCTTCGTCCAGTTGAACTCCCCTTTCTCAAAGAGCAGCCCGCACTTGCTCTGGATGAACACGTCCTCGCGGCGGATACCGGTACGGCTGAACGCCTCGCCAAAACGTTTCTCCGCCTCGCCGTTCTCTCCATAGCAGGTGGCGTTGTCATAGAAGTTGATCCCCAGCTCGTCGGCGGTACGGATGAGCCCTGCTGCCTCGTCCACCGACAGCGCCGGCATCCGCATACATCCGAGGACGATCGACGAGACATGCTCGGGGCCGTTGGCGATTGTCTGATAATTCATGTTTTTCCCTCTCTTTTTCTACTATTTTGACTTGACTTTTGTACCGGAATCGCATACTATATTGCTAACACGATCCCGATTTCAGATGCTGATTATGGGCGCTCGATATAAGCCCGAGTATCACGCGAGAGCGTATGGTGCGGTGGTGCTTATCATCATACCACAGAATGGTGAAAATGCAATCCCCGATCTCTCATATCTTTTGGACTTTGCGAAGGTTCTCGCTATCCCAACCTATCATCCGGCGGGCGCTCATATCCACTGCAAAACGTACACAAGCGGGCGATATGCCCGCATAACAATCTGTCATAAGGAGGTTTTTGCAAATGAAATTCTACATCTGTGAACGCTGCGGCAACATCGTCGCCGTGGTCAAGGCGAGCGGCGCACCGATCTCGTGCTGCGGTCAGCCGATGACCGAGATCGAAGCGGGCACCACCGATGCTGCCGTCGAGAAGCACGTGCCAGTCGTCACGTATGCGGACGGCAAGGTGATCGTATCTGTCGGGGATGTCGCTCATCCGATGCTCCCGGAGCACTACATCCAGTGGATCGCCCTGAGCACCAACCGGGGCAACCAGCGCAAGCAGCTCTCCCCCGGCGATCAGCCGAAGGCGTGCTTTGCGCTGTGTGACGGCGAGACGGTCGAGGCGGCCTACGCCTACTGCAATCTCCACTCCCTGTGGAAGAGCTGAGAAGGAGGAATCATCATGTCAAAATACACCGGTACCAAAACCGAGAAGAACCTTGAGGCGGCGTTCGCGGGCGAATCTCAGGCGAGGAACAAGTACACCTACTTTGCCTCCAAGGCCAAGAAAGAGGGGTACGAGCAGATCGCCGCGCTGTTTCTGAAGACCGCCGATAACGAGAAGGAGCACGCCAAGATGTGGTTCAAGGAGCTCGAGGGGATCGGCTCCACCGACGAGAACCTCAGAGCGGCCGCCGACGGCGAGAACTACGAGTGGACGGATATGTACAAGGAGTTTGCTCAGACCGCCGAGGAAGAGGGATTTCCCGAGCTTGCCGCCAAGTTCCGGCTGGTTGGCGCCATCGAGAAGCACCACGAGGAGCGGTATCGCGCCCTGCTGAAGAACGTCGAGACAGCCCGTGTGTTCGAGAAGAGCGAGGTCAAGATCTGGGAGTGCCGCAACTGCGGCCACATCGTCATCGGAACACAGGCGCCCGATGTCTGTCCGACCTGCAACCATCCGCAGAGCTACTTTGAGCTCAGCGCCGAGAACTACTGATACGGTATCACCGCGTTTGACCCCGCGTGACCGGCTGTATCATCTAAGAGCACATCATCCGATCGTGCTCTGTCACACACAGTATAACACGTGCTTTCGCTCCTCTCTACCTGGACGGAGCGGGGCAGACATCTGATCCATTACACAAGGCCCGGCGTACATTCGCGCCGGGCCTTTTCTCGTATTTTTGGGGACTATGCCGCAATTATGATGATACGCCCCGGTGTCTTCTTCTCTTATGAGCGACGGCAGTTAGCGCTCCACAGGGCCATCACGCGGATCGCTGCGCCGTCCTCTGCGCTTCTGCCGGTTATCGCTTGTTGAACTTCTTCACCTTTGCCGAGAGCTCCGACAGCTCATCCTTAGATAGCTCCGGCAGCCGCTCCAGCTTCTCAAGAAAAGTCGAGATTGTCTCGGATTCCTTCGCCTTGAGATACTCTGTATAGTAAGCGACGACCACGCCGGGCACCATAGCCGCGGTCAGGACACCCGCCATCGTTATCAGGATGGTGATGATCCTGCCGAGCACGGTCACCGGGACGATATCTCCGAACCCGATGGTGGTCGATGCCACAAAGCAGAAGTAGAACCCCTCGAATATCCCGTGTACCTGTGGTTCGATCAAGCTCAGCACCGTACCTCCTATGGCCAACAGGATCAGATAAGCAAAGAATATCTTGATAGCGCCCGTGTGCTTGAGCACACCGCGAATCCTCTGTAACGGTCTCACACGATCTCCTCCTATGCGGCGATTACTGCCCCAATATCGTTCATGCATGCATTATACACGATACGGGTTCCGGCTGTCAACATCGAAAAACTACGGTCTACACAGGACCGCCTGCAGCCGTGTGGCACCGCTTCGTCGGTTCTTCACAAAGCCCTTTTAATCTTGCTTTTTGTCGGAATTTTTCCGATATTTTCAAGTTATATCCGAGCGGGTTCGTCGTACAATAGTAGTGCGGCGCGAGAGACGCGCCGAAAAACGGCATCAACGGTGTCATTGTTCCTCCTATGCCTGCGGTCGAGGTATCGCCGGTATAGGCGATACCGACGCCGCAGTGCATGAAGAAAAGGAGAAGAATCATGGCTAACAAGTCTAACATCGCTGTTCCCGAGGCAAGAGAAGCCCTCGAGCGCTTCAAGATGGAAGCTGCCTCTGAGGTTGGCGTCAACCTCAAGCAGGGTTACAACGGCGACCTGACCTCTCGCCAGGCCGGTTCTGTCGGCGGCCAGATGGTCAA
>CAJODM010000019.1 GCA_905233755.1 uncultured Ruminococcus sp.
TTCCATCTTCCTCATCGGTTCATATTGCCTTACCTGTATTACCCACAGGCTTACCTATGTGCTGACACTATCCACTTACCTATGTGCTGACCTAACAATTGAGTGACCGCAATTTTCCACTTTCTATTTTCAATTATCCACTTCCACTGAGCAGAAGAAGGACAGCATCCGATCCCGATAGTCCTCCGCCTCGTCAAAGACACAGTGACCGTACTCGTCCGAATAGAGATAACAGTCGCACCCGAGAAGATCAGAGAGCTGTCGCGAGCCGAGCGAGCCGAGCGCGCGATCCCCTTCGACCCCGATGACGAGGACGGGACACTGCACCCGAGGCAGCTCCTCGGTGGTATCGAATCCCTCCATCCCCCGCAGCAGGATGACAAACCGTCTCAGGTCGTCCGCCGTCACATGGTCGTTCATATGCAGGAGCACATCGCGATACTTGCCGATGGTGCGCTCGCTGTAGAGCCGATCGATGAAGTCACCGGTCAGCCCGCGGATATCGCCGCACTCAGCGAGCTCCCGCCACCGGCTGACGGTCTCCTGTAGCGTCGGGGTCACCGTCGGCGCGGTCGAGCCGAGCACCATCGAGCGGACAAGCGCAGGGTCGTCGATCGCGATATACTGGGCGATCATCCCCCCCTGCGACGCGCCGAAGATATCCGCACGCGTAATCCCCACCGCGCGCATGTCGATAGCGGTATCGCGCGCCATAGCGCGGATGGAATAGTCGTCGGGCAGGTTCTGCCGACGGTCGAACACCCATACGCGAAACGTATCAGCAAAGCTACGGTACGCGCGCTCCACCGCTTTTCTTGACAGCAGCACGCTCTTGACGTCAACGCCGGGCAGGATCACCAGATCGCGCGATCCCGTGCCAAAGCAGAAGTACGCCATCTCGATATCGCCCGTGCGAACGCATCCCGTGTACATCTTCATCGCCTCTCTCTCGTATAGAAAAAGGCGCCGTTAGCGATAGAACGACGCCCTGATATGCCAAATTATCGAATAATGCGATACCGGACGATCCCGCCGATCTGCTTGACAAGATCCTCGGCATACGCGTTCGGTGCGGTCGCGTCGATGATGGTATAGGCATAGTCGCCGCGCGACTTGTTCTCCATATTCTCGACGTTGCCGCCGATCGCCTCGAGCAGCTTCGAGATGATCTTCTTGGTATTCTTGTGAAAGACACAGTACCGCACATCGCCCGACTTGGGCATCGCGACATTCGGGAAGTTGACCGAGTTCTTGATGTTACCCAGCTCGAGATACTGCTTGAGCTCGTCGGCAGCCATGATCGCACAGTTGTCCTCGCTCTCGGGGGTCGAGGCGCCCAGGTGCGGGATCGCGACGACGCCGTCGACGCCGATGAGATCCTGAGTAGCAAAATCGGTGACATACGAGCCGATCTTGCCGCTCTCAAGCCCCGCCTTGATGGCGGCCGAATCCACCAGCCCGTCGCGGGCAAAGTTCAGGATGCACACGCCGTCCTTCATCTTCGCGATGCTGTCCGCGTCGATCATCCCGCGGGTACCGTCGTTGAGCGGCAGATGCAGGGTGATATAGTCCGACTGGGCATACAGCTCGTCGAGCGTCTTGACGGTCGCCACATGACGCGACAGGTGCAGCGCGGCGTCCACGCTGAGGTACGGGTCATAGCCGACGACGTGCATATGCAGAGAGCGCGCGGCGTTCGCGACCAGCACGCCGATCGCGCCCAGCCCGACAACGCCGAGGTTCTTGCCCTTGATCTCGGGGCCGACAAAGGCGTTCTTGCCCTTCTCGACGGTCTTGAGACAGTCGGGGTCATCCTTGAGCGTCTTGTTCCATTCGATCCCCTGCGCGATCTTGCGCGAGCCGAGCAGCATACCGGCGATCACCAGCTCCATCACGGCGTTGGCGTTCGCTCCGGGGGTGTTGAAGACCGGGATCCCGCGCTCGGTACACTTCTCGAGCGGGATGTTGTTGACGCCCGCGCCGGCGCGGGCGATGGCGAGCAAGCTCTCGGGCAGCTCCATATCGTGCATACCGGCAGAGCGTACCAGAATCGCGTCGGGCGCGTCACACGCGTCGACACAGGTATAGTTATCGCCGAGGCGGTCGGTACCGACGGCGGCGATCTTGTTCAGCTTGAGGACTTGATACATACTTGTTGCTACTCCTTTGATCCGATTACTTGTTATTGAGTTCGAACTTCTTCATGAAGTCGACCAGCGCGGCGACGCCCTCATACGGCATCGCGTTGTAGATGGATGCGCGCATCCCGCCGACCGAACGGTGACCCTTCAGGTTCACCAATCCCGCCTCGGTCGCCTCTTTGACGAACTTTGCGTCGAGCTCGTCGGATCCGGTGACGAACGGTACGTTCATCAGCGAGCGATCCTCGGCGACGACGGTACCGCGGAACATCTCGGAGCTGTCGAGGAAGTCGTACAGCAGCTTTGCCTTCTTCTCGTTGAGCTCGAGCATCTTCGAAAGCCCGCCGACCTCGTTCTTGATCCATTCGAGGACGAGCTTGGCGATGTAGATGGTGTAGCACGGCGGGGTGTTGAACATCGAGTCGGCGTCCGCATGGGTCTGATAGTTGAACATCGTGGGGGTGATCTCCTGAGCGTGGCCGATGAGGTCCTCGCGGATGATCACGACGGTCAGTCCGGCGGGCGCCATGTTCTTCTGCGCGCCGGCATAGAGCATCCCGAACCGGCTGACGTCGATCGGGCGCGACAGGATGCACGACGAGATATCCGCCACCAGCGGCACATCGCCGGTATCGGGCAGCTCGTGGTACACGGTGCCGTAGATCGTGTTGTTCATGCAGATATGGAAGTAGTCCGCATCGGGGGTGAAGGTCGCGGGATCGAGCTTCGGGATATAGGAGAAGGTCCGATCCTCGGACGAGGCGACGACGTTCGCCTGACCGTAGCGGGCGGCCTCCTTGTACGCTTTCTTCGCCCACTGGCCGGTGATGACATAGTCCGCCTTGCCGGAGCCGGTCATCAGGTTGAGCGGGACCATCGCAAACTGGCTGGACGCGCCGCCCTGCAGGAACAGCACCCGATAGTTATCGGGGATCTCCATCACCTCGCGCAGCAGCGCCTCGGCCTCCTTGATAATGCCGTCATACACCTTTGAGCGGTGGGACATCTCCATCACCGACTGACCGCTGCCCTGATAATCGAGCATCTCGTCGGCGGCTTTCTGCAATACGGACTCGGGCAGCATCGAGGGGCCTGCCGAGAAATTATAGACTCTTGCCATTTCAGATTTCCTCCCAAAAAAATTTCCATATACATTATATGCTATTTCACTTGTTAATTCAATAACAAAGAAAACCGACAATTCAAGCAAAATCCCGGCGATTTTGTGCAATTTTTAGAAAAAACACAAAAATATCGCCGGAATCTAACTTTTTGTTTTATTGCCTCTAAAAATTTGAGATATCACCTTTGCGAGGTTCTTGAAGAAGTACCCGAGATGGGTAAACGCGATCTTCAGATACGCTCCCACGGTGCCCGCGGCGCGCTGTGCCGACGAGCGGGGCGGCTGGTTCTCCCTAAAGTAGCTGTCAAAGTAGTCAGTGCCGTCGTCGATCCCGTCGCCCTCATCCTCAAAGTAGCTGACGCCGCTCTGGGGGTCGCGGTCGCGGACGTTGATATCATAGGTATCGAGGTCGGTCTCGGCACGCTCGCGAAACTCGTCGTCGCTGCGATAGCCGAGGGTCTGATCAAAGGTGGGCTGCTCGAATGCGGGCGCGGGCGGCTCGGATGGGTCGGCCGGCGGTTGCGGTTGTGCCGCATCGGCGCTGTCCTCCCCCGCCTCTCTCATCAGCGCGGCGCGTCGGGCGGCGCGCTGCTGCCGCCGCTGCTCGAGCTGGCGCTTCTTGACAGCGGTGTGCTGGCGGTATAGCAGCGAGATCACCGCCGAGATCACCACCATCACCAGCACCCACAGCAGGATCCGCCACCACTCGAACGACGGGCCGGTGTTCTTCAGCGTGATCCTGTCAAAGCTGACGGTATCGGCGGTACGGGCGAGCAGCTTCGACTCCTCGGCGAACAGCTCGTCCCCCTTCTTCTGCATGGTGAGGTTGATGTTCAGTCCGTTGATGACGGTGTTGCACTGGTCGATATACAGCGGCTCGCCGTCCTCTTCGGTGACGAGCGAGATATCGAAGTAGATGTTGCCGCCGTGCTTCTTCTCCACGGCCGCGGTACACCGCTCGTCCGAGAGATACGCGTTGAGGATATCCTCGCGCTGGGCGGCGGTCAGATCGGAGTAGTTGTTGATGCCGATACTGTTGTCGTCAGAGGTGACGGTCAGTGTGATGCGCACGGTGTTCTCGGGATCGTATGCCTGCAGATAGATGTTCGCGGCGTTGAACGCGGTCATCGTATCGTCATAGTCGAGGGACAGCCGCGCGAACACCTCGTCACCGCGCTCGCTGTTGCGGGTGATGACGTCGTAGCTCTTCGGCAGTTTCAGCGACATGCCAAACTCATCGAAGGTGTACTTATCATCGAGGGCGGCCGCGGGCACAACGGCACACAACAGCAGCATCACCGCGAGCAGCCAGCCCGCCGCTATCTTAAAACGATGTCGCATGCCGATCCCTCCTTCCTCGATGGTGCGATCTCTCGCTGATATTGTCTATTATATTCCCTTTTTTTACAAAAGACAAGGGGTTTGATGTGCTTTTATAGATTATTGTGCAGATTGAGAGAAGAATCCCCTATGCGCGGGATTAACGGTTGACAACCGGATTTTTGTGAGGTATAATAGCGGTACTGACAGGTTTGACGAGGTGTAACTCAGTTTGGTAGAGTGCTTGGTTTGGGACCAAGATGCCGCAGGTTCAAGTCCTGTCACCTCGACCAGCCGGCCTCATCATTCGGGGCCGCCACGACACCGGCAAGAATATCCATTCTTTCGATATAGAATCATAGACGGAGGCTTAGCTCAGCTGGTGAGAGCGCCTGCTTCACACGCAGGAGGTCACTGGTTCAAGTCCAGCAGTCTCCACCATTACGCTAAAAGGGAGTACCGTTTGGTACTCCCTTTTAGCATATACAAGCAAAGTGGAGACTGCCGGACTTGAAGGCGAGTGCGACGTCGTCGCTCGCCGTACTTGCTGTCAGCGGTCATGCGTGACCGCTGACGAGCGTGTGTAGCGGCTCCTCCTCTCCCCATAACGCGAGGCGTTATGGGGACCCCTCAAGAGATAAGCTGCGCGCACGGCGCAGACAAAAACAGTCCGGTGGACTGTTTTTAGCGAGAGCGTTGATGAAACGTCTGACAGGAGCACACGTCATCAAGCGAGGTACCTCTTACCTTTATCGCGTGCGGATGTAGTCTCCTCCATTGATAACACGATCATCGATATTCGCCTTGCGTTGACATACCGGATTTGCTGTGATAAGATTGATTCGGTAATACAGCGCGAATTCTTATAATTGCCTACTAAGATAAAAAGGATGATAATGATGGATCAAAACTTACTCGAACGAGTCAACCCGGTTTTCAACACAGCCAAAATGACGGCTTTTCAGCTGGCGTCAGCCGGAGTTAAAGACGCCGCAGAGGTAGCCGAAAAACTGAGCCTGTCCTTTGAAGAAACACAGAACAGCGCTTCTGTAAAGGTGGCTCCCGAACAGATGACAGCCAATGTGATTCTAGTCGAAACGCGCTGGCGTACTTCTGCTGCGATCGCAGAACAGTCGGGCTGCAAAACGATCGTAGATCTGCCGTGCGGATACACGCCGCGCGCCAAAGCGATATCGCAGAAGGGTATCGCGTATTACGGATTGGATCTTCCTGTCGCAATCAGTGAGGCGGAGCCGGCGATCCTGTCCCTGATCGATGACGACAAGCGCTCTCTGGTGCATTTCTGCGGTGTGGACGCGACCAACGGAGAATCCCTGAAAGCGGCGCTCAAAGACGCCGAGGGCCCTCTGTGTATCACGACCGAAGGACTGCTGATGTATTTCACCGATTCCGAGGTCGGCGCGCTGTGTGAAAATATCCGCATGATCCTCAAAGAACACGGCGGCTGCTGGGTGACAGCTGATACCGAACCCGGTTTGCAGTATATCCTGACGATGCAGCCGATCGCCGGTGACCGCTTTATGGAAATCATGATGAAGAGCAAAACCGCGGCGGAGGACAAGTCGGACGTCAACGTAGGCAGCAACTCGCTGACCGTCAGCCCTCAGGGCGATGTGGCAGAGAACATGAAAAAGGCGATGATGTTCTTAGCGCAGCACGGATTGAAGGCGGAGCGCATGATCGTCGCGGATTATATGCCTGAGGTCAATAGCTTCTCTACCGTCACGCCCGATCAGGCACAGGCGATCAAGCAGAATATGCAAAAATGCGCCTACTGGAAGATCACGGTGATGGATACGGACATGGCTGTTGACACCGCCGATCTGAGAGCCGAGAGCTTTGATATGCAGGCCTCTGTGGCAAACGACACCTTGAACCTGTGCCTGAAAGGCAGAGTCGATACGCTGACCGCGCCGAAGATGCTCGCGCTGTATGAGCGAGTCAAAGCGGAGCATGCGCTTTCTTCCGTTGAGATAGACTGCAGTGAGCTGGAGTATATCTCATCGGCAGGACTGCGCGTTCTGCTGATCATGCAAAAGGGATGTCCGAACGGCGTGACGCTGACCGGCATCCATCAGGTCGTGAGAGAAATACTGGAGCAAACCGGATTTGACGCTATTTTGGACGTTGCCGAATAGTCGGCGCTAAAAACGAGAAAAACAAGAAGCATATCAATCTGCCGACAAAGCTATGGTTCAGCTCTGTCGGCAGTTATCATTTCATATTCAAAAGGCCTGTATAATACGGCTATTTGAAATACCTTCGCTGTTCAAACGATTAACCGGTTTATCAAGTTTTGGCTTACAAACGGCTTTGAAACAGTTTGTCTTTCCAAACCATTTAACATAGCATGTAGTAATCTTATAAGATAATAAATATAATAAAACATCTTAGCCCGGCTGTATTCCTCTTTTCAGGTCATTGTCAATGCCTCTATGCTGTTGATCGCATTGATTTTTGCTCCTCTATCGCTACCGTAACAATATCGCCGACTACGTTGATCGCGTTCTGGAGAGCGCCGAAAAAGACTTCGGCATAGATTGCGACTAAAATCAACTCGCTCGCCTGCAGGTAGAAGGTGATGATCAGCATACCGATCAAGATCGACCCCGGCTGGTTCGGCGCGCCGATGGACAGGAACAAAACGAGAACCGCGATCCCGATGATTTGCAGCAAGGAAACATTGATTCCCATCATATAGATAAAGATCATGGAGGTCAGCATGATCAAATAACAGTTGCCGTCCTGATTGGTCTGAGCAAGGATCGGCAGTTTTGACGAGATACGTTTTCTGTTAAATCCATATTCACGCGAACAGTATCTGATGTTGAAGGGGAGCGCGTCAATGGCTGAATTGATTTTGTAGTTTTCCCAGAGCAGCGGAGGGAATTTTTTGATGAACGGAACGATCTTGACGCCGCCGATCAAAAGCCGTATCAGGTAAAACGCCGCCATCACGATCAGACTGAGGCATACTACACCGACAAATTCAACCACGACGAGAAGATTGATAAAGCCATCCGTAAAGAGTGACGAAAGAATCGCAAGGAAACAGAAGAACGGCAGGGTAGACATCACGACATTCAGCATTTTGGAAAAGAATGTCAAACAGATTTTGACCCCTTTTTGCATGACGTCAAAATACTCTCCGATCGAACAGAAAGCGTATGTGGTAAGCAGCGCGAGAATAATGATCGGGAAGGGAAGGTACGTTTCAAAGGGCTCAAAAATACTGCTCGGCAGCAGGGAGGAAATAAACTGTGTGGCGGTCATTCCTCCTTTGAATGCTTCGTGCCCTTCAAGATAGCCCTCTAGATGACTCAAGAGGAACGCGATCAGGAAGCTCGTCCCGATTGCAAGTAAAACAGCGATCAGCGAAGTAACGATCGTCTTTATCTGCAATTTTCTGTCCGAGGCGCTTTTTTCCGAAACAATATAGATGTCCGTCAGATTCTTTACCAGCGAAAAGAAGGTGACGGGCGCGCCTACCATCAGCATCGCGTTGGCGAATTGATTCATCAAAGGCATGAAATAGCTTTTGTCGATCTCAACCATCTTATCGGCGCTCATCGTCGGGTTGATCAGAAGATAGACAAGGATCGCCAGCGCAATTCCGATCATGCTGTACAGCAACGAGCTCTGGTAGTTTCTCTTGACGACTACGCGGATGCTGTTATATCCTGACCGGTATCGGTATCCTATCTTGTCATGATAAGCCTGCACGATTCTTAATTCGGGAGATATCTTATCTTTGCTATTTTCGACCGGAACATAGGATTTTCCCTCAAAGCCGAACTTGATATTGTATTCTCCGAAGGTTCGCTGCGCCTTTATCGTCAACGTGGTATTCTGATCAAAGCCCTGTTCGATAATATCACGGAACAGCGCTTCAAACAGCAGCTTGGTCTCTATGATAGCATCCTTGCTGAAACGGTTTTGTGCCAACCATTGTTCAATAAACAGATCGGCGGTTTCAAAGCTATCCATTGTCAGCGGGATCTCTATGGATCGTGTTTTGCTCAAATTCACCGTTCTCTCACCGTCCATACAAAGCGTCAACTTATTATACAAGATACGTCGGGTTTACCATTGTTCAATAATCCGTATTTTTTCTCCTATAATTCTCTGTTCGGGCACAATCTATTTTGCTGCGAGCGAATCCAGCAGCGCATCGATCAGGACCTGAAAGTCCTCTGTCGTCTCCTTCATGCTCGCCTCTATCGTATCCTGAGAGAATCCCTCGTCCATACCGGCTGCCATGTTCGAGACCACATTGATGCCGCACACCTTCATCCCCATTTGTCTGGCGGCGATGACCTCGTCGCACAAGCTCATCGCGATCGTGTCAGCGCCGAGCGAACGGTACATCTCGATCTCTGCGGGGGTCTCGAACTGCGGGCCGGGGACCTCAAGATACACACCGCTATGTACGGGGATATCATTTTCCTGCCCGATCTTCAGCAGCGTATCCTGCATCTCTTGATCGAACGCGTTGGTCATCTCGACGAACCGCTCGCCGAGCTCCTCGTCGTTCTCGCCGATCAGAGGGGACGGGATAAAGGAGGAAATCTGATCCTTGACACAGACAAATTCGCCGACCTTGAAATCGAGATTGAGCGAGCCGACCGCGTTGGAGAGGATCGCTGTATCAGCCCCCAGCAGATGGAGCACCCTCAGCGGCAGGACGACCTCTTCCATCGTATATCCCTCATAATAATGGATCCGTCCCTGCATGACGGCGAGCTTGAGCCCCTGATACTCGGCGAATATCAGATTTCCGGCGTGCTCGGGAGCGGTCGCTATGGGCCAGCCCTCGATATCCGCATAGGGGATGGTCTCCTTTATGTCAAGGGTGTTGGCAAAGTCGCCCAGCCCCGTTCCGAGAACGAGCACGATCTGCGGCTGAAAGTCGGTGATCGCTGCGATCTGCTCCTTGCAGCTTTGGAGCCGCTCTGAATAGGTCTGTACGGCGGACGCCTGCTCGTCGTCCCCCGTAGCAGTGCCGGCACATCCGCAGAGTGAAACGATACAGATCATCGCCATACAGAACGCGATGACGGACAGATATTTTTTCATGCGATTACCTCTTTTCCTATAATATTCATGCAGTCAGCACAGCACGCCCTAACGTGATGGGCCGTACTGGTCGATTGTTATTCTACACACTTGCGCCCAAAAAGTCAACGGCCTCTTTGGTCAAGTCCACTGATCGGGATGATCGCCGTACGCTCCATCACCTCCTGAAAGGGATACGGAATCGACCCTGTCCGTCCTGCCGACAGGCATCCGACGGGCGGTTGAAATCCATGAACAGATGTGCTAGAATAAAGGAAAATCACGCAAAACCCCGATAACCCGAACAAGGATGAAGGAGAGAACGGCATGAACGAGTACAGGACAGAACACGACTCAATGGGCGAGGTGCAGGTGCCGGCCGAACGCCTGTGGGGCGCCCAGACACAGCGATCGCTCGAGAACTTTCCCATCGGCAGCGAGAAGATGCCGTGGGAGATCATCCGCGCGTTCGCACTGTTGAAGAAGGCGGCCGCAGAGAGCAACCGTGCGCTCGTACCCGAGCGGATGACCGACGAGAAGTGTGACGCCGTCACCGCCGCGTGTGACGAGATTCTCCGTCACGAGATGCCCGACGAGTTTCCCCTATCGGTATGGCAGACCGGCTCGGGCACCCAGACGAACATGAACCTCAACGAGGTCATCGCCCGCCGCGGGAACAGGATCGCAGGAAGGGCGCTGCTGCATGAGAACGACGACGTGAACATGTCCCAGAGCTCGAACGACACCTTCCCCACCGCGCTGCATATCGCCGCGTCGCTCATCATCCGCGAGCGGCTCCTCCCCGCCGTCGATACGCTTATCGCGACCCTGTCGCGCCTCGAGCGCGAGAACGCGGGCATCGTCAAGAGCGGCCGCACCCACCTGCAGGACGCCGTGCCGATCGCGTTCTCGCAGGAGATCGCGGGATGGCGCGGGATGCTGGAGGTATCACGGGGGCAGCTCCTCTCCTCGCTCGACGGGCTGTACCGGCTCGCCATCGGCGGCACCGCCGTCGGCACCGGTCTCAACGCGCCCAAAGGATTCGGCGAGATGGTCGCCGAGCGGCTATCGCGCTATACGGGCGCGCCCTTTAGGAGTGCCGAGAACAAGTTCCACGCGCTGTCATCCCGCGACGAACTGGTGTTTGCCCACGGCGCTCTGAAGGCGCTCGCCGCCGATATGATGAAGATGGCGAACGATATCCGGTGGCTCTCGTCCGGCCCGCGGTGCGGGCTCGGCGAGATCACCATCCCTGAGAACGAGCCGGGCTCCTCCATCATGCCCGGCAAGGTGAACCCCACCCAGTGCGAGAGCGTCACGATGGTCGCCGTACAGGTCATCGGCAACGATACCGCCGTCGCGATGGCGGCATCCCAGGGGAACTTCCAGCTCAACGTGTTCCTGCCGGTGATCGCGTACAACTTTGTGCAGTCATGCACCCTGCTGTCGGACAGCATCCTGTCGTTCGACAAGCGGTGCGTCAGCGGGATCAGAGCGAACCGGGAGAAGATGCACGAGAACCTGCACCGCTCGCTGATGCTGGTGACCGCGCTCAACCCGTATATCGGGTATGAGAACGCCGCGCGGGTGGCAAAAAAGGCATATCAGGAGAACCTCTCGCTATCGGAGGCATGCGTTCAGCTCGGCTATCTGACGGCAGAAGAATTCGACGCGTACTTCCATCCGGAAGAGCTGATATAGAAAGCGACAACGTATCACGGAGGGTCATATGAATATCAGAGAAGCATCGCTGAAGAATCACTATGAATGGCACGGCAAGATCGAGGTCATCGCGCGCAAGAAGATCGAGACGCGAGAGGATCTGTCGCTCGCCTATACCCCGGGCGTCGCCGAGCCGTGCCTTGTCATCCACAAGAACCCTGACAAATCCTATGAGCTGACCCGCCGAAGCAACCTCGTCATGGTCGTCACCGACGGCACCGCGGTGCTGGGGCTGGGCGATATCGGGCCCGAGGCGGGGATGCCGGTGATGGAGGGCAAGTGTGCTCTGTTCAAAGAGTTCGCCGACGTCGACGCGTTCCCGCTGTGCATCCGCAGCAAGGACACCGACGAGATCGTCCGTACCATCTCGCTGATCGCGGGGTCGTTCGGTGGGATCAACCTCGAGGATATCAGCGCGCCGCGGTGTTTTGAGATCGAGCAGCGGCTGCAGGAGGTGTGCGACATACCGGTGTTCCACGATGACCAGCACGGCACGGCGATCGTCGTCTCTGCCGCGCTGATCAACGCGCTCAAGCTGACCGGCAAGCGGATGGAGGACATCCGCATCGTCATCAACGGCGCCGGCAGCGCGGGGTTTGCGATCTGCCGCCACCTGCAGCGCATGGGCGCGCGGCACATCATCATGGCGGACAGCCGGGGCGTGCTGTGCGAGGGCGACGAACGGCTGACCCCGTCCAAACAGGAGATGGCGCGGCTGACGAACCGCGAGCACCTGAGCGGTACCCTCGCCGACGCGATGAAGGGCAGCGACGTGTTCATCGGCGTGTCCGCGCCGAACGTCGTCACGCCCGAGATGGTCGCATCCATGAACGACGGCGCGATCGTGTTCCCGATGGCGAACCCCACGCCCGAGATTATGCCCGACCTTGCTCTGTCCGCCGGAGCCGCGGTGGTGGGTACCGGACGCTCGGATTTTGCAAACCAGATCAATAACGTGCTCGCCTTCCCCGGGATCTTTCGCGGGGCGCTCGACTGCCGTGCGCGGTGCATCAACGAGGAGATGAAGATCGCCGCGTCCTATGCGCTCGCGTCGCTGATCGACGAGAGCGAGCTTGAGCCCGACTATGTCATCGTGTCCGCACTGGACAAGAAGGTCGCCCCCGTCGTCGCACAAGCCGTCATAGAGGCCGCGCGCGCCTCGGGCGTCGCAAGGATATGAATGGGACAGCATAGTGAAGAGTGAGAGGTGAAGAGTGAAGAGTTACGGGCGGGACACCCGCACCCGAATGGTTAGTGAATAAGTGAATGGTGAATGATAGTATGGATCGGATCGGTTGATTTCGGCAGAATTATGTGGTAGAATAGGGCGAACCCCCGCAAAGAAGGAAGAACTATGAAGAAGAACCGCACCTCTATCCTGAGGGTCGCCGCGGTCGGATACGCTGCGCTGCTTCTGATCTGCATCGCCGTCGGGCTGACCGTCAATCACAAAAAACCGAACACCGAAGAGACCCGTAAGCCCGCGACTGTCGTCGAGACAGTCGCACCCGCCGCGCACATGATCGAGGGCGTTCCGGTCATCGCCCAGCAGGAGCTCAACTCCGGATGCGAGACCTATGCGTGCACCATGCTGCTGCAGTCGATGGGGTTCGATATCAACGAGGCGGACTTTGCCGATCAATACCTCATCTGCTCTGCCATCTTCTATGACGAAGCGGGCACCCGATACGGCCCCGATATGCACTCGGCGTTCGCCGGTACGGTCTACAACGGCTACGGGATCTATGCCCCCGCGATGGCAAAGTCGATGAACCGCTTCTTCTCATCAGAGCACTCGGCTCTCTCTGCCAAGGCGATCGAGGGCGTGTCGCTCGAGACGCTCTGCAAGAGCTACATCGACCGCGACATACCGGTGATGGTATGGGCGACCGTCAACATGGATGAGCCGTATGAGAAGGCGTCGTGGGTCGTCAGCTTCGTGGACGAGAACGCGACCGCCAAAGAGGGTGACACCGTATGGTGGCTGCAGAACGAGCACTGTCTGGTGCTGATCGGCTATGATGAGGACGAGTACTACTTTGCCGATTCGTGCGCCGGCGCCGTGTCCCATTTTGAGAAGGCGCTGTGTCAGCAGCGGTATGAACAGCTCGACACCCAGGCGATCGTCGTACAGTAACATAAGGGGCTGTTGAATAGGATATGCGATTGACAGATGGAATATCATCCCGAGCGGGATATGCACAGGATATGCGTGTCCCCTTCGGGATGATGTTTTCTTTATGCAGCACGGCTGTGACAGGGCTCTCGAGCAGAGCGGGCACGGCGGATGATCAGAAATATCGCGCCGATCATCTTTACAAACCCGTCGGTTTTCGCTATGATAGAGGATAGAATATTGAGAGGAGGGAGACTATGCCGCTCTTATCTGTGCAGGGGCTCTCGATGGGCTTTGGCGACCGCGAGCTGTTCTCCGGCGTCGGGTTCGACATGGAGCCGGGCGACAAGGTCGGGCTCATCGGGCGCAACGGCACCGGCAAGACGACGCTGCTGCGGATCCTGTCGGGCGAGCTGACGCCGACGGCAGGCAGTGCCGTGATCGCGCGCGATCGGTCGCTCGGGTATATGGAGCAGCACGCCTGCCGCGACAGCGACCGCAGCATCTATGACGAGCTGCTGACGGTGTTCTCTCCCCTGATGGAGCTGGAGGCAGAGATCGACTCGCTCACGAGCCGCATCGACCGCGGCGGCGACGATCTGCTGGCACTGGTCGAGCAGCAGACCGAACTGATCGAGCGTTTCGAGCGCGACGGCGGTCTGACCTATCGCAGCCGCGCAAAGGCAGCGCTGATGGGGCTCGGGTTCTCTGAGCGTGCGTTCTCGTTGCCGGTGCGCGCCCTGTCGGGCGGCCAGCGGTCAAAGCTGTCTTTGAGCAAGCTGCTGCTCAGCGGCAGCGATTTGCTGCTCCTCGACGAGCCGACCAACCACCTCGACATCCGCTCGAGCGAGTGGCTGGAGGGGTTCTTGCGGGATTTTCGCGGGTCGATGATCGTCGTCAGCCACGATCGGTACTTCCTCGATGCGGTCACCAACCGCACCGTCGAGCTCGAGCACAGTCGCGCGACCGTCTATCGCGGCGGCTACACCGCCTTCATGCAGAAGAAAGCGGCGCGGGACGAGGCGATCCGCCGCAAGTATGAGAACGATATGAAGGAGATCCATCGGATCGAGGGCATCGTCGAGCAGCAGCGGCGATGGAACCGCGAGCGCAACATCAAGACCGCCGAAAGCAAGCTCAAGGAGATCGAGCGCATCCGCGCGGGGCTGATCGTCCCCGACAGCGCGCTCGAAACGATACGGATGCGATTCGCGCCCCGATGCGAGAGCGGTACGCAGGTGCTCGCCGTCGAGGGGTTGTCAAAATCATTTGATGCACAGCCGCTGTTCACGGACGTCAGCTTTCAGATACGAAAGGGCGAGCGCGTATTTATCATCGGCGACAACGGCTGCGGCAAGACCACGCTGCTGCGTCTGCTCACCCGCCAGCACCGACCCGACAGCGGATCCTTCACCTATGGCGTCGGGGTCGAGATCGGCTACTTTGACCAGCTCGGCGAGAACCTCGACCTCTCTCATTCGGCGCTCGAAGAGGTGCACAACGCCTATCCCTATCTCACCGAGACCGCCGTGCGATCGGCGCTCGCGGCGTTCCTCTTCAAGGGTGACGAGGTGTTCCGGTCGCTGCGAGCGATGTCCGGCGGCGAACGGGCGCGGGTGTCGCTGCTCAAGCTGATGCTCGGCGGCGGAAACCTGCTGCTCCTCGACGAGCCGACCAACCACCTCGACTACTCGTCCCGCGAGGCGCTCGAGAACACGCTGCTCGACTACAGCGGCACGCTGCTGGTGATCAGCCACGACCGGTACTTCATCAACAAGCTCGCCGACCGAGTGCTGCTGCTCACCAAAAGCGGCGTGAGAGAATACCTGGGGAACTTTGACGATTTTCTTGCGCTCATGCTCCCCGATGCGCCCCCGACACCCGATGCAAAGCCGGCAGAACCCAAGCCGCTGAACGACTATCAGCGCCGCAAGCAGCAGCAGAGCGAGGAGCGCAAGCGCCAAACCCGTCAAACCCGCGCCGAAAAACGCATCCACGCGCTCGAAGAAGAGATCGCCGCGACCGAATCGATGATTAGCAGCGACGCGGTCGTCTCGGACTATGAGCGGTTGAGCGAGCTGTCCGAGCAGCTCGACGCGCTGCACCGCGCGCTCGACGAGCAGTACGCCATCTGGGCGGAGAACGCCGACTGACACAGCATCACAGGAGGAGCTCATGCGAAGATTCACGATCCGATCCAAAGCCGACCTTATCGCCGCGATCGACGAGTTCGGGATTCTGCCGTTCTTCTCGAACTCGATCGCGGGATTCTCGATCGAGGAGCATATCGCCCCGCGGCTGTGGTTCACCGAGAACGAGGGCCCGTGGGAGTGGAAGGGTCCGGTCATCCGCGAGACCGGCTGCGGCTACGGCAAGTTCTTTGAGCACAAGGCGGCGTTCGTCAGCCCCCGGTGGTTCTTGACGCTCGCAAACTTCAGACGTGACGGATACGACTTTGACGCGCGGTGCGACGACGGGCTCGTCGCGCTCAAGGATCAGGCGCTATATACGCTGATCGACCGCAACGCCCCGATTATCTCGAAATCCCTCAAACAGCTCGGTGACTATCGCAAGGGCGGCAACAAGGGATTCGATACCGTCATCAACCGCCTGGAGCATCAGTGCTATGTCGTCATCAGCGACTTTGTCTATATGACCGACCGCAACGGCGAGCCCTACGGATGGGGCGTTGCCGAGTACTCCACCCCCGAGCGGCTGATGGGAGCGGCGTTCACCGACGCTGTCTATACCGAGAGCCCCGAGCAGTCCTACGAGAAGCTATTCGCGCATCTGACTTCGCTCTTTCCCGATGAGGACGCCGACACCCTTTGCCGGTTCCTGCGCTGACAACATCTGTCTATGCTCGAGCGTTCGTTTCTGCGTTCTTTGCGCACCGCCGGTTACATACAGGCGGTTGCGGGCGGGTTCATAGATTGTTCATCCGAAAGACCTTGACTTTTCGGCCGTTATGGGGGATAATAAGGTGTAATCTTAGAATGGAAGCAAATGGCTTTCGTTACATTCAGGAGGTATATTATGGCTAACATTGATCTGACAAAGTACGGCATCAGCGACGTTACAGAGGTCGTCTACAACCCCTCGTATGAGCAGCTGTTCGCCGACGAGACCGACCCCGCCCTGACGGGCTTTGATAAGGGTCAGGTGACCGAGCTCGGCGCGGTCAACGTGATGACCGGCATCTACACCGGCCGTTCGCCCAAGGATAAGTTCATCGTCATGGACGAGAACTCCAAGGACACCGTATGGTGGACCACCCCCGACTATCCCAACGATAACCATCCCGCATCCATCGAGACATGGGAGATCTGCAAGAAGCTCGCCACCGACGAGCTCTCGGGCAAGAAGCTGTATGTCGTCGATGCGTTCTGCGGCGCGAACAAGGACACCCGCATGGCGATCCGCTTCATCATGGAGGTCGCATGGCAGGCGCACTTTGTCGAGAATATGTTCATCAAGCCCACCGCCGAGGAGGAGGCGAGCTTTGTGCCCGACTTCACCGTCTACAACGCCTCGAAGGCAAAGGTGGAAAACTACAAGGAGCTCGGGCTGAACTCTGAGACCGCGGTGCTGTTCAACGTCACTTCGCGCGAGCAGGTCATCCTGAACACCTGGTACGGCGGCGAGATGAAGAAGGGGCTGTTCTCGATGATGAACTACTTCCTGCCGCTGCAGGGCATCGCCTCGATGCACTGCTCCGCCAACACCGACATGAACGGCAGGAACACCGCCATCTTCTTCGGGCTTTCGGGCACCGGCAAGACCACCCTCTCCACCGACCCCAAGCGGCTGCTCATCGGCGACGACGAGCACGGCTGGGACGATAACGGCGTGTTCAACTTCGAGGGCGGATGCTATGCCAAGGTCATCGGGCTGGACAAAGAGTCCGAGCCGGATATCTACAACGCGATCCGCCGCGACGCGCTGCTCGAGAACGTCACCGTCGATCAGGACGGCAAGATCGACTTCGACGACAAGAGCGTCACCGAGAACACCCGCGTCAGCTATCCCATCGAGCATATCGAGAAGATCGCCAAGAACGTGAACGTCATCTCCTCAGGCCCCGACGCCGAGAACGTCATCTTCCTCTCGGCGGATGCGTTCGGCGTGCTGCCGCCCGTATCGGTGCTCACCCCCGAGCAGACCCAGTACTACTTCCTGTCCGGATTTACGGCAAAGCTCGCCGGCACCGAGCGCGGGATCACCGAGCCGACCCCCACCTTCTCGGCGTGTTTCGGGCAGGCGTTCTTAGAGCTGCACCCCACCAAGTACGCCGAGGAGCTTGTGAGAAAGATGCAAAAGAGCGGCGCCAAGGCGTATCTTGTCAACACCGGATGGAACGGCACCGGCAAGCGCATCACCATCAAGGATACCCGCGGCATCATCGATGCCATCCTCGGCGGCGATATCAAGTCCGCGCCCAAGAAGATGATCCCCTACTTCGACTTTGAGGTGCCGACCGAGCTGCCCGGCGTGGACAGCGGCATCCTCGACCCGCGCGATACCTACGCGGACCCCGCCGTATGGGAGGAGAAGGCGCGCGATCTCGCCGCGCGGTTCATCAAGAACTTCAAGAAGTACGAGACCAACGACGCCGGCAAGGCACTCGTCGCCGCCGGCCCGAAGCTCTGATCCCCACTATCACATATCCGATAACCGGAAGGTCACCGACCCTCCGGTTTTCTTTTTGCAGAGGAGGGAGCCGTGCTGTCCCGCGTGCAAAGTGAGATACCGTTTCTGGCAAAACGAATCTCTGCTAATTCTGTTGATCGGAAGCGTTTTCTATCAACAGTAACAGACAGCAAACTTTACCGTTTACTGTCTGTTGGGAGGAGTATATGAGGTTAAGAATAGATTGGTTTAGTCATCGAACGCAAGCGATATGTCCAGATCGTTCAGAACAACACCGTATTCCTGTATCGTCTTATCATTGTCATTTGCGTCATATAGCTCGACTTTGATATTGCGACTGTCGGGGAAATAATAACTTCTGAGTATGATCATTCCGTTTCCGCTACGGTCAGCGTATTGAAGTGAGCTCAACATGGATATCTCGCTCCCATCCTCATTGAATACCCTCGCTTGGATATCTTTGCCGCTTTTTATCATTTCATTGGGTACATAATACTGCATCTCGATACCGCAGACATAATCGCCGATCACATCACGCTGATTCTGCACAATACTTTTGATATATAGGATGTTATCCCCGTTAAGCAGCGCGCTTTCATCATCGGTATAGGCACGGAGGATCCCGCCTTCCATCTCAAATAGTCCCGAGACAGTCTTGACAAATGAATCGCCACTGTAAATGTCAAATGAGGGAATCGTCATATCCAACCGCGCCGCGCTTGCCGGTTCGTCAATTTCAATTTCTATAACGCCCTTGAACAGTTTCCCGTTCTTTTTCAGCACGATATCCTTTGAGTTTAGTTTTGCTGTTCTGCCGTTGACCGTGAATATGGCGCCATCCCATTCGGAGACCGAATAACGCACCGTATCGGCTGCGATATCGTTCTGAATATACTCACCGAAAAGTGCGACATAAATAGTTTGACCATTTGAATAGGCGCTCTCTATTGCCACGGCTAATCCGTCGTGAGCAATCAAAGCATCGTCGCCTGTTCCGACATTTCCGACTTTTAAGATAGTATCATATGAAGGAATAGCCTGCTTCGAGATGTACCGAGGCGACACGGATTGGAAAAACAATATAGAAAAAAAACCAAATATCAGCGCGGCGGCACTTGCTGCAGCGATTACAACAATTCTATTTACTGTTCTGTGCGGCGTTCTCGTTTTTGATGTTTCGATAATGCGTTCTGTAATGTCGTCGCTGATAGTCATTCTATTGTAAAACTTGTATATTCGCTCATTCATCGTTGTCCTCCTTTAGGTGCTCTCGTAACTGTTTTCTGGCACGGGATAATATCAGATTGACTGCCGCGGTCGTCTTCGATAGGAATCTTGCGATTTCTGCTGTTCTGTACCCTTCGTAGTAATATAGATACAAAACCGTGCTGTAGGTGGGATTCAGTTTCATCAGTTCTAGTGAGAAATCTCTTTGTTCGGTTTCGTCGGCGTAAAGCTCATCGGCTACTCGTTCGATATCAACGACAGCATGCCTCTGGTTATTGCTTACTATACGCTTGCTTTCGTTCATCGTCACACGAATCAGCCACGCCTTTAGATGCTCTTCGCTTTTGAAACTCTTTTTGCAGTGATACAGTCGTATGAAAACGTTCTGAACAGAATCCTCGCTGTCTTCCTTGCTTTTCAGATAGTTAAACGCAATCCGATAAAGCATATTGCTGTATTGTTTTACCACGCGTTCAAATTCAATGTCATTCATCGTGTTCCCCTTGCTGCTATCATGAAAGGTCCTTTCACTAATAATACCACTGAAAAGTTAAAAACCTATCACTATTTATAAATATTTCCCTAAACTCTTCCCTCTTCAATCATCACTCTTCGCTATACTGCCCTTTTTAAACTGATTTTACTAATTATCCACAAAAAACCGACGCATTTCAGACGCTCTTTATGACAGATTATTCTTTCTTTTTCACGCTGATTATGCTATACTGATGATAATTAGTGATTTTTCTGACGAAAGGAAGACATCCATGGGATTACTGAAGGCGATATTCGGGGACTACTCCACCCGTGAGCTCAAGCGCATCCGTCCCATCTGCGAGAAGGTGCTCGCGCTGGAAGAGACGTATCGCGCGATGAGCGACGCGGAGCTCAAGTCCCAGACCGATATACTGAAGGGTCGGCTGCGCAACGGCGAGACGACCGACGACATCCTGCCGGATGCGTTCGCGGTATGCCGCGAGGCGAGCGACCGTGTGCTTGGGATGAAGCACTTCCCCGTGCAGGTGATCGGCGGTATCGTGCTGCACCAGGGGCGCATCGCCGAGATGAAGACCGGCGAGGGAAAGACGCTGGTCGCGACCCTCCCGGCATACCTGAACGCGCTGACCGGCGAGGGCGTGCATATCGTCACCGTCAACGACTATCTTGCCAAGCGCGACTCCGAGTGGATGGGAAAGCTGTACCGCTACCTCGGGCTGACGGTGGGGCTGATTATCCACGATGTCGAGAACGACGCACGCCGCGCGGCGTATCAGGCCGACATCACCTACGGCACCAACAACGAGATGGGGTTCGACTATCTGCGCGATAACATGGTCGTGTACAAGGAGCGCCGTGTACAGCGCGGACACAGCTTTGCGATCGTGGATGAGGTCGACTCGATCCTCATCGACGAGGCGCGCACCCCGCTGATCATCTCCGGCAAGGGGGACGATGCGTCCGACCTGTACGAGCGCGCCGACGCCCTCGCCCGCACGATGAAGAAGCACGTGTTCACCGAGACCGACAGCAAGGAGGACCTCGAGCAGTTCTTCGAGGAGAACGGCATCGACTACTTCGTGGACGAGAAAGCGCATACCGCCACCCTCACCCAGCTCGGCGTGAAGAAGGCAGAGGCGTACTTCTCCCTAGAGAACCTCACCGACCCCGAGAACATCACCATCCAGCACCACGTCAACCAGGCGATCAAGGCGTACGGATGTATGAAGAACGAGGTCAACTATGTCGTCAAGGACGGCGAGGTCATCATTGTCGACGAGTTCACCGGCCGCCTGATGTACGGCAGACGGTATAACGAGGGGCTGCACCAGGCGATCGAGGCCAAGGAGGGCGTCAAGGTCGAGAGCGAGTCCAAGACCCTTGCCACCATCACGTTCCAGAACTTCTTCCGGTTATACAAGAAGCTGTCCGGCATGACCGGTACCGCCAAGACCGAGGAGGAGGAGTTCCAGCAGATCTACAAGCTCGACGTCATCGAGATCCCCACCAACAAAGAGGTCTGCCGCAACGACCTCAATGACGCGGTCTTCAAGACCGAACGCGGCAAGTTCCTCACCATTATCGAAGAGATCAGACAGGCGCACGCCACCGGTCAGCCGGTGCTGGTGGGCACTATCTCCATCGAGAAGAGCGAACAGCTCTCGAAGATGCTCAAACGCTCCGGCATCGAGCACAACGTCCTCAACGCCAAGCACCACGAGCGCGAGGCGGAGATCGTCGCCCAGGCGGGCAAGCTCGGCGCCGTCACCATCGCCACCAACATGGCGGGGCGCGGTACCGATATCGTGCTGGGCGGCAACGCCGAGTATATGGCGAAGGCGCGGATGAAGAAGGACGGGTTCGACGATGGGCTGATCGCCGAGGCGACCGGATTTGCCGATACCGACGACAAGGCGATCCTCGAGGCCCGCGAGACCTTCCGCCGCTATCAGGACGAGTTCAAGGTCGAGACCGACCGCGAGGCACAGCTTGTGCGGCAGGCGGGCGGGCTGTATATCATCGGCACCGAACGCCACGAGTCGCGCCGGATCGACAACCAGCTTCGCGGACGCGCCGGCCGTCAGGGCGATCCCGGCCAGAGCCGGTTCTTCCTCTCGGCTGAGGACGACCTGATGCGCGTGTTCGGCGGCGAGCGGCTGGCGGTGATGATGGAGCGGCTGAACGTCGATGAGACCCAGCCCATCGAGCACAATATGATCACCGGCGTCATCGAGAACGCCCAGCAGAAGGTCGAGAGCCGGAACTTTGCGATCCGCAAGTCGGTGCTCGACTATGACGACGTGATGAACCGCCAGCGCGAGATCATCTACGGCCAGCGGGATCAGGTGCTCGACGGCGAGAACATCCACGACACCGTCTGCAAGATGATCGAGGACACCATCGACAGCAACGTCGATATGTTCTGTGCCTCGGATCTTGACAAGGACGGGTGGAACCTCCAGGGGCTCAACGAGACCTATCGCGGATGGCTTTTGCACGACGACAGCACCTTGCACTTCTCGACCGACGAGCTCGAGCAAACCGACAAGGCAGACCTCTCTGCCGAGCTCAAGCGTCGCGCCGACGCGCTCTATGCCGAGAACGAGGCGCTGTTCGAGGATCGGCCCGAGATCATGCCCGAGCTCGAACGCAGCCAGCTGCTCTCGGCGGTCGATACCCACTGGATGGATCATATCGACGCGATGGAACAGCTCAAGCAGGGCATCCGGCTGCGCGCCTATGGTCAGCAGGATCCGGTGGTGGAGTACCGGCTCGTGGGATTCGATATGTTCGACGAGATGATCGAAGCCATCAAGCAGGACACCGCGCGGCTCGTGCTCACCTATCCCAAACGCCTGCGCGCCCGCCTCGATATCCTTGAGGAACGCGCGCGCAAAGAGGCCCAGCTCAGAGCCGAGGCCGAGCGCGAGCACAAGGTCGCGTTCCGCCCGCAGGGCGAGGGCACGCCGCTGACCGTGATGGGCGGGCTGCAGCGCAAGCAGGTGATGCAGCCGCTGACCTTCTCGGGCGACGGCACCGTCTCGACCAACAAGACGGTCGTCAAGAAGAAGAACAAGAAGCCCGGACCCAACGAGCTGTGCTGGTGCGGCTCCGGCAAGAAATACAAGAAATGTCACAAACCGATAGACGAGGGGTATACCAATGGCTAAGGTAAGAACACGGTTTGCGCCGTCGCCGACCGGCTTCATGCACGTCGGCAACCTGCGCACCGCGCTGTATGAGTATCTGATCGCGCGCCATGACGGCGGGCGCTT
Source organism: uncultured Ruminococcus sp. (assembly GCA_905233755.1). Taxonomy (GTDB): domain Bacteria; phylum Bacillota; class Clostridia; order Oscillospirales; family Acutalibacteraceae; genus Ruminococcoides. The sequence goes on from CAJODM010000019.1 coordinate 23,149, forward strand.
TGTGCTGCGGATCGAGGACACCGACCGCGAGCGCTATGTCGACGGCGCGGTGGACGTCATCTATGACACCCTGAGGACAGCGGGGCTGACCCACGACGAGGGCCCCGATATCGGCGGGGACTACGGCCCGTATGTCCAGAGCGAGCGGCTGTCGATGTACCGCCCCTATGCCGAGCAGCTGATCGCACAGGGTAAGGCATACCGCTGCTTCTGCTCGAAGGAGCGGCTCGAGCACATCCAGAGCAAGACCGTCGGCGGCGGCTATGACCGCCACTGTCGCGATCTGCCGCAGGAGGAGATCGAGCGCCTGCTCTCAGCGGGTACCCCCTATGTCATCCGCCAGAAGATGCCGCTCGACGGAACCACCACCTTCTGTGACAGGGTGTACGGCGAGATCACGGTCGACAACGCCGAGCTGCAGGATCAGATCCTCATCAAGGCGGACGGCTATCCGACCTACAACTTTGCGAACGTCATCGACGACCACACCATGGGGATCACCCATGTGGTGCGCGGCTCCGAGTACCTCAGCTCCACCCCGAAGTACAACCTCCTGTACGAGGCGTTCGGGTGGGAGGTGCCGACCTATATCCACCTGCCGCTGATCAACGGCAAGAACGACGACGGCTCGGTCTCGAAGCTGTCGAAACGCCACGGCTCGACCGGGTTCTCTGACCTTTTGGACGACGGGTACCTGCCCGAGGCGATCATCAACTATATCGCGCTGCTGGGATGGTGCCCGAAGGATAACCGCGAGCTATTCTCGCTTGACGAGCTGTGTGACGCGTTTGACATCGACGGCATCTCCAAGTCCCCGTCGGTGTTCGACTATGACAAGCTCGACTGGTTCAACAGCGAGTATCTCAAGGCGATGACCGACGAGCAGTTCGCCGCTGTCGCCGCGCCGTACTATGACGCCGCCTTAAAGGGCGCGGACATCGACCGGACGGGGCTGTCGTCGATCCTGCGCGAGCGCACCGTGCGGCTGACCGAGATCCCCGAGAAGATCGACTTCTTCTCGACACTCTCGGACTACGACACCGCGCTCTATGTCAACAAGAAGAGCAAGACCACCCTCGACAACGCCCCCTTGATGCTCAGAGCGGCGATCGACCGCCTCTGTTCGCTCGCATCATGGGACAGCGACAGCATTCGCGACGCGCTGATCTCGCTTGCCGCAGCCCTCGATGTCAAGAACGGCACGGTCATGTGGCCGGTGCGGATCGCTCTTGCCGGCAAGCCCGTCACCCCCGGCGGTGCGATCGAGATTTTGACGCTGCTGGGCAGGGACGAGAGCTTGCGGCGGATGCAGCTCGGGCTCGAGAAGCTCGGCGGCTAACGATACTGTGCCTTTGATGAAAGAAGGATCCACTATGTCAGACGAGAGAAATACCCCTGTGGAGAACAGCGACGAGCACACCTCGAACTTCATCCACACCTTCATCGACCGGGATATCGCCGAAGGCGGCGACTACTGCGGCAAGACGGTGCACACCCGGTTTCCGCCGGAGCCGAACGGCTATCTGCACATCGGCCACGCCAAGGCGATCTGCATCAACTTCAGTACCGCCGAGAAATACCACGGCGTGTGCAACCTGCGCATGGACGACACCAACCCCACCAAGGAGGACGTCGAGTATGTCGACGCGATCAAGGAGGATATCCGGTGGCTGGGGTTTGACTGGGAGGATCGGTTCTACTATGCCTCCGACTACTTTGATGTGATGTACCGCGCCGCCGTCGAGCTCATCGAGAAGGGGCTCGCCTATGTATGCGAGCTGACGGCGGATCAGATGCGCTTATACCGCGGCGACCTCTCGACCCCGGCGCGCTCGCCCTATCGCGACCGCCCTGTCAAAGAGTCGCTCTCGCTGTTCGAGCAGATGAAGAACGGCGAGATACCGGACGGCGCGATGACGCTGCGCGCGAGGATCGACCTGTCATCCGGCAACTTCAACATGCGCGATCCGGTCATCTACCGCATCAACCGCCTGCGCCATCACCGCACCGCCGACCGCTGGTGCATCTATCCGATGTATGACTTTGCTCACCCCATCGAGGACGCGGTCGAGGGGATCACCCACTCTCTGTGTACGCTGGAGTTCGAAGCGCACCGCCCGCTGTATGACTGGGTGATCGAGAACGTCACCCTGCCCGCGCGTCCGCGCCAGATCGAGTTCGCGCGGCTGGGGATCGACCACACCGTCATGAGCAAGCGAAAGCTTCGTACGCTGGTCGAGCGTGGCGTCGTCGCCGGATGGGACGATCCGCGGATGCCCACGCTGTGCGGGCTGCGGCGGCGCGGCTATACCCCGCGCTCCATCCGCAACTTCTGTGAGCGCATCGGCGTCAGCAAGGTGAACTCGACCGTCGAGTACGGGTTTCTCGAGCATTGTCTGCGCGAGGATCTGAACATGACCGCCAGGCGGCTGATGGTGGTGCTCGATCCTGTCAAGCTCGTCATCACTAACTACCCGGAGGGGATGACCGAGACGTTCTCGGTCGAGAACAACCCCAACGACGAGTCGATGGGCACCCGCGAGATCACCTTCTCGCGCGAGTGCTATATCGAGCGCGGCGACTTCATGGAGGAGCCCATCAAGAAGTACCAGCGGCTGTATCCGGGCAACGAGGTACGGCTCAAGAGCGCGTACATCGTCCGCTGTACCGGCTGCAAGAAGGACGATGACGGCAACGTCACCGAGGTCTATGCCACCTATGATCCCGACACCCGCGGCGGCAACACCCCCGACGGCAGAAAGGTGCGCGGCACCATCCACTGGGTCGATGCCGCGTGCTGTACACCGGTCACCGTGAACCTGTACGACGATCTGTTCGCCGTCGCCGACCCCGAGGCAGACGACGGGGATTTCCTCGATCGTCTGAACCCCGACTCGCTTCAGGTGTTGGAGGGGTGTGTTGCCGAGCGCGCCATCACCGCGTTCTCAGCACCCGCTCACTTCCAGCTCATGCGCACCGGGTACTTTGCCCTCGATCGGGACAGCACGCCCGATCACATCATTCTCAACCGCTCCGTCAGTCTCAAGGACGGCTTCAAGAAGTAAAGAAAGCAGAAGAAAAGGGAAAGACACCGACGTGTCTTTCCCTTCTTTTTTACCCTAAACAGATCATCCGTAGACCAGTGCAGCCATGGCGGCCTCGACCACCGACGCCGAGGTGTCGATCCCATAGCCGCCCTCGACCACCACGGCAGCGAACGCATAGGGATGGTCGCTGTCCTCGGTATAGCCGACGAACCATGCGGTCGGCTCCTTGTCCTCGCCGACCTCGGCGGTACCGGTCTTGGCACAGAAGTCGAGCCCCGCAAGGTTGACCCCGCGGGCGTTATAGTAGTAGTTCGCAGCAGAGCGCATCAGATCGCCGACCTTCACCGAAGTTTCGGCAGAGAGCATCTTTGTCCCGATGCCGTCAAGCGAGATGCCGAACCGTCGCAGGATGTTGCCGGTATCCGACACGATGACAGGATCGGTCGCGACCCCGTCGTTTACAACAGAGCCGCACAGCATCGCCATATGCAGCGGGTTCGCCAGATCGTTGTACTGGCCGATGCCCGACCATGCGAGCTGGTTCTCATCGGCGCCCTTAAGCTCAAAGCTGCTCTCGATCATCTGTATCCCGCCCACGTCGAATCGCTTGTTGAACCCGAGCTCCTCGGCGGTGGCGGTCAGCTTGTTGGCGCCGAGCTCGACCGCGATCTGGGCGAACGCGGTATTGCACGAGTGGGTGAACGCCTCCTCAAAGGAGAGGGTGCCGTGGTTCTCCTCACAGGTGATCTTCGACCCGCCGATCTCGATCTCGCCGGTACAGGTGTAGGTGCGGGTATAGATATCGGGGATATTCTCGATCGCCGACGCGGCGGTGATGATCTTGAAGGTAGAGCCGGGGGTGAAGGACGCGGACATCACGTTGTCGAGATAGACGCCGTCGTACTCCTGCTCGTTCTCCTCGGTGATCTCGGGCGGGTACTGGGGATCATAGCCCGGGGTACTCGTCGAGCAGAGGATCTCGCCGGTCTTGTAGTTATAGATGACGCACGCGCCGTCGTGTGAGCCGAGCGCCACATAGGCAGCGCGCGACGCTGCTGCCGAGACGGTCAGGGTGACATTGTTGTTCGTCCTCAGCGAGTTCGGCAGCCCCAGCCCCAGCAGAAAGCTGTAGCCGGTCAGCTCGGTGCGGTAGTTCGACTGGATCGCGGTCGAGATGTTCAGCGAGTTGTCGCCCACCACGTGGAGCAGGGCGGTACGGGTATCGGTATCGGCGTGATAGACGCGCTCACCGTTCTCGTCGGTATAGGCGAGCACCGTGCCGTCGCGGTCGGTGATGCTGCCCGCCTGGGCAAGTCCGTTGGACGACGCCATGTGGCCGTTGTACGCCTGCTGGACCCAACTGCCGTTCTGGGTCACCACGCGGAACATGAGCAGCAACAGCCCGGCAAAGAACGCGAGCGAGACGATCAGCACGAGCGACGACCTTGTCAGAATCCGTTTCATCGGCTCACCTCCTCATCGCGCAGCCGGCGGTGCCGCTTGGCGGCATAGGTGCGCTCATCCGCCGCCTTGATGAAGGCGATCAACCCCCAGCAGGCGATCATCGACGAGCCGCCCGCCGAGACAAACGGCAGCGTCACGCCGGTCAGCGGCAGGATATCGGTCGCGCCGAAGATATTCAGCGCGGACTGGATCACCATCAGCCCCGCGGCACAGCATGCCGAGATCGAGTAGAAGCTCGAGCGCGAGCGGGTCGTCACCGCACGCGAGTAGAACGCCAGCGCAACGACCGCGAACGCCAGCGCGAACGCGACGATCACGCCCATCTCCTCGGCGACCAACCCGAACACCAGGTCGCTCTCCGAGGCGGCGATATATTTCAGATATCCGTTCCCGACGCCGACGCCGGGCAGCCCTCCCGAGGCGGTATAGGTGAGCACGCGCGCCTGCTGATAGGCGGTGTCCTGTGCGTGCTCCCACACATGGCCCCACGCCGAGAACCGGTCGGCGACATAGGGCTTGAACTTGAGCACGATGGTGCCGGCAAACACTGCCGCCACCACCGCGAGGATCACGGTCTTGAAATCCCCCGATCGCATGAACGCGATCAGCAGGAAGGTCGCAAAGAAGATCAGCGCGGTCCCGAAGTCGCCCATCAGCGCGAGCGCGCCGACACAGATCGCCGAAAACACGATGAACTCGAAGAAGTTGCGCTTCGTCTGCAGCTTGTCGAGGGCGGCGGCGCCGACGAAGATGAACGCCACCTTGACGAACTCGGACGGCTGGATGGTGATCCCGCCGATCGAGATCCAGTTCGCCGCGCCGTACTGGACGCGCCCGAACACGATGTTGATCGCGAGCAGCCCCACCGCGCCGATCATGATCGCCATGCGCCATGAGTTCACGCGGTCGGGGTTCTCGATGAATTTGACAAGAAAGCTGAACAGCGCCATACCCAACGCCATCGCGATGAGCTGGACATATGCCGAGCGCAGCTCCTGCCGCACCAGCAGCATCACCCCGAGCCCCGAGAGAAAAACGGCGAGCGCCTCGAGCTCAAAGTTCACGCGGTTGAACACATGGGACGACAGCAGGAAGAACACCCACACCGCCACCTCCATGATCACGAACACCTGGAGCGGGACAAAGTCCTGCACCTCGTTGGTAAAGCACGCCTCGACCGCCATGAACAGGTGGAAGAACGTGATGAGGATCATCAGCTTATAGGGCTGCAGCGAGCCCTTGTTGGACGCCTTGGTGAAGAACCACGAGGGACGGATGCGCTCGTTGAACTCTTCGCCACGCTTGAGCACAAAGGTGGTCGAGCCGACGGTGATCTCGTCGTCGATCAGCACGCGGGTGCGTCCGTCGCACCGCTGTCCGTTGACATAGGTGCCGCCCTTGCTGCCGATATCCGAGACGAACCATCCCTCAGTGCGCCGCAGCAGCACACAGTGGTCGCGCGATACGGTCATATCGGCGACAGAGATATCCGACCCGCGCGAACGCCCGATCGAGTTCTCCCAGAACAGCACCGGCAGCTTCTGACCGGTGGACTTGATCTCGAGCGTCACCAGCGGCTTCTCGGGGCGGCGGTGCCGCCGCATCGACGCGAAGCACTGGTAGATGATGACGATCGCATACACAGGCAGCAGGAACCGCAGCACGACCACCGCGATATCGAGGAATACCTGAAAGCTCATACGCGTCACCTCCCAACCACAAAAATCCATCCTCATTCTACTATACATAGGTGAAAAAGTCAAATCAACAAACCGTGAACGCTCCTGTCCCCTATGGCGCTCGTCTTGACTATGGAACGGATTTGGTGTACAATAAAAAATCAGAGTAATATGCGAAAAAAGGAAATGTTATGGAAGAAAAACATCTGACCTTCAAACATCGGCTTGCGCTGGGCGCGACGATGGGGTTGTTCATGACGATGTCGTTCCTCGTGTTCGGCCCGCTGTCGCTGTATATCAACGGATCGGACGAGATGTGGTTCAGCTTTCGCTCGCTGATCGTGCCGGTCGCGGTCGTGTCCCTGATCGGGTTTCTCATGGTCACGGCGGTGGCGACCCTCTTTAAGGGCGCGATCCACAAGCTCTTCTGCTGTCTGGTGTTCGGGGTATCGCTCGGGCTGTTCATCCAGGGCGGGTTCTTCAACATCAGCTATGGCTCCGGTGTGCTGGACGGCTCCCAGATCGCATGGAAGGACTACACCACCTACGGTGCGATCGACTCGGCGATGTGGGCGGCGTGCATCGCGCTGCCGTTCGCGTTCTATATGGTATTCAAGCGGTCGTGGCGGCATATCCTGATGTTCGCCGCGGCGTTCATCATGATCCTGCAGATCGGCGCGCTGTCGCTGATGCTGTACCAGAACCAGAACAGCTTGAACAAGCTATCGCACGAGGTCACCCGCGAGGGGATCTATGAGCTGTCACAGGAGGACAACACCGTCGTGTTCGTGCTCGGCGATATGGACGCCGCCGACTTCAAGCGATACTGCAAGAACAACAAGTCCGCCACCGATGCGCTCGAGGGGTTCACGCGATTTGACAACACCCTCGCTACCGGCTCGGGCTCCATCGTATCGTTCCCGTCCCTGCTTTCCGGCGACGTCTACCGCAAGGATATCCGCTACGCCGACTATATCGACAAGATATGGGACAACAGCGTGTTCGATACCCTCTCGCGCGAGGGGGTGGACGCCCGCGTCTATGCCGACGAGCTGTACTTCTCGAACGACGCCGTATCCACCGTAGAGAACGTGGTCGACCGCGTCCAGGACAAGAGCGTCTACAAGCCCATCGCCAAGACCATCTACAAGTACACGCTCTACAACTTTGCGCCCCACTATCTCAAGAAGCTCTTCTGGATGAACATCAACGAGTTCTCCGCCTATCGGAGCAACAACACCTACTCTCAGGATGACGCGAAGTTCTTCAGCGAGTATGACGAGAACGGCGGCTATACCTATACCGACCGCTATGACAGCGCGGTGCGCGTGTACTTTCTCAAGGGCGCCTACTCCCCCTATCGCCTGACACAGGACGGCACCGCCGACAGCGACGGCACCACCCGTCAGGAGCAGGCGGCGGGCGTGTTCAACCGCGTCCTGCTCATGCTCGACGACATGAAGCAGAGCGGTCACTATACCGATGCGCGCATCATCATCACCGCCGACAACGGTGCCAGAGACCTCGGGCAGAACCCGCTGCTGCTGTATAAAGAATCGGGCGATGACGAGGGATATACGACCAGCGACGCACCGATATCGCTGTTCGATATCGCCCCGACGCTCGCCTCGGTCGCCACAAATCAGTACTATACCTTCGGCTCGGGCAAGACGATCGCCGACGCGTCAAAGATGACCGACGAGCGCATCCGCTACTTCTATCTTAACGCGGGCTCCAACTCCGACTCCCGTATCGAGCAGTACAAGTGTACCGATACAGCGTCGAACACCGAGGCGCTCACGCTGATGAACAACTACCTTATCAACGGCGGCGTGGTCGAGAACTATCGCCTCGGCGACGAGATGATGTTCACCACCGACGAGACCGCCGCCATCTACTGTGAGGAGGGATTCGGGCATACCAACGGCTGGCGCACCATCCTCCGCGGCCCCAAGGGCAAGATGGTGATCCCGTTCGAGAGCATCCCCGAGAACGCCGACGACCTGCATGTCTACTTCAACGTATCGTCGGTATATGAGAACACCCGCTGCGTCATCTCGGCGAACGGCAGGACGGTCTATGACCATACCCTCGACCCGTCGGTCAAGAGCACGGGGCTGAACTTCCTCGTCCCCGCGAACGTCATCGGGCTGGACAACAAGCTGACGCTGGAGTTCAGCTTCCCCGATATCGACAGCGGCGAGCTCGAGGATGAGGTCGAACAGCGCACCCCGATCGTGTCGTTCACCTCGTTCAAAATCTATACCCAGTAACCTGATCAAAAAGACGGGGGGCTGTCGCGTAAACTGTTATGCTCCCTTTATGGAAGACAGTGAAATAAAAAACACTGTCGACTATGAAGGGAGCGTTGTTATGCCCAAAAGCAAGGAAATCAAAGCGGAAGAA
>CAJODM010000020.1:0-28140 GCA_905233755.1 uncultured Ruminococcus sp.
AATGTATTACAATGCAGACAGGCTCCATTCGGGAATTGATTATCACATACCAAATGAATTTTTCACTCTTCTAACTGTACAAAAAACTTGACAAGTTTCCGGGAAACCCCTTCGGGATTTTGGATTTATTTTCGGATGATGAGATTTCCCTGCATCCGTGCTGACTATCGGAGATCGACGCCCTTCTTCTTGCAGAACGCGGACATACAGCAGCTCTCGCACAGCGCCTTGCGGGCGGTGCAGGTCGCTCTGCCGTGCAGCACCACCCGATGACAGAAGTCGTTCGACTCCTCGGGCGGCAGGAGCTTTCGAAGGGTCAGCTCGATCTTCTTCTGGTCGGTCTCGTCGTGCAGCCCGAGCCGCCGCGTGATGCGGATGCAGTGGGTGTCCACCACCACCGCGCCGGGCATATGGTAGATATCGCCCATGACAAGGTTCGCGGTCTTGCGCCCGATGCCGGGCAGCGTGATGAGCTCGTCGAGCGTTGCCGGCACCTGTCCGTCATAGCGCTCGCACAGCGTCCTTGCCATCTCGACGATATCCCTCGACTTGGTCTTATACAGCCCGCAGGAGCGGATATATCCGGCAACCTCTTCGGCCGTGCTCTCGGCAAAGTCCTCGGCGCATCGGTAGCGTTCGAACAGCGCGGGCGTCACCATGTTCACGCGCGCGTCGGTGCACTGTGCCGACAGGCGGGTCGCTACCAACAGCTGCAGCGGGTCGGTATAGGTCAGCGAGCATACCGCGTCGGGGAACGCCTCTTTCAGCGCGCTGACAGCGCGCTCGGCTATCTGTTTCTTCGTCATGATATCGCCTTCTTTCGATTCTATCATACCACAACGGCGGATTATCTTCAAGATGATAAGAAAAATGACGATTTTATTTGATTTTCTCTGATTTTGTGCTACAATAGAGCCATAGTATGCACATACGGAGGGCTCAGGGGTGTACCAGAACTACATTTTCGATCTGTACGGGACGCTGGTCGATATCCGTACCGACGAGCTCACCTCTGCCTTCTGGCGTCGTGCAGCGGCGATCTTCGGCGCGCGCGGCGCGGCCTATACACCCGGCGAGCTGCGCGCATTATACCGAAAGCTTTCCCGTCGTATGATCCGCCGCGAGCTGCTCTTGCATCTTCGATCGCGGTACATCGACATCGACATCCTGTCGGTGTTCCGACAGCTGTACCTTCGGCGTGATGTAGAGCCGTCAGAGGAGCTGCTGCTCGAGACCGCCCGTCTGTTTCGCAAGGCGTCGACCAAGCATATCCGCCTGTATGACGGCGTGACCGAGCTGCTCTTCCTGCTGCGCGACAGCGGCAAGCGCGTCTTTCTCTTGTCCAACGCCCAGCGGGCGTTCACCCTGCCGGAGCTGTACGAGCTCGGGCTGTACGGGCGATTTGACGGCATCATGATCAGCTCCGACGAGCGGATCTGCAAGCCCGATCCCGCGTTCTTTCGCCGGCTGATGCGGCGGTACGCGATCGACCCATCACACAGCATCATGATCGGCAACGATATTTCGGCCGATATCCTCGGTGCAAAGCGCGTGGGGCTCGATACGTTATACATTCATCAGGACATCTCGCCTGCGTCGGATCGCGAGCGCGAGAATCCCGCCGACTATGTTGTGATGGACGGCGACGTTCGCAAGATATCCCCTCTCATCCTGAGAGGACAAGGAGGAATCATATGAAGAGCAGGACCCTCATCACCAAGATCGCCCTCGGGGTCGCGATCGCCGCGCTCATCTTCTCGATCATCACGCTGATCCGCGCCATCGTGCTCGGCAACGCGATCTTCATCGCGTGTGTGCAGGTGATCGGCACCGTCATCATCGTCGCTATCTGTGCCATCATGCTGTATGTCATCAATCATTATGAAGAATCCCCCGACCCGCAGGGTCAAGATTCGCAGGACGAACCGGAGGACGAACCGGCGGCAGCGGAGCCGGCTCTGCCCGATGATCCGCATCTAGGTACCGTCGATACCGCCTATGATCTGTCCCTGTTCGACGAAGAATAGAGTGATAAGAGAAGGGAGAGCAGCATCGCTCTCCCTTTTGTATATCGTTATGATGCGCTGTTGTCCTCAAAGTACCGCCGCAGCTTCAGCCCGTCGCGGAAGGTGAAGAAATGCTCGAACAGCTTCGTCATCCATCCGATGATGGTGCCGTTCACCAGCGCGACGATGATGGTTCCCCATTTCACGCCCTCAAAGTGTCCGAACCCGAAGAACAGAAAGCTCATCAGCACCGCTATCGCACAGCTCGTGCAGTCGTACACGGTCTTGACGTGATGGATCTCGAAATGGAACTTGTCGGCGACCTCTTTGACGAACAGCTCATATACCTCGGGCGCGATATAGGTATGGAAGATCAGCGATACCCCCGCGGTGCAGAGCACCTCGCCCACGAGGAACAGCCCGAGCTTCCACAGGAAGGTCGTGTCCGGTATCAGCGACGCGATCAGCACACACCCATCGAGGATGAACCCGTACAGCACCGCCGTGACGAACGAGAACAGGTACGACAGCCGAAACCGTCTGAGCAGCACGATCATCACCAGCAGCAGCACCGCCTGCAGCGTATATTCTGCCATGCCGAACGTGAAGAACGGCAGATACTGCGACACCTTCAAATGCAGCAGATACGCCGGCGCGACCACCATGCTGACGCCAAAGTCGGACCGCGCCATGAACGCCGCGCCCATCGCAATGCACACAAGCCCGATGATATAGGCAAGCTCGGTATAGAATGTCAGTTTCTTTCTCATCTTTCCCTCCAAAAAATACAAGAACCTCCTGCGTTTGGTACAGAAACGCAGAAAGCTCTTTCGATATTGTAGCACACATAGTTCGTAAAATCAAGATTCGTAAAATCAAGATTCGTAAAATCAAGATTCGTAAAATCAAGATTTGCAAAATCAAGTTGCAGATTCTCTTTGGTTCTGCTATACTGATGACAAGGAGGTGATCCCATGCTCGATATTCACAGCCATATCCTGCCCAAGATGGACGACGGCTCCAAGTCGGTCGAGATGTCGGTCGAGATGCTGCGCGAGAGCAGGTGTCAGGGGATCACGACGATGGTCTCTACCTCTCATTTCTATGCCGACGCCGAGTCGCCGGAGCACTTTCTCAAGCGGCGCGCACACGCTCAGCAACGGCTGACCGAAGCGCTGCCCGACGATGTCCCTGCGCTGCTGTACGGCGCCGAGGTGCTCTACTTTCCCGGGATCTCTGGCAGCGACGAGGTCGCGCGGCTAAGTATCGGCGATACCTCGCTGATCCTGATCGAGCTGCCGTTCGTCCAGTGGTCTTCTAGGATCTTTGACGAGCTGTCGACGTTTGAGAGGAACTTTGGGCTGCATATCGTGCTCGCCCACGTCGAGCGGTACCAACCGCTCCAGAAGCGGGCGATATACCGCGAGCTGTTCGAGCAGCCGTTCCTCTTCCAGTGCAACGCCGAGGCATTCCTGTCGGCGCGCTCCCGTCGGCTGGCGTTCGACCTGATGGACAGGGGGTTGCTGCATTTTCTCGGCTCTGACTGTCACAACACCACGACCCGCCCCCAGCGGATGCAGCAGGCGCGCGACACGGTCGTCAAGCGTCGCGGAGAGGACGCGTGGAACGCACTTGTCGAGAACGCCGAGAGCCGGTTTGCGCTTTATTCGCAAAGGGAGAGAGCATGAAGGAGAACATCTGTACCATCCCGATCAACGATATTTTTCGCGAGCGCGGGGGATGTCCCGTCTGCCGGATGTACCGCATGGCAGAGCAGCAGTATATCGACTATATCACGGGGCCTGCGATGATGGCGCCCGATGTGCGCGTCGTCACGAACGAGGTGGGGTTCTGCCATCGGCATCTGAGTCAGATGATCGCGCACGGCCCGCGGCTGTCGGTTGCCTTGCTGCTGCAGACGCATCTTGACGAGGTGCGCACCCGTCTGCTGCCATCGTCATCCGTCCCCTCGCGATCCCGGTCAGAGGGCATCGCGCGGCTGCAGGACACCTGCTATGTATGCGACCGCATCGAGCACGATATCCTGCACCTGATGCAGACCGTCTATGCCCAGTACGGTGCGGATGAAGAGTTCCGTCGGCTGTACGGGGAGCAGGACTGTCTCTGCCTGCAGCACTATGCGCTCGTGATGGCGGGCGCATCGAAGAAGACCGTCGACAAGCATTACCTCAACGACTTTGTCGCGGTGACGAACCGCCTCTGCAAGGGGTATCTTGATACCCTGTGCGACGACGTGACCGCGTTCACCCGGCTGTTCGACTACCGCAGCGCGGGCATGGACCCCGGCAGCTCGAAGGACGCCATCGAGCGCGCCGCGCAGTTCTTGCACGGCGATATTTCCGGTTGACACGAGGGCCCAAACATCGTATGATATAGGGGAGAGAAAGGAGATGCCCGCTATGCTGTTGACCGCTTTGAGCGCGGTGCTGTGCTTTGTCGCCGCCGTCATCATGCTCTCGCCGTATTTTCGCAAGATCCCGCTCTTGCACCCGATGGCGGTGTACCTCCTCTTTGTGGGGGCGTGGATGATCTTCTCGTATCTGATCGGCGAGCTGTATCCGACCTCTGTCGTGCCGTCCTATATCTTCCGCATCGGCACGGCCGCGCTCATCCTGTACTACCTGTTCATCCTCTTCATGACGCGCTCTAAGTCGCGCCGCAAGAACGGCTATCCCCGCAAGACCCGCAATTCCCGCCGCAAGCACGAGGACTGACGGACGAGCACCCACTACATCTGGGGGTACCTGTGGGGCCGAGCTACTAGGAGAAATTTTTTCGCCCAATTTTCTGAAAAAGCTTGCTTTTTTCCGATATTGATGGTATTATTATTTGTACATGACATACTATCATCCAGCTTAAGGAGGTGGGACCAATGCCGAATATCAAGTCAGCAAAGAAGCGTGTGAAGGTTATCGCGACCAAGACCGCCAGGAACAAATCGCTCAAATCCGCACTGAAGACCTACGTCAAGAAGGCGTACATCGCGGTCGATACGAACGCTGATGACAGGGCTGAGGCGGTACGTCTTGCTACAAAGAAGATTGATCAGGCCGTGGCGAAGGGGCTTCTGCACAAGAACACCGCTGCCCGCATGAAGTCGTCGCTCTCAAAGCGCCTGAATACAGCCGCGTAACACGATATCAGCCGAAAAGCAGGTTATGAGACCTGCTTTTTACTTTATAAGAAACTGCTCGTTTCTTATAAAGTAAAAAAGATTTATATGCCCACCGATTTTGCTGAAGCAATAATCGGTGATGGCTATACGAAATGCGCGCAAAGCGCGCTTTCTTGCTTGGATAATTCACACAAGATTCTTGAATATTCTATTAACTTATACACTAGATATTGACATTTTCAGAATTAGCTGTTATTATTTTGGTATAATAGTTTTTAGTTATTTCAGGAGGCGCTAAGATGAAGAAGATCAACATCAAGTTGCTGGTGATTATCATTTCTGCCGTTGCGGCTCTCACCGCGGCGATCACCGCTTTCTTTGTTATTAGAGAGAAGCAGAAGAAAGAAGAAGAACAGCTTGAGGAATACCTCGATTATTCGATACAGTAAGCAAAACGAAGCGGACAGGGGGTCTGTCCGCTTTTCTTTTTTTTGCAACGATCCGCCCCGCCCGCGCCGGGATAATGGAAAACGGAAAGTGGAGAATGGCGGTTATACTAAGTTTTATTAAAACACTTTAACATTTATTGCGTTATATTCCGCATAGCTGTGTTGTCGTCGTCGTTCGCTGTGCTCGGCAGGCATATCCGGTCGGTATGCCTTGTTCCTCTCCCCACAACGCGGGGCGTTGTGGGGGCCCCGAAAATGACAGGCGCCAGCCTGCCTGCGTCGTCCGCTTGCTCTGCGAAATATCCCGCTAATAAATTTGTTAAAGCGTTTAATAGAAACTTAGTATTAAGCAACCGAGAATAAATCCGAACCCGGTTTTGACGGGCAGATTTCTGCCCGCTCTTTGTTAAAATCCTCGTGAACCCGTCAGGGTTCCCTGTGGTTTTGCCGCGATCGGATAAAAATCTGCTCCGGCAAAACTCCTTCGGACTGAAAAAGAGCAAGATTTCGAGCAAGTATCGGTGCAGAAAGTGCAGGCAGGATGGCGCCTGCCAAGATTGATAAGCCGAGAATTGCCAAAATATTGCCATTTACAGCGGGTTCGGATTTATTGTCGGTTGCTTACTCAATCGCTCGGGCATCTTTAGGAATCCCAAACCCCGAAGGGGTTCCCGCATTCATTCTTCACTCTTCACTAAAAAAGCGGAGCTCTCGCAACGCGACAGCTCCGCTGTGTTCTCACGGATTATCAGAAGTCAAAACTCTCGGGGGATTCTTCGCTCTTGACGGCTTCATTTGCCTGCTCGACGGCGTCGGTGACCGCTTCTTCTACCGCTTCGGCGGTCGCTTCGACGGTCTCTTGGGCGGATGCCATCTTCTCCTGCTCGGCGCGGATGAGCTCCTCGATATCGGCGCTCTCGCCCGCAAAGCGCTCCTTCACGTCCTCGGTGGCATCGGTGACCTTATCACGGATGATCTCCGCCTTCTCGGTGGCAAAGCTCTTGGCGTTCTCGGCGAACTCGGTTCCCTTCTCCTTGGCGATCTTGGCGGACTCCTTCGCCTTTTCGGAGATGATCTTGCCGAGCTTCTCGGCGTTCTCGGAGCGGATGGAGGTGCTGTTCTGCAGATTCATGACCTCGACATACTTGAGCGACGCCTTGCTGATACGCTCGTCGGCGGTGTCGATGACCACGCACAGCGCCTCGTTCTCGGCGCTCGCGCCCTCCCGAAGATTCTCGTAGAAGTATCTGCCCAGCTCGATATACGCCTGATCGCGGGTAGCGGTATCGGTTTTGATGAGCTTTTCGATCGACTTGAGCTGCTTGTGCAGGCGGTTCTTCTCGGCGATAGACGCAGAGAATTCAGCGATCATATCTGCAGTGTAGTTCAGACCGTTCTTGACATTTTCGGTAAAAGACATAGGGGTGACCTCCTGTATAGTATTCTTCCATCCTTTATTATCGCAGAAACACGGACGAAAATCAATAACATTTTGTAAATGTGTCAGAAATAATTTACAATTTCCCTTATTTGTGCTAGAATAAGCGAGGTGAGGTGATACCATGTCCAACGTGATCTCTAAAGAAATGACCTGCCCCAAGTGCAACGAGCCCCACAGCGCCCACCTCTATATCAGCATCAACGCGACCACTGATCCCCAGTTCCGCGACGATCTGCTCGAGGAGAAGCTGCTGCGGTTCAAGTGCGAGAGCTGCGGGTATGAGGGACGTTACACCTATCCGCTGCTCTATAATGATATGAAGAAGCGGTTCATGATCTACCTCATCCCCGAGATCGACCGGTTCCAGCTCGAGGATCGCACCCTCGAGGACGACTACCGGAACCTCAAGGGTATCAAGAAGCGCATCACCGCCGACTTCAACTCCTTTAAGGAGAAGATCTTCATCTTCGAGTCGGGGCTCGACGATATGGCGGTCGAGCTGACAAAGTACGCCATCACCGAGATGATCTCGAAGAAGCTCGACTGTGGCAAGATCACCGAGAGCTATCTGTCGATATATAACCGCGAGACCAACACCATCGGCTTTACGTGCTTTCTCGGCGAGGAGCACGAGCCCTATGTCCAGTCGGCGCGGCTCGAGATCTACCGCAAGAGCATGAAGATCGTCGACGCCATCTGCGGCAACGACAGGAAGCTCTCCGGATTCATCAAGATCGATCGCGAGTGGGCAGAGAATACCCTCTTCCGCTATAAGCGGCTCAAGAAATCCTAGTATAGCAGAGAACGCCCGGGCAGGTGAACCTGTCCGGGCGTTCTCTTATCATTTATGCAAGTCCGAAGGGGAGCGGCTTTTGGGTTATCCTCTTGTGATGGAAGTAGAGCTCCTCGGTCGCGAGCGCCATCTTCGTGACCGCATAGTCGCATCCGTGCGGGTGGATGTACCAGGTATCCTCGAGCGTGTTCAGATCGACACAGTCGCCGTATCTGCCCAGATATTCGTACTCGATATGGCACGAGTACAGCGACGGCACTGACTTGTCCATCGTGTGGATATCGCCGTCGGCGTCGGTGACGCGGACATGGAACCCGTTCATATCGTGGGTCATCGTGCCCTCGCCCAGCGGGATGAACCCCTTGGCGTTGGGCAGCGAGAGCACCGTCACCGGCAGCTCGCCGGTGGTGTAGACGCCGCGCTCGACCTCGCGCCTGACGGTCTCGCGCTCCCACTCGTACCAGTCGGGGATATGCGAGAACTCGGACTCAGCGTCGTCTGCGACGAGCGCGCCGAGCTCGGTCATCGTCCAGCTCTTGCGGCAGTGATCACACCACAGCCGGTCGCCCTGTGAGCGCATGCGGTACTCGGTGTCACAGTGCGGGCATCGGTACAGCACCTTGTGCAGCCCCTCGGCGCGCCAGGGCTTGTCGATACGGATGCCCCGCTCCATCTGCCAGCGAAAGTCATCGTAGCGAAACGCCTCTACCAGCCGCCGGTTGATCTCATCGACCGACGCGCTCTCGAGCTGCTCTTTCGTATAGAGGAGCGTCAGCTCTGCCTCGGTGGGTTTGACGCCGCGGTTGCGGGTGTTCCAGAACGGGCTGTTCACATGGTGCCCGTGACAGATGAGCGTGACGACCGGCACCTTGAGCAGCTTGCACAGCTTTCCGAGCGACGCGGGCAGCACCGCCGTGGTACCGCACAGACTGTAGCGCGCCTCGGGATAGATGACGGCGATGTCGCCGTTTTTGACGGTCGTGCGCAGGTGGCGCACCAGCGTGATGTCGCTGGTGAACTTGCGCTTGCAGATGCACCCGACATTCCTCAACAGCCCCTCGCGCCCGATGAACCCGTCGATCGCGACGACATAGTTCGCCCGATGGGGATAGATGACCCTGGTCGCTACCTTGAAGTCCATGAACGCGTTGTGGTTGCACAGCAGCAGGTACGGGGGCCTGAGCCCCTCGCACCCGACGCGCGTCAGGCGGTTGTGGTGGATGAGGTTGTCGGGCGCGCTGAAAAGGTAGGTCAGCGGGTGCAGGTACCACTTGGTGCGTACCGGCGGCCGCTTCATATCAAAGCGTTCAAAATCCTTCATATCCGTTTCTTCCTCGAGCATCCCGGCTCATCATGGAGGGCTCTCGCCGTCCCATTGGTATTCTGACAGGTCGACTCTGCCGTCGGTGAAGACGACGCCCTCCTCCTCTAAGAGGAGGATTTGCCGGTTGATCCCGCCGAACGCGAACGCCGTCGACGGCTCGCCGTAGCGGTTGACGACCCGATAGCACGGGATATGCTCCGGATCGGGGTTGACATGTAACGCATACCCCACTACTCTGCTCCATCGCTCGTTGCCGGCGAGCATTGCCACCTGACCGTAGGTCGCGACCTTTGAGCGCGGGATCCGCCGCACGACGTCATATATTCGCTCAAACGCGTTCGTCATCCTCCGCCTCTTTTCCTGTCAAGCGCTTGATGTTACTCCCACTCGATGGTGGCGCAGGGCTTGGGGGTGAGGTCGAACAGCACGCGGTTTACGCCCTCGACTTCGCTTGTGATGCGCTCGGTGATATGCTGCAAGAGCGAGAACGGAACGTCCTCGACGGTGGCGGTCATCGCGTCGGTGGTATTGACAGCGCGCAGGATCACGGGATAGGCGAAGGTGCGCTTGCCGTCCTTGACGCCGACCGAGCGAAAGTCGGGCACAACGGTGAAGTACTGCCACACCTTGCCCTCAAGGCCGTTCTTGCTGAACTCCTCGCGCAGGATCGCGTCGGATTCGCGGACACATTCGAGGCGGTCGCGGGTGATCGCGCCGAGACACCGCACGCCAAGCCCCGGGCCGGGGAACGGCTGGCGGTACACCATGCTGTCGGGCAGCCCCAGCGCCTTGCCGACAACCCTCACCTCATCCTTGAAGAGGAGTTTGAGCGGTTCGACAAGCCGGAACTGCAGATCCTCGGGCAGCCCGCCGACGTTGTGGTGCGCCTTGACGCCGTCGCTCTCGAGGATATCGGGGTAGATGGTGCCCTGACCGAGGAACGCGATGCCGTCGAGCTTGCGCGCCTCTTCCTCGAACACGCGGATGAACTCGGCGCCGATGATCTTGCGCTTCTGCTCGGGATCGGCGACGCCGGAGAGCTTATCGAGGAACCGGTCGACCGCGTCGACATAGATGAGGTTCGCGTTCATCTTTTGGCGGAACACCTCGATGACCTGCTCGGGCTCGCCCTTGCGCAGCAGGCCGTGGTTGACGTGGACACAGACGAGCTGCTGTCCCACCGCCTTGATCAGCAGCGCTGCGACGACCGCGCTGTCGACGCCGCCCGACAGCGCGAGCAGCACCCTGCTGTCTCCGATTTGGGAACGAAGTTCGTGTACCTGCTCGTCGATGAACGCCTGAGCAAGCGCGGGGGTGGTGATCCTCTCCATCGTTTCGGGTCTGATGTTTCCTGTCATAGTTTCCTCCCATGTGTGATTGTATCATATGGTGTCATAGCGATCGGTCAGTATAGCAGCGCGGCCGGATCATCAGTGATCGCCCCTTGTCCCATGAGGATCCCCGGGGCAAATGTGACGATACGGGCGTGTGTTATGTAGGGTATGATGCAAGCTTACTCCCACTCGCTTAATTCATTTTAACACTAAAATATTAGCTTAGTATTAGCGGTTTTTGATACATATTTTACCGCTATTCTGCTTATTATTTTTGGCTTCAAATTATAACCGTATCAAAACAGTATCAATAATACTGAAATCATTATAACAGAAACGAGAAGAAAATCAACACTTTAAAGCGATAAACTTATTTGATAATCAGTAGTATTTATATAGTTTCAGCTTTTATAATCAATTCACACACAAATGATATTCACTTACAGTTTATACTGCATAAAGTTATCGTTCTTTTCAAAGCCAAAATCAGAATACAAAAGTACGCCCATATTGGAAGCGGTAATTTGAACGATAACCTTCTTAAAAAACGAATCGAAATTATCGATGTTTTTCAAAAACGGAATATGTACGAATAACATCTTAGTTTTTAATTTGTTATTTTGTATATATGATAAACCGTTAAAATAAAGGGAGTTACAATAAGATGTTCCTGCGTTGTGAGAAATCTTTGCTGAAATTCTGTTTGATTCAAATAGCTTTTGTAATTGCTCACAATCAAAGCTTGTTTGAACAGTGCTTTCTCCTGTTCTGGCAGATGTTTCAATATACACTTTGTTTTTAATGTTTGGTTTTTGCCCGAAACTGAATACATAGTCATATGTACCATCAATAATCTTATTGATTAGCTTTTCAGAATCCTTCACCTTGTCGTTTGGAAATATCAGTGAATCGAATTCTTTTGCGTATTTGATTAGATGTTCCGCAGAACTACTCCGAAACGCTGTTAGTAACACCTTTGAATTACTCATTTATTTATTTCACCCAAATATATTTAGTTGTTATCTTCCTCATCACTTACAACACCCTCTATCATTCCAGTAACAACCTCGTTTAGTCTTGCGGCATTTTCGGAGGTGATTACAGGCTTGCCTGTTTGTGCTTCAATATTTTTTCTGGCGTCGCCGGCAATTTTCCCGCCGCTCTGTGCTACCTCTCTGTTTTCCTGCAAGCTGTGAGGATTTTGTGTTTTGGTAAGCTCCGTTGTGGTCGCTTCGGCGAGCATATTCAGCGCAAGCTCAAGCGTGCTCATATTATCTCGGAGGTTTTCTTTTTTCAGACCTTTAAGATTTTTATACTGGCGCGTTGTCATACCCGACCACGCTTTGGTGACTTCATCTGTAAGTATTGCGTATTCTTTTCCTTTCTCTACGCCGTGAGCCTGCCATTGATCGGTCAGCTCCTTGCGGGCACGGATAGTTTGCAAACGCTGATTAATCCAATCAGCAGGATATCCTTTCTTTGCATAGGTTTCCAATGCTCTTTCTATTGTTAATTCGGGATCGATTATTTCTTCTATGCGCTCGCTGCCGACTTGCGCCAACCACATCTTGAACGGCTCGGCTTTTTTAGACGGGATGGATTGGATAATACGGAGAATGCCCTTTGTATCGGCGGCGTTAATCTTTCTGTATTTGCCGTCGGCGGTCATCATACGAACAGGGGTACAAATTGTACCCCACTTGGAATTCAACTCAGAATCACGGCTTCTCATTTTCTTTATGTATTGCTTGACATCCTTGCTTTCGGACAACACTTCAACTACATCCGAAACTGAAAAATACCACTCTTCTTTTTCTTCATCCCAAGCTGTGCGGATAGGCTGATTTTCAAATCGTTTGATATCCATATGTAAACCTCCCGATGATTCCTTATACTATACAATTCTAACACGAAAAAAATAATATAGCAATAGATAACAGCCGCCAAGCAGGAGATTATCCCGCTTGGCGGCTGTGCTGATTAGATATAGATTAACTCTGCATTGACTATCTCCGTTGCCCGGTTTCAGATATTGTTAATGCGCTGTATCCACAACATTTGAGTGTCCGCTTTGAGCTGTTCGGTGACGCCATCATTTTTGATAATAAAAATAATAGCAGACAGCTGTTACACTGCCTGCTATCCGAATAAGCAGGCGGAAGTAGCCAAGCAGCTTGATGAATCCATGTCAAAATAGCTGATGGATACAATAATTGTTCTCATGGAATCAAATCATAATCAACAAAAAAGTCCCGAAGGACGGCTTGAATAAGCCATTCTTCGGGATGAGTCGTTTATATTTGTTTATTCCCACTCGCTCCCTGCAAAATAATCTTAACAGTATTTGTTTAAGAATTTTAGCACGGAGTATTTCTATTATTTGTGTTGTAAATAAAATACAGGCTATCAAAAATTCTGTTGCCATTTTGTTGCCACGATACAAGATTATTATAGCAGAAGTATACGATAAAATCAACACTTTAAAGCGATAAAATGATTATGTTTTATGAACCAAGCAACTAATCGAAAAAGTGTCGCGTTTTTAGGCTTAAAAAGGTACTGTTTATGCTCCTTCCGGAGAGCAAAATTTGCTTGGCAGGGTAATTTCATTACTTTGCAAGTTGAGGCGTTACAAGACAATTACCTGAATTTTTCCAAACGATAAATTTGTTCTTCATCGGGACGGTCAACTCCGTTTTTATAATCATATCCTAACTTTCGATAGAAATTGACAGCTGTGATGGACGCAGGAACTTCCACACGTTTTGCTCTGAGGAAATACTCGTCCTGTTTAAGTGTTTGTGTCAAAATACAATTCGATATCGTATCTCATTTTTACCTCATATTTTCTTTAGTAATTTTAAATACTTTCCCTGTGCATCTTCACCGATATAGATAACCTTATCAAAGCCTGATTCCATATAGAGTTTTAACGCAGGATAATTATCTAAATCAACTCCGATTGACATTTCGGTATAGTCCTGTGATTTTGCTTTTTCAGTAATGAAGTCAATCAATTTCCTGCCAATACCTTGTCGTCTGTATTCGTATTTTACTATAAGACGGGAAACGTAAATACGCTGGTTTGGAATTGTATAATCAGAATCATTCATTTCTTTAACAAGAGAAATCTCGCCAACGAACTCATTATCAATAGTGTAGATATATGTAGTCCGATTACCTGTTAAAAGCTCGTTATAAAACTTGTCCGCAAGCTCACTTTGGCGCTGCATATCCCAAATATTGCTACACTTTTGATAATCCGTAATATCTAATTTAATTATATCTGATTTCATAATTATTCCTCACATAAAGGACACTCAAATATTTCATTATCCCCGTTAAAGCCGTTACGCTGATACCAAGCAATTGAATTGTCGCTTGGCCACGCAAACAGCAGTTCGCATTTTTTCTCAATCAAATAACTCTTGATGTAATTCATCATTTGCGTGCCGATTCCTTTGTTCCTATACTCTTTCTTTGTATAAACATTAGTAAGATAAGCAATGTATTTGGCATTTCCGTTTGGCTTTGGCAGCTTCGAAATCAAATATACAAACATTGCAGATACAACAATGCCGTTCACCTCAGCAACAATTATTTCATACTCCATATGTGATTTAAGAAATGCGACAAATTCATCTACAAATTCATCTTTATTTACTCCATCGAGATTGTGTTCATCATAGTCGATATCATCTTCTGCTCCGTGTTCCCATTTCATTAGCGCAAGCTCGTTATAATCTGCTTCATTTGCGAGTCGTATTTCCATTAGATCACCTTATCCTTGATTCGATTATTCTTCAATTCATCTTTCATATAAAATGATAAATAAATATTACCATAAAAGCGAAATAATAGCAACAAAAAACGCCACCAAGCAGGAGATTATCCCACTTGGCGGCGTTGTTTATAATTCTATATTAGAATTTTATTCCCACTCCACGGTAGCGGGCGGCTTGCTGGTAATGTCATAGGTGACGCGGGTGATGCCGGCGACCTCGCCGGTGATGCGCGAGCTGACGCGCGCGAGCACATCATAGGGCAGGCGCGTCCAGTCGGCGGTCATGAAGTCATCGGTAGTCACGGCGCGCAGCACCACGGTCCTGCCATAGGTGCGGGCGTCACCCATCACGCCGACCGAGCGGGTGTCGGTCAGCACAGCAAAGTACTGGTTCGTGTCCTGCTGCAGCGAGGCGGCAGCGATCTCCTCGCGAAAGATCGCGTCCACCCGCCGCAGGGTATCGAGCTTGTCCCTGTCGATAGCGCCGATCACGCGGATTGCAAGCCCCGGCCCCGGGAACGGCTGGCGCCAGACGAGCTCCTCGGGGATGCCGAGCGAGAGCCCGACCTGTCGCACCTCGTCCTTGAAGAGGTCGCGCAGCGGCTCGATGATCTCGTCAAAGTCGACCACCCCCGGCAGCCCGCCGACGTTGTGGTGGCTCTTGATGGTCGAGGCGTCGCCCGATCCCGATTCGATCACGTCGGGATAGATGGTGCCCTGCACCAGGTAGTTGACCTTGCCGATCTTCTTCGATTCGTCCTCGAACACGCGGATGAACTCCTCGCCGATGATCTTGCGCTTGCGCTCCGGTTCACTCACGCCCGAAAGCTTTGTCAGGAACCGCTGCTCGGCGTCCACGCGGATGAGGTTCATCGAGAACGTATCGCGGAACACCCGCTCGACCGAGTCGGCCTCGCCCTCTCGCAGCAGCCCGTGATCGACGAACACGCAGATCAGGTTGTCGCCCACCGCGCGGTGCAGCAGCACCGCAGCGACCGAGCTGTCGACGCCGCCCGACAGCGCGCAGAGCACCTTCTTGCCGGAGAGCTTTCGGCGGTATTCGGCGATCTTCTGCTCGACAAAGCTGTCCATCCGCCAGTCGCCGCAGCAGCCGCAGATATCGTACAGAAAGTTGTGCAGCATCTGACGGCCGAAGGCGGTGTGGGTGACCTCGGGATGGAACTGTACGCCGTAGATCCCTCGGGCGTGATCCGCCATGCCGGCGTTCGGGCACTTGGCGGTACAGGCGATGTTGACGAACCCGTCGGGCAGAGCAGAGATATAGTCGCGGTGGCTCATCCAGCAGACGCTCGTTCGATCGACCCCGCAGAAGAGCACATCGTCCCCCACGGTCAGCTCGATCTTGCCGTACTCGCTGCTGTTGTCGGCGCTTGCGACCGTGCCGCCCGCCATATAGGCGATGAGCTGACATCCGTAGCAGATCCCGAGGATCGGGATCCCCAGCGCGAGCACAGCGGGGTCATAGTGGGGCGATACAGGGTCATAGACGCTGTTCGGCCCGCCGGTAAAGATGATTCCCCGATACCCGGCTGCGGCGATCTCGTCGACCGATATCCGGTTGTACGGCTTGATCTCGGCGTAGATATGCTGTTCGCGGACACGGCGGGCGATCAGCTGGTTATACTGACCGCCGAAGTCCAGTACCAGTATCTTCTCCATAAGCATGTAGCCCCTCTCAGAGAGTGATCTCGGCGTTCTCGCGGCTCACGCCGTCGAGCAGCGGCCGCAGTTTTTCGACATATTCTTCGACCTGCTGTGCACACCTGCCGGTATAGTCAGACGGCGTGAGCACAGCGGTCATCTCGCTCTCTGAAAGCGGGAAGTCCTCCCGCTGTGAGAGCAGCTGCAGCAGCTCACACGGCTCGCCGCGATCCATCGCCGATACCGCCTGCATCGAGCACTCGCGGATGATCTCGTGCAGCTGCTGGCGGTCGCCGCCGCGCTTGACGCCCTCCATCATCAGGTTCTCGGTCGCGATAAAGGGCAGATACTGCATCACGGTGCGGCGGATGACGTCCTCGTTGACGACAATCGCCGAAGTGACGCGCTGCAGCAGCCGCAGCACCGCATCGGCGCACAGGAACCCCTCGGGCATCGAGATCCGGCGGTTCGCCGAGTCGTCGAGGGTTCGCTCGCACCACTGGGTGGCAGCGGTATGGGCGGCGTTTAGGACGTCGGTCATCAGGTACCGCGACAGCGAGCAGATGCGCTCGCACAGCATCGGGTTGCGCTTATACGGCATGGCAGAGGATCCGACCTGCGACTGCTCGAACGGCTCGAACAGCTGGCGGTCGTGCTGCAGCAGCCGCATATCGCCCGCAAGCCGATACGCGCTCTGGGCGATACCGGACAGGGCGTTCAGGATGCGGACGTCCGTCTTGCGGGGATAGGTCTGACCCTGCACGTCATACAGGGTGTCAAAGTCGAATTCAGCGGCGATCCGCCGGTTCAGCTCGGCGATCTTCTCGCTGTCGCCGTCGAACAGATCGACAAAGCTCGCCTGGGTGCCGGTGGTACCGCGACAGCCCAGAAAGCGGATATTCGACAGCGCAAAGTCGATCTCATACAGGTCGGATTCAAAGTCCTGCAGCCACAGCGCGGCACGCTTGCCGACGGTGACGAGCTGGGCGGGCTGATAGTGGGTGTAGCCGAGCGTCGGCATCGCCCGATACTCCATCGCAAAGTCCGTAAGGTTTGCGATGACCTTCAGCAGTTCGCGTCTGATATAGGTCAGCGCGTCGCGATAGAGGATGAGGTCGGCGTTATCGGTGACATAGCACGAGGTAGCGCCCAGGTGGATGATACCGGCGGCGTCGGGCGCCTCTTTGCCGAAGGCGTGGATATGCGCCATCACATCGTGGCGCAGCAGCCGCTCTTTCTCGGCGGCATAGGCAAAGTCGATACGGTCGATGTTCTCTTCGAGCGAGCGCACCTGGGACGGGGTGATCGGCAGCCCGAGCGCGCTCTCGGCGCGCGCCAGCGCGACCCATAGCCGCCGCCATGTCTTGATGCGGGTTTTGGGGGAGAACAGCGCGGTCATATAGTCCGATGCGTATCGCGCCGATAGCGGCGAGCTGTAGCGTTCTGTCATAGGGGACCTCCTCAGCGGATGATGATGCTGTCGCGCTCGGCGCCGACAGACACGTATTTCACATAGCAGCCGAGCTGCTCTTCGATATAGGTCACATAGTTCTGCGCTGCGATCGGCAGATCCTCGAACCGTCTGATGCCGGAGATATCGCATCCCCATCCCGGGAGCGTCGTCTCGACCGGCTCACATCGGTCGAGCATCGTCGGGAACGGGAACCGATCGGTCACGCGGTCGCTCATCCGATAGTGGGTGCATACGGGGATCTCGTCCATATAGCTGAGGATGTCGAGCTTTGTCAGCGCGATCTCGGTCGCGCCCTGCTTCTTCACGCCGTAGCGGGTGGCGACAAGGTCCAGCGGCCCGACCCGGCGCGCACGGCCGGTCTTGGCGCCGTACTCAGAGCCGAACTCGCGGAGCTTGTCGGCGCGGTCGTCGAACCACTCGCACACGAACGGCCCCTCGCCGACACAGGTCGAGTATGCCTTCACCACGCCGATGACGCGGTCGAGCTTCATCGAGGGAGCCCCCGCGCCGATGGGCGCATAGGCGGCGATGGTGGACGACGAGGTGGTGTAGGGGACGATCCCAAAGTCGATGTCCCGCAGCGCGCCGAGCTGTGCCTCGAACAGCACGTTCTTGCCGGCGGCAGCCGCTGCGTCAAAGTATGCGTCGGTATCGCTCAGATAGGGCAGCAGCGGCACACAGTATGTGTCATACCACCGCTCGATGTCCGACAGCGAGAACCCCTTCTTGCCATAGACCTTCTCGATCGTCAGGTTCTTCCACTCGAGGATGGGCAAAAGCCGCTCAAAGAACGCCTCGCGGTCGAACAGCTCGCCCGCGAGCAGCGTCTTCTTCTGGTATTTGTCAGAGTAGAACGGCGCGATGCCCTGCTTGGTGGAGCCATAGGCGCGGTCGGCGAGCCGCTGCTCCTCAAGACAGTCGAGCTCCTTGTGCCACGGCAGCAGCAGCGACGCGCGGGTGCTCACCTTGAGGTTAGCGGGCGACACGGCGACGCCCTTGTCCTTCACATAGCCGATCTCGGTGATGAGCGACTCGGGATCGAGCGCGACGCCGTTGCCGATGACGGACACGACGTTACACTGGAAGATCCCCGAGGGCATCAGGTGCAGCGCGAACTTCCCATGTTCGTTGATAACGGTGTGACCGGCGTTGCCGCCGCCCTGATAGCGGACGACAACGTCATACTCGGAGCAGATGAGGTCGACCATCCGGCCTTTTCCCTCGTCGCCCCAGTTGATGCCTACGATGGCACAGTTGGACATAGCATATTCCTCCCAAACAGAAAATCAATCCTCTCCAATATAAATTATAGCATAGTCGGCACGACGATAAATACAGGAACTAGAATTATGGGATGTTTTTTTCTCCTAGCGGATGGATCGCGCTAAGGAATATTCTTTAGATTCTTTTTCAGAAGAAGATAAAGAATATTCCGATTTGATATCTTCATATTCTTTATCTTCTTCTTTTTCTTTTTATTGGTTGTTCGGGGTTGTTTTGAAATCAACGGGGGTTGTTTTTGATAAAAGGGGGGTTGTTTTTGATAAAAGGGGGGTTGTTTTTGATACAAGGGGGGTTGTTTTCGATGCAAGGGGGGTTGTTTTCGATGCAAGGGGGGTTGTTTTCGATGCAAGGGGGGTGATTTAGGTCGTTCGCGGGACGGGTAGGGGATGGCGCTGTTTCTGCTGTCGGCGGCTTTGGCGGCAGATGGTCATGACGGTCGGATAACCCCCTCTACCTATGGCGAAAAAAAGAGAAAAGTTGCATGATAATATGCAACTTTCCGAAAACTTTTTTATTTTTGGTCAATGTGAAGCAGAGTGAAGAGTGAAGACTGAAGAGTTGCGGATGATGTGGTCATCATCCCTACGATTCTTTGTGGCGTTTCCTTAATACCGTAGGGACGGTGACTCCTCTAGCGAGGACGGCTCACCCTTTTGTCCGCGTTGCGGACATTTCCCCTCACAGGGGAACCTCACTGTCCGTTTCGAACACCTATGTCCGGGTCATCCTGAATGGAGCCGTGCGTCAACACAGCGGAATGAAGGATCTGAGCACACAGGCGTTGTGATTACCTGTACCGTTGCAGGTGTACCGTCGCAGGAGGGCACCCCGTCGGTGTACTAAGATTCTTCGGGCACGCCCTCAGAATGACGTCGCTATGGGGTTTTATATTTTTAAAAATGTCCGAGTGCCCGAGTGACCGCAATTTTCCCCTTTCCGTTGTCACAGCGCGTCGTGGCGGCGCAGAAAGCCGATCAACAGCCGGCGGTAGCGTTTCTCGTCGCGGATAAAGCTCAGCCCGTGCTCCGCCTCGGGAAAGGTATGGCGTTCCACCCGCTTGACGTTCGCGATGCGTACCTGTTCGCTCATATACGCGGGCACAAGGGTATCCGCGTCGCCGTGGATGATGAGGATGGGGATGTCGGTATCCTTCACCGCGCGCGCGGCGGTCATCTCGGACAGCCAAAACCCGCCGAACAGAAACCCTGAGAACGCGATAAGCGGATACAGCAGGTGCGCGGGGAGCTTGAGCCGCTCGGCGACATAGATGATGATATCCTTCGGCGCGTTATACGGACAGTCGGCACAGATGGTGCGGACGTTCTCGGGCAGCGGCATCGACGCCGTCATCAGCACGGTGGCCCCGCCCAGCGATATCCCGACAAGGTTGATGCGCACATCGCTGCCGTAGCGGTCGACCGCATACCGCACCCATTCGTACAGATCGCGGCGCTCGTTGATCCCGAACGAGATCGAATGTCCCTCGCTGTGCATATGGGCGCGCTCGTCGATGAGGATGAGGGTATGGCGCTGTTCGAGCAGCACGGTCGCGCCGCCGCTCATATCGCGCAGCGCCGACCCGCGGTACCCGTGACAGCAGATATCGACCGGTTTGTCGGCGTCGCCCGCATAGATGCGCGCGCTGAGCGTCAGCCCGTCAAAGGAGCGGATGGTGACCCGCTCGTGCGGCAGATCGTAGAGGTAGCGGATCCTCTCCTTGGTGGCGTCGCCGTCGTTCTCTAGGATGACGCCGTCGGCGGTATCGACGGTCGCCTGGCGTCGGCGAGCGGGAGAGTAGAACACATAGCGATAGATGCCGTACAGCCCGCACAACAGCAGCACCAGCACCAAAGCGACGATCAGAAAGAACGCTGTCATACCTGTGCCTCCTGTGCATAGATCAACAGTATCGTGCGCTCGCCCACATGAGCGCGCAGCTCGAGCCCGCCGTCAATCGTGCGCTGCTGGAATCCCAGCACTTCGCCCTCGTACGACGGGGATACATACCGCACATCGAGCAGCTGTATCGCTGACGCAAAGTCATCCTCAGACGGGAACGCCCCCATCAGCGCGCGGATGTACGCGGCGTTGTTCATATGGCCGCCCAGGTCGATATCGGTCGAGCGGATGGTATAGGTGGCAAAGTCGTCGATCGAGTCGAAGTTATCGCGCACGCGCGCAAACGGCTCGTCGATCGCAGGCGGCTCGCTAAACTGCATCGTAGGAGAGTACACGGCGTCGCCGTTGATCAGCGTGCCCTCGGCAGTATCGAGCACCGCCCACTCGGTGCGCCCGACAAAGAGCGTCTCGCCCGCTTTTTCGAGCCGGTACGAGCGGTTGCAGCGCAGCCGGCGCGGCCGCTCCGGCCACGAGCTCAGGGTGACGATCTCCTCGATCGCCGGCCGGCGAAAGAACCGGATACGGGTGCGTACCGCCAGCCAGAACAGCCCCCGCTCACGCATATAGCTCAGCCCGTTGCCGATGTGATACGCGTGCTCGGTGGCGATATCCATGCACAGCTCAAAGCTGTTCGCAATCCCGAGCACAGCGGATCGGTCGCACAGTCCGGTGGTGATCATCAGTTCCTTTGACATCTTCTCCGGCATCACTATCATCTACCTTTCGTGAACCCGCTTGCCGGTGATGTGGTCTGGGATGAGCTCGAGCACCGCGACGCGGTCATAGTCCCTCTCGATCTCCTGAGCCACCGACAGCTCGGCGGGAAAGTATTTCTGCCCCAGCGCGGTCAGCGCGTCGCGCCGTCCCTCATCCGTTTCAACAAGGCGGATATGCCCGAACACCACCACGCTGCTGCAGTAGTAGGACCATCCGTCGTCGGACAGCGCGTCCTGCTGTATCACGCAGAAAGAGCATCGCCCGTCCTTCTCGATCGCGTCGAGCTTGTGCCCCTCTCTCGCCGAGTGGAAGTACAGCTTGCCGTCGTGATAGACAAAGTCGAGCGGCACGGTATAGGGATAGCCGTGCTCGCCCTGTACCGCGAGCACCCCGCGACGCGCGTCGCTGAGGATCATACGGCAGCGATCTATAGAGAGCGCCTGCTTGTGGCGGCGCATCGGTCTGAACACCTTGGGATACCTCCTGGATCAGGGTAGTGGGCTGCCGTCAGCCGGGGCTGCGGCGTCGCTTTATCACAGCGGAGATCGGCAGCGCGACTATCGCCGCCGCCACCCCCAGCCGCGCAACCAGCCGCAGGACGGCCTTGTAGACAGTGGGGACGTTGAACGACATCGTCACGTAGCTGCCGTGCAGATAGTGGTCGGTCAGCGGCAAGAGCAGCTTTCGCCGTCCGCTGAACAGATCGCCGATCGGCCGGATCCGCTTGCCGAGCACCATCGTCACCTTTGTTTGATCGGTGTACGGCTCCCACGGATGCTCCTCGATCGAGGGGTCGCCGCAGCGGGCAAAGTTCACCCACATCCGCTGTACGGTATCGGCAAGGTCAGGATCCGACGGCTTTCCGGTATAGATGGTGTCGTCGAGGTTATTGAACACGCTCGACAGCTCGACCGCATGACACGCGCCGAGAAAGTCGATCGCCGAGGGATAGTCCCAGTAGTAGAGGTACACCGTCCCGCCCCTGCGCGCGTTCGCCTGTGCCTGACGCACGGCGGGCAGGCGGAACGTCAGCTCGTTGTACAGCTCGGTGACAGCGAGATACCGCTTGCCCTTCTGGGCGCTGAGGAACCGCTTGATAGCCGCCTTCTCCTGATCCGAGAACCGCTTCCTATCGTTCTCATACTGGATGTGGATGATATACTTGTAGGTCGTCTTGCTGTCGAGCAGCGGCACCATGCCCTCTGCCTCGTTGATCCAGTAGCGGCATTCGTCGCGGTTGGTGCCCAGGAGCATCGGGATATCGGCGACATCGCCGTTCTCGTATGCCGCATAGGGATCGAGCGGCAGCACCACGCCGTCGCGCTCGGGAAAGTTGTTGTAGTCGTTGAGCTCCTTGTTGAGCTGCATCAGCGTGTTCGTGCTAAGCGCGACGAGCTGTTGCATTGTGCGGCATCCCGAAGCTTTCATGAGCTTATCCGTCAGCAGCGCGCACTCCTCCCGCGAAGAAGTAAACGCGACCGTGCCGCTTTGAGCGATCACGCGGGCGAACAGCCCCTTTGCGTCCGCGATCAGCGGCAGCAGCGACACGCTGCCCGCGCCGGCGGACTCGCCCCAGATCGTGATGTTCGCGCTGTCGCCGCCGAACGCGCCGATGTTGTCGTGCAGCCACCTGAGCGCACATACCTGGTCCAGCAGCCCGAGGTTCCCGCTGTCGCGGTAGGCGTCGCCGCCGTCGACCGCCGAGAAGTCGATGAACCCCATGATGCCGGTGCGGTAGGCGACGGTTACAACGATGATATCCGGGAACTTAGCGACAAGGTTCGTCCCCTCGTATAAAGGGTCCGAGGTGCCGCCCCATCCGTACGACCCGCCGTGAAAGAACACCATGACGGGCTTTTGGCGGCTGTTGTCGGCGGTGTTCAGCCAGATGTTCAGGTTCAGACAGTCCTCGCCCTGCGGATAGTAGGACGCGCGCTCCGAGTGCAGCTCTGTCTGGATGGAGGAGTGACCGAAGTACCGCGCCTCATATACCGTATCGCTCGCCGGAGCTTTCTCGGGCGCTCGCCAGCGGCGCTCTCCCACCGGCTGGGCGGCATAGGGGATCCCCTTGAAGGACAGCGTGTCGCCGTTTTGCTGTCCGACGAACACGCCGTTATGGCACCGCACGGCACACGCGGCATCAAATCCGTCGGTGAGCACGCGGTTCTCGCCGGCGAGTGAGAGCATGGTTTCTTTAGCGCTGTTCTTTGACATAGGCAATCCCTCCGTGACTATATCCATATTATAGAGCATTCCCGCTCCATCGTCAATAACAGAGCCGAAAAAAGCCGCCGCATATAGCATGCGGCAGCTCCGGTACAAACGATGTGAAATTGGATAATTGAAAATGGAAAATTACGGTCACTCGCTTTGCTCGGACAATTTTAGGAATCCAAAAATCCGCAGGATTTCCCGCCATTCTTCCCGCAACTCTTTACTCTTCACTATATTTGTATGGCGCAGGGGCGCGATCATACCCCTATGGCAGGCGCGCGAGCAGTTCCTCGCCGTGTTCCCTGAGCCACCGGTCGTGGCGATGGTAATCGGGAAAAACCCGCAGCACCTCGCGGTAGAATGCGGGAGAGTGGTTCATCTGCTTGAGATGGCACAGCTCGTGAACCACCACCGCATCCACCACCTCGGCGGGAGCGAGCATCAGAAGGCAGTTGAAGTTCAGATTCTTCTTTTCGGAGCAGCTCCCCCACCGGCTGTGCAGCCGCTTGATACAGATACGGTTGTAGGTGACGCCGATCTGTGCGGCATAGTATGCCGCCCGCTGCGGGATCACCTCCTTCGCTCTGCTGAGCAGGGCGGATATCTCCTCTTCTGTCAGCGGGGTAACGGGGAGGTGAGTGCGCTGTGCCTGTCGTTCCCTCTGCCTCTCGATCCAAGCAGCATGTCGGCTGACAAAGGCGTCGACATCTCGCCGGCTCATCCTGAGCGGTGCGCGGACGATCGTCTCATTATTCTTTACTTCGACGCTGACGGTCTTGCGCTCCATGCGCACTAGCGTATAATCCATGCTATCACCGCTGTGATTGTACCACATCTGCACTCATTTGACAAATCTTGCGCCGCAAAAATGCTATCCTGTAACCGATCCCTCCTACTTCTCCCAAAAAAGTATTGACAAATTATATCGCGTGCGATATAATTAAGCCAAGGTGATGGATATGGAAAAGAAATACGAAGCTCTGCGGCTGAAGAACCAGCTGTGTTTTCCGCTGTATGCGGTATCTAACATGATTACGCGCAAGTACAAGCCCCTGCTCGATCAGCTCGATTTGACCTATACCCAGTACATCGTGATGATGGTGCTGTGGGAGCAGTCACCGGTGAACGAGAAGTTCCTGTGTGAATCGCTGTGTCTGAAATCGAACACCCTCACCCCGCTCCTCAAAAAGCTCGAAGCTAAGGGGTATATCAAAAAGGAAAAGGACGCCGACGACGAGCGCAACCTTGTGATCGCGCTGACCGACAGCGGTGTAATGCTCAGAGAAAAGGCGGTCTGTGTACCCGAGGCAATCGCGCGGGAGTTTCACTTATCACAGGAAGAAGCGATATTCTTATATCAGATTCTCTATAAAATGCTTGACGAAGAAAGGATGCGATCTCATGAAGAACTATGACGTTATTTTTATCGGCAGCGGTCACTCCTGCTGGCACGGCGCATTGCTTCTCAAGACACTCGGCAAGAGCGTTGCGCTGATCGAGCGCGATCTCGTCGGCGGCACCTGCACCAACTACGGCTGTGACGCGAAGATCCTGCTCGACTCGCCCTTTGAGCTCAAAGAAGCGCTCGACCGCTATCAGGGCATCGGCGTGACGGGCGACAGCAAGCTCGACTGGACGGCGCTCATGCAGTACAAGAAGCAGTATATCGGCTCTATGCCCGAAGCGCTCGAGGGGCTGTTCGCACAGTTCGGGTTCGACCTCATCCGCGGCAGCGCCGAGTTCGTCGACAAGAACACCGTGAAGGTCGGCGACGAGCAGTATATGGCAAAGTACTTTGTCATCGGTACCGGTCAGACCTACATCCCGCTCGACATCCCGGGCAAGGAGTACTTCCATGACTCGCGCGAGTTCCTCGACCTTGACACGATCCCCGAGCACGTGACCTTTGTCGGCGCGGGCATCATCTCGATGGAGTTCGCGTCACTGTGTCTTGCGCTCGGTAAAAAGGTCGATATCGTCACCCTGACGAACGCAACGCTCGAGCAGTATCCGCAGGAATACGCGAACCGGATCGTCGAGAAGATGAAGAGCCAGGGCGCGAACTTCGTGTTCGGCGCGCACGTCAGCGCGATCGAGAAGAACGGCGACAGCTACATCCTCAAAACCGAAGAGGGGCTTGCCATCGAGACCGACTACATCCTCGTCGCCGTCGGCAGAAGAGCGAACGTGGACGGGATGGGGCTTGACAAGCTCGGCATCGAGTACTCGCGCCGCGGGATCGTCGTCGATAACCACCTTCGCACTTCGGTGAAGAACATCTACGCCTCGGGCGACGTCATCGACAAGAGGATCCCCAAGCTCACCCCGACCGCGGAGTTTGAATCGAACTACATCGCGCTGGATATCCTGAACCCCTTGGGCGGCAAGATCGAGTACCCCGCCGTTCCGAACCTTGTATTCACTCTGCCGCGGATCGCGCAGTCGGGCGTCAGCGTGTCGGATGCCGAGGCGCACCCCGAGCTGTACCGCGTGGAGAAGGCGCCGATCGGACAGACCATGTCGTGGCTGAACAAAAACCAGCCCGACGAGCACATCACCTTCATCTTTGACAAGAAGAATCACCTTGTCGGCGCGGCGGCGTTCAGCGATCAGGCGGGCGAGTACATCGACCTGCTGACCATCATCATCAACCAGAAGCTGGGCGCTGGGGACCTCTCCAAGATGATCTTCTCGTTCCCGACCCAGACCTACGGTCTTGTATCCACCCTCATCCCACTGATGCTCAAAAAATAGGAGGCAGAATATGACAGTTGAGATTCGTTACTTTACCAAGTCCAAGAAAGGCAACACCGAGAAGCTTGCCAACCGGATCGCAAAAGCGACCGGTCTAAAGCCGCTGACCGTAGAGAACGATCTGACCGCAAAGGTCGACCGGCTGTTCCTCATCAACGCGATGTACGCCGCCAATATCGACAGTGAGGTCAAGGCGTTCCTCGCCCGCAACAAGGACAAGATCGGCGAGGTCGTGAACTTCAGCACCTCATGCTCCGGCAAGTCCACCTGGAGCATGGTAAAACAGGCGTGTGACGCGCTCTCGATCCCGCTGAGCGACAAGGAGTTCCACTGCGCCGCATCGTGGATCTTCATCAACAAGGGGCTGCCGAGCGACGACGACTATGCAGCAGCGTGCCGCTTCGCCGCTTCTATGGCAGAATAACACGGACGGTATTATAAGCGCAGCAGCTCGACGGCTGCTGCGCTTTTTGATATCCTACGCTGTTATATAATCAACAGTTATATTTATATTAATAATCGGTATTTTACAAACGGATTCTCATCCGCTATACTGTACTTGTGGGATGACACGCTATATGCCGAAATCATACAGAAAGGGTGTATCAAATATGAAAGAAACCATGGATTTTCTGAGAGAGGCGGGTACCTTCTACCTTGCGACGGTTGACGGCGATCAGCCGAGGGTCCGTCCTTTTGGGGCGGTGTCGGAGTATGAGGGCAAGCTCTATATCCTCACCAGCAACGAGAAGGATGTGTATCGGCAGATACAGAAGAACAGCAAGGTCGAGATATCGGGGATGAACCAGAGCGGCAAGTGGATCCGGCTTATGGCAGAGCTTGTCGTCGACGACCGCTATGATGCCAAAAAAGCCATGCTGGATCAAAACCCTTCGCTCAGAAGTATGTACAGCGAGGACGACGCAAAAGCAGAGGTGCTGTACTTCAAGAACGCAACGGCGACGATCTGTTCGTTCACAGAAGCTCCGGTTATCTACCGGTTTTAAGAAGAGAACTCCGGCTCGATATGACTGAGCCGGAGTTTTCGTCTGTTGATTATCTGTTAATAATTTCTGAGCGGATGGAATTGAAGAAGGCGGCGTACTTGCGCTTATCCTCATTTTTGCAAGTGATGTAGAAGGTGTACCGCGCCTTATCTTCGTCGATTGGGATAGCAACCCGGCCTTTCATCACGCCGAATTTATCTAAAATGATATTCGATGAAAATGCAGGATAATCGGTGTTCATTACCAGATCGTAGAAGGTCTCACGGTCGGGCTGGATGAGGAGGGTGGTATCGCTCATTTATTCTGCGCAGACGATCTTCCAGAAGCCGATATGCTGATAGAGCAGGAAGTTTGCGATATCGTGGGGACCCCTCTCTTATCAAGTCCGTCCCTACGATACACAAACAATCCCTACCCTTCACGGGTAGGGATATATGGGGCCCCCAAAATGCCTGCATTTTGGGGGAAGGAGGAGCAATGAAACGCGGTCAGCGGCGGTTTTAGCTCTAAAAAGCAAAATCGCCGCAAGCTGAGTGAAGTTTGCGATATCGTGGTGCCGGTGACCTCGTCGTCGCCCGCTGAGCCGTCCTGTGGACGGCTCTTCTATCGCTTTGCGGCTCCTCCTCTCCCCACGACGCCGGCGTCGTGGGGGCCCCTCTCTCATCAAGTCCGCTCCTACGACACACAAAGGAGCCCTACCCGTGAAGGGTAGGAATATATGGGGTCCCCAAAATGCCTGCATTTTGGGGAAAGGAGGAGCAACGAAACGCGGTCAGCGGCGGTTTTAGCTCTAAAAAGCAAAATCGCCGCAAGCTGAGTGAAGTTTGCGATATCGTGGTGCCGGTGACCTCGTCGTCGCCCG
>CAJODM010000020.1:28157-58608 GCA_905233755.1 uncultured Ruminococcus sp.
GCTTGACCACCGGGCCATTGGTAGCGGAAATAGGACTTGAACCTACGACACTTCGGGTATGAACCGAATGCTCTAGCCAGCTGAGCTATTCCGCCACATATGCTGAAATCAGCAGAGTTATTATAGTATAAATGCGGGTGTTTGTCAAGTACTCGCGGGGATTATTTCTTCCCGCCGGCAAGGCGATAGCTCTCGTCGAGCCGTCGGCAGATCTCGTCGAACGCCACCGTGCCGTCCAGCACGATGGTCGCCCAGCTGCGCTTGTTCATATGCCAGCCGCGAAAGTACCGCTTCGCGTCAACCGTCTTGTCCAGGATCTCCGGTTCCATCCGAAAGTCGAGGATCTCGACGATCTCGTCCGAAGAAAGCCCGAGCTTTCGGCGCGAGACGGTCAGGATCGCTGCGTACCACTTTCGGTTATCGCGGCGGCGCCACACGGCGTTATCCGCGAACTTCTCCCACAAAAACTCGAGCTCATCCCCGTAGGTCTCGCGTACATAGGCGATCAGTTGCTTGGTCATCTGTGCCTTGAAGACATCGCTCTCACAACACGCGTCGATGATCCGATCGAGCACCGCCCGATATTCTTCGCGCACCCTGCCGACATACGCGCCGGCGCTGTCGCTTAGATGCAGCACATACGGCTCGCCGCTGTCGGTATCGGTGAGCGTAGCGTCCAGCCGCCCGCCCTCGGCGCGCACCGTCAAAAGGAACTGACCATCGACGAGTGCTGTGGTATAGAGATAGCCGTCGCCGTCGCGGTGAAAGCCGAACTGCAGAAGATTCTCTTCCATCAGCTTGCGCCTGTGCAGCGTCACTTCCATCAGAAACTTGTCACCGTCCTGCCGTTGACGAGATCGTCCGCCGCCGCTATCAGTCGGCTGACGGTGTTCTTGTAGACCGCGCCGAGGGTCAGCCCGTCCAGCGTTGCGGACACCTTGCTGCCGCCGTCGGCAAACATAACGGTCATGTCCTCCCTGCCGGTCGAGAAACGAATGGTCACGGTGCACAGCGTGCCGCTGCCGCTCGATGCGTCGGGGTCGGTGATCTGGACACCGTTGAGATTCTGGAAGAACACGGAAAAATGCTCAAAGTCCAGCTGCTCGTCGCCGACATAGGCGTTGGTGGTGGTGACGTCCTCAGTCTCACCGTCATCGTTCTCGACACTCTCGGTCGAAGTCACAACGGTGATATCATAGCTGTCGCTGCCGGTGCGCACGGTGATTCCGCTGACCGCCTCCATATTCAGATCCAGCACCGTCTCGGGGATCAGCTTACTGATGTCGGTGTTCGCCCACTCGACAGCGCCGAGCTGTATGGTGTAGATGACTCTGCCGCCCGCTTTCATCAGGTAGACAGCGCCGCTGTCATCGGGCGCAGAGGCGATGAGCGTCACGGTCGTATCGGCATACTTAGCGCGTACCCTCGCATACGGGTGATCAAGCCCAAACGACGCAAGCGTCGCCGTGTCGGGGTTCACATACACCGCTGCCTCGGCATACAGCCCGCGGATATCGCCGGCAATGTCGGCGCTCTCGACCGCGTCCGCCTGCATCCGCTTGGGCTCAGTCATCAGGTAGTCGGAGTTCAGCGCGTCGTCGCAGTTGCTCTCGAGCACGATCGTGTCATGATAGCGTGTGCCGGAGAGCTCGATGGTGCGGGCGATGCTGCTGTCGGTATCGTCAGCCGCCGCGGTCACCTCCAGGGTCATGAAATCCAGCACGCTGTACAGGAACGCATCCACCGCGTCGTTGGAGCTCAGGTAGACAATGTCGCTGTCGCCGAACGCGATATAGGTGCCTGCATCGGCGGCGGCGACGTCCCCGATGCGAAGGCGCGCCGCGGTACCGTCGGTATAGGTCACGGTGACCGATGCGCGCGGGTCATCCAACCCAAAGTCCGATAAATCTCCCTTTGTGCTGATGATGGTATCGAATCCCATCACCGAGGCATCGTTCGCCACATCGTCGGCAACGCCGTCCTGCAGCGCAAGGTCCTCATACCCGACCAGCGTATAGACCGTCGCGTCGGTCACCTCGTCGCCGTTCTCATCGACGACGGTCGGGGTCTGGGACAATACCGAGAAGCTGCCGCTCTCGTTCTTCACGTCGATACGCGCGATATCCGCCACCGCATAGGAGAGCAGCGTCCCCGACACATCGGTCAACACCTCGCCGTGCTCATCGGGCACCGGCTGTGCCTGATGCTCGCCCTCGTCGTCGACAGAGAGCGCCATCTCGGCGGTCTTGGGCTCGCTCTGTGATGTGCTGTCCGGCAGGACAGAGAGCAGCACGAACACGCCGGCGAGCACGATCACGCCCGCTGCAGCGAGGATCAGCCAAAGCTTCCTTTTCGATTTGTTCTGCTGCTCTGTTGGCTGCTCGCGCTGCAGAAAGCTCTCCAGCGCGTCGGTCTCGTCAGCGGGGCTGACGGATGGGGTCGTAGTTCTCTTCTCGTCCATCACAGATGCCTCCTGCGGATCCATACCACCACGCCCGCCAAGACGATCAACAGCGGGATGATATAGCGGACAATGACCCCCAGCACCGAGATCGATGCCGCCGAGGTCGCGCCCAGCTCGGACGAGTCAAGGTCCTTTCCCTCTATCGTGATGCCGATCTCGTCGCGGGCGGCAATGGTGTTGAACAGGTTGACAAAGTATGCCGCGTTGTTGAACGCGCTCGCTGAGAGCGCCGATGATGACAGCGCGTCATACGAGCCGATAACGATCAGATGCGAGCTGTCGCCCGTGTCCCCGCTCTGTGTCGCGATCACCGCGCCGTTCAGCGTCCCGGGCTCCTCCTCGGTCTCGTCCCAGTTCTCGTCCGCGTCGTTCGGCAGGATCACCGCACTGTCGGATGACGTCAGTAGCGGGGTCGCCTTCTGATCATCCGAGATGCCGATAGGCATGGTATAGAACATCACCACCGGCACCGAGGTATCGCGCATCCCGGCGGTATAGTCCTCGCCGGCATAGTCGAAGATCGACATCAGATGCGGCTGCATCGAGTTCGTCATATGCGCCGGATCGGTCTCGTAGATATACCCGCTGTCAAGTTCGATCCCCCACTCGCTGCACAGGGTGTTCAGGTTCTCGTATGCGGAGAGCTCCTTCTGGTCGTTCGGCAGATATACGAGCGTGTGGCCGTAGTTGCCGTCGTTGTACAGCCAGTCGGAGAGGGTCGTATAGACGTCGTCATCGATATCGTTGAGCGGATCATAGAGGATGACAAACCGGCTGTCGGCGCTG
This sequence comes from uncultured Ruminococcus sp., assembly GCA_905233755.1. GTDB lineage: Bacteria > Bacillota > Clostridia > Oscillospirales > Acutalibacteraceae > Ruminococcoides. Next base: position 31,408 of record CAJODM010000020.1, read on the forward strand.
ATCTCACCCGAGAGCAGCGACACCTGTTCGATCGTGTAGGCGTTGTTCGCCAGCAGCGCGGTGAAATCCGAGCAGTCGCCCTCGCCCTGGCCCGAGAGCACCGTCACCGTTACCTTCTCCTCGGTGGTGACGTTCAGGATGGCGGTGACGACCGCCTGCTCCACATGCTGGCTCTCGACCACATACGAGCCGTAGTAGTACAGATACTCTTGGTCATAGTCGAACAGATCCTCGCTGTCGAGAACGCGGTAGTCGTCGCCCGATACGACCAGCATCAGGTGGGTCGAGGTCCAGTCCACATCCGTATAGGGGGTGGTGAAGGTCGGGTGCTTGGTCAGATCGACGAACTGCACCGTTACGCGATCGGCAGAGCGGTCGAGGTCCTGCAGCAGCTTGGACGCCTGTACATAGTAGTCGCCGCCCGCTTCAAAGCTCGCCTCATCCCGGAGGACATAGACGGTGACGTCCTGCTGCAGCCCGCGTACATAGTCGAGGGTCTCGGGCTGCACCTCATATACCGAGCTCTGTGTCAGGTCGACGGACAGCGCGGGAAACCGGTCGGTCAGAAGGTTCGCCACCAGATTGAGCAGGATCGCCGCCGCGATGAACAGCACCGTCAGCAACAGCGCGATGCCGCCGTGTTTTGCTCGGCGCGATCTCAGGAAAGTGGACAGCTTTGAGGGGTTCTTCTTTCTCTGTTCCATGATGCCCTCCTTAGCTCCAGCGGCGCTTCTCGAACACACGCACCGTCAAAAAGAGGAACACCGCGGTGATGGAGAGGAAGAACACCGTGTTCGCCAGATCCAGCACCCCGTAGGTGAAGTTCGAGAAGTTGCGGTTGAATGAGATCGCGTTGAGGATATTCGTGATAAAGTCGACGCCGACAAGGTTTGCCAGCGAGTCGATCATATAGATGAGCAGCCCCGCGCCGATCGACAGCACCGCCGCGATCACCTGGCTCTCGGTCATCGCCGAGATAAAGATGCCGATGGCGATCAGCGCAGCACCCATCAATAGCATCCCCAGCACGGTGCACAGGATCACCGCCCAGTCGGGGGTGGTGAACAGCATGATGATGAACGCATACAGGAGGAACACGCTATTGCAGATGGCATACAGGAGGAACGCGCCGAAAAACTTGCCCATCACGATGCCGGTCAAGCTGACCGGCGCGGTCAGCAGCGCCTGGTCGGTCTTCTGGCGCTTCTCCTCCGAGAAGCTCTTCATCGTGATGATCGGCACGAGAAACAGCACGATCATCAGCATATTCGAGAACACATAGGTCATCGAGCTCGAGTCGGCATACAGACAGTAGAAGTAGAAGAACATCCCCGAGAAGAAGGTGAACACGCCGAGCACGATATAGCCGGTCGCCGAGTGGAAGTAGGATCCCAGCTCACGCTTCATGATAGCGCCCATCTCACACCTCTCCTCTCTCTGTCAGCCGCAAGAAGCTCTCCTCGAGCGTCATCCCGCCGCGGCGCATCATCAGGATGGCGCCGTCGGTGCGCGCGATCGCGCAGAACACCGCCCGCCGCACGTCCTTGTCGCTGTCGTGCTCGACGGTATAGCACTGCGACGCGGTGCGGGTGACCTTCCTGACGCCGTCAACGGCGTTGAGCGCCTGGGCGATCTCGGTGGCGGAGCCCTCGATCTCGAGCTCGAGCATCCCGCTGCCGGATATGGTCTCGGACAGCTCGCCGACCTTCTCGTCGGCGACGATCCGTCCGTTATGAATCATCACCACGCGGTCACAGGTCGCCGAGACCTCGGAGAGGACATGGGACGAGAAGATGACCGTGTGCTTCTTGCCGAGCCCCTTGATCAGGGTGCGGATCTCGATGATCTGCTTGGGATCGAGCCCGACAGTCGGCTCGTCGAGGATGAGCACCGGTGGGTTGCCGAGCAGTGCCTGAGCGAACCCGACGCGCTGCCTGTAGCCCTTGGAGAGATTTTTGATGAGGCGGCCGCGCACATCATCGATCTTGACGATGCACATGACCTCGCGGATATGCTCATCCTTGGGCAGGCGCACCGCCTTGAGATCGAACAGGAACGACAGGTATCCCTCGACCGTCATATCCGGATACAGCGGCGGCACCTCGGGGAGATAGCCGATCTTGGACTTGACCGCCCGGGGGTTATCGAGCACCTCGTCGCCGTCGACGGTGACCGTCCCCGACGAGGCGGAGAGATAGCCGGTGATGATGTTCATCGTGGTGGATTTTCCCGCGCCGTTCGGCCCGAGAAATCCCAGCACCTCGCCGCTGTTCGCCGTAAAGCTGATGTCGTCGAGCGCCTTGATCTCTCCGTAATTCTTGCACAGGTTCTTTACTTCAACCATGGTTTCGCTTCCTTCTGTGACAGGGGAGGCGTGCCTCCCGCGTCGTTATCTAACAAGCAGGGAGATGACGCCCTGCGGACATTCTTTGATGCATTTTTTGCAGCCGATACACTTCTCGTTATCGACAACAGCGCAAAAGCCGCTGACCGTCACGGCGTTCACGGGACACGCCTTCTCGCACTTTTTGCACCCGATACAGCCGGTGCTGCACAGCTTTCGGGTGACGGCACCCTTGTCGCGGTTCATACACCGCGAAACAGCGGCGCGCTTCTCGGGGACGAGGGCGATGATCCGGCGCGGACACGCCTTGACACACAGCCCGCACGCTTTGCATCGCTCGTTATCGACCATAGCGACGCCGTTACAGACGCGGATCGCCCCATACGGGCACACACGCTCACAGTCGCCAAGCCCCATACAGCCATAGGCACATGCGGTCAGCCCGCCGCCGAGCTTCTGGGCGGCAAGACAGCTTTGGGTCCCCTGATAGGTGGCGCGGTAGTCGGTGTTGTCGAGGGAACCCTGGCACTGCACCACGGCGATCTTCTTCTCGGTCGTGCCCGCGTCAACGCCGAGCACCGCGGCGATATCGGCGGCACACTGCTCTCCCCCGGGGGAGCACAGCCCGACCGTCGCCTCGCCCTTTGAGAGCGCCTCGGCATAGCCCGAGCATCCCGAGTAGCCGCACGCGCCGCAGTTCGCGCCGGGCAGCACCGAGAGCACCTGCTCCGCCTTCTCGTTCTTCGGCACCGCCATCACAATGGATGCGATGGAGAGGATCAATCCGATCAGCAGCCCGATGCCGGCGACAACCGCCACCGCCGTGAGTACTGACACTAACATACTGTTCATCTCAGGCCTCCTTATGAAAGCGGTATCAGGTGATCGACCAGCCCTGCAAACCCGAGGAACGACAGCGATACCAGCGACGCTGCGACCAGCGTGATCGGCAGCCCCTTGAGCGATGCGGGCACATCCGCCTTCTCGAGCCGTCCACGCACACCGGCGAACATCACCATCGCCACCAAGAACCCGATCCCCGCGCCGAACGCGTTCACCAGCGCGTGCAGATAGGTGTAATGGTACAGCGTGGTCGAATCCACCTTTTGCAGCACCAGCATCGTCACGCCCAGCACCGCACAGTTGGTGGTGATGAGCGGCAGATAGATGCCCAGCGACCGATACAGCGACGGGATATACTTGCGCAGCACGATCTCGACCAGCTGTACCAGCCCCGCGATCACGAGGATGAACAGGATGGTCTGCAGATAGTCCATACCGTATGGCACGAGCAGGTACATATAGATGGGATAGGTGACCGCTGTCGCGAGCACCATCACCACCGTGACCGCAACCGACATCCCCACCGCCGAGTCGAGCTTCTTGGACACGCCGAGGAACGGACAGATGCCGAGGAACTTGGCGAGCACATAGTTCTCGGTCAGGATGGCGGCGAGGAACACCGAGACGAGGGTCTTAATCAACATTCCCGCTCACCTCCTCACACGATCGCTGTGAGCACTTCTCGCTCATCAAGCAGCCGTCACACGGCGAACTCTTCACACGCTTTCCCGCGCGGGCGTTGAGCCGGTTTGCGATCAGGATCAGCATCCCGAACACGAAGAACCCGCCCGGCGGCAGAATAAATATCAATATCTTCACGGGCAGCAGCTCGATCCCGAACACCGATCCCGAGCCGAGCAGCTCGCGGATGATGCCCATGAGCAGCAGCGCCGCCGTAAACCCGACACCCATCCCCAACCCATCGAGGATGGAGGGGAGCACCGGATGCTTGCTGGCGTACATCTCGGCTCTGCCGAGAATGATACAGTTCACGACGATCAGCGGCAGATAGATGCCCAGCGCGTCGTTGAGCGCGGGCGAGAACGCCCTGACCACCATCTGAACCACGGTGACGAACCCCGCGATGATGGTGATGAACGCGGGGATGCGCACCTTGTCGGGGATGAATCGCCGCAGCGCCGAGATGACAGCGTTGGAGCATACAAGCACCGCGGTCGCCGCGATCCCCATGCCGATGGCGTTCACCGCCGAGGTGGTGACCGCCAAGGTCGGACAGGTGCCGAGGATGAGGCAGAGCACGGGGTTCTCCTTGACGATGCCCTTTGAGAACTCGTGTAGGTAGCTTTTCTTCTCCATTACTCTCCCTCCTTTTCGATGGTCTGTCGATAGATGTCACACGCCTCGTTGACCGCCGCCGTCACCGCGCGCGAGCTGATGGTCGCCGAGGTTACCGCATCGATGGTCTGGCCGCCGTCGCTATCCTTGCTGACGGCGATGGACCGGTCGGCGGACAGCGTCCGGTACTGATCCGTAAAGCTGTCGTTCGAGGTGTTCTGTCCCAGCCCCGGGGTCTCGTCGTCGTTGTTGTAGACATCCACACCGATGATGACACCGTCGGTGTCGATGCCGGTCATCACCTTCACCTGACCGCCGTAGCCGGTCGCGGCGGTCGAAACGGCATAGCCGATGATGTTCCCGCCGCTGTCCGTCGCCGCATACAGCACCCCGTCGATGATCTCGTCAAAGCTGTCGGCGTCGGGGCACACCGCCAGCATACTCGTTTCTTTGCTCTGCTGTTCGTTCTGGGCGATCCGGTCAGCAGTCAACGCGTTCGTCACGCTCAGGATCGCCGTCACCACCAGGCAGATGAGGAACAGCGACAGCGTCGGGATGAGGATATCGCGCACAGTGATCTTCTTCATGCTTTCTCCCCCTTCTCTTTGACATAGCCCACGGGCCTCGGGGAGGTCGCCCGCTCGATCAGCGGGACGAGGATATTCATCAGGAGGATCGAGTAGGACACGCCCTCGGGCATGTTGGAGTAGGCGCGCAGCAGCATCGTCAGCACGCCGCATCCAACGGCATAGATCACCTTGCCCCACCGCGTGACCGGCGAGGTGGTATAGTCGGTCGCCATGAAGATCGCGCCCAGCAGCAGCCCGCCCGAGAGCAGCTGATACAGCGGGTCGAGCCCGATGAGGAGCGATACCGCCGCCGCTGTCCCCAGATAGACACACGGGATGATGGGGCTGATGACCCGACGGATCAAGAGATACACGCCACCGAGCAGCAGCGCCGCCGCGCATACCTCACCGACAGCGCCACCGCAGTTGCCGAGCAGCAGGTCGATATACGAGAACGCGCCGGCGTCCGCCTTCAGCGGGGTCGCCGTGGTCGCCGCGTCCACACCGGTTCGGTACCAGAACGCGGGAACATACCGCATCATCGCTGTCGGGAACGATACCAGCAGCACGATACGCGCCGCCAGCGCCGGGTTGACAAAGTTCATCCCGATGCCGCCGAACATCTGCTTGACGACCACGATGGCGACAAGACACCCGAACATCGCGATCAGCGGGTTGATATCCGCCGGCAGGTTCAGCGCGAGCAGCAGTCCGGTCACCACAGCCGACAGATCGCCGATGGTGGTGTCGCGCTTCATCAGCTTTCGCGCGATATACTCGAGCAGCACACAGCTCGCGACACAGACGCCCACGAGCATCAGCACCCGCGCGCCGAAGATGACGCACGCGGCGACGGTCGTCGGCAGCAGCGCGATGATGACGTCGAGCATGATGCGCCGCGTCGAGTTCGCCGATTGGATATGCGGCGACGAGGAGACATACAGCTTATTGTCCATCATCCCTTGCCCCCTTTCACGACCTGATCCCGCTTATCTCTGCGAATGAGCTCCTTGCCCATGCGGATATTTTGTACCAGCGGCCGCTTGGCAGGACAGGTGAATGCACAGCAGCCGCACTCCATACAGTTCATGATATAATATCGGTTCATCCCCGCGATATCCCCGCAAAGCGCGGCGTCCGCGAGCTCGATCGGCTGCAGTGCCATCGGGCACGCCGACAGGCACTTGCCGCAGCGGATACACGCCGACTCCTCTGATAGCCGCGCCTCTCTCTCGCCGAAGGCGAGGATGGCGTTGTTCTGCTTGAGCACATACAGCTCGTCGTCCGGCAGGGCGATCCCCATCATCGGGCCACCCATGATGAGCTTCCTCGGCTGCTCCCGATACCCGCCGACGAACGCGATGACGTCCCTAATCGGCGTGCCGATGGGCACGATGACGTTCGACGGGTTCTTGATAGCAGAGCCGTCCACCGTCAGCCGGCGGCTGACAAGCGGGATGCCGGTCTTCAGATAGCGGGAGATGAACGCGATCGAGCCGACGTTCATCACCAGACACCCCGCATCCGACGGCAGTCCGCCGATCGGCACATCCCTGCCGGTGCACGCCTTGATGAGCACTTTCTCGGCTCCCTGCGGGTAGGACGCGCGCAGCGGCAGCACGCGGATCTCGTCCCCTACATCGGCGCTGTTGTCGGCGATCCTGCGCAGCTCGCGGATGGCGTCGGGCTTGTTGTTCTCGATCCCGATGATGACCCGATGGATGTCGAGGATCTCCTTGACGGTGAGGATACCCGAGATGACGTCCCAGCTGTTCTCCATCACCTCGCGGTGATCCGAGGTGATATAGGGCTCACACTCGGCAACGTTGATAATAAGGGTATCGACGTACTTGTCGGACGGGATGTTGAGCTTGACGGCTGTGGGGAACCCCGCACCGCCGAGGCCCACCAGCCCCGACTCGCGCACTGCTGTCAATAGGTCCGATGCGCTCTCGACCGTCGGCGGCCTGAGCTCCGGCGACAGCCGGTGCTCCCCATCGCTCTCGATGAACACGGCGTCGACCTTGTTGCCGTCGGGCATGGTGATCTTGTCGATCTTCTTGACCGTGCCCGAGACCGAGGCATGGATCGGCGCGCTGACAAAGGCGTCGGTGTCCGCAATCACCGTGCCGACATCCACCGTGTCGCCGACCTTGACGATCGGTCGGCACGGCGCGCCGATATGCTGTGTCATCGGCAGCGCGACCATCGGCGGCGCGGGCATCATGATGCTCTCTATAGCGGCGGTCGTTTTGTGATGCGGCGCGTGTACCCCGCCGCGGGTACGGTACGGTCGCTCACGAAAAGTCAGCTCAGACATCTTATCCCCTTCTTCCGGTTGTCTGATAGATTCATAGAGCGCTACTACTGAGCTTCCATCAAACACGTTAGCGCAAATAATGTTAAAAACCCAGTATAAGCTCCAAATTATCTCATAATATACTATAGCACGAATTCCGTTCTTTTTCAATAAGTATAAATCAATATCAATAGGAAAAGATACCTATATACCATGCTGCTGTCATCCCCTGGCCTCATCAAACGTCCGCTGCGGCAGAGGTTCGTATTGCGCCTCTCTTGCCGCGTTCTGTACTAAGCGGCGGTCTGTTCTCTCTTTATGCAGCATCTCGGAGGGTTTATGACTTACGTATATACTTTTCTGTTCGGCGGATCACTGTGCCTGATCGGACAGCTCCTCATCGACAAGACGAACCTCACCCCCGCGCGCATCCTCACGGGATTCGTGGTCGGCGGGGTGATCCTGTCGGCGCTCGGGGTCTACGGCCCCATCGCCGATGTGGTCGGCGCGGGCGCGAGCGTGCCGCTGTCGGGGTTCGGTCATCTGATGGCGCAGGGGGTGCGCGATGCCGTCGACAAGGACGGCGCACTCGGCATCCTCACCGGCGCACTGAGCGCCGCTGCGGGAGGGATCTCTGCTGCGATCCTCTTCTCACTCATCGCGGGACTTCTCATCAAACCGCGCTCCAAATAACGCTGATTTCAAACAAAAGCCGCCCATCGGGCGGCTTTCTGCTATCTATCATACTCGCGGGTGTTATTATGCCAGCGCTTCGATCGCGGCTGCGATCAGTCCGATCTTCTCGCGCTCGCGCTCTGCCTGGGAGCGGATCTTCTCCACCACGTGAGCGGGCGCCTTGGACAGAAACCCGGAGTTGTTGAGCTTTGCCTCGTCCTGCTGCAGCATCCGCTTGGTCTGCTCAAGCTCCTTGTTCAGGCGTTTGAGCTCTGCTGCTTTGTCGACAAGCTCGTTTGTCGGGATATAGAGCTTCGCATCAGCGGTCACGACCGTCACCGCGCCGTCGAGCTCGAACTCAGCGTCCACCTCGACCCCGGACGCCGAGGCGAGCTTTGTGAAGAATTCGACACCCGATAAGAAAGCATCGGCGTGCTTTGTGGCGATATAGAGCTTGGCGCGCTTTGACGGCGGGACATTCATCTCGTTGCGGCGGGTACGTACGGCGGTGATCGCCTGCATGATCCGCTGCATATCCGCGCTCTCGGCGTCATACCGCAGCGCATCAGTATAGGCGGGGTACTCCTGCAGCATGATGGTCTCGCCCTGATGCGGGATGCTCTGCCAGATCTCCTCGGTGATGAACGGCATGAACGGGTGCAACAGCTTGAGCGTCTTGTCCAGCACATACACCAGCACACGGCGGGCATCGTCGGCCGCTGACGCATCGTCGCCGTACAGGCGCGGCTTCGTCAGCTCGATATACCAGTCGCAGAAGCAGTCCCAGATAAAGTCGTACAGCTTGCTGACCGCAACGCCGAGCTCGTACTTCTCAAGGTTCTCGGTCACGGCGGCGGCAACATCGTTGAGCGTCGAGAGGATCCACTTGTCCTCCATGCGCAGCTGTTGCGGCAGCGAGAGCGGCACCTCGTGTCCCTCGATGTTCATCAGCACGAACCGCGAGGCGTTGTACAGCTTGTTGGCAAAGTTCCGGCAGCTCTCGACGCGCTCCAGAGAGAAGCGCATATCGTTGCCCGGCGAGTTGCCGGTCGCAAGGAAGAACCGCAGCGCATCCGCGCCGTATTGGTCGATGACCTCGATGGGATCGACGCCGTTGCCGAGCGACTTGCTCATCTTGCGACCCTGTGCATCGCGGATCAGCCCGTGGATAAACACGGTGCGGAACGGTACGTCGCCCATATGGTGCATCCCCGAGAAGATCATCCGCGCCACCCAGAAGAAGATGATGTCATAGCCGGTGACGAGGGTGTCGGTGGGGTAGAAATACCGCAGCTCCTCGGTATCCTCGGGCCATCCAAGCGTCGAGAACGGCCACAGTGCCGAGCTGAACCAGGTATCGAGCGTGTCCTCGTCCTGGGTCAGGTGGGTATGACCGCAGCGCGGACAGACCGCGGGGGCATCCTTTGCCACCACCGTATGTGAGCAGTTGTCACAGTAGTAGGCGGGGATGCGGTGTCCCCACCACAGCTGGCGCGAGATGCACCAGTCGCGGATGTTCTCCATCCAGTTGAAGTATATCTTCTCGCTGCGCTTGGGGATGAACTTGGTTCTGCCGTCGCGCACACACGCGATCGCGGGTTCGGCGAGCGGCTGCATCTTCACGAACCACTGCTTCGACACCATCGGCTCGATGGTGGTATGGCAGCGGTAGCAGGTACCCACATCGTGGGTGAGTTCCTCGGTCTGCTTGAGGATCCCGCGATCCTCAAGATCGGCGAGGATCGCCTTGCGGGCCTCCATCGTCGTCATGCCGGCGTACTGCTTGCAGTCGAGCACCTCGGGCTCGTTCTCAGAGAGCTTTGCGCTCGCCTTGAGCTCCTCGTACCGTGCCACATCGTCGGCTCCGGTCATATGACCGTCATAGGTGAAGCACCGCACGATCGGCAGATGATGCCGCTGCCCGACCTCAAAGTCGTTGGGGTCGTGCGCGGGCGTGATCTTGACCACGCCGGTACCCTTCTCCATATCCGCGTGCTCGTCGCACACGATGGGGATCTCCTTCTCCAACAGCGGCAGGATGACGTGGCAGCCGTGCAGGTGCTTGTAGCGTTCGTCCTCGGCGTTGATCGCGACGGCGGTATCGCCGAGCATCGTCTCGGGACGGGTGGTCGCGATCTCGAGGAACTCGCCGGTCTCCTTGACCTTGTAGAGGATATGCCAGAAGTGACCGTGCTGCTCCTCATACTCCACCTCGGCGTCCGAGATCGAGGTACAGCAGTGCGGACACCAGTTGACCATGCGGTTGCCGCGATAGATGAGTCCCTCGTCGTACAGCCGCACGAAGACCTCCTTCACCGCGTCGGAGCAGCCCTCGTCCATGGTGAACCGCTCGCGCTCCCAGTCACACGACACGCCCAGCTTCCAGAACTGGCGGGTGATGCGGCCGCCGTACTCCTTCTTCCAATCCCATGCGCGCTCGAGGAACTTCTCGCGCCCGATATCCTCCTTGCGGATGCCCTCGGCGCGCATCGCCTCGACGATCTTCGCCTCGGTGGCGATGGACGCATGGTCGGTGCCGGGCAGCCATAGCGCCGCGTATCCCTGCATCCGGCGGAACCGGATGAGGATATCCTGCAACGTATTGTCGAGCGCGTGCCCGATATGGAGCTGACCGGTGATGTTGGGCGGCGGCATGACGATGCAGTAGGGTTTCTTCTCATGATCGACAGCAGCATGAAAGTAGTGATGCGCCATCCAGAAGTCGTATATCCTGCTTTCGACCTGTGACGGATCGTAGGATTTAGCCAGTTCGGGCATAGTGATTCCTCCGTGGATTCATATTCCGTTATATTATCGCATTTACCAGAGGATTTGTCAAGATTGGAGAGAGAGCCGCCGTCCCCGCCCGCGAAAGCTCTGCCGTACCTGCTGTCGGGGACAGACATATCGCCTTATGCCGTCATCTCCTGTCCGGCGATTCTTCAACGCCACGGGCTAAAAACAGTCCACCGGACTGTTTTCTTAACGCCCTTTCGATTGTCCTCAACCTTTTCTATACAATAGAGCAGCCATTCAGAAGGAGGTAATGGCAGTTATGGGTAAGAAATATCATGTTTCCCTCACGGATGAGGAAAGACAGATTCTCCTTGAAGCACTGATTTTCGAGAAGAACAAACTGCTTGCCGAGGGCAAGTGCACGGACGCAATCGAGCGACCGAAATCGTGAACAATGAATTGAAATTTACATAAGAAGATTCAACCTCCGTTTGGATTTGTCCCAAACGGAGGTTGTATTTAGTCAGCGCCTTTGGGGCTTCTACCATATCGATTCCCTTCACTTTTTATTCGCTGTTTATCTTGATACATGGCGGCGTCAGCGCGTGAAAAAACCGAATCGAGCGATTGATCAAACCCTTGGATATAATCCGAGATACCGACAGCGATAATCACATCGCCGGTTGATTGATTTTTATCATTGTTTTCATGGATCATTCCGACCAACTGTTCGCGGCATTCATAGTCCCTCTCTCTGAGCAGGATCACAAATTCGTCGCCTCCGGTGCGAAAAACCGGACTGTGGGAGAAAACGCCACAGAGAAAACTGCTTGCCTGTTTGATGTATTTGTCGCCCTGTGTATGACCTAAGGTATCATTGATCGTTTTCAGACCGTTCAGGTCACAGACTGCCAGCGCGAAAGCAGATATTTGCCCTAATGAAATCTCTTGATTCAATTCGGCTTCCAATCGTTTGTACGCGTGTTTGTTGCCGATACCCGTTAGTTGGTCCTTATATGCCATCATCTTCACGCGTTCATACTCTCTCTGACGTTTTGACATCAGCGAGTAGACCATAAAGATAACGGCGACAGCGACAACAATCATTCCGATACGTAAAAGGTTGTTCCTGAGAAGGATACTGTCAAGTCTGTCCATTTTTTCAGCGACAAATTCTTCGACGCCGGCTTCGTCGATCAGGGAGTCCTCTGTATGATACTCAATGATATGTTCGTTGTATCTTTCGCTGATACTATCCTTTACCGTCGTGATCGCCTTGGTGTTTTCCTGCTGCATCCATATAACGGACGTGATCATGATCAGGAGCAGCAGAACGATCCATACGATGATAGACTTTCCGAACCGGTTGCGGGTATCTTTGCCGAAAATCCGTCGGAAAAACAGCAGTCCGAGAATGCTCCACACCGTAAGGATCAGGTATGATTCGGTAGACAGTGTGCTGACCGATGATATGTTAGGGATCAGGAAATACAGCGCGAAAGCAACAGAGATCAGGATGCCCGCAGCGCCGGTGACGACCTCGAGCTTTCTGCGCGGGAGGGTCCGGGCTTTTTTGAATGCAGCTACTGAAGTGTAGCAGTAGATGATGGTGCCGCCTACCGTGGTAACGTCGACGATCCAGCTGATCGCTGTCCTGCCGAAGAACGGGATCACGGCTGAAATAGCCGTAACAAACATGATCGCATAGGTCGGATTGCCGTCCTTGTTGGTTTTAGAAAACCATTTCGGCAGGATATTGTCCTTTGAAATTGCGTACAAGACGCGGGTCGCCGCAATCATATTGCCGATGATACCGGTGATGATACCGCCGATAACAGCCACGCCGAGAATGATAACGCCGATTTTTCCCATCGCACTGTCCGCCGCGAAAAATGTCGGCAGTCCCGTAAGACCGCTCAAGTTTCCGAGATCACCGATATAAGCTGTCCAGCTGTCATATCCATCGGGAAGTGCGGTTACGGCGAGGATGCTCAGCAGGATATAGGCAAGTCCTGCCGTGAAAACAGAGATGATAATGATCGCGAAGGTCTTTTTTCTTCCGAATCGAAGCTCTCTTGCAGAATGCGATACAGACTCAAATCCCACATACGCCCACGGCGTGAGCGCGATGATATGGGCGACCTGCATAAATCGGCTGGATTGTACCATTTCAGAAAACGCGGGCTGTCCGACAGACTGTCCTCCGTTATTGATCATGGCAAAGATGAACACCAGAACGATGCCGCCGATCAGGATGAGAGCCATCAATATTTGAACCCATATCGCCAATCGTTTTCTGAGAATACAGATCAGACTGCACAGCAGCAGCACGCCGATCGCGCTCAATATCTCGCCGAAATAGATGTCGTATTCCGCAATCTGATAGTGAAATCCGAAGCAGAACATATCTCCGAGCAGATATCTTCCTATCAGCGCCAGCGCCGTAAGATTTGCCCAGACGATAACGATGTAAGTCAGCACCAGAAACCACGCGCTCAGAAAGCCGTGGTCAAAGCCCAGCGTTTTCTTTGCGTATGTATAGGTGCCTCCGGCGTCGGGGTAACGCATCATCAAAAAGTAGTAGTTCCTTCCGATGATCAGCATGATGATCGCACCGATCGCGATACCCAGAGCGGTGCCGACAGGACCTGCAATTGGGAGAAATGTCGATCCGGGCATGACAAAGGTCCCCCAGCCGACGCTGCAGCCGAAGGATAACGCCCACACTCCGATCGGAGACAGATATTTTGTCAAACGGTTATTGTTCCTCATTGTTTTTTCTCAAATAATTTGGTTTAATACAGCTATTTATCTATCAAATAGCCACTTTATCTTCCGGTGCCCTCCAGCATGGCGAAAGGAGTTTTGAAAACGATCTTGAGATCGCCCCATGCGCTGCGGTTTTCTATGTAGTTCAGATCCATTTCTACCCATTCATCGAAGGAAACATCGTTCCTGTTTTTATGTATCTGCCAGTCGCAGGTGATTCCGGGGGTAACGATTAGTCTGAGTTTCTGATAATCTGTGTACTGCGCTACTTCTTCAGGCAGAGGAGGACGGGGTCCGACAAGGCTCATGTTCCCTACAAATACATTAAAAAACTGAGGAAGTTCATCGACTGAGAGCTTGCGCAGTACCTTGCCCAAACGCGTGATCCTCGGGTCGTCTTTGATTTTAAAGACCGGACCGTCCATCTCGTTGAGTTCCATCAGTTCTTTCTTGCGCTTTTCGGCATCAACATACATGGTCCTGAATTTATACATATTAAACGGTTTTCCGTGTCGGCCGATGCGAACCTGCTTGAAGAACGGACTTCCGTGAGGATCGTCGATAAAAACAATCAACGCGATTATTCCGATCGGAAGAATCGAGATCAACAGTATGATCCCGGTAACGATCAGATCAAACGCTCTTTTGCCTCTCCAATAGTTTTTTCGTGACTTTTTAATCAAAGAATCGAGCCTGTTCCGTGTCCGCTCGTCCAGTCTGTCACGCTCTAAATATGCCATTTATTCCCCTCCGTTTTGCTGTGCGTAATAATCCGTTTTATAAACCCGTTGTTTTCCGGACTTATGATACCTCAAACACCATTATGGTGCTTCTGAACTCTTTGACAGAAGAGTCAAAATAACGTTCTCCGTTGCATATGACGTTTATAACTGTTTCGTCTTTGCGCCGAAGCGGATGGCATAGATACGCGATATCCTTTTCTTTGAACTGCTCGCGCACCTGCTCGATATAATAATCCCTTTCCTCATCGGGAATCAGATCATACTGCGTCATCTTTCCGATCGCCTCTTCGGGAGAGTAGCCCGTCAGATCGGTGAAGAAATCGTCGACTTCTATGATAATATCGTCGATATTGAGCTTATACTTGGTGTAGTGTACCGGACGGGTGAGACCCGAGTCGGCTTTTGCCGAGTTGATTTTGTCAAATGTCGGCACTGTCGGATTATTTGTTTTTTCGCCGATCGACAGAGAGGGATTCTCTTCCAACAGCGCCAGAAACTCGCCGACAAGATTAGAATCGAACTGCGTACCGGCGTTGCTTCTCAGCTCTTTCATAGCTTCTTCGGGCGTCATCGCTTTGCGGTAGCAGCGGTCGTTGACCATAGCATCATACGCGTCTACGACCGATATGATGCGCGACAGTATGGGGATATCTTCCCTTGAAAGTCCCGTTGGATATCCTTTTCCGTCCCATCTCTCATGATGGTACAGGATATATTCTGCCAGAGCCCGCAGTTCATCGTTTGACTTGGCGATATTATATCCTTTTTCAGCATGTGAACGCATCATGTTCCATTCGTCATTGTTCAGCTTGCCCGGTTTGTTCAGTATCTCCAACGGAATGGCTATCTTTCCGATATCATGCATCAGGCACAACAGCTGCAGCATAGAAAGCTGCAGAGCGTTAAGACCGATCCTGCGTCCCAGAGCGACGCCGGTTTTCTGTGTGCGCTGAACATGCTCCTTGGTTTCGGAGTCCACCTCATGCAGCGCACGGATAAGGGACGTCAGCGTCTGGGATTGGGATGACTCTTCATCAAGCATCTTCTTGATCTTCAGATCAAGCTCGGCGTCATCTAATGCCCTCTGCAAAGCACCGCCCTCGGCAGTATTATCCTGATTGCCGTAATCAACGGAACCGATACCGAAAAGGATCTTGCTTTTGCATTTTCTGACGACTTGTGTGATCTCATCCATGAGACTTTGCTCGCTTCGATCCTCACAGACGGCGATAACAGCGGCCTCGTGACCGCGGAAGAACATACTGCCCTCAGGCATCATATGCCTGACCGTTTCTGCCAAATCACGAATACATTCATCGCCTTCGGTGTGTCCGAGTCTTCGGTTGATATCGCTCAGACCGAGAACATCAAATACGACGACAGTAACAGGAACATCTGATTCGCGGTTAAGGAGCTCTCTGCTTTTCAGATAGAAGGCATCCATGTTGAGAAGTCCGGTCATGCTGTCCATGTGCAAATCGACATTTGACAACTGTGATTGATCGATGATAATACGCTTGGATGCGTTATACTCCGCTTGTTCCAAAGCTGCGATAAATACATAGCAGTAGGTTCTGCCGCCGATGCTATGCAGCCGGTGACCGAAATCTTCCACGTAACGATAGGTTTCCTGCTTTGTTTTGATGCGATAGCGAATATAATTATGCGGCATTCTGATATTGACATTATACTCCCTTATCGTGTTTTCGACCCTCTCACGGTCATCGGGATATACCATACCGATAAAACTGTTGCCGGAAAGCTCGCGCAGTTCTTCGATATTCCGGCAGCCGAAAAGCTCCAGAACATTCGGATCGGCATAGCATATCCCTTCATCGTCAAAGACGTTGTAAATGAAGAAACCTCCCGGCATCCCCTCGGGGATGCGGTTGTCGATTTTGTTACCATTCGGTATGTTTGTTTTCATGGTATCCATCATCCCTTTCGATCGTCCTTTTTGTTTTGCTTTTCAATTCGCTTTTTCTCATACATATATTCATCCGCTCGCTTCAGCGTATCCACAACGGACTTGTCGAACTGGGGATCATATTCGGCTATTCCTATAGCGACGCTCACATGCTCCCATTCGTTTTCTGCCGATGCGCAGATCTCTTTTTCCTCTTTCTTTAAGTGTTCCAACTTTCATTATTCCTTGCTGAGGATATTTTTTACCAGAGAAATTACCTTTTTATGCAAGATCACGGCGACGATCACCGCAATCGCGATTACAGAATACTTGAGCCACAGGATGTTGTTGATAAACATGATCACAGCGCCCACCGCAGTCACACCTACCGAGATCAGCAGGATGCCCTTCACGTCATAGAGTTGTTCGCCGTCCAATATCTCTCTGCATACCTTGCGATAAAAGATATAATGTACCAGACAGAACAGCGCATAACAGAAGAAAGTCGTATATGCCGCTGCCTGATATCCGTACAGACGGATAAAAATATAGTTCAAGATCAGGTTCAGTACAGCGCACAGGATCGAGGGAATAACTACCGTCAGCTTGCGTTCATAATACTCCTGAACCCGCGCAAAAAGCTGGAAAGTATAGTTGAAGAAAACGCCGATACAGATCGGTATGATGACCTCTACGCTTTCCAAATATTTCGTTCCGCCGAAGATAAGGACGATCTCACGACTGAACAGCATGATGACTGCCAGCATCACCGCAACAAACAGCAGCACCTGATTGGCGCGCTTGGCGAGAAGGCGGTACGCTTTGGATGATATTTTTTGATACTGATAAGGCGCAAAACTCGAGTTGATCGCGTTGGTTATGAGATTGATCAGTGACCCTGCCGCGTATGCGATACTGTAGATCGCCACATCCGAAGAACCGCACAAGTAGTTGATCATGATCTTATCGGAGCTCTGCAATACGAACTCGGAGAGATAATGCGGAAGCAGCGGTATGCAGAAACCCAGCGCGAACAGCCAAATCTTTTTGTCAAAAAATACGCGGCTGCGTCTGAAAACAGCGACATACAACACGATTCCGACCACTGCCGAAACGCAGACGACAGTCGAAGCACGCATATCGGCAGTCGGGCTGATAAAGCAGACCGCCAGCACGCTGATCAACGTCGAGGCGATGGTGGAAACCAGCGTTACGAGAATGATTTTTTTGTAATCGTACGCGTACCTTTTATCGAGCGACCAGCACTGTAACACCGATGAAAAAACAAAACTGAGAAACAGACAGCACACCAGCGTCGGAGAGATTTTCAGAAGCTGACTCAGCGGCTGACAGAAGATACAACCGATGACAGCCCACACCCCTGAAATGAGCAGTTCCAACCCGCATATCGCAGAAAGCACCCTGTCGTGGTCTTCGTACTTGACATACAGGTTCATCATCGCCTTATACAGGCTGAATGTGATGAGCAGGACAAAGACGCTTTCCCAGGAAAGATAGGTGCTGTATAGTCCGTATTCCTCCGTCGACAGCAGTCTGGTGAAGAACGGCGTCGTGATCATGGTGATGCCGCGCTGGAGAAAACTACATATCGTGAACCACAGCGCTGCCCGTACAGGCGCCGGCATATTTTGGTATTTAGTTTTAAATGCGGCTAACTTTTTGCCCATGTTTTTTGCTCCGTTCAGCGTTCAGGTATTATTCCTCCAAAAAAGCTTTCAGCTCCTCGGGAGTTCCCAGCACGTGAACGCGTGCGGCGTCGACTGTGCTGATCGTAACCGTCATTCCTTTTTCTATCATATGATTATATAAGGGAGCGATATATTTTTCGTTCTTTTCCATCCGGCTGTCATCGGCGTAAAACTCCTCATATAGCTCGCGGTACAGGCGCGCCGAAGAAAAGTAATACGCACCCAGCGTACAGTTGTCCGAGATACGCTCTTTTTCACGCACCTCTACGACCTTGCCGGATTCATCCAGCCGCGCAAAGCTCCAGTGCGTTCCCTCCGCCGAAAAGCAGGGGATATGGCCGTCGCCGCTAATGTCCTCATACTTTAACTGATGCGGTTCGACATAGGTATCGATATTATAGATTATGATCTCTTCATCAGGATCACAGTACGGGATCGCCAGCATACAGGTAGTCGCCTGACCGTCGGTCATATAGTCGATCTCAACCGTTTCGACCTCGTTGATCCCGTATTTTGCTGTCTGTTCGCGGATGAAGCCGGCGCTGTCGTCTTCTTTTCGGACGACGAATATATACTTGGTTACATGGTCGTTATAGCCGATCATGCTGTCCATCGACCACTCGAACAGGGTCTTTCCCTTTGCTTCGATCATATACTTCGGGCAGTGATAGCCCGCCTTGCGAAAGCGCGAACCAAGCCCCGCCATCGTGATGACAACTACCATAATGCAACGATCCTTTCTTATTTGCTCTTGTCTTTTGAGCGCTTGCAGATCTCATCGAGCTCCTCAACGGAACAGCTCAAAAATTCATCCGGACGAACGGTGCGGTCATCGACATAGAAGCCCTTATGCCCCGGCCACGGCTTGCCGTAGATGATCTCGTCATACGGGATATCCCATTTGTCGAGCCAGTCAAGGAGAATACGCGCCGTATGCTTGTTGATGACGCCGATATTTCCGTCGTATGAATTCATGTTTCTTGAGGTGAACAGTACGATCTTTGCGCCGTTTTCCTTATAATAGCGCAATTTTTGGAGCATGTTTTCATACGGAACTATATCCTCATAGCGTTCTTCGCGCTTTTTGATGGGGCAAAGCGTTCCGTCTATGTCAAATACAAAAGAATACTCACTGAACATGATTACGCCCTCCGCCGACTGTAATATCTACCACACGGTTGAGGATATCAAGACCGGTACCGAGCATTGCCGCCTGATGCTCCAGCGACTCGTTGTGGAGCGGTATCATGCTCAGGAACAACAGCGCTTCGATCAGTTCGATCTTTTTGAGATCGGATGCAATCTCGTCTTTGAATACTTCAAGGAAAACCCGATACAAATCAAATCCTCGGCAACGATCCTGTATTGAATAATCGATACGCGGAGCATCAAGGTCGAATGTCACGTCGAACAGATCCTTGATGATAAAATCATATTTCCCGTCCACGCTGTGGAACAGCTTTGCAAGCTCATAGCGCGTGTCGCCGTAAATATCGTAATAGCCGAATTTTCCGCGCGGATCGATCACTTTTACAAATGAATAGTTGCTGTCGATCATGATATTCGAAAAACACAGATCACCGTGTATGATATGGAACGTATCGACGTCATAAAGCGTTTCGGGGATCAGTTTTTTCAAAAGTCCGGTTATCTCATCCATAGAGAGGTACATCCTGCCGTTGACGCTGACAGGCTTTTCAAACATTTTGAGGAAGCGCTCGTCCGAACGCAGATTTTCCAACCGCTTGAGAGTTTTTGTCAGGTACATGTCCTCAAGCGACGGCAGCAAATCATCGTTGGAAACGGTATATCTCTTGAAGTCCTTGCAGATAAACCGGATACGCTTAAAGATGTCTTCCCATTGCTGTTTGCCCAGATTGCCGAATAAGTACAGTTCATGGACGGTATGATACGTATAATATTCCATGCTTACATACGGATTGTCATAAGCTGTGGAATAATCGAAAATACGCGGTCTGACATATTCGATATCGGTCGGAAGTTTGAGATACCATCTGATCTCGCCGATAAATTTCTCGATATCGTCACTTGATTTGATCAGGATGCCGCGGTTTTTGTCGATGGTGATATGGTTGAATTCTCTCGCCTTGACTTCAAGGCTGGAGTTGAAGTAGTTATCTTTGTGTCCTATATCGAACCAGTTTTCGGATACGATAGGTTTGACAGGATACTTTTGGCTGTACAGCATAAACGCGTAATACAGCGTACTCATCTTGAGGTTCTCGGCTGCAAACGCTTCTTCCAGACATTTTTTAAAGAAGCCTCCGTTCGAAAGCTGGAATACGCCGACAAACAGCGGCTTTCGAACATCGGGTACGATATCGCGTTTATCATATATTCTCGTGATAACGCCGTCATGTTCGTCATAATATGTCCACAAATCGGACATATAGTCCTCTTTGCAGAAGAAAGCGTCACCTTCCTCAGAGGAGAGGGTATCGAGGACGATCGTATCGGAAAAGTTGATGATAACAGTACCGTCATCTTCAGAAAGGGCGTAGTATACCGAGTATCCCAGATCGCCGAGATGATCCAGCATCAGCAGGCGCACCGTTCTGCCTAAGTACTTTGACAGGGTAGCTCGCACCGTTTCTGCGTTTTCATAGCATACGATATCTATCGTGGAGCATTGATCCTTATACTCCTCGTACAGATAGTCAAAAACAATTTTTTGATTGATGGGATAAATGATACCCGGCAGCTTACCGACCTCCTGCAGCTCTTCCGGAACGATCTTTGCGGCGGGGATTATCACTTTTTTCAACTGTGCCATCCGGAAATCACCTTTCTATCACAGGATATAATCACTAAAACGCTCATATTCCGGTTTATAAGTCAGCATACCGGTATAAAGCATGAGCCAATGGATAAAATCAAAGTTATAACAATGATAAGCGTTTTCTTCTTCGATCTGATAGTAGTAGCCATTGATGGAATGCTCAGTGTAACGCTCGCCGTATTTCGGCCAGTACAGACCGAGCTCATCCTTGTTGAGCATAATCATATGGTTCTTCATAAATCTCCAGTAGGCGCTGACGGTACATTCGTTATTGCCGCCCATCGAATCGATGTATGTCCTGATGATCTGTATCTCCGGAGCAATCAGCTCCTCAGCGATCTTTTTGCGGCTCATGCCCTTGCCGCCCTTTCCTTTTTCTCTGGTATCGAGCGGGAAAGAAAACATCCTTTCGATATCTTCTGCGTATCCGAAATACAAAAAATCCGATACAGCATAAGGATAGAACAAATCGCCGTATGGCATACAAACGGATACGATGCGCCCTTTCTGCTGCTCTTTAAAGTCATCGTTGCATACAGGATAGCATCGGTGCAAATTTAGAAGATGCGTGAAGGCGTCGGGGTGGTACAGACGCTGATCGGTACGTGTCTTACAGACATATTCCGCCCCGATCTCTATTGCCTTCCGGATGCCCGCAAGGGTATTGACCGCCTGATAATTGATATTCAGATGTCCGCAGTTATCGGGCAGCTCGCTGAGCGCCACGATCGCGCCTTCCTGTTCAAGACGGCTGACCGCGTCGGGATCGGAACCAACCCACGACGACACAATCACCGCGGCGTCCGGAAAGCTCCTTTTATACAGACGCACGGTTTCAACGGTAAAGTCGTTTTCGAGGAGCAGAGGTCCCTGCAATACGATCGCGACACCCGACAGATCCGCGCCGATATCCAGACGAGGCACACGTCCGGCAGACTTCGGCCGCAGTCTGTAAGAAACAAAATTCTCCGTATATTTTTCAGCGGCAAGACAAGCCGCGGTCATCTCGCGATTGACAAAATTCTGCGGTACCTTTCCGGAAATCTTTGCCAGTTTGTACGGCGTCTTTTCACGAAAAATCAGATAACCTTGTATTTTTCCTTTCATGTTTCCTCCGCTCTGATACCGTTATCGCCTTCGACAGGAAACGGTTGGGGTAATTTCGGCAGATTTGTACTGTGGTCTTTATCTTTCGGCACGCATACACTGGTATGCGGCCACAGTTTCCGCGTTTCACAGCTTGTCTCCCAATAAAAATACTCGACAAAGGCAATATAAAACGGAACGGTAAGACCATACATATAGAAGGTGTCGATATTGATACCGAACAAAATATATAACAACGTAACAGACAGAAGCAAAAGCCGTTCTTCATGATGGTTTCTCAGCTTGATCAGCGCAACATAGATACTGCGCGAGAACATCGTGAGATAAAACGCGAGCATCGGGATACCCAGTTGAACGATGCTGTATATAAGGCCCACATCTTCCAGCGTGCCTCCCAGCGGAGATCTTCGCTGTGTGTAATCGAGCAGACCTACCCCCCAGAACGGTTTTTGAAAGAACAGCTGAACGTAGTATTCGAGGGCATATTTGCGATAGGTAGTGTTGCCGCCGTATTCGGCATTTGACTCGGAGAACGAATCCAGAAAGTTGTTGAAAAACGGCAAGTTGATGATAATGATCACTGCCGTTATCAGGATCAGATACCGAATCACGCGCTTTTTATCCGTTGTCCGCTGAAAGATAAACAAAGCGACCAGCAAGATCGTTTTATACAGAAGTGCCGATCGTGCTTGCCATATGACATAGGCGTAAATCAGATCTACTCCGATCGTCAGGATACAAACGATCTTCATCCATCTGCGGTCCGTTTTTGTGAAAAGCCAGAAAGCAAGGGGAATGACGAGAATAGATAACGGTGTCGGGTTAATGCGAAAAAGCCCGTTTCTGTATCCCATGGAACCTACCACGATATTCGGCCACAGGATCTTGCCCGAGACTGACTCATAAAATGACATAAATGCTTTCAGCAAGGAATCGATCGTAGAAACGACGATCAAAAATAACGCACAGCTCTCTTTTTTCCAGCCCTTGGTGCAAAACAGGTTGAGAAGCGGGAGCGCCATGATGGGATAGAGATAGGGCAGCAGCTTTTCAAGTGTATCGTCCCACTTGAGACCGGATGCAAAATCGCCGATGAACGCTCTGATCCAACAAATCGCGAGCAATCCTATCTCAACATAGATAAAGTAACTCTGTGACTTCATCTTACGTACCGATCCGGCTGCTACTGCTGTCAGCATTGTCAAGACAAACAGCAAGGTGCGCGTTTTGTTGATATACGAGCTTGCGAATATCTCGATACGCGCCAGGGGTATAAGGAGGATCCCGAGATGGAGCAGAACTACCAGAATGATCAAATATTTAGTTATCTTGCTTGATGTTATCCTCAAGGTTTCGTCCTCTCAGTCGTTTCGGCATTAAATCATCCGAAGAAATGCTCCTCCAGCATAAGGCAGAGACAGTGATATATAGGAAGGTGAAGCTCCTGGATCATAAAGGTTTCTGTTTCAGGTGCTTTCACGGCAACATCCGCCGCAGCCGCCAGTCTGCCGCCTTTTGCGCCGGTAAGACCGATCACCTTGATCCCCAGCGCTTTGGCTACAGCGACCGCGTTCATGATATTCTTGCTGTTGCCGCTGGTGCTGATCCCGAGGAAGACGTCTCCCGGACGACCGAAACCCAATAACTGCTGTGCAAACACGCCGTAGCCGTCTACATCATTGATATAGGCTGTGGAGAGCGCTTCATGAGCGACCAAGGGGATCGCCATCAGCCCTCGTTCGAGATTTTTGGCGAGATGAGCACCTGCTTCGGGATCGGCTTCGATCAGCTTTTGAGCAAAATCTTCCGATACGGGTCTCGGTATCTTAAAGCGTTTCATCAGTTCTCCGGCGATGTGCTCACTGTCGGCGGCGGAACCTCCGTTGCCGGCAATAAGGAGCTTATTGTCTCTCTCGTAACACTCCTCCATCAGCTTATATGCGTCAAGTATAGGCTGTCTGTTATTCTCAAGCTGCGGGTAGCGGTCAATAAGAGTATCAAGATGTTTCAGAATTCTTGAATCCGGCATAAGTATATCTCCCTCGTTTTGATTATTTCAAATATTTTTCCGTGAAATCAAGCAGAGAATCCACTGTGATATCCTGCCCATAGTCGCCGGAACCGATGAGTACGCTTGTACAGCCGGCGGCATTTCCTGCCAGGATATCGTTTTCACTGTCCCCAATCATATAGGATGTTTCAAGATCTATATGCAAATCTTCGGCGGCAGTTTTCAGCATCCCCGGTTTGGGCTTGCGGCAATCGCATACAATCTTCAATTCCCTGATCTCTCCGTCAAAACCGGAATGAGGATGATGGGGACAAAAGTATATCGCATCCAGATAAGCTCCCTCTCTTCCGAGGAGCGTTTCCATTTTATTATGTATCCCGGCAAGCTGTTCGTAAGTCACTTCTCCGCGCGCTATCACCGGCTGGTTGGTGACAACGACGGCAAGATAGCCGGTGCGGTTGATGCGTCTGACCGCCTCGGCGACGCCGTCTATCAATACAAAATCATCGATATCGCGCAGAAATCCAACATAACGATTCATCGTGCCGTCGCGGTCAAGAAAGACCGCCTTCTGATTGTTCCTCAGATTTCTCGCGGCAACCTTCCCGCTTCTGAAATCCTCGCATACCTCTGCGTAGCGTTCGGGAGTGCCCATATCCTTGACATACTCTGGGCTGTCATAACAGAACATCCTGCCGCTGCCGCAAAGCGGTTTGAGGATCTGTCGATCAAGATCAACCTTTATCCGTTTTCCGTTTACATCGGTGCCGACAAGGTCGGCGTCGATGTCGACCATATCCAGCACCTCAGGACTGACAACGTGAAGTCCGGCGTTGACGCGGTTTCGATACCATTGCGGGCGCACATCCTCCTTGGTCAGCCAGCGTTGCACGGCGCCGTTTTCGTCCGCAATCAGCACGCCGCTGTCATACGGATGGTTGTTCGGGTGTGTAAACAGCGTTACCAGACCGCCCTTGCTTTTGTGATACTCAACAAAGCGGTTAAAATCAATGTCGAATACCGCGTCGGCGTTCAACAGCAGAAAATTGCCGTCGAGCTGATCCCGCAGTCTAAACAGCGCGCCCGCATTGCCGAGTGGCTTTTCTTCAATAAAATATTCGATATGTACGCCGAATCTTTCGCCGTCGCCGAAGTAATCCATGATATGCGAGGCAAGATGCGACACGGTGATGATCAGCTCTGTGAAGCCCTGATCCCGCAGATTTGTTATCTCTCGTTCGAGAACCGGCTTTCCGTCAATTCTTATCATCGGCTTGGGGATATCCGAGGCAACGGAGCTGATACGCGTGCCCCTGCCTCCTGCCATCAATACGACTTTCATCATGATAAAACTCTCGGGGTATAGATTTCAGGAGTATAATGAATCACGCGGGTGCCGCCGTCTTCAAAGCTGAACGGAACATGCAGCAAATCCTTCATGGCCTGCTTGAGCGACTCGCGCTTTTCCGGCTGAACATAGAATAAAAGAAATCCGCCGCCGCCCGCGCCGAGGAGTTTGCCTCCTAAAGCGCCTGCTGCAAGTCCTTTTTCGTACAACTCATCAATACTGTTAGTGGTGATGGCTCCTCCGGTCTGACGCTTGAGCCGCCAAGTGTGATCCAGCAATCGACCGAAATCATCGAGATCGGCGCTGTCATCTACGAGTACCTTCTCGGCATCATCGACCAGACGATACATCTCGAGAAGTTGTTTTTGCTTTTCGTGATATCCAGCAGCGTTTGCCTTCTGCAGATCCGAACTGAAACGGGTAAATCCGGTAAAAAACATGATCAGATTGTCGTTGAGCTGTTTTTTACGATCAGGGTGGATGATAACGGGAAAAACATCGTAGGTTCCGTCGGTATTGAAATTGATGCGGTTAAATCCTCCGAACGCCGCAGCGATCTGATCCTGCCAGCCGCCGGCTTCGTTGCACATATCGCGTTCAAGATAGATCGCTTGATCCGCGAGCGTACGCTTATCGGCGTATTTGCCTTTCAGCGCGTAAAAGGCGTTGAGCATGCCTACGGCAAAAGAACTGCTGGTACCCAGACCGGAACGCGCCGGAAGATCGGCTTCATAGGTCAGTCTGATCTCCTCCATATCCAACAGTTTCATCGCATTGCGGATCGCGGGATGCAGGATATCGTCGACGTCGTTGACTTTTTCGACTTTTGAGTAGGTCAGCTCTGTTGACCAGTCAAAAAACCTGGGCAAATGGCGAACGTTGACATAACAGTATTTATCAAAAGTAGTAGACAGAACAGCGCCGCCGTACTTGAGAAAAAACTCTTTCATGTCTGTACCGCCGCCGAAAAACGACATCCTGAACGGTGTTTTGGTAATGATCATGGTCAGCCCCCTGTATTATTTTGCTTTATGAGATTTTACAGATCAGCACGACCTGTTATTTAGAACGGACATATTTCAGCAATATGTCGCGCTGAGATTCATATGAGAACTTTTCAAGGAAAAACCGAAACAGGTTTTCGTTGAATTTATTTATCTGCGTATTTGCAAGGCGGTTCAGCGTTTCGATCCATTCGTCAGCGGTGTTGCAATCAAATACGCAGCTGCCTATGATCGAATCATCCATCTCCTCGCGATATCCGAAAAGACTTTCATCCGTTCCGATAAACAGCTTGCCGAAGGAAAGCGCTTCCACGGTTTTTTGCTTCATTCCTCCTCCGTCAAACAGAGGCGCGATCACGATATCCGCGTCTGTGTAATATGCGCCGAGATCATCGACCCCGCCGATAATATTCACTCTGCTGTCGCTGTACTTTTCTTTGAGCTTTTCCAGCCCCCTGCCAACGACGTCAAAGCGGACGAGCGCCGTGATATGCGGCAGGACTTTTTCGCAGAACCAGTCTAAAGCAATCAGGTTAGGTGTGTAGTAAGCTCCGACAAACAGGATCGTTTTCTCGCAGTCCGCGGGAGTGACCGAGGTTTTTGTCGATTCGGGTATTTGAGGAACCGGCGCGGAAAGGTGTACGATCCCTTCGGGATCTTTTCCGTAGACAGCGCGGAAAAGATCGAAGTCTCTTTTGTTGAGTACCAGACTGACGTCCTCATGCGCCGCATGGAGCTTTTCCTGTTTGATCCCGATTTTGTACTCGATTACGTCTTTCTTATTCTTTTCTGCTTTGATCCATTGGGGATAAAGGATCGCGTTGATATCATGATAAAAGGTTATCGTTCTGACGCCGGGACAGGTCTTCTGGATTTTGATGACCAGTTTCGCAAACAGCGGCCGCTCGATAAAAACGGTCTTGACGCCGTTTGAACGAACGGTATCGCAGATCTCGTCGATATTATTATCGCTGATAAACATCGTGTTACCCTGAAGCCATCTGAGAAGTCTCTCGGCAGCGTTTTTATATTTTCCGAAGGC
>CAJODM010000021.1 GCA_905233755.1 uncultured Ruminococcus sp.
CGGCTTCCATTATACATTGAAAGACTTACCCATGTGCTGAACCTCGACTTACCCATGTGCTGATACTCACGGCTTACCGATGTGCTGAACCCGCACATTTGGATTCCTATTGATATTGAGCAAAGCGAGTGACTGGATTTTTCCACTTACCACTTTTCATCGAATGGTGAATGGAACGCTGCTTTATAATATTCTTTCAAAGAAATATTCCTGCGCCTCATACAGGGTGGGGAAGACCCCGTCGCACAGTGCGCGGATCTCGTCGTCCGGCTGTACGATGTCCGGTACCATCAGCGGGTGCATACCGGCAGCGGCTGCGCCGCGGATACCATTATAGCTGTCCTCCACCACCATACAAGAGGCGGGCGCGATACCAAGCGCCTGAGCGGCGGCGAGGAAGATCTCGGGGTGCGGCTTGCTGTGGCTGACCATATCGCCGCAGATGAGCCGGTCAAAGTACCCTGTCAGCCCCGCTGTGTCCAGCATCCGATGAACCGCCGCTGAGTTTGTGGACGATGCGAGCGCGATGGGAATATGATTCTCTGAGAGAAATATAAGGATCTCTTCTGCATACGGCTTGAGCGGCACGGGATGCGATCGCACGAATGAGGTCACCTGCCGATAGTAGCTGTCAAAGGGAAAGTCCTCACCGTATTTCCCGAGAAATATCTCCCTCGTTTTTGCGCCGTTCGCACCGATACAGGCAAGGGTGGTCGCCTTTATATCCTCATAGCCGGACGCAAAGCGCATATACGCGTCGATATACGCGCGCTCAGAGTCGAGCAGCACCCCATCCATATCGAAGATCACCGCAAATTCGCTCATCGTTGTTCACCTCAACCCTATTATAGCGCAGAATCCGGCTTTTACAAGAGATATCGTAGAAAAACCCCCTTGACTTTCGGGCGAGATAGGTGTATGCTTGGTATATAGATATGAACAACTGCTCATATGTTCATATTATCAATATAGGAGGGCTGTTCTCATGAGTGAACATGATCACCGGAACATCGTCGCCGCCGCTCGCGCCGAGATGCCGGACGCCGATACGCTGTTCGAGCTTGCCGACTTCTTCAAGGTGTTCGGTGACTCGACCCGCATCCGCATCATGTGCGCGCTGTTCGAGCGCGAGATGAACGTCTGCTGTATCGCCGATATCGTCGGCATGGAGCAGAGCACCGTGTCCCATCAGCTCCGCGTTCTGCGTCAGGAGAACCTCGTCAAGGTGCGTCGCGAAGGCAAGCAGAGCATCTACTCGCTTGAGGACGAGCATATCCGAAAGATATTTGAGATGGGACTGGAGCATATACTGGAGTAAGGAGCGTGCTATGCAACATACATTCATCCTCGACGGCCTTGACTGTGCCAACTGTGCCGGACGAATCGAGCAGAAGATCGCAGACGTCCCCGGGTACAGCGACGTTTCGCTGACGTTCGTGACCCGTGAGCTGCGTCTAAATTGCGATAAAAGAAATATAAAAGAAGATATCCAATCCATCGTCGACAGCGTCGAGAGCGGCGTCACCGTCCGCGATCAGAACGAGAAGATCGTGGAGGAGGAGGAGAGCGAGGAACACAGCCCGCTGCGGCTCATCCTGCTGGGGGTGGCTATCGCGCTGTTCATCGCGGCGTTCGTCACCCACTTCTTCGACAGACTGACCGTCGTCTCGGCGGTGATGGCGGTCGTCTCGGTGGTGCTGTCGGGATATGACGTCGTCATCGACGGCGTGAAGGCGGTGATGAAACGGCGTCTTGACGAGACCACCCTGATGACGGTTGCGGTCATCGCCGCGATGGTGCTGGGCGAGTTTGTCGAGGCGGCGGCGGTCACGGTGCTGTTCGCGCTGGGCGAGATGATCGAGGACAGGGCGGTCGAGAGATCCCGCCGTGATATCCGGCGTCTCGCTGATATCCGGCCTGATCGCGCCTATGTCTATGAGGACGGCAGGACGGTCGAGTATCGTGCCGAGGATGTCCCTGTCGGCGCGATCCTGTCGGTCCCGCCCCATACCCGCGTGCCGCTCGACGGTGTCGTGACCGAGGGCAGCTCGTCGCTCGACGCGTCGTCGCTCACGGGCGAGTCGATCCCGCTGCCGGCACATGTCGGCACGGAGCTGCTGTCGGGGATGATGAACAACGACGCGATGCTCCGTATGCGCGTCACACGCCCTTATGCCGACTCTGCCGCCACCCGCATCGTGCGCCTCGTCGAAGAGAACGCCCGCAACAAGGGCAACAGCGAGAAGCTCATCACCCGATTCGCGCGCGTCTATACGCCGGTGATGATTGTGCTGGCGGTGCTGGTCGCGCTGATCCCGAGCTTGATCACCGGCGACTATGCCACATGGATCCACCGCGCGCTGGTGTGTCTGGTGGCATCGTGTCCGTGCTCGATCGTTATCAGCGTGCCGCTGTCCTACTATGCCGGAATCGGCGCGGCATCGCGCCACGGCGTGCTCATCAAGGGCGGTCGATACCTGGAGGCGGTCGCAAAGTCGCTCTGCTTTGCCTTTGACAAGACCGGCACCTTGACAGAGAACAAAATTTCTGTAAAAGAAATAAAACCGGTGAATAATTATTCCGAAAAAGAAATATTGCAACTTGCCGCCTCTGCCGAACAGATGTCAACGCATCCGATCGCCTCGGCGATACGGGAGCGTGCCGCAGAGGAACATATTTCTATATTAGAATTATCAGACTATCACGAGAAGTCCGGGTTCGGGGTGACGGCGCGCGACGGCGACCGGCTGATCTCCTGCTCCAAACGAGCGGATGACAGCGGGGTCGAGGTCACGGCGGACGGCGAGGTCATTGGCATCATTATTCTTCAAGAGAATATTAGAAACGAAGCGTCCGCGGTGCTGTCTGCGCTACGCGCGCTGGGTATAGGGCGGCTGACGATGCTGACCGGCGACAAGAAGTCGTCTGCCGACCGTATCGCCGACGCGCTCGCCCTTGACGGCTGCTACAGCGAGCTGCTCCCCGAACAGAAGGTAGAGAAGATCGAATCGCTGATCGAGGATGAGGGGCTGTGCTGCTATGTCGGCGACGGGATCAACGACGCGCCGGTGCTGACGCGCTCGTCGTGCGGGATTGCGATGGGGCTCGCATCTGACGCCGCCATCGAGAGCGCCGATATGGTGTTGTCATCCGGCACGCTGTCGGCTCTTCCGACAGCGGTGCGTATCTCGCGTGAGACGATGCGTACCGTGCGGGCGAACATCATCTTTTCGCTCGCGGTAAAGGCGCTGGTGATCCTGCTCGCGATGCTCGGTGCCGCACCGATATGGCTGGCGGTGTTCGCGGATACCGGCGTATGCGTGCTGTGCATCCTCTATGCCACCCGCCTGATCCGCAAGGACTTTCTCTGATGCAGATTCCTGAGAGATAAAAATGAAAGGGGCTGTCGCAAAATAGAAAAATGTCATTCTGAACGCCAGTGAAGAATCTGAAAGTGTTCACCTTTCGGTCAGATTGGACATGACAGGTGTAATCATATTGGATAGATTGCACTATAAGATACTTCGCTAATGATCAGGATGACACGCTGAAGGGCTATCGCATTTTCTTAGTGCGACAGCCCCTTTTGCTTTTGTATCAATTACTCTGCTTGATAGTCCCAGCACGGGACATACCGTTTGTCTGCCGAGCAGCGCTCCTGGGCATAGCCGTCGAGCCCCAGCTCATAGAGCCGCTGCAGCACGCGGTCATATTCGCGCGCAGTGATCGGGCGGTTGATATCGGGGAACTCCTCGGCGCGTCCCATCGGGATATACTGGCTCATCACGCTGACAAGCGCTGTCGGAAACCGCTCGGCGATGAGCTCGAGCACGCCGATGCTGTTGTTGACATGGTTCGGCAGCACCAGATGGCGTATCATCACGCCGCTCTTAATCAGACCGTCCTCGATGACCGGCTCGCCGCGCTGGCGGATCATCTCGGCGATCGCGTCGCTCGCCCGCTCGACATAGTCGATACAGGACGACAACCGTGAAGAAAGCGCGTTATCGCTGTACTTCATATCGGGGAGATACACGTCGATATATCCTTCCAGCCGACTGAGCGTCTCGACGCTCTCATAGCCCGAGCTGTTGTAGATGATCGGTATCGCGGGACGATAGTGCCGAAAGCTCTCGAGGATCGCATCGACAAAGTGGGTGGGGGTAACAAGCTCGATGTTATGTACGCCCGCCGCCTCCAGCCGCCGATACTCCTCGCTGAGCCGATAGGGCGTGATCTCGACCCCACGATGAGAGGACGATAGTTCGAAGTTCTGGCAGTAGACGCACCGAAGCGAGCATCCCGAGAAGAAGACGGTGCCCGCGCCGTTTCTGCCGCTGATCAAGGGCTCCTCGTCATAGTGGGGAGCGATGCGCCCCACGCGCGGGAGCATGCCGCAGCCACAGAGCCCTACGCCGTGCGCGCGGTCGACGCCGCATCGGCGCGGACAAAGTTCACAGGTCATAGTATCACCGAGATGATTCTATCACACTGTGCTCAAAATAGCAAATCGGTCAGATCTCCATATCGTAGAGAAAGTCCTCGACCGTGATGTTCAGGTGCACCGGCTCGAGCTGCTCTGAGTTAAAGATAGCGACCAGCCGCTCGACCTTCTCGCGGTCAACGCTGACGTCGCTGAGCGAGCGGATCCGCTCCCCGTCCCGAAAGACGCTGATGCCGTAGGTCTCGTAGAAACCGCAGTGCCGGTCAAACTTGTTCTCGACAAATAGCTTGTACTCTATCATAGCGTGCTCCTGTGTGAAATTTACTCACATATCAGTGAAATTCTATCACAAGCGACAGGGGATTGCAAGCTATTTGACAAAAGTGTAAACAACGTAACAGAAAATGACAAATTCTCCCTTGAAATCCCTGTTCTTCTATGCTATTCTGGGGTATAATCAACGTGGAATTTGGCAGTCGGGCGTACGGCGATACGCCCCCTAGAGGCAGCGATATGGAAAACATGATTATCGCAGATAACCTGCGAAAAGAGTTCAAGAAGGTCATCAAAGAGCCGGGGCTCAAGGGCTCTCTCAAGGCGCTCTTCAAACCCGAGAAACAGATCGTGAAGGCGGTGGACGGGATATCGTTTTCTGTGAGAAGAGGCGAGATTCTCGGGTTTCTCGGTCCTAACGGCGCGGGCAAGTCCACTGTCATCAAGATGCTCACCGGCATCCTCGTGCCCACTGCGGGCGAGTGCCGCATCAACGGCAGGATCCCTCAGAAGGATCGCAAGAGCTATGTCCGCGAGATCGGCGTGGTGTTCGGCCAGCGCACCCAGCTATGGTGGGATCTCGCGCTGCGCGAGACCTATGCCGTGCTCAAGGAGATCTACGAGGTGCCCGACGATCGGTACCGCGAGCGCATGGCGTTCCTCAACGAGGTGCTCGAGCTCGACAGCTTTATCACCAGTCCGGTGCGCACGCTGTCGCTCGGTCAGCGGATGCGCGCCGATATCGCCGCGTCGCTGCTCCACTCGCCGAAGGTGCTGTTCCTCGACGAGCCGACCATCGGGCTCGATGTCGTCGTCAAGGAGAATATCCGCAACGCGATCCGTACCATCAACGAGCAGGAGGGGACGACCGTCATCCTCACCACCCACGACCTGTCGGATATCGAGCTGCTGTGCGAGCGCATCGTCATGATCGACAAGGGCAAGAAGGTGTTCGACGGCGCGCTCTCGGCACTCAAGCACGACTACGGCGCAATCCGCACCTTCCTGTTCGAGCTTTACCATGCCGATGATATCGAGCGGCTGTGCTATCACGAGCGGTTCCGGCTATCGGACGACGAGCTGACGATCGACGACCGCCGCCCGCATATCGCCGTCAAGTTCAACGCGGACCGCGTCTCGACAGAGGACATCGTCGCCTATACGCTATCGACCGTACACGTCAAGGATATGGAGATCCGCGACGTCGAGATCGAGGAGATCATCCGGCGCATCTATCGGCGGGAGGTGGAGGTATGACCGCGATACGGCGGTTCTTTCGCACCTATCGGCCGTTCACCCGTGCAGGGATGCAGGAGCTTGTTGCCTATCGCGCGAACTTCATCTGCTTTCTCATCGGCGAGATCATGTCGTGCTTTATCATGTACTTCGTGTGGAAGGCGGTGTTCCTCAGCTCTGATGGCGAGACGTTCATGGGGTTTACGATGGAGGACATGGTGGTGTACCTGTTCATCTCGTTCCTCACGGGCTACCTGACCTACTCGGACGGCGCGTTCGCGGTGGGGGAGGAGATCGTCGACGGCTCGATCGCCATGCGGATGATCAAGCCCTGTTCCTTTGATATGTGCTTTCTGTTCCATGAGCTGGGCAGCCGCATCGTCAGCGCGGCGATGATCTTCGTGCCCATCACGGCGGGGGTCGAGGTGTACCGGTGGTACATCACAGGCGCTGTACAGTTCAGACCGCTGAACTTTCTGTTCTATATCCTCAGCTTGCTCTTGGCATATATGATATCGTTCTATTTCAACGTGTGCTACGGGTTTCTGGCGTTCTTCTTCAAGAACCTATGGGGCACCGGGCTGATGAAGGAGACGATCGTTGACTTTCTATCGGGCGCGACCATCCCGCTGGCGTTCATGCCCGCGGGTCTTGCGGCGGTGCTGAATGTGCTGCCGTTCGCGTCGCTGTCCTATACGCCGGTGATGATCTACATGGGGATGTACTCGGGGCGCGAGATCGCCTGGCGTATGGCGCTGCAGGCGGTGTGGATGCTGCTGATGCTGCTGCTGTCAAAGCTCATCTGGCGTCAGGCGGTCAGCCACCTGTGTGTACAGGGAGGGTGAGCGCATGAGACGATTGTTACGGCTGCACGGGATCTTCATCGCGCAGAATATGAAGAAGTTGATGGAGTACAAGGCGGACTTTCTGCTCGGTGCGGTAGGGCTGCTGCTGTCTCAGGCGGTGCAGATCCTCTTTATCGGCATTATCTTCAGCCGCATCCCCGCGCTCGACGGATGGTCGTTCGAACAGGTGCTGTTCATCTATGGGTTCTCGCTGATCCCGCGCTCGATCGACCGGCTGTTCTTTGATAACCTGTGGATGGTGGGTTACTCGATCGTCCGCAAGGGCGAGTTCGACAAGTACCTGACCCGCCCGATCAACAGCTTATACTATGTGATTGTGGAGCGGTTCAGCGTCGATGCGTTCGGCGAGATGCTGACCGCCGCGCTGCTGCTGGGCTATGCTGTCCCGCGGCTGGAGCTGCCGATGAGCATATGGACGATACCGCTGCTGCTGTTGACGGTGGTGTTCGCTACGATGATCTATACCTCGCTGAAGATCATGACCGCCGCTATCTCGTTTTGGACGAAGGCGAGCGGACATATCACCCATATGGTGTATATGACCAACGACTTCTCCAAGTATCCGGTGACGATCTACAACAGGGCGGTGCGGACGATCATCACCTATGTGGTGCCGTTCGCGTTCACCGCCTACTATCCGGCGAGCTACTTTCTCACCGGTGAGGATCCGCTGTTCTGCATCGGCGGGACGGTGGTCGCCGGAACAGTGCTGCTGGCGATCGCGCTGTTTGTATGGAATCGGGGGCTTAAGGCGTACGAATCGGCCGGTTCCTAGCATTATCGAAAAGAGGTGAGAGGATGAATCCGTTCCTATCGGTCGCGCCCGACGGCAGCGAGTATGTCACGTCGCGGTGCTCGCTGAACCGCGCCGTGATGGCAAAGCTGCCGCTCGACGGCACCGGCGAGCAGATCGAGGGGCTGTGCTTCTCGGATATCTTCTCGACAGAGCTGCTGATTGCCGAGATCCGCAGCCGTGCGCGCTACTTCGGTGTGGATATCAGCGAGCTCGAGGACCGGCAGCTGCCGCGCGCTCTCGATAGATGGCTGACATCAAAGAGCATCCGCGAGCGGGGGCTGGCACAGCGGGTTGTGTCGAAGTTCGGCAACCGGCTTGGGCTGATCCTCCTTGCGCTCAAGCGCGGCGACATCGAGAACCGCCGCGCGCGCGACGACTGGGACGACTCCTGCTGGGACTACTGGCGCGAGCTGTCCACCGTTATCCTGACCGGCGGGCTGTCGAGTTCGATGCTCGGCAGGCGGTTCAAGGAGCAGATCCTCTCGGTGTTCGACCGCGCGGGGGTGCCGCCGTATCAGATCATGCTGTTCGAGAACGGCGCATATCTCGGTGTGATGGGCGCGGCACAGCGGCTGATGCGCGACGATACCGAGGCGGTCGTGTTCGACCTCGGCCAGACGAACATCAAGCGCGCCGTCGTCAGGAAGAGGGGCGGCGATATCGAGGGGTTCTCACCGCTCGAGACGCTGCGCGCCTCGTTCATGGAGACCTCCTTCGATACCGAAGAGCAGCGGCGAGATGCTGCCCTCCGGCTGCACCGGTATCTGCTGAACAGCATTGCCGAGTCCGTCCGCGACGCCGAGATGGTGCATACGCTGTCGGACGAGATCATCGTCTGTATCGCCAGCTATACCTACAGCGGGATCCTCGACGACGAGCGCGGCGGGTATGCCAAGCTGCGGCTGCTGGGCGACAACTATGCGTTGCTGCTCTCTAACGATCTGTCGGGCGAGCTGCGCCGTCCGGTGACGGTACGGCTTTTGCATGACAGCACTGCTACAGCGCTTTATTTTTCTAATATAGAAAATTCAGTCTGTATCACGCTGGGTACCGGCTTTGGCGTTGGGTTTCCCGAGATCCGCATCCGCCGATAGCGCGGCGTCATGCCGACCGGTGGAGAACTCCGATGTATCTGACCGTTCACGAGGATTGCTGTGGGCGGTCTTTTTTGTTCGATCCTTTTGTAGTATATTCACAAAATCCCGCAAAAAAGATTGTGCAAAAAGCGACGGCCAAATCTTGACTTTTGCATTTATTTATTTTCTACAATATGTTATAATGTTAGTAACTGTTATTCGGTTATTTTATACGAGCGGATGTCATCCGATATTCGTTCAAGGAAAGAAGGAGATTTTATTGAAACTACGCTCGATGCTCTGCTGTATCCTTGCGCTGGTGCTCCTGTTCTCGTCGCTGAGCTTTGCTACTGCGGCGGTATCGTCGGAGCTTGCACCTACCGGATACTATAACTCGTCGCTGTATGAGACCTATGCCTCCAGCGCCAGCTCTGCTACCGACCTCGGATGTACCTATACGCCGAGCGCGACCACCTTCAAGGTATGGGCGCCCGAGGCGACGTCCGTGATGGTGCGGCTGTACACCACCGGTACCGATAACGAATCGGGCGCGGGCACCATCAGCACCACCTCGATGACCTACAACAGCACATCCGGTATCTGGTCGCTCACCCTCTCGGGGGATCACAAGGATCAGTACTATACCTATCTCGTGGAGCGCGACGGCGTCACCCGCGAGACCCAGGACCCCTATGCCCATGCTGTCGGCGCGAACGGCGACCGCTCGATGGTCGTCGACCTCGACTCGACCGATCCCGAGGGATGGGACAGCGATCAGCATGTTCTGTTCGATAACCCCGGCGAAGCGGTCGTGTGGGAGGTGCACGTGCGCGACTTCTCCATCAGTGCGTCGTCCGGCGTCTCGGATGAGAACAAGGGCAAGTACCTCGCCTTCACCGAGGGCGACACCACCGTCAACGGCGCGGGCTCGATCTCGACCTGTGTCGACTATCTCGTCGAGCACAACATCAACTGTGTCCAGCTGATGCCGATCGAGGACTTCGCCTCGGTGGACGAGACCTCTGACGCGGTACAGTATAACTGGGGCTATGACCCGAAGAACTACAACGTACCCGAGGGCTCCTACTCCTCCAACCCCTATGACGGCAACACCCGTATCACCGAGTTCAAGATGCTCGTCCAGGCGCTGCATGACCGCGGGATCTCGGTCGTTATGGACGTTGTCTATAACCATACTTTTGTCCTCGAGGGCTCGCCGCTCTCGCTGACCACCCCGAAGTACTTCTATCGTATGTCGTCCTCGACCGACTATTACAACGGTACCGGACTGGGCAACGTCCTCTCCTCTGAGAAGACCATGACCCGCAAGTACATCTCCGACTCGCTGTGCTACTGGGCGAACGAGTATCACATCGACGGGTTCCGGTTCGACCTGATGGGGTGCTTTGACCTGGGCTCGCTGAAGGCGTGGCGGTCGGATCTTGACAAGATCAGCTCCAAGATCCTCATGTACGGCGAGCCGTGGATCGGCGGCGACAACAACGGAATCACCGACGGTCTGACCAACGGCAACATCAACCAGCTCACCCGCGTCGGCGCGTTCAACCAGACCTACTCCGACTCGCTCAAGGGCGCGCACGAGGTCTCGTCCGCGACGGCCAAGGGATTTGTCTCCGGCGGCAGCGCGACTGAGGTGCTCAATGCTGCGGGCGGCTCGGCGACCTACTTCCCGGGCGCCAAGGTGAACCAGTTCATCAACTATACCGATAACCACGACAACCTCATCATGTTCGACAAGCTGCTCGCCGCAAACGGCCTGGGCATCACCGTCGATGATGACAACACCTCACTCTATGATACCAACCGCACGGTGGTGAACAACACCTCATCGGCGATCCTCGGACAGATGAAGCTCGCGCTGACGGCAGCGCTCACCTCTCAGGGTACGCCGTTCACCGTCGCCGGTACCGAGTTCTGCCGCACCAAGTACGGCGAGGCGAACTCTTACCGCTCGCCCGACCGCATGAACTCCATCGACTGGACGCGTGCCTCGACCTACAAGGATGTCGCCGACTACTATGCCGGTCTTGCCGCGATCCGCAAGGCGTTCTCGGCGTTCGGCGACGCGACCTCGGACAGCATCACGACCGTATCGGGCGGATGCACCGCGTATCGTATCAACAACAGCAAGTCCGGCCAGTGGAGCAGCATTATCGTTGCGCTGAACAACTCGAGCTCCGCCAAGAACATCACCCTCTCGGGTAGCTGGACGGTCGTCGCTAACGGCACCAAGGCGGGCACCGCGAGCTTGGGCACCGCGTCCGGCTCCTACAGCGTTCCGGCGTATGCAGGCGTTGTGCTTGTGGATTCGGCGTCGTTTGGCAACTATACCCAGCCCAACACCGGCACCGCCTCGCTGACGGTCGAGCACTATACCCGTGACTCGGCGTCCGGCTCCTATACCAAGGTCAGGACCGAGACCGCAAAGTTCAAAGAGGGCCAGACCTATCGTGCCTCCAAGAACCTCAACATCCTCTTCGACCACAACCTCGACACCGTGGATTCCTCCACCGGCGTGACCTACGGCACCGCTGTAGCCGGCCAGAACATCACAGTCAAGTTCTACTATACCCGCTACATCAAGTCGGGGTATCTGGTCGTCAACTTCCTGAACACCTCGACCGGCAACCAGGTCAGCACCCCGATGCGCTACCGTATGCGCGACGGCGACGCCTACTCGATCCCGAACACCGCCGTTCAGGGCTACCAGCTTGATACCACCCGCTATCCGGGCGGCACGCGCGGCAGCTTTGACGCGGATCATCCCGTTTCGTTCAACTTCTACTATCGTCCGCTGTCGAACGACACGACCATCGTCCACTACTACAACTCCAAGAACTGGTCGACGGTCATGATCTATGCCTACTATACCGATGACGAGGGTCAGCTGCAGGAGCCCGCGGGCGACTGGAACGCTCCGCGTACCCAGATCGGTATGGCGCCCGATACCGCCACCAACGCCGCTCGCGGCGAGACCGGCTGGTATGTCAAAGAGGTGAACTGCTCGTCGTTCTATGTCATGTTCCATGACCTGCAGAGCCACCAGGTCCCCGGCGTCGGCGAATCCGGCTACTCGGTATCCGGCGAAGCGTGGATCAAGGACGGTGTTGTCCAGTTCAACAACACCATCGTCACCTCGCATATCGACCTTGAGACCGGCGAACAGGTATCACAGGATGTCGTTCGGAACAACACATCGGTGCGCTCCGACCAGATCTATGCGACTTCGCCCGATACCTCGCTGCTGCGCAACTATATCACACCGGCGAACGCCTCGGGCTTCTATGAGGCGGGCGTCACCAACGTCGTCTACCTCTACACCGACGAGCGCGATATCGGCGGCGACGGGCTGCTCTACGGCGACGCGGATCTCAACGATGCGGTCGAGATCACCGATGCGACGATCCTCCAGCAGCACTTAGCGCATATGCGCACCCTCAGCGATACGGCGCTCTCGATATGCGACGTCGACAGCGACGGCGAGGTCACCATCACCGACGCAACCTACATCCAGCGGTACCTCGCTCACTATGTCGATGCGGATAACCGTACCGGCACCCGCAACGGCGACGTCGATACCGGAAAGCATTCCTTCAACGAGCTGCTCGAGGTCTATAACGAGCTGACCTCTGAGCTTGCCAAGTACTCGGCGTCGCGTTACGGCTCTGACCCGTACTATCAGGCGGCTGCTGAAGCGGTGACCAAGTATAAGGCGGTTACCATGAACCCCGGCTCCTCTGCCGACGAGATCGACGAGGCATACGACGCCTGCAAGGCAGCTCTTGACGGGCTCGACAACATCACCATCATCGAGGCGCAGGATATCACCCTCTATTTCTCGAACAACAAGGGCTGGGATACCGTATATGTCTATGTATGGGGTGCTGCCGGTGACAACAGCTGGCCCGGCTATGCCGCCAGCTATGTCGGCAACAACGACTATGGCGAGGGTATCTACAGCGTGACCGTCGACCTTCTCTCCTACAACAACGCGATCTTCAACAACAACGGCGACCAGCAGACTGCGGATATCGCCCTCTTTGACGGGATGCAGAACGGATGCTACTGCACCGATGACACCGATGAGAGCGGGCATTATATCGTCGGCTTCTACTCCTACTCGGGCACAAGCGGCGGAGGTGGCAGTGATGAACCTATTACTCCCTCCGGCTCGAAGCTGTACATGGTCCCGAGCTACGAGTGGCAGAGCGCCGGCGGCCGGTATGCGGCGTACTTCTTCGCCGGCTCGTCCAACGCGTGGGTGAATATGAAGTATGTCAGCGACTCGCTGTACTCGGTCGATATCCCCTCGGGCTATGAGGGCGGCATGGTCATCTTCTGCCGCATGAGCACCGCAACAGAGAACAACTGGGACAACAAGCTCGACCAGACCGCCGACCTCTCCTTCACGGCGGGCGGTACCTACAACATCGGCACAGGAAGCTGGAGCTAGGACAGCGCAGCGTTTCCCGTTATCGGCTTTCTGAACAACAACATCAAGAGCTCCGTTTCGGCGGAGCTCTTTTTCTGATTACGAGAGGATTTATGAGAAAAATTGCGCTTATTGCTTGAATCCGTCTCGGATATGTGATAAGATATCATATAGACCCCAAAGTCCGACAGAAGGAGGCGATAGGATGCACAAGATCGAGCTGAACGCGACGACAGAGGGCATCAACCGTGTGACCGACTTTGTGAACGATATTCTCACATCGGCGGGATGTCCGACAAAGGTGATGATGCAGGTGGATATCGTGATCGACGAGATGTTCTCGAACATCGTGCGGTATGCATACGGCGATATCGTCGGGATGGCGTCCGTCAGCGTTGAGCTGACCGATGAGCCGCGCGGCGTGATCATCACGTTCACGGATACGGGCAAGCCGTTCGACCCGTTACAGCAGGAGGAACCCGACGTCACCCTCTCGGCAGAGGAACGCCGCATCGGGGGGCTGGGCATCTTCATCGTCAGAAAGACGATGGACGACGTGTCCTATGACTATAAGGACGGCAAGAACATCCTCACCATCCGCAAGTATTTTTGATTCATTTTTATATGAAAATAGAAAAGGAGTAATGTATCATGACTATCAAGAAGGAACTCGAAGGCCGGAAGCTGACCGTATCGGTCGAGGGTCGTATCGACACCACCACCGTCAACGAGGCAGAGGCGCAGATCAAGGACGGGCTGGAGAACGTGACCGATCTTATCATCGACTTTGAAAAGCTCGACTACATTTCGTCCGCCGGACTGCGGCTGCTCCTCTCGCTGCAGAAGACGATGAACACCCAGGGCTCCATGGTCGTTAGGAATGTCGACGAGACCGTCAGCGAGATATTCGAGGTCACCGGGTTCTCGGATATTCTTACCATCGAGTAAGAGGCGTTTATGGAAACGATTATTGAAAAGCTCCAGCGTTATACCCGCGAGGATCCCGATGCGGCGATCCTCTTCGATGATGCTCATGCAAAGGGCGTGACCTATGCTGCGCTCGACGATATGAGCGGGCGCGTCTATGCCTATCTGAAGAGCAACGGGATCGGCAGGGAGGACTTTGTGCTGTTGAACCTGCCGCGCGGCGTGATGCCGATCATCGCCATGATCGGCGTATGGAAGGCGGGCGCTGCATGGGCGCTGGTGGAGGACACCTATGCCCCCGAACGCATCGCCTATATTCGACGCGACTGTTCGTGCCGGTTCGAGCTGTCGTCTGACAACTGGGACGAGGTCATGCAGTGTGAGCCGCTCGATGGGCACGAGACCGTTGATCCCCATGACGCGGCATATGCCATCTATACCTCCGGTACCACCGGCAACCCCAAGGGGGTTCTGCACGAGTACGGCAACCTCGATCGGGCGATCGACTCTATCCGCATCAACGGCGAGATCCCCTTCACCGAGAAGGACCGGCTCGCGACCCTGGCGCCGATGAACTTTGTGGCGACGGTCATCGTTATCCTGTGCGGGCTGAACGTGTTCCGCGGCAGGAACTACATCGTGTCCTATGCCACCATCAAGAACACGTCGGCGCTGGCGAAGTTCTTCCTCTCGAAGCGCATCACCATCACCTTCCTGACGCCATCCTATGTCCGCAAGCTCGGCACCCAGACCGGCCCGTTCCTGCGGATGCTCTTCGTCGGCAGCGAACCGGCGAACAACCTGTATAACAAGAACCTCGATTTGATCAACATCTATGCCTGCTCCGAGAGCGGGTTCGCGGTCGGGGCGTTCCTCATCGACAAGTCGTACGAGACCTGTCCCATCGGTCAGCCCGCCGTTGATACCGCGATCATTCTGCGCAAAGAGAACGGGGAAGAGGCGCGCGGCGACGAGATCGGCGAGCTGTGCTTTGAGAACCCCTATGTGCGCGGATATCTGAACCTGCCCGACGAGACCGCCCACGCGTTCACCGACGGGATGTACCGCACCGGTGATCTGGCGCGTAGGGACGAGAACGACAACTTTGTCCTGCTGGGACGCTCGGGCGATATGATCAAGATCAACGGCAACCGTATCGAACCCGCCGAGATCGAGGCCGCCGTCAAGGAGGCGCTCGGTATCGACTGGGCGGCCGCCAAGGGGATCGAGAACGGCGACAAGAGCTTCTTGTGCGTCTACTATACCGAGGACATCACGGTCGATTCGTCATCACTACGCAAGGAACTGATGAAGCGGCTGCCGTACTATATGATCCCGTCATACTATGTCAAGATCGACAAGGTGCCGCTCAAGGCGAACGGCAAGCTCGACCGCAAGGCGCTCCCCGATCCCGATATCTCTGACTTTATGAGCGACTATGTCGCCCCGCGCAACGATATCGAGCGCGCCCTTTGCTCTGCCATGGAGCAGGTGCTGGGGCTTGCCCGCGTCGGTATCCGTGACGACTTCTATGAGATGGGCGGCGACTCGCTGAGCTCCATCGACCTGATCTCGGCGTGCGAGCTCAAGGGGCTGAGCACGAGCGAGGTGTTCCGCGGGCGGACGCCCGAGAAGATCGCTGCGCTCTATGATGAGATCCTTACCAACGGCGCCGTCGAGGATCCCGATGAGAAGAACGCCGCCTCCATCCGCGATGAGCATCCGCTGACCACCGAGCAGCTGTATATGATTGACTATCAGCTCTATATGCCCGGATCGACGATGTACAACCTCTTCTCGGTGATGAAGCTGGACAAGGAGCTGTTCGATATGGAGCGCATGGCCGAGGTGATGACCGAAGTCATCCGGAACCATCCCGCGCTGCTCACCACGCTCAATTATAACGACGACGGCGATCTTGTGCAGCGATACACCCCCGAGGTGCTGCAGGAGATCCACGTCGAGAAGCTGTCCGAGTTCGAGTTCAAGTTTGTCAAGGATACGCTGGTCTATCCGTTCAAGATCATCGGTGGCACGCTGTATCGCTGCCGCGTGTTCGAGACCGAGCGCGCTGGGTATGTGTTCTTTGACGTGCACCACTCGCTGTTCGACGGGACGTCGCTCGGCGTGTTCATGGGTGACGTCGGCAAGGCGTATATGAACGCCCCGCTTGATCCCGACTACTACTATCTGATGCTCAAGAACCGCGAAGAGGCGATCAACACCGACTTCTATGAGGAGAGCCGCAGGTACTTCGAGGATCGGTATGACGGCATCGAGTGGTCAACCTATCCGAACATCGACCATGAGTCCCAGACCCACGAGATGGGCGAGCTGACGGTGCCTATCGGCATCGAACAGCCCCAGCTCTCGGCAGTCGAGCGCGCCTACAAGATCAGCCGCAACGAGTTCTTCATCACCGT
Source organism: uncultured Ruminococcus sp. (assembly GCA_905233755.1). GTDB lineage: Bacteria > Bacillota > Clostridia > Oscillospirales > Acutalibacteraceae > Ruminococcoides. Next base: position 16,495 of record CAJODM010000021.1, read on the forward strand.
GGCGGCGCTCGCGATCTCGCTGTATAACAACGCCGACGACATCAAGCTGTCGTGGATCTACAACGGCCGCGAGGATATGCAGATGATGTCCACGGTCGGACTGCTGTTCCGCGATCTGCCGATTGGGATACGGTTCAGGGACGACGAGACGCTGCGCAACGTGTTCGTCGACGTGCATGAGCAGGTGCAGAAGGGCATCGAGCACTCCTGCTACCCGTATGTCGAGATGAACAGCACCGCCTCTGAGGATGCCGCCTATCTGCTGTATCAGCGCGATATCCGCGACATGGGCTCGATGGACGGATTCAATATCGAGACCATCGACGTGCGCCAGAACCAGGCAGCGTCCCAGACCATCCTCGATATGGAGATCCTCGACGGCGAGGACGGGCTGCAGCTGATGATCGACTATGCCGCGAGCCGTTACGAGGATGCCAGCATGGAACGCTTTAAGGATCTCTACCTGAAGGTCGCCCAGGCGCTCGTGACCCACAACTCGCAGAAGGACGTCACCATCGGCGAGCTGAAGTCAAAGCTGCGTGACAGGGGCAATTTCTTCGATACCATTATCGGTATTTTCTCGCGCAAGAAGTGATTCTGCCGCGATAACAGCATAGAATGACAGAGAAGGGGAGGTTCTTTCTCCCCTTCTTTTGCGGTATTTGCCGCATGAACGGTAGGGGGAGATGGATAGGATGAACAAGCCGATACGGATGCTCGCGCTGCTGCCCGTGATCGGGCTGATGCTCTGTTGTCTTTCGGGGTGCGGTGCGTCACAGGATACGGCGACGGCAGATGAAAAGGCGCCCTCTGCCGATATGACGACAGACGCGCCGACAACAGCCGCCACAGCTACCGAGACACCGACGATCCCGTCATCCTATCTCATCGAGGATGTTGAGGTCATCCCCCAGAAGGACCTCAAGGCGGGGTGCGAGACCTATGCCTGCACCATGCTGCTCAAGATATGGGGATTCGATCTGGACGAATACTACTTTGCCGATAACTATGTCGAGGTGCGCTGGCCGTACTATGACGAGGAGGGCAACATGTATGCCGCCGATATGTACAGCTCGTCGGTCGGCTCGCCCTACTCGGGATGGGGCGTATATGCGCCCGCGATGGCGCGGTATATGAACCGGTATCTCGATGACGAGGGATCGGATCTGAACGCCTACTGGTATGAGGATATCCCGCTCTCACAGCTGTGCGAGGACTATGTCGTCAACGATATCCCCGTGATGGTATGGGCGACCACCGCGATGCTCGAGCCGTATGTGTTTGATACGTGGGAGGTTAACTATGTCGACGAGAACGCCAAGACCGAGATCGGCGACGAGTTCTCGTGGCTGGAGCATGAGCACTGTCTGGTGCTGATCGGCTATGATGAGGAGAACTACTACTTTGCCGACTCGTATGCCGAGACAGTGTCGGTATATGAGAAGGAGCTGTGCCAGACCCGCTATGAACAGCTCTTCTCCCAGTGTATCGTGGTGATGTAGCGCATCTGTGACCCCGCCATAGGGAAGAGAGCTGTATCACCATCCCCTTCTCGGGCATATGATAGGATATATCGGCAACGATATATTCTTTCGAGAAGGAGATACAATTTTGATGAAGGATACACGAGATGTGCTTTCGGCATACGGTATCACGCCGCTGCCGAAGGACACCGTGGAGGCGATGGCATATGTTCCGTTCCAGCCCTACTCGCCCGAGATGTGCAAACCCACGCTCGGTTATGAGAACGGCACCATGTTCCGCGCACTCCACAAGCCGTTCTACGGCGCGCGATGCGGGGAGGACAGGTCATGACAGAACGTGACATCCTCCTCAAGAAGATCGGGACATACAAGTTCGCGATCACCGATCTGAACCTGTTTTTGAACACCCATCCGAACGACACCGACACCCTGATGAAGGTGCGCGCATATGAGGCAGAGGTCGCTCCCCTTGTCAAAGAGTACGAGGAGCGATTCGGTCCGCTGACAAAGTCGGACAACACCGCCAATACATGGAGCTGGGTCTGTGACCCGTGGCCGTGGGATAAGGAGGGTGACTGATGTTTGTCTATGAGAAGCAGCTCCAGTACCCCGTGAAGATCAAGAATCCCAACCCCGCGCTGGCAAAGATTATCATTACCCAGTACGGCGGTCCCGACGGGGAGCTCGGCGCGTCAATGCGCTATCTGTCCCAGCGGTTCTCGATGCCGCTGCCCGAGCTCAAGGCGACCCTGACCGATATCGGCACCGAGGAGCTCAACCATCTCGAGATGGTCGGCGCGATCGTCTATCAGCTCACCCGCAACCTCAGCGACGAGGATATCAAGAAGGCGGGGTTCGACGCGTACTTTGTCGACCATACCACCGGCGTCTATCCGAACTCGGCTGCCGGCGTCCCGTGGAACGCGTTCTCCATCGCCGTCAAGGGCGATCCGATCACCGACCTGCACGAGTCGCTTGCCGCCGAGCAGAAGGCGCGCACGACCTATGACAATATCCTGCGGTTCTGTGACGATCCGGACGTCATCGACCCTATCCGGTTCCTCAGAGCCCGAGAGGTCGTCCACTATCAGCGCTTCGGCGAGAACCTGCGGCTTCTGACCGATAAGCTCGACAGCAAGAACTTCTATGCCTTTAACCCGAGCTTTGACAAGAAGTGCATGAAAAAGAAGAAGTAACCCACGATAATCATAAGAAGACCCGACCTCCATACGGAGATCGGGTCGTTTTTGTACTGATATAAGGCGCGTCAGCTTCTGACGAGGTCGAGCTGCAGACGGTTGACATCCATGATGCTGAACCGGCTGTCGCCGTCATAGTCGCCCACGATAAGCGCGTGCTCTGTCGGGATCATCAGCTCGACGAGGATGAGCTGCATCCGCGTCGCGTCCATGATATTGACGTCGCCGTCCTCGTTGACGTCGCCGTACAGCAGCGGCTCCTCGGTGACCGGCTCCGCCGGCTCGGTGGCTTTCACCGATTCAGTCGCTGACGAGGTGGCGGTAGTTGTGGTGGTTGTCGTAGCTGTCGTGGTTGTAGTAGTTGTGGTGCTCCTTCTGTAGATTAGCTTTGCAAAGTCGGTCACGAACCATCCGCTCTTGCTGCCATAGGTGGTATAGCCCCAGGTGTAGCCGTCCTTGGCGGCGGTCTTGGTGACGGTGACATCCTGACCGTAGCCGATCGAGCCGATGATCTCACCGCTTGTCCCCGCCGTCTTGCGCAGGTTGACGCCGTTGTCGGAGGTGATGCGGTACACATCGCCCGCCGCTGTCGTCGATGCTGTCGTGGTGGTCGAGGTGCTTGTACTCTCGCTCGACGTATAGTTGCCGATGTAGATATATCCCTGGAAGATCCAGGTGTCGCGGCCGTTCGACGGGTCGCTGACCGGTGCGGTGCTCAGATAGAACTCTTCGCCGCCCCATGCCGAGTTCGAGAAGGTAACGGTGGTGGAGGTGATCTTCTCGACGACCGCCACATGACCGGCATATCCCGACGAGTACACCCAGCAGGCGATCGCGCCGAGCTTGGGCGTCTGGCCGTAGGAGTATATCTTGTTATCCTTGTTGTAGTCATACCACAGATACGCGCTGTAGGTCGACAGCTGTGGCTGTGAGCCGAGGATCTCATACGCGCGTCCCCAGGCGTAGCAGGTGCAGTTCGGCATCCCCCAGCCGTAGCGGTAGAAGATGTTTGCATCCGAGTAGTAGTACTTGTTCGCTGCAGCGGGAGCCGATAGGCGAGGGGTGTAGCTCGCGCCGGTGGCGGCGAGGTCGCCCTTGTCGCCGCGCACGGTATAGGAGTCGGCGTCCTCATCCTGGTAGATGGGCTCGGTTGAGAGGTCGACCGTCCGATCTGTGCCGGTGACCGCTACCGCCAGCACGCTCACAAAGGTGCCGAGCAGCGCGCACAGCAGCAGGAATATCAGTAATCCTCTCAGCAGCTTCACCCGGCATACCTCCCATTTTATATTTCTATAAAATAATTCTTATCAAGCATTATAGCATGAAATATCTTCCAAGAAAAGTTTTATGACAAAACTGAGACGAAAATGTCATTCAAAAAGAAAAAAGAGTCGGTGCTGTAACCGACTCCGGATTCTGTCCCAAAGGATCATATCACATAGAAGAAGATAGCAGAGAACTGCAGTGCACACCCGATGATGACGAAGATATGGAACACCGAGTGCATATAGTGTACGCGCTTGCCGATGTTATAGAGAACCGCGCCGATAGTGAACGCGATCCCGCCGAACAGCAGAAGCAGGAACCCCGGCATCGTCATCGCCTCGATCGTCAGCCGCAGCACCGCCACAATACACCATCCCATCCCGATATAGCACGCCATCGAGATCTTCTCATATCGTTTCAGGTCGATGGCGTTGAGCGTCACCGCGAGCGCTGTCAGCGCCCACTCGACTGCAAAGATCGTCCATGCGATCTCTGCGTTCAGCGGACGTATCGCCACCAGCAGGATCGGGGTATATGTCCCCGCGATGAGGAAGTAGATGTCACAGTGGTCGATGACGCGCATCACGCGCTTCGCTTTGCCGATATGCAGCCCGTGATAGATGCTTGATACGGTGAACATCGTTGTGAGCGTCACGCCGTAGATCGCCGACGATACCACCGCCCACGGGTCATGGTGCAGCGCCGAGAACACACACAGCAGCGCGAGCGCCGCGACCGAAAGCGTACCGCCCACGATATGCGATATCATGTTCATCCGTTCCTCGCCGCGCGTATAGGACGGCAGCTCAACGACCGGACCGCGGCTGAAGGCATCAAGGGATTTGACGCCTTGCATCACACATCCTCCCGCTCGTCACCGACGAAGAAGAGCGCAACGGTACCGGTACCGGTATGGCATCCGATGGTCGTGCCGATGTAGTAGATGGGGACTTCCTTGACCTTCTTAAAGCGCTTTTTGACCTGCTCGGCGACCGACTGTGCATCCTCGAGACAGTCGGCGTGCGAGATATAGCACAGCCCGTCATAGTCCAGCCCGCCGATCGCGTGCTGTTCCATCTTATCGACCAGCCCGGTAAGCACCTTCTTCTTGGTGCGAATCTTGGTGATGGGCTGGAGCCGTCCGTCGGGGGTGACGTTCATCAGCGGACAGATTTCGAAAATCCCGCCGATGACGCCCGATACCCTGGAGATACGGCCGCCCTTGACATAATAGGACAGGTCGGTCGAGCAGAACCAGTGCAGCACGCTGGTGCGGTTGTCGAGCGCCCAGCGGTACAGCTCGTCGATCGACATCCCTTCGGCGCGCTTCTGGGACAGCAGGGTCATGAACAGCCCGCTTCCGGACGACGCGCACAACGAGTCGATGACATAGATCGTCCGCTCGGGGAACTCGCGCCCCAGCATCTCGGCGGCGGCTGTCGCCGACTGGACGGTGTTCGAGATACCCGACGACAGACAGGCGTGCAGCACATCCTTGCCCTCTTCGAGCAGCGAACGAAAGTAATCGACATATTCGCCCACCGATACCTGTGAGGTCGAGGTGTCGGCGCCGCTGCGGATACGGTCATAGAACTCCTTGTAGGTGACGGTCTGGCCCAGATCGTCGGTGTACGACTTGCCGTCAAGGAAGAAGTGGAACCCGATGTAGCGGACGTCGATCGCGTCATAGGTCACCTGGTCGATGTCGGCGGTGGTACAGCAACTGATGATATAACTCATGCAGAATCACTCCAAATACAGATTTTTTGACACTATCAGTATCGCACAAACGGATGTGTTATGCAATCTATTCCCGCGCGCGCGCGTTCTACTGTCATGGACACCCGTTTCTACCGCAAACAAAAGAGCAGTAGAGTGATGCACGATCAACTCTACTGCCGGTAGAAAGGGCGATATTTACTTATTTTTCGGCTGTCGCTTGATGGCAAAGGACAGCACAACGATGATCTGGGCGGGAATCCCCAGCAAGAACAGCTGCCACCAGTTCTCCTGCAGAAAGCTCAGATAGATCGAACAGATGATGCCCCATACGATCCCCGAGATGATGTAGAGGTTCGTGCGCGGCGTCCCCCAGACCGAGTTGAGCACCAGCATGGTGATTAGCGACACCGGTATGGCATAGACGAAGATGATCCAGTGAACCGATCCCGTCAGCCAGAACACCACGAACAGCAGCACCGCCAACGCCCATATCCCCGCGAGCACTACCATCGTGATCGCCGCGCGGCTGTAGCGGCGGGGCTTCTCGACTTTCTGCGGGATATCCTCTCCCGTATGCTCGCTGAGAAGGTAGTCCACCGTGACGCCGAACAGTTCGGCGATATTTTTCAGCACATACGCATCGGGCAGCGACTCGCCGCGCTCCCACTTGGAGACAGACTTGTCCGAGTAGTTCAGCTTCTCGCCCAGCGCCGCCTGGGTCATCCCCGCGGCGGTACGCAGCGCCGTTATATTTTCAGCAACAATTCTCTTGAAATCGTCCATACCATCACCAGAAAGCGGATTTCTAGTTCCATATTATACCATACCCCGCCCGAGAAATCAAGCGATTCTCGCAGCAATCAATATTCTAAATTAGAATAAAAAACACAATAATATTCTAAATCAGAAATATATCTTTTCTTAAAAACTGTCTTTTGCTGTCACAAACCTCTTGAAGAATTCTGTGTGTCGTGCTATACTGAAGCTGATGGATTGTAAGAGAGGGAGGATCACTATGAATTGGACGAAACGTATCGTATCCGTTCTGCTCGCCGCAGCTCTCCTGCTGTCGCTGATGCTGCTCGCCGGATGTGGGTCGTCGACGGCTGTCGTGCCCGATGTCGTCGGCATGTCCCAGCAAGAGGCAGAGGCCGCTGTCACCGACGCCGGACTTGTCATGAAGGTCTCGCGCGAGCGGTACTCTGACGATACCCCTGCCGGCGACATCGACCGGATGGATACCGCCGCCGGCGAAGAGCTCGACAAAGGCGAGACCGTCAAGGTCGTCGTCAGTCTGGGCAAGGGCGCGACCGTGCCCGATATGGGCGCGCTCACCCCGGCTGAGGCAGAGAACCTGCTGACCGTGCTCGGGTTCAACTGTATCGTCGAAGAGGAGTACAGCGACGACGTGCCGCAGGGCAGCATCATCTCCTATACCGACGGCGGCAGGACGCTCGCCTTCGGCAGCGACGTGACGCTGACCGTCAGCCGCGGCCCCGCCGACTGATCCGTTTTTTGCTGCAGGCAGCCGTATAGCATATGGGAGAACCCGCTTGTTATCCCGTATCGCCTGTGGTATAATAACCGCATCGATCCGGTTATATATATTTACATAACCCGTCCGGTTTGTCGCTTTGCGACAACGGGCGATGGCAGATGATACCATGAACTCCTAGGAGTTATGGTATGATAAATCGTACAGAAGTTTGCTGTTCTGTGAATGTTATTTGGAAAGGGATAGAGATATGAGAAGATTACTGACTGTGATGCTCGTTGTTCTGATGCTTACGCTGACGCTTGCGGGATGCTCATCGGCAAAGTCCGCCGATCTGTCTGCTGTGCTGTCTGATGTGAACGCGAAGTACAGCGGCGCGACCGATGGGCTCAGGACGCTGACCGACGTGTCCGACCTTGATGCCTATTATGGGATCGCTGCCGATAATGTGAAGCAGTTCGCTGCCGAGATCAAGACCGATACCTCTCAGGCGCCGGTCGAGATCGTGCTGGTAGAGGCGGTCGACGCCGATGCCGCTGCAAACGTGAAGGCCGCGCTGGATCGCCGGTATGCCTCGATTGTCTCTCTGTACACCTCCTACAGCCCCGAGGAGCTGTCGGTGGCCGAGGCGTGTGAGGTCACGACATCGGGCAACTACGTGACGATGGTCGTTGCCGAGGACTATGCCGGCATTATGGAGATCGTGAACGCCGCGATCGGCTGATAAGTATCATTCAAGGGGTAAGAAGTGGAAAGAAGATCCTCTCGCAGGAGAGAAGAAGAGGAGCAGAAGCGGCGCGAACGCCCGCGCAACCTCGGCGCGTTCTTCATCATTGTCGCCGAGATCCTGGTGCTGGTGATATGCGTCATCGTTCAGGCGTCCGTGATTCATCACAAGCGCGCCCAATCCGCCGCTGATGTACAGCCGCAGCCGACAGCAAGCGATATCGTCGAGACCGAAACGGTCGCCGAGACCGTATCGCCGCTGTCGCCGATGGTGTTCAACCCGCCCGCCATCGCGGACGACGGTTCCAGCACCGGCACCGACTCCGGCACCGTCTATGTATGGGACAAGAAGGCGTTCGAGCTCTTCTGGGGCTCTGACAGCGCTGCCGAGCGGTATGCTCAGCTGATGAACCATGCGGTCGGCGAGCTCGACGGGCTGAACGTCTACTCGATGATCGTGCCGAACCACACCGAGATGGGGCTGCCCGACCGGCTGAAGAACGTCGACGGCGGCGCCCAGACCTCATCCCAGGCAGAGTATATCGGCAGCTCATACGGCATGATGGACTCCGGCGTGACGGCGGTCAACGCCTATAACGCGCTGTCGGAGCACTGTAACGAATACATATATTTCAACTCCGATCACCATTGGTCGGGGCTGGGCGCCTACTATGCCTATACCGTGTTTGCCGAGACAGCCGGCCGTCCGGTGCTCGACCTTGGCACCTGTACCGAGAACGTCATCGAGGGGTTCACCGGTACGCTGACAAAGCTGACGAGCGCTCCGGTCGACAACGACGCGGTGCACTACTGGACGTTCCCCTATGACGTCACCGACGATATCACCGAGGAGAGCGGCAACACCTACTCCTATGATTCGTGCTACTACGAGGCGGCGACCGGCGGCGACTATACCTACGGGGTGTTCCTGATGGGCGACAACCCGCTGGAGACGATCTATAGCAGTTCGGATCAGGCAAGCGGCAAGATCGCCGTCATCCACGAGAGCTACGGCAACGCGTTCATCCCGTACCTGACCTACAACTACAGCGAGGTCTACTCGATCGACTTTCGGTCGTTTGCGGGCGATGTGAGCGACTTCTGTGCCGAGAACGAGATCACCGACGTGCTGTTCCTCAACGGTGTGATGAGCTCCGCGACCCAGGTCCAGCTCGATTCCATCAACGCGATACTATAATTCTTCATCGGCAGTACCGTGTTGCTGCCGATGTTTTTCACTTTATAAGAAATTGCTCGTTTCTTATAAAGTCAAAAGATTGATATGCCCACCGATTTTGCAAAAGCAATAATCGGTGATGGCTATACGAAATGCGCGCAAAGCGCTTTCTTGGGGAGGAGAATATGTTCAGAAGGATCGAAGAATCCGATCGCGCGCTATACTATCGGTATGTCGATGCGTTCTATCACAGCGACGCGGTCGAGTCGCCTGTCCCCGTCGAGAACTACCGTGTGACCTTCGACGAGATGATGCGCTCAGAGACTTATCTGCGCGGCTATATCTTCGAAGATGGGGGAGAGCCGTGCGGGTTTGTGCTGCTGTCGAGAACCTTCTCTCAGGAAGCGGGTGGGATGAGCGTTACGATCGAAGAGATCTATGTCGAGCCCGCCTATCAAAATCGCGGACTGGCGACCGCGTTCTTCCGCTTTCTGGCGGCTCAGCGAGAGCCGATGCGGCTGCGTATCGAGGTCGAGGACGACAACATCGGCGCGCGGCGGCTGTATGAGCGGATGGGATTCCGGCTGTTGCCGTATCGGCAGATGGTGATCGACCGCCAGCGGCAGAATAATTCTGATTCAGAATTAAGAGATTGTTAATTTTTTCTTCAAAATCCCTTCATTTCCCTATCAAATTTTTTTCACAAAAAAGGGATATGATACTATTGTACTCGACAAAGAGCGCATCATTCTAACGACTGGGAGGAACGAACCATGTCTGATAACTATTTTGACCAATACAACACATATGGCGCAGAGCCACCGCTGAATCCCGAGCGGGCGCAACCCGAACAGGCACAACCCGAGCAGGTGCAGCCCGAGCAGGTGCAATCCACTCCGTACACCGGCTCCGATATCTACAGCAGCTCGCGCACTTATGAGCCGGCATCCTCTGATCCGACCCCTGCTGACAGGGTGTTCACTAACCCCTACACTAGCTACACTGCCCCGCAGCAGAGTGCCTATCATGTTCCGAATTCGACCCCCGGCGCCGACGGCTACTATCATCACTCATACGTGCCCCGGCAGCCGGAGCAGAAAAAGAAGCCCGAGCGTGCCAAGGTATCGAAGGGCACGGTGGCGCTGATCCTCATCGTCTGTATCATCGTGTCGGGGTTTGCGGGATACGGCGGCAGCATGCTGGCGAACCGCCAGAACACGATTGACGAGAGTAGCAGCACCGACTCCATGGTCGTCCACAAGGTCGAGGCGACCACAGCTGTCGCCGACGGCAGCACTGTCGTCGACAAGACCACCGCCGAGATTACATCCGAGGTGGCGGATGCGGTTGTCGAGATCACCACCGAGGTTATGCAGACCAGCACCTTCTACGGTCAGTATATCGCGACCGGCGCGGGTTCGGGCGTTATCATCGACTCAAACGGCTATATCATCACCAACAACCATGTGATCGACGGAGCGTCCTCCATCACCGTGACCCTGCGCACGGGCGACAGCTATGACGCGACCCTCGTCGGCACCGACAGCGAGGTGGATATCGCGCTGCTGAAGATCGAGGCGACGGGGCTGACCGCTGCGGTGTTCGGCGACTCGGATACCCTGTCGGTCGGCGACAAGACCGTCATCATCGGCAACCCGCTGGGCACGCTCGGCGGCTCTGTCACCGAGGGCATCGTCTCGGCGCTTGACCGCTCGATCGTCATTGACGACACCACCATGACCCTTCTGCAGACCGACGCCGCCATCAATCCCGGCAACTCCGGCGGCGGGATGTTCAACGGTCAGGGCGAGCTCGTCGGCATCGTCGTCGCCAAGTCCTCGTCCTCATCGAGCGAGGCGACCATCGACAACATCGGATTTGTCATCCCCATCAACAACGTGCTCGACATCCTCTCGGATCTCAAGGAGTACGGCTATGTGCGCGGCAGAGCCGCCACCGGCATGACGTTCGTCGATCTGTCGAACGAGATGTACTCGATGTACTACTACGGCAACTCGACCCCCGGCGTCTATATCTACTCGGTCGAGAGGAGCTCGAACGCCTATGAGGCGGGCTTCCGTGCGGGCGATCGCGTTGTGTCGATCGACGGCGAGCAGGTCAGCTCCACCTCCGATATCAGCACGATCATCTCCAAGCACTCTGCCGGCGACAGCGTCACCTTTGAGCTTGAACGCCAGTCATCGACCGGATCTATCTCGCTCGAACTTGAGGAGGATGTTCCCCAGTCCGACGCTGTGACGGATGACGACAGCTTTAGCTCGCCGTTCTCCCGCGGATTCGGGTTCTGATCCGTTATTCACAACAGCATAAAAGTATCACGGGCTGTCGCAAAATAGAAAAATGTCATTCTGAACACCGGTGAAGAATCTGACAGTGCGCACCTTTCGGTCAGATTGGACATGACAGGTGTAATCATATTGGATAGATTGCACTATAAGATACTTCGCTAATGCTCAGGATGACACACTGAGGGGCTATCGCATCAGCCCCTTGATTTGATTTCCTTACTCCTCTTCGGCGAGCGCCTTGAGGATCATGTTGGCGCACATATAGACGTTGCCGCCGCCCAAGGTCAGCACAAGGTCGCCGGGGCTTGCGTGCTGTTCGATGAACGCTGTGATATCCTCGAACGTGTCAATACAGACGCTGCCCTCGACCTTCGCGCCGAGGTCGGTGTTGAAGATGTTGTAGGTGTTGGTCTCGCGCACCGGCAGGATCTCGGATATGATCACGTGGTCGGGGATCGACAGCGCGCGCGCAAAGTCGTCGAGCAGCAGCGCGGTGCGGGAGAAGGTGTGCGGCTGGAACACCGCCCACACGTTGTTATATCCCATCTCCATCGCCGCCGACAGCGTAGCGGTCAGCTCTGTGGGATGGTGGGCAAAGTCATCGGCGACCGTGATCCCGCGCGGCGAGCCGAGGATCTCGAACCGCCGGTGCACGCCGGTGAACTTGCCGAGGTTTTCGGCGATCCCGTCGGGCGACGCGCCGAGGGTATGGGCGGTTGCCGCCGCCGCGAGCGCGTTATAGATATTATGCCGCCCGGGCACCTGCAAGCTGATCTCGCACAGCTTCTCGTCCCCGTGCATAAGGTCAAAGGTCTTGTAGGCGTTCTCGGCGTTGCGCAGGTTCGCAGCATAGTAGTCGTTCGTCCTGCGAAACCCGAACGACACCGTCGGCAGCGTAACGTCCGCGAGCGCCTCCATCACGTTCTCATCGTCGCCGTTGATGACAAGCGTGCCGGTCGTCAGATGCGCGAACCGGTTGAACGAGCGGATGATGTTGTCGAGCGTCTTGAAGTAGTCGAGGTGGTCGGCGTCGATGTTGAGAATGACCGAGATATACGGCGTCAGCTCGAGGAACGTATCGACATATTCGCACGCCTCGCATACGATGATATCCGACTGCCCGACATAGGAGTTGCCGCCGATATACGGCAGCTTTCCGCCGATGATGGCGGACGGGTCGAACCCCGTCCCGATGAGCAGCTGGGACAGCATCGCCGTGGTGGTGGTCTTGCCGTGTGTGCCGGCGACCGCGATCGAGCGGTTATATCGGCGTGTGACGATACCCAGCATCACGCTGCGCTCGATGACCGGTATCCCGCGCTCGGCTGCCGCCACGCGCTCGGGGTTATCGGGCTTGACGGCGGCAGAGTACACCACCAGCTCTGCACCGTCGATATTCTCGGCGCGGTGCCCCATATATACCTTGATCCCATAGCCGCGGATGCGGTCGAGCGTATCGCTCTCGCTCATGTCCGAGCCCGAGAGGACAAACCCCTCGCTATGCATGATCTCGGCGAGCGGGCACATCCCCGAACCGCCGATACCGATGAAGTGGATCCTTTTGATATGTTCAAGAAGATGATCGTAGTTCATAACGCATACCCTTCGTTCCTGATAGTATCCTATATTATACCAAATTTCTTCTATACTTGCAAGCGTATGACAAAAATGTCATGATAATTTTATCAAAGAAAAATAACATCCCTTGTTATTGTATAATGAACATAGATTTTTATGTATTTTTGTGAGTTGATGGTGATGAAGAAGAATGATATCATCCGCCTGTGCATCACCTCGCTGACTGCCGACGGCGACGGCGTGGGCCGCAGCGCGGACGGCATGGTGGTGTTTGTGCCAAATGCGGCAGTGGGCGATACCCTTGACGTGCGCGTGATCAAGGTGAAGCAGCATATCGCCTACGGCCGGGTCGAATCGGTCGTTGTCCCGTCGCCCGACCGTATCGTGCCCGACTGTCCGGTCGCGCGCGCGTGCGGCGGATGTGTGTACCGTCATATCTCCTATGACGCCGAATGTCGCTCAAAGCAGCAGAAGGTGCTGGATGCTGTCACCCGTATCGGAGGGCTTCAGCCATCGCTTGTCAAAGCTATCCTTCCGTGTGAGCGTCGCGACGGCTACCGCAACAAGGCGATGATCCCTGTCGCTCTCGAGAGCGACGGTGTGCCGGTGATCGGGTTCTATGCCCGCCACAGCCATCGGGTGGTGCCGTGCGCGGACTGTGCGCTGTCGCCGCCGGTGTTCAACCGCATCGCCGCCGACTTTCTCGCCTTTATGCGCCGGTACCCCGAGCTGGTCTATACCGCCGAGCGCCGCTGCGGGATCCGCCATCTCTATCTAAGATATGCTGAGATGACGGATGAGGTGATGGTGTGCGTCGTTGCGTGCGCCGAACATTTTTTGCATGAAGATGAGCTGTATGATTCTTTAACAGAAAAATACGGCAATATTAAAAGTATCGTCGTGAACGTGAATCCCGACGATACCAACGTCATCCTCGGGGCATACTGCCGCACGGTGTACGGCGGTGATACGATCACCGATGTGCTGTGCGGGCTGCACTTTGAGCTGTCGCCGCTGTCCTTCTATCAGGTGAACCGCGCCCAGTGCGAGCGGCTGTATGCGCTTGTCAGCCGTTATGCCGCGCTGTCGGGGGACGATGTGCTGCTCGATCTCTACTGCGGCACGGGGACGATCGGGCTGTCGATGGCGCACAACTGCCGCGAGGTCATCGGCGTCGAGATCGTGTCCGATGCGGTCGATAACGCCCGCCGCAACGCCGAGCGCAACGGCATTATGAATGCGCGGTTCCTCTGTGCCGACGCGGCGGCTGCCGCCGAGCAGCTGCGCGATGAGGGGATCTCCCCCGACGTCGTGGTGGTCGATCCCCCGCGAAAGGGACTGGCCCCCGACCTTATCGACACCATCGTCGGAATGTCGCCGCAGCGGGTGGTCTATGTCTCGTGCGATCCTGCAACCCTCGCCCGCGATCTGAAGCTCTTTTCCGAGCGAGATTATTCGGTAAAAGAATTAACCCCCGTCGATATGTTCCCCCGCACCGCCCACGTCGAGACAGTCGTGTCGATGTCTCGACAATGAATTGCGGCGTTGCCGCATGATTTGACCTTCGGTCATGAATTGTGCCTACGGCACATGATTTGCCTTCGGCATGATAATGAGCAATTCAAATCATGCGCATAGCGCAAATCATGGTGTAGCCAAATCATGAAAACTTGTTTTCAAATCATCAAGGAGAAAGCGTAATGAGTGATAATCAACTTGTGATATTGTCAAAAGCATTTGCTGTAGATATCGTAAACACTTGTACAGATATGAAGGATACAAAGAGAGTCAGTGTTCTTGTGAATCAGATGCTGCGCAGCGGCACCAGTATTGGAGCAAATATTCACGAAGCAAATTATGCCGCTAGCCGTGCTGACTTTATCAATAAACTTCAGATTGCGCTGAAAGAGTGCTATGAGACTGACTATTGGCTGAACCTGCTGAAAGAAACAAACAACCTTTCTGAAACATCTTTCAACGATCTTTTTGCTCAGTGCAGTAAACTTCGCCGACTTCTCATCGCCTCCATCACCACCGCCAAAAAGAACAGTGGCAAATAAGATGTGTTGTATAAATGATGCCAATTGTATTTAGAGTGTGTCGTTAATATAATTTTATATAGAGAGGTTATATTTATGAAGATTGAAATGGGAGAATCATTGTTCTATTCTTGGCTTCGCCATGTGAAAGAGTGTCAGATAGTTCAGACTAATTGGAAAACCTCATCAAAGTGGTCGTTACAAAATGAGGATATACTTAACAGTCTATGGAATTATACTGATAGCTTTTTTGAGCAGAAATATGGTTATAGTATTTTCAAAAAGACGGCGTCCCTTTCCCAACTGTTGCAGCAAGCAGAATGTGATGCTCTGGGTATTTCTATTCCTGATCACATGATTTATAGTGTTGATGTAGCATTTCACGAAGCGGGATTAAACTACGGAGATAGAAAAACAACTGTCTGTAAAATAATATCAAAATGTATTCGAACAGCCATATGCATATACGGATACTTAGGGTCGAAAGATGCCGAAATCATTTTTGCGTCACCTAAAATTCACAGCAAGTTGCTGGATGATCTGCTTCCATGCATTAAAGACATTCAGAGAATAGTGAATGAATATTCATTGAATTTTCGTTTCCGAATAATTGCAAATAATGATTTTTATGATCTGGTTTTGAAACCAATACTAATAATCAGTGATGGTGTTGCAGATACAAATGAGCTGTTTATGAGAAGCTATCAAATGATCCAGATGTTTTCCGACAAAAAATCATCTATGCCGATACAGCGAACGGACAATATCAGGGAACAGATTATGCCTGAAAATAATGATAGTTACTCGGAGTTGAAAATAGGTAAGCTTGCTCAAATTGTGCTAAAAAGGATCTTGGAGGAAGGAAGAGTTACTCAAGAAGAAATAGCAAATCTTCAAGATGCGCGTTACAGCAAAGATATTTTTGGAATAAACTATCCTCTTCTTGTCAAAGAAGATATGCCTTTCGACAAGGTACGGTATTATAAAACACCAGTATGTATCAATGGTGTAAAGTATATGCTTTGTTCTCAGTGGTTTGAAGTGCCAACTAATAATGACAGACCATATTTATCAAAATGGATTTCAGAACATGAGAACGGTTGCACTCGCAAATAATATGTTATCGTTATCGTATCATACCCCGCGCATGGTTAGGATGCAGTAGACCTTATCCCAAGCACTGGCAAATGGGGTAGACCTTACTCCAA
>CAJODM010000022.1 GCA_905233755.1 uncultured Ruminococcus sp.
AATGTATTACAATGCAGACAGGCTCCATTCGGGAATTGATTATCACATACCAAATGAATTTTTCACTCTTCTAACTGTACAAAAAACTTGACAAGTTTCGTAGGAAACCCCTTCGGGGTTTTGAGTTCCTATTTTCTCCCCTTGACAGGGGAGGCGGACGTTGTGGTCAACGTCCCTACGACATCAAGGAAATGCCCGCATAGAATCGTAGGGATGATGACTCCTCTAGCGAGGTCGGCTCACCCTTTGTCCGCGTTGCGGACATTTCCCCTCACGAGGGAATCTCATCATCCGAAAAATGTATGCTCGCTCGGGCTGGCGGGGAATTCTACTTTCCGACGCAGAAGTGGTGGAACACACGGTCGACCACCTCGTCGGTGACGCGCTCGCCGGTCAGCTCGGCGAGCAGCCCCGCGGTATCCTCGATAGCGACGGTGACAGCGTCGAGCGTCTCGCCGCGACGCACGGCAGAGAGGGCGTCCTTGGCAGCATTGAGCGCGCGCTCGGTCAAGCTGCGCTGCCGTTCGTTATAGAGGAGTATCTCGCCGCTGCCGCCACAGTGGTCGAAGAACAGCTCCCTCACCGCGTCCTGAAGCGCTGTAGTGAGAGCAGCGCGTTCGCGCTCGGTGCTGTACTTGGCGGATATCGAGAAGATATAGGAGAACCGCGCCTCGCTGATATCCGGCGCGTCCACCGTGGACAGATCGGTCTTGTTGCAGATCGCGATGGCGGGTACGCCGTCGGGAAGCGCAACTAACAGCTCCCGATCCTCAATATCTAGTGGTTCAGAGGTATCGAATACACAAATTATCAGGGATGCGGCACGCAACTTCTCTCGCGTGCGAGAGACGCCGATGCGCTCGATCTCGTTGTCTGCCTCGCGCAGTCCGGCGGTATCGGTGAGATTGAGCCGGACGCTGCCGAGGCGCACAGCCGCCTCGATGCTGTCGCGGGTGGTGCCGGGGATATCGGTGACAATGCTCATCTGCTCGCCCGAGAGCAGGTTCATCAGCGTGCTTTTGCCGACGTTCGGTTTGCCGACGATGACGGTGTTGATCCCGTCAGTCAACAGCCGCCCGTTATCATACGAGCCGAGGATCGTCACAAGCTGTTCGACGACCGTGTTGAGCGTCGTTTCGATCATATCGGGGTCTACCTCGGGGATATCCTCTTCGGGATAGTCCGCCCACGCACCCAGGTGAGCGGCGGTAGAGAGCAGCGTCTCTTTGAGCGCGTTGATCGCACGTGACAGCCGACCGTCCTTCACGCTGACGGCGGCGCGTGCCTCATCGCTGCTACTTGCGCGGATGATATCCATCACCGACTCGGCCTCGATCAGATCGAGCTTGCCGCCAAGAAACGCCCGCTTGGTAAACTCGCCGGGCCCTGCCGGGACTGCCCCCGCGTCGTACAGCGCGCGCAGGATCTCCAACGTGACCGCTGTGCCGCCGTGACACGACAGCTCGACAACGTCCTCGCCGGTATAGCTGTGAGGCGCGCGGAACACGGTCGCGACCGCTTCGTCGAGCTTCTCGCCGCGGCTGAACACAGCGCCGTAGGCGCAGGTATAGCCCGCCATATCGGACAGCGTCCTGCCGCGGGTGCGAAACACCCGGTCGGCGATCGCAACAGCGTCATCGCCGGAGATACGGATCACTGCGATACCGGCAGGTGACAGCGCGGTCGAGACAGCAGCAATCGTCATCTTCAACGCTCCTTTCGATGAGGTTATCGTTATAGCAAGACACAGCGAAACGGTGTGTCCTGCCAAAAAAAGAAAGGGCGGAGATCCGCCCTTTTTGTTACTTATCGATCCTGCCGTAGAGACCGGTCGTGCCGCCTTCGTTCAGGGGCTTGCGGTTAGGATCGGCCGGCTTCTGCGGGGGGCGGGACGAGCTTCTCTTGTTGCCGTAGGGCTTCTTGCCGCCGCGTCCGCGGTTGTTGTTCCTGCTGCGGTTCTCCTTCGCCTTTCCGTCGGGGCCGATCACGACATGGCGGTTCATGTTCTCGCCCTCGCTCCACGAGGTCGCTCCGTTCACCTTCTGGACGGCGGTGTGGATGATGCGGCGCTCATACGGGTTCATCGGCTCGAGCGAGCTCTGGCGGCCGGTCTTGGCCGCCTTGATGGCAAGCCGGCGGCCGAGGGATTCGAGGGTCTTCTCACGCTTCTCGCGATAGTCACCGGTGTTGATCACCACGCGGGAGTAGGACGAATCGACGCGGTTCGCCGCAAGGCACGACAGGTACTGCAGCGCATCGAGCGTCTCGCCTCTTCGGCCGATGATATACCCGACGTCCTCGCCCTCGATGTCGATGTTGATGGCGTTGTTCTCGTCGAGCTTCGCGCTGACGGTGATATCCTCGAGCCCCATCCCCGCGACGATATCGCGGATGAAGGTCTCAGCTGCTTCTACAGGGGTGCGGCGAAGGGTGACCTTCACGCGCGCGGGATGACCGCCGAAGATGCCGAGCACCTTCTTGCTCTGCATCTCGAGAATCTCAAAATCAATGCGGTCGTCAAATGTTTCTACGCCCAGTTCCTTGCAGGCGTTCTCTTTCGCTTCTTCTACGGTAGCGCCGGTGGCAATAGCTTCTTTGATCACAGTTACACCTTCTTAGATAGTATCAGATTATGATTTCTTTTTCTTCGTATCGGAGACGGGCTGATAGTCATACGGCACCAGCGCCTCCTTCTGCTCGAGCAACGCGACATGCGCTGCCTCTCCCTTTGCGAGCACCTGGGCGGGAGAGTAGAACTTGTTCATGAACACCGTCTGGATAAATCCCATCACGGTCGAGCATACCCAGTAAAAACCGACCGCACACGGCACGGTATAGGCGATATAGGCGGTCAAGAGCGGCAAGGCGAGCAGCATATACTTCATGCAGCCCTGCTGGTTGTTCATCGCGCTGCCGCTTGTGCGCATGGTAAAGATCTGGGACCCGACCGAGGTCACCAGACACAGCACCGGGATCAGCATCGCCCAAGAGAAGAAACCCTCTGTCCTGGGGGTGGACAGCAGGTCCAGCCCGAGGAAGTTGAACCCGTCAGACAGGTTCGAGATCTTCATGATATCGGCGGTGGAGACGGCGCCGGTGATCTCATTGCGCGCCGTGATCAGCGCGAGGGTGTCGGGGTTGTGGAACAGGCGAAGAACGTCGATCTGTGAGTAGATGCCGGTAGAGTTGATAGAGATACCGGGAAATCTGTTGGCGACCTCCATGATGGTGTTGACGGCGCTGTCCGCGATATGGAGAACGTTCGTCAGAGGTCGAACCACCGAGTAGTAGATGCCGAGCATCACGAACATCGGGAAGAACGAGGTCAGACATCCGGAGAAGGGCGATACACCCTCTTTGTCATAGAGCTTCTGGACCTCTTCGTTGTACTTCTGCTTATCGTTGCCGTACTTCTCCTTGAGCTCCTGCTGCTTTGCCTGCATGCGGGAGTTCTGCGCCATGCTCCTCTGCTGGCGCAGAGAGGACGGGAACAGGATGAGCTTGAATACCAAAGTAAAGATAATGATCGCGACGCCGAAATTCTGTACCACATAGAACGCCGCGTACAGCAGGTAGCCGAAGATGCTGCCTAAAAAGTTAAAAATCGTCATCATAACGGAAAATGCCTCTCTGATAAAGCCGATCGTACTAGAGACGGTCGCGTTTCTCGGGGACGGGATCGTACCCGCCGCGCGACCACGGGTTACATCGAAGGATCCGCCACAGCCCCATCATCGTGCCCTTGAGCGCGCCGTATATCTCGATCGCTTCGTAGGTATACTGTGAGCAGGTGGGATAGTACTTGCATTTGGGAGCGGTGTGGACAGAGATAGAGGTCTGATAAAATCTGATCAGCTTTAGTAGTATTTTTTTCATAATTTACCGATGACACCTGACGCTTTCAGGTGTTCGCGCATACAGACAAGGAGATCGGTGCTCTTGATGTGGGCAGTTCTGGTGCGGGCGACGAAGACGATGTCATATCCCGCGCGCGGCTCGGCGTCGATCGCCGAGAACGCCGCTCTGATGATGCGGCGGCACCGGTTCCGCTGTACGGCTGATCCTACCTTTTTCGAGGTGGTTATCCCGACACGAAGGTTATTTTTTCTGTTTTTCAGCACATAAGTGACGAGGTTCGCGCTGACATATGACTTGCCGCTGCGATAGATACGGGAGAAGTCCCTGTTACTTTTCAGCGTTACTGCTGTCATGAAACCACCTTTTGGAGAGAATCGGGAGAGTCAAGAGAATCACGCGTCGTTACTAAACAAAAAGACCACCGGTAGAAGTGGCCTCTATACGCTGCGTTCTTAGTAGGAAAGTCTCTTTCTGCCCTTTGCTCTTCTTCTCGCTAACACCTTTCGTCCGTTCGAGGTGGACATTCTCTTTCTGAAGCCGTGTTCTTTTTTTCTGTGGATCTTCTTGGGCTGGTATGTTCTGAGCATTTGACAATCCTCCTTTCGGGTACATAACCTTACAATTTAGCATTATAACTTAATTTTTCAAGATAGTCAACAAAAATTTTCTCTTTTAATAATGTTTTTAAAAGGGAGAAAAATCGGGCTTTTTCGTACATACAAGATGTTGTGGGACAAATTATTTTTCGACACAAAATACAAATCCGTTAAATTGCCGAAAAATTGACATATATAATGTAATATTACTATTGATAATTATATTGATTTTTCAACACCGTTTTGGTATAATGTGGATAAGTTATTGTACTCCATAATGGAGAGATATGGGCTTTGAATATTTGGCCGATTTGGCTTTCTTAAGAATCGGAGCGAACGGGAGGCATCACTATGGATAATTTTAACGAGGGCTGGAGCATCATCTGCAACTATCTTCGACAGGAGAACAAGATCGTCGAGGTCGCCTATAAGACGTGGATATCCCGCATCGAGCCGGTATCCATCGACTTTGAGCGCGGCGTCATCACGCTGATGGTGCCCAACGAGTTCCACCGACAGACACTCATCCGCGGCTATCTGCCAAAGCTCGAGGAGGCGTATGAGGCGGTGCTCGGGACGAGCTTTGAGACCATCTTTATCGTTCCCGAGGAGAGCGAACAGCAAAGTGAGAAGCTGCTCGGCGACGAGACCTCGGCCGATACGGGGTACGAGTTTACCTTTGATACCTTTATCGTCGGCTCATCTAACGAGTTTGCCCATGCCGCGTGCCTTGCGGTCGCGCAGAACCCCTCCTCCGCCTATAACCCGCTGTTTCTCTACGGCAACTCGGGGCTGGGAAAGACGCATCTGATGTATGCTATCGGCAACGATATCCGAAAGCATCATCCCGACTATAACGTCATCTACATCAAGGCAGAGGACTTTACTAACGAGATGGTCGATTCGATCCTGAACAAGACCCAGTCCCAATTTCGACAGAAATATCGCCAGGCGGATGTCCTGCTGGTCGACGACGTCCAATTCATCGGCGGCAAGGAGAGAATCCAGGAAGAGTTCTTCCATACCTTCGACGCGTTGTACGACGCGAAGAAGCAGATCGTGCTGACATCCGACCGGCCGCCTAAGGAAATCAAGATCCTCACCGAGCGCCTTCGCTCGCGATTCGAGATGGGGCTGCTCGCGGATATTCAGCCGCCCGATCTCGAGACCCGCATGGCGATCATCAAGCGCAAGGCCGAGGTCATCGGGCTCGAGCTCAACAACGATATGTGTGAATATATCGCCACCAAGCTCAAGACCAACATCCGCCAGCTCGAGGGCGTCGTCAAAAAGCTCCGCGCACGGTACAATCTCACCAAGGAGTTGCCGACGATGGCGATCGTCAACGAGACGATCTCGGATATTCTAAACGATGATACGCCGCCCGAGCTCACCGTCGAGAAGATCATCGACGAGGTGGCGCGTACCTTCGGCGTTGACAGCGACGATATCCGTTCGACCAAGTCCCGCCGCGCCAACATCAACAAACCGCGCCAGCTCGCCATCTATATTGTACGCGAGCTGACGACCCTGTCGATGGAGAATATCGGCAAGGAGTTCGGCGGCCGGCACTATTCGACGATTGTCTACACCGTCCAGCAGGTAGAGAAGAACATCAAGAATGATCCATCGCTGAGAGAAACGGTAGAGGACATTATCAAGAATATCAGGGAGAGATAGTTTTTCTGTCTTTTCACAGATATTCACTCCATAACTTTCCACACGATGTGGAAAAGGGAACAGAATCGTCGAAGATAAGCGAGATTTCCATAATTTTTGTCAAGAAAAATGATGGAAGAAAGCAGTCATTATCTCCGGTTTGGAAGATATTCACATTTTCACACCCTCTACTATTACTACTAAAAATATAATAATATCAGTTCATAAGAGAGACTCTATCACATAGAAGAAAGGAACGAAACTATGAAATTCACTTGTATGAGAAGCGATTTGTCAACAGCGGTATCGAACGTCTCCCGTGCGGTCCAGGTGAAGGCGACGATCCCGGCGCTCGAGGGCATCCTGATCAAGGCATACGGCGACACGCTGAATATCTCCGGCTATGATCTTGAAATTGGGATCAATACCGAGATCAATGCGACGATCAGAGAAGAGGGAGAGATCGTTGTCTCGGCGCGCCTGTTCAATGATATCATCAGACGGCTGCCCGAAGAGGTCGTCAGCATCGAGACCGACGAGCGGATGATCACCTATATCGTGTCCGGCGCCGCCGACTATCAGATCGTCGGTATCAGCTCCGCCGAATATCCCGAGCTGCCGAAGGTCGAGGAGCAGGATAAGCTGACGATAGGGGCAGAAATACTGAAGAATATGATCCGCCAGACGGTGTTTGCCACCTCGGATAATATGGCAAAGCCCATCTATACCGGCTCGCTGTTTGAGATAGAGGACGGCTACTTTCGGATCGTCGCCATCGACGGATTCAGGATGGCGGTGCGGGAAGAAGCGGTCGACTCGGATATCCATACCAAGTTCGTCGTTCCCGCTAAGACCCAGTCCGAGATACTCAAGCTCATCACCGATAATCAGAAGGACGTCGAAATTATCGTCGGTCAGCGGCATATCATCTTCCGCGTAGAGAACTACAGCGTGATTTCGCGGCTGATAGAGGGAAACTTTCTCGACTACAAAACCACGATCCCGAAGAACTCGTCGACCGAGTTCGTCATCAATACGCGCATTCTGTCATCGGCTGTCGAGCGTATGGCGCTATTGACAAATGAGAAGATCCAGTCGCCGGTCAGATGCTCGATCTCATCCGAGAAAATCAAGCTGTCCTGCTCGACCTCGGTCGGCAAGGCAAAGGATGCGATCAGAGCGACGATCAGCGGCAGCGATGTCGAGATCGGATTCAACAACCGCTATCTGCTCGACGCGCTCAAGAATACCGAGACCGACGAGGTACGGATCAAGCTGAGCGGCGGGCTCTCGCCGATGATCATCAAGCCGGTCGACGGCGACAGCTTCACCTTCCTTGTTGTGCCGATGCGCTTAGCGGCAGAATAAGATAGTATTTAAACGATCATAGATGAAAATCAAGATAGAAGAAGAAACGATACGACTGGATCATTTGCTGAAATTCTCGGGCATCTGCACGACCGGCGGACAGGCGAAGTTCCATATTCAAAACGGGCATGTATCGCTCAACGGCGAACGATGCACCATGCGCGGCAAGAAGATCAGACGCGGGGATATCGTGTCGATGGATGACAAGACGGTCGAAATAATATGAGAGTAGACGGGCTGACATTTCAAAACTTTCGGAATCTTGCTATAGGCGAGATAGAGCCGTGTGCGGACGTCAACGTCATCTACGGCGAGAACGCACAGGGCAAGACGAACCTGCTCGAAGCGATATGGATGTTCTGCGGCGGTCACTCGTTCCGCGGCTCCAAGGAGAACGAGATGATCGGATTCGATAAGGAATTCTTTCGAATCGGGATGGACTTCTTCTCGGGGAACAGGGGCCAGAACGCCGAGATCACCTACACTATGAACCGAAAGGGCGTGAAGCTCAACGGGGTCGAGAAGAACTCGTCGTCATATCTGACCGAGGTGTTCTCTGCCGTCATCTTCTCGCCCGAGCATCTGTCGCTGATCAAGCGCGGGCCGTCGCTGAGGCGGCGGTTCCTCGACGGCGCGATCTGTCAGCATCATGTGCGGTTCGCGTCGCTGCTGTCAACGTATCAGCATGTGCTGAATCAGCGCAATACATTATTGAAGGATATCTACCGCCACAGCGAGCTCAAAGAGACGCTGCCGATATGGGACGATTCGCTGATCAATTCAGGCGCTCAGATCATCGAGCGGCGGTTTGACTACTTTCGACAGCTCAGAGAGGTCGCCGGTGTGTATCATCGCGGTATCTCGGGCGGCAAAGAGGAGCTCGATATCCGCTATATTTCCTCCTGCGGTGCTATAGAGGGCGACACGCGGGACAGCATACAGCAGAAGCTGTATGATGCGTTTCGTTCAGCGCGGCACGACGACTATCGGTCGGGATATACGACCATAGGTCCGCATCGGGACGACCTTGAGATCACAATCAACGGGCTGTCCTTACGCCGGTACGGCTCTCAGGGACAGCAGCGCTCGACGGTGCTGTCGCTCAAGCTCGCCGAGGCGGAGCTGCTCTCAGAGAGAAACGAGGAGAAGCCCGTCATCCTGCTCGACGATGTGCTCAGCGAGCTTGACAGCAGCCGGCAGGATTTTCTGCTGAATAAGGTGGACGGGTATCAGGTATTTGTCACCTGCTGTGAGCAGAGCAATAAAGAACAGCTCCAAACGGGCAAGGTGTTCACCATCGAGAACGGGGTGGTGAGATGAAGTACCTGCACCTGGGACGGGACACCTCGATCGAGGTTGAGAAGATCGTCGGTGTATTCGATATGGATATGACGACCGTATCAAAGCATACGCGCGCGTTTCTGCGACTGTGCGAGCAGGAGAATCGCGTGGTGAACGTCAGCCATGATCTGCCGAAGTCCTATATCCTCTATGACTATGACGGAGAATACTCGGTCTATCTATCGCCGCTGTCGCCGTCCACCCTGCTAAAGAGGATCAACGATAACGAAGAAGAATCGCACACAGATATATCAACCTACCAACCGGAAAGGATATGAAACATGAAGCTGGCTAAATGTCCGTACTGCGGGAAGAGAATTTCATACTTCTCGGCGTTCTCGCTGAGGAGAAGGGGCGAGTACTTCTGCAACAAATGCAAGAAGGAGAGCAACGTACATATCAAGAAGACGATCTTTCTGCCGATCGCGGCGGCGGTGATCCTCTCATTGATGATCCTGATGGTGTTCCTACTGTTGACCGACCGCAAGAACCTATGGTTCATGCTGCTGGTGGCGGTACCGTATCTCATCTTCTATCTGATATCGCCGCTGTTCGTTCAGCTCCGCCCGAAGAAGAAGCACCTCGACGCGCTCTATGATACCCAGATGGTCGAGGCGCCGAAGGCGGACCCCGATCCGACGATGGAGAAGGCGTCCAAGGTGGTGCCCACCTTTGTCGATGATGTGATCCTCGAGGATGAGGACTACAAGCCGAATATCAGCGCGGATGTGTTCAACGCGATTAAGGAAGAGCGAAAGATCGTAGCCGAGACCGACGGCGGTACCAGGGCTTTCGACAAGTTCGAGAACATCAGCAGCTCCCAGCCGCTGGACGCCACCCGACCGGTCGAGAATATCCGCAATATCGAGATCGATACCGACGCGTATGACAGTTCGTATCGTCTCGAGAACTTTGAATAACGGGGCGGGTCACTATGTTTCGGTTGCCGACCTGTCCGCACTGCGGGACCGTCTATCGCTATGGTGACGTCACCCGCGAAAGAAAGAAGAAGAACCATACGTGTTATCACTGTGAGAGGCCGTTTTCGGTCAGGCACCTGCCGGGGATGCTGATCCCTTCGGGGATCGGGATCGCGCTGTGTATCCTGACGAACGTGTTGCTGCTCGACAGGATGAAGGTGCTTAACCTGATCCTGCTGTTCGTGATAACCCTGCTATATATCGGATTGATCATACTCGCGTCGCCGTTCTTCACCCGATTTAAGAGCGGCGACGAGACGAAGCGGAGGAAATAGAAGTGGAAGAGAAGTACGAGATCAACGAGAACATCACGACCGCCGATGTGGTCGATGAGGAGAAGATGACGAAGGTCGAGGGCGAGTACGGCGCAGATGAGATCCAGGTGCTCGAGGGGTTAGAAGCCGTTCGAAAGCGCCCGGGCATGTACATCGGCTCGACCGGCGAGCGCGGGCTGCACCACCTGGTCTATGAGATCGTGGACAACTCGATCGACGAGGCGCTGGCGGGCTACTGCTCGAAGATCGACGTCAGCATCCTGCCGGGCGAGATCATCCGCGTCAAGGATAACGGACGCGGCATCCCCGTCGGGATCAACTCAAAGGTCGGGCTGCCGGCGGTGACGGTGGTGTTCACCGTGCTGCACGCGGGCGGCAAGTTCGGCGGCGGCGGATACAAGGTCTCCGGCGGGCTGCACGGCGTGGGCGCATCGGTCGTCAACGCCCTGTCCGAGTGGCTGGAGGTCAAGGTGTGTGACGGTGAGGACATCTATCACCAGCGATATGAACGCGGCAAGCCCGTCACCGAGCTTTCAAAGATCGGCAAGTCAACAATAAAGGGTACCGAGGTCACCTTCAAGGCGGATCCCGAGATATTCTCCGAGACGGACATCTATACCTATGATATCCTTGCAAAACGGCTGCGGGAGCAGGCGTTCCTGAATGCCGGTGTGAACATAGAGCTCTGCGACGAGCGTGACGCCGAGCATATCATTTCCAAGACCTTCTACTACAAGGGCGGCATCAACGAGTTTGTCAACTTCATCCACCGCAAGAAGGGCTATACCCCGATCCACGACGAGATCATCTATCTGCGCACCGCGAACATGGAGAACACCTGTGAGGTCGAGATCGCGATGCAGTATAACGACAGCTATAACTCCGACATCCGCTCCTTCGCCAACAACATCCACACCACCGACGGCGGTACGCATGAGGAGGGGTTCAGGCGTGCGCTGCCGCGCGTGATGAATAACTATGCGACCAAGTTCAACAAGATCAAAGACAAGGACAAGGACCTCAAGCTCGAGTTCGAGGATTATCGCGAGGGACTGACCGCCATCATCTCGGTGAAAATCACCGAGGCGCAGTTCGAGGGTCAGACCAAGGCAAAGCTCGGCAACACCATCGTCCGTTCGATGGTATCGAAGCTCATCAGCGACAAGCTGTCCGAGTTCTTGGAGGAGAACCCCGCCTCGGCATCGGCGATCCTCGATAAGGCGCTTGCCTCGGCAAAGGCGCGCGAGGCAGCCCGCAAGGCGCGCGAGAGCGTCAGGAGAAAGTCGGGGCTCGACTCGGCGTCACTGCCCGGCAAGCTTGCCGACTGTCAGTCCAAAGATCGCTCCGAGACCGAGATCTATATCGTCGAGGGCGACTCGGCAGGCGGCTCGGCAAAGCTCGGCCGCGACCGAAAGTTCCAGGCGATCCTGCCGCTGTGGGGCAAGATGCTCAACGTCGAGAAGGCGCGGCTTGACAAGGTGTACGGCAACGACAAGCTCATGCCGGTCATCACCGCGCTCGGCGCGGGCATCGGCGAAGAGTTCGACACCGACAAGCTCAGATATGACAAGATCATCATCATGGCGGATGCCGACGTCGACGGCTCGCATATCCGAACCCTGCTGCTCACGTTCTTCTTCCGCTATATGCGGCCGCTGATCGAAGAGGGCCACGTCTATATCGCCCAGCCGCCACTGTACCGCATCACCAAGGGCAAGGAACATCGTTATGCCTATACCGATCAGGAGCGCGACGAGATCCTGTCGTCGATCGAGGGCAAGACCGCGATCCAGCGGTACAAGGGTCTGGGCGAGATGGACCCCGACCAGCTGTGGGAGACCACCATGAACCCCGAGACGCGTACGATGCTGCGTGTGGAGCTGACCGACGCCGCTGAGGCGAACGAGACCTTCTCGATCCTCATGGGCGACCAGGTAGAGCCGCGGCGCGAGTTCATCGAGACCAACGCCCGCTATGTACAGAACCTGGATATATGATCGCACACCGGATCAGAACGGACAGAGTAAGCTGAGGTAAGTTTTATGGAATACGATAACAACAACTTTGAGAATATAGAGAATCAGGAGATCGATCTGGAGACCGACGAGACCGCGAAGTTCAGCCCCGGCAAGATCATCGACGTCGATATCAACCGCGAGATGCGCAAGTCGTTCCTCGACTACTCGATGAGCGTCATCGTATCGCGCGCGCTGCCGGACGTCCGCGACGGGCTCAAACCGGTGCACCGCCGCATCCTCTACAATATGTACGAGAACGGCATTGACTCGACCAAGCCGCACCGCAAGTGTGCCTATACCGTCGGCGAAGTGCTCGGTAAATACCACCCCCACGGTGACGCATCGGTCTATGACGCGATGGTGCGCCTGGCACAGGATTTCTCGATGCGGTATATGCTCATCGACGGACACGGCAACTTCGGCTCGGTGGACGGCGACCCGCCCGCCGCATACCGTTATACCGAGTCCCGCATGAGCAAGATTGCCGGCGAGATGCTGTCGGATATCGACAAGGACACCGTCGACTTTGCGCCGACGTTCGACGATACCATGACCGAGCCGACGGTGCTGCCCAGCCGGTTCCCGAACCTGCTCGTCAACGGCAGCAACGGTATCGCCGTCGGTATGGCGACCAACATCCCGCCGCATAACCTGGGCGAAACCATCGACGCGATATGTCTGTTGATCGACAACCCCGACGCAGAGCTGTCCGAACTGATGGAATGTATGCCGGGGCCGGATTTTCCGACCGGCGGCATGATCATGGGGCGCGCGGGCATCCGCGCCGCCTATGCCACCGGCAGGGGCAAGATCGTCGTGCGCGCGCGCACCGAGATCGTCGAGGACAAGCACGGCCGGTTTAAGATCGTCGTGACCGAGATCCCCTATGGGGTCAACAAGGCGCGCCTGATCACGAGCATCGCCGATCTGGTCAAAGACAAGCGTCTGGAGGGGATCTCGAACATCGAGGATCACTCGGACCGCAACGGCATGCATATCGAGATCGACATCAAGCGCGAGGCATCGGCACAGGTGGTGCTGAACAAGCTGTTCATGATGACCCAGCTGCAGGCGACGTTCGGCTGTATTATGCTCGCCATCGTGGGCGGCGAGCCCAAGGTGCTCACCCTCAAGGAGATGCTGCAGCACTATATCGACCACCAGGCGAAGGTCATCTATCGCCGCACGGTGTTCGACCTGAGAAAAGCAAAAGAGAGGATGCATATCCTCGAAGGGCTGAAGATCGCGATCGACTTCATCGACGAGGTCATCGCCATCATCCGCAAGAGCCGGGATCAGGCGTCGGCAAAGCTCGCGCTGGGCGAGCGGTTCGGGCTTGACGATTCCCAGGCACAGGCGATCGTCTCGATGCGCCTGGGTCAGCTCACCAACATGGAGCGCACCAAGATCGAGGACGAGATCGCTGCCCTCTCAGCGCGGATCAAGGAATTCAACGAGATCATCGAATCCGATACCCGCCGCCTCGAGATCGTGAAGGAGGAGGCGCTCGCCGTCCGCAACAAGTACGCCGATCAGCGCCGCACCGAGATCTGTGCGATCTCGGGCGAGGTGGATATCGAGGACCTCATCCCCAAGGAGAACTGTGTCATCACGATGACCAAGTTCGGATATATCAAGCGGCTGTCAGAGGACACCTATAAGCTCCAGCACCGCGGCGGACGGGGTGTGTCGGGCATGACGCGCCGCGAGGAGGATGTCGTGACCGAGATGTTCGTCTCGAACTCGCACGACTATAACCTGTTCTTCACCAACCGCGGCAGGGTCTATCGGCTCAAGTGCTACGAGATCCCCGAGTCGTCGCGCCAGAGCAAGGGCATGAATATCGCGAACCTCCTGCCTATCTCGGCGGACGAGAAGGTCACGTCGATGATCTGTGTCCCCGCGTTCAGCGAGGACAAGTACCTCATCATGGTGACCCGTCACGGCATCATCAAGCGCATCGCGCTCAACGCCTATAACACCGCCCGCAAAGGCGGCCTCATCGCGCTTGACCTCAACGAGGGCGACGAGCTGGCGTGGGTCAAGGAAACCGACGGCAACAACGAGGTGATCCTCGCCACCAAGAAGGGCATGGCGATCCGCTTCTGTGAGACCGACGTGCGGCCGATGGGACGGCTCGCGCGCGGCGTCAAGGCGATGAAGCTGAGAGCCGGCGACGAGATCGTCGGGATGAGCATCATCGATGAGTCCAAGCTGATCCTCACCGTGTCCGAGACCGGCTATGGCCGGCTGTCCGCGCCGGGCGACTATCGCATCCAGAACCGCGGCGGCATGGGGCTGAGGAACTATCATGTCGACAAGTACGGCGACGTCGCTGCGCTGTCGGTGGTGGACGCTGCGGACGATATCATCATCATCAACGACGCGGGCGTCGTCATCAGGATCGGTGCATCGACCGTGCGGCTGTGCGCCCGCCCGTCCAAGGGCGTCACCGTCATGCGGATCAAGGGCGACAGCAAGGTCGTCACCGTAGCGAACGTCCCGCACGAGGATGAGACAGCCCCGTCGGATGATGACGTGACCCCGTCGGATGAAGGCACAGCATCGGATGAACCCTAAGCCCGCGCATATCGCTGTCGCGATCCTCTCGGCGATGCTGATCCTGCTGACCGGATGTCGAGCGGGCGGGACCCCGCTCATCGACCCGACCCCCTCGCCCGAGAACGTCACCGTCGAGCGGGCGGGGAACAGCACCGGCGCGCGGTTCAGCTTCACGCTCGAAGAGTTCACCGATATGCTCAACACCGCGCTCGAGACCACCAACCCCGGCGACAGCAACGTGCGATTTAGCGCCGACGGATGGACGATGCTCGCCGAGTATCTGGTCGACGACAACGGCGTTTTGTACGGCAGCTACTACTATGTCACCGAGACCGTGACCTGTACCGCGGCGGCCGAGGCCGAAAGCGGAAAGCTGATCAACATCGGCTGCGGCTGTCCGTATGAGATGATCTTCGGCGACGACCAGCCGTACCGGAACCCGGTGCTGATCATGGCATCGCTCATGGCGGTGGTCGCCGGCGGGTATAATATCAACGCGCTCGACTATATGTACGAGGTGTTCACCGAGCTGCTCGACAGTCGCGGCGCGGTGACGGTCGGCGGAGAGACGCTGTCGGTCGATATCAAAGAGGACGATACGGTGCTGTTCACGATGACGGCGCACGTCGAGGGCAGAGAGGAACAGATCTAGCCATACCGCAGTATCAAGGTGTGCGGTATTGCCAAAAAACAGGACGAATCCGGAGGACGATATGAAAGAAATCTATATTCTCAGGGTGTTATCGGGCGTGCGGTTCGACAAGCTGAACACCGCGCTGACGAACGTCAAGAACAACTCGGGACACTCGAAGTTTCGCACCTTCTTCGATATGCTCGGCTGTACGCTCAAGTACGGCGCGGGGTATAACGACTATGATATCTTCCACTTCTATGATATCCCGGGAAAGCTCAGGAAGACCTATGTCACCCGCGTAATCAACAAGAAAATCATCATGAAGTGCAACGACCAGACGGTCGCAAACGAGCTGCACTATAAGAGCCGGTTCAACCGCGCATACGAGAAGTACCTCGGCCGCGAGTGGTTCGATATCGAGAGAAAGAGTTATGAAGAGTTCGAGCGGTTTGTCGAGGGCAAGGACTACCTGTTCTGCAAGCCCGACGGGCTCGACTCGGGGCGTGGGATCGAGAAGCTCGCGATCGCCGACTTTGACTCTACCCGCGCGGTGTACGACTACTGTCGGGAGAAGAACTTTGGTGTGATCGAGGAGCTCGCGCGCCAGCACCCGAAGATGGCGTCGCTGCACCCGTCGTCGGTCAACTGCATCCGGATGCAGACGATCGTCGTCGACGGTCAGCCCCACCTCGTCTATGCCGCGTGCAAGGCGGGCAACGGCGGGCACTTTGTCGATAACCTCGGGTTCGACGGGATCAACATCCCGGTCGATAAGGAGACCGGCCGGCTGACCGCGGTCGGCAGGACCGAGCACCGCACCCTGCATACCGAGCACCCGATGACCCACGTCAAGTTCGACGGGTTCGAGATCCCGTACTTCAAAGAGGCGGTGGAGCTGTGCTTTAGAGCGGCGATGGATACCCCCGATGTGAAGTTCGTCGGATGGGACTGCTATATCGGCGAGGACGGCCCCGGCATCATCGAGGCAAACGACTATCCGGACTACTACTTCTGGCAGCTGCCGGAGCTGACGCCCGACCGCAAGGGGATCCTGCCGTATTTCGAGGAGTTGTTCGGCCAGCGGATCACCCCCTACCGCAAGCTCAGATAAAGCGAGGTGCCCTATGGAGAAGAAGAGAGTAACCGTGCTGGTCGCAGGCCAGCAGTTCACGATACTGACCGAGGAGAAGAACGAGAAGTACGTCATCGACATTGCATCCAAGATCGACGCGCATATCACGTCGCTGACGATGTCGAACCTGTCGCGCGAGAAGGCGGCGGTGCTAACCGCGCTGGACTATGCCGATGATATGGAACAGCTCAAGCGCGAGAATACCGATATCCGCGAGCAGATCAAGGATTATATCCGCGAGCTTGCATCCCTGCACGAGGAGAACGACCGGCTGCAGACACTCCTCAAAAAACAAAATGAGAAGCTCGCCGAGTCCCCCGCTGTATCGACAGAGGCGCCCGCACCCCCGATCATAGAGAAAGCCCCGCCCGCATTGGCGGAAGCTGCACCGGCAGCGGTATCGGCTAAGACTACACCGGAGCCCCCGATCGCCCCCGCGTCCCCCGCACCCGCGATCACCGCCGAGGACGACCTGTTCTTCGGCGAGCCGGCAGTAGTGAAGCCGAAGAAGAAACAGCGTCACGAGCACAACCACGAGAACCCCTATCGCCGACAGTTCCTGCAGAAGCAGAACAAGGAGAAGGGCTATATCCCCGATCGACAGTACACCCTCTTTGACGAGGATGAATAGGATCGAGATCCTTGCGCCGGCGGGCGGCATGGACAGCGTGATCGCTGCCGTGCGCGCGGGTGCGGATGCGGTGTACGTGGGGTTGAAGGAATTTTCCGCGCGTGCACATGCCAAGAACTTTGACGAGGACGAGCTGTGCGAATGTGTGCAATACTGTCATATCCGCGGCGTCAAGGTGTATGTTGCGATGAACACCATCCTCTTTGATGAGGAGATGGACAGCGCGATCGCGCTGGTGCGCGCGATCGCGCGCGCCGACGCCGACGCTGTGATCGTCCAGGATATGGGGCTGTACGACCTGATCCGTCGGGCGGTTCCCGGGATGCGGCTGCACGCATCGACCCAGATGTCGGTGCATACCCCCTATGGTGCGCGTGCGCTGTGGGAGCTGGGGTTTCGGCGGGTGGTGCTGGCGCGCGAGCTGTCTTTGACAGAGATCGCCGCGATCCACGCGGAGGTGCCGCAGATGGAGCTCGAGGTATTTGTCCACGGCGCGCTGTGTATGTGCGTGTCGGGACAGTGCTACTTTTCGGCGATGCTGGGCGGACGCTCGGCCAACCGCGGGATGTGCGCTCAGCCGTGTCGGCTGCCGATCTCCTTTGGCGGGAGCGATCACGCGCTGAGCTTGAAGGACAACGGCGCGGTGGAGTGGATATCTGAGCTTGCCGCATGCGGAGTGACGAGCGCGAAGATCGAGGGACGGATGAAGCGTCCCGAATATGTCGCGACAGCGGTGCGCGCGTGCCGTCAGCAGCGCGACGACGGGGTGATCGACGACGATACCCGCCGATGGATGCGGGCGGTGTTCTCGCGCAGCGGGTTTACCGATGGATACCTGGGTGGGGAGCTTGGGACAGAGATGTTCGGCACCCGCATGAAGGAGGACGTTCTTTCGGCGGACGGAAAGCTCCTGCGCGAGATACGAGCGTCCTATAAGGAGGAACGCCGAATCATCGCGATCGATATGCGGCTGGCTGTATCTGTCGGAAAGCGCGCCACGCTCTGTGTCACCGACGGCGTCCATACCGTGACGGCCCAAAGCGACGAGCCCGCAGCACAGGCAGAACACCTGCCGCTGACAGCAGCGCAGGCGACCGTTAGCTTGCAGAAAACCGGCGGGACCCCGTACACGGTGAACTCCATCAAGTGTGAGATAGAGGATCAGGTCAGCGTGCCGGTGTCGGTGCTCAACCGACTGCGCCGCGACGCACTGGAGGAGCTCAGCCGCACCCGCTCGTGGGTGCATGACTATGTGACAGAGGATATTGACCTTTCGCTGCCAGACGAGCACCGTCGCACGCACGGCCGATACGCGGTCGTCCCCACGTCCGCGCTCACCGAGAGTATGCAGTCGTTCGAGATCGTGTTCATCGACCTGTTCGCCCTGACAGCAGAGCAGGCGACCCGACTCCGTGACGACGGATATCGGATCGGCGTCGAGATCCCGCGCTTTCTCGCGGGCGCCGAGGACACGGCAGAGCAGCGGTTGACAGAGCTATATGCTGTCGGGGTGACCGATGTGCTCGCGCACAACATCGGCGCAGTCTATCTCGCACATCGGCTCGGCATGACGGTACACGCGGGCTTTGGGCTGAATATCAGCAACAGCTATGCGCTGCGGTTCTATGCGGGCTATGGCGTGAGCGACGCCGAGGTATCGGTCGAGCTTGACAGGCGGCGGATCGATCGGCTGCATTCCCCCATCCCTATAGGGGTGTTCACCTATGGCTATATGCCGTTGATGGTGACCCGCAACGCCCCCGCCGGAGCACCGCTATCCTGCACAAAGAGAGCGTTTTTGCAGGATAGGAAGGGTGAGCGGTTCGAAGTTAGGGAGCGCAAGCCCGCGTTCGAGATCTACAACTGCGTCCCCACGATTGTGCCGTATGAGAATGATAACGGGGAAAAACCGGTTTTCGGCGTTTTTCACTTTTCTGTTGATAACTCTGTTGAAAACATGGAAAAAACCCTCCGAAATTTGAGTTCAAATCAAGGTTTCGACCGGTTTACCCGCGGGTTGTATATTAAGGGTGTTAAAAAGTTCACAATCTAATAAAGAATTATTTATTGGAAAAATACTATTTTCTCCTGCGAAAAAATGACGGTATCAGGGTGAAATAACGGACCCGGATGCCGAATAAGAATATTTCCGCATTTGCAGGATGATAGAAGAATATGCAGGATGTGATACGATGAGCGTGCTGAAGATAAAGAAGCTGAGAGAGGATGCCCGCATCCCGCTCAGGGCGACCGAGGGTTCGGCGGGGATGGACCTGTATGCCTGTATAGAGGAGAGCGTCACGATCCCCCCGCATACGATCCGCGTCATCCCCACCGGTATCGCGATCGCGCTACAAAGCCGCGAGTATGCCGCGTTCCTGTATGCGCGGTCGGGGCTTGCGATCAAGCGAGGCGTTGCGCCGGCGAACTGTGTCGGCGTGGTGGATGCGGACTATCGGGGCGAGGTGTGTGTCGGGCTGCTCAACCAGACCGAGACGCCTGTTGTGATCGAGCCGCACGAGCGCATTGCCCAGATGGTGATCGCGCCGGTGATCCAGCCCGAGATCGAGGTCGTCGATACGCTCGACGATACCGCTCGGGGAGCGGGCGGGTTCGGCTCGACCGGCAACAAATAGCAAAAGTAACAATATTGTTGAATAACATTAAGAAATTGTACCCAGAATATTGTTGAAGTCCCTGTGATGGAAATGGTATAATTTTCATCGTACAAGGGACACGAAAGGGGAAGTCGGATGTTTTCGAAGGATATCGGGATTGACCTCGGCACCGCTAACACGCTGGTGTATATGAAGGGCAAGGGCGTCGTCATGCGCGAACCGTCGGTTGTTGCCGTCGATGTGCGCAAGGACGTGGTGCTCGCTGTCGGCAGAGAGGCGAAGGAGATGATCGGCAGAACGCCGGGCTCTATCGTCGCGATCCGTCCGCTGAAGGACGGCGTCATCGCCGATTTTGAGATCACCGCGACCATGCTCAAGTACTTTATCAAGAGCGTGGTGAAGAGCAGCTTCTTCTCGCGGCCGCGGATCGTCATCTGCATCCCCTCGGGCGTGACCGAGGTGGAGCGCAACGCCGTCGAGGACGCCGCGCGCCAGGCGGGCGGCAGGGACGTCGAGCTGATCGAGGAGCCGATGGCGGCGGCGATCGGCGCGGGGCTGCCGGTGGACGAGCCGACCGGTTCGATGGTCGTGGACATCGGCGGCGGCACCAGCGAGGTCGGCATCGTGTCGTTGGGCGATATCGTGGCGTCGTGTTCGGCGCGCGTGGCGGGCGACAAGATGGACGAGGCGATCATCTCCTACATCAAGAAGAAGTATAACCTGCTCATCGGCGAGCGCACCGCCGAGGATATCAAGATCGACATCGGCTCGGCGTTCCCGTATGAGGACGAAGGCGCGATGATGGTCAAGGGGCGCAACCTTGTCGACGGGCTGCCGAAGAATATCCGCATCACCGCCGCCGAGGTCAGAGAGGCGCTGTCCGATCCGCTCGATACCATCATCGAGGCGATCCTGAACACCCTCGAGAAGTCGCCGCCCGAACTGTCGGCGGATATCATCGACCGCGGGATCATGCTGACCGGCGGCGGCGCGCTGCTGCGTGGGCTTGATCAGCTGGTCGAGGAGCGCACCGGTATGCCGGTGACGGTCGCCGAGCGGCCGCTCGACTGTGTGGTCGACGGCGCGGGGATGCGGCTCGACCCGAACTTTCGCGCCATAAAGAAGAAAAAGCCGAAGGAATAACCCCGACCCGTCTCGCTGCTATGAACCTGCTGCCCGACAGGGTCGGCTATCGTGGGGTTATGCTTTTGCAGTACTTTCCCCAACACGCGGGACGTGTTGGGGAGACCTTTGTTTATGCAGACAGGGCCGAGGGACTTTTCTGCGTCTATTCACCAAACAATCGGGTGCGGGTGTCCCGCCCGCAACCCTTCACTCTTCATTCTTCACTCTTCACTATTTATACATCATTATGAAAGAATTCTTAGGAAAAACAAAAATCAAGATCCTCCTGTCGGTGCTGCTGGTGCTGCTGATGCTGTCAGTGTTCACCCGCAACGTAGAAAACAACATCGTGTCGTCGGCTGTCAACGGGCTCGGCTATGGGCTGTCAAAGGTGACTGCCGCCGCGACCGACAACAATGCGCGCACCATGAGCTATGACGAGCTGATGAGCGCCTACGAAGAGCTGCAGCAGGAGAACAACTCGCTGCGCGCGCGGGTGGTGGACTACTATGACACCAAGGCGGAGAACGCGCGGCTGTGGAAGTTCTATGACCTGAAGAAGGAGAACCCCGACTATACGCTGATACCGGCGATGGTGCTGCGGCGGGATGTGAACGACGAGTTCTCATCCTTCACGCTTGACAAGGGTACTGCCTCGGGGATCAGCATCGGCGATCCGGTGGTGACCGACAACGGCGTTGTCGGATGGGTTGCGGAGGCGGACGCCAACACCGCCAAGGTGGTGACGATCCTCTCGCCGCGCACGAGCATCGGCGCTGTCGACAACCGCACCTCGGACACCGGCGTCGTGACCGGCAAGGCGGCGTTCGCCGACCGGGGCGAGACGGTGTTCTCGAAGCTGTTGTCCGACCACGCGGTGGAGACGGGCGACATCATCACCACCACCGGTATCAGCGGGCTGTACCCCAAGGGGCTCATACTCGGAGAGGTGACCGAGGTCGGCTATGATACCTATGATACATCCTAC
This sequence comes from uncultured Ruminococcus sp., assembly GCA_905233755.1. Taxonomy (GTDB): domain Bacteria; phylum Bacillota; class Clostridia; order Oscillospirales; family Acutalibacteraceae; genus Ruminococcoides. The sequence goes on from CAJODM010000022.1 coordinate 21,786, forward strand.
TATGCGGTGATACGGCCGTATGACGATATCCGCACGCTGAGTGAGGCGGCGGTGCTGACGGCGTTCTCGGGACAGGGCGAGATCCTTCTCAGCGGTGATACGGATGGATAAGAAGAACGCGGTGTTCCGCTATATCGCCTATGCCGTCGAGATGGTGCTGGCGTTCGTGCTCTTGTCGACGCCGAACCTCTTGCCCGACATCTTCGGGGCGAAGCCCGCGCTGCTGCTCGGGATCGCGCTGAGCATCGCGACCTTTGAGCGCGAGATCCCGGCGATGATCTTCGGGATGGTCGCAGGCGCGCTGATGGACTTCGGCTATTCGAACGCATTAGGGCTGTTTACGATCGCGCTGACCGTTGTCTGCTTTCTGATCGGATGGGTCGCGAACAACCTCGTCAAGGCGAACCCAATGAACTATCTGTTGACGGCGGCGGTGGTGATCGGCGGGCTGTACATGCTGTACTTTGGGATCGAGTTCTACCATGTCGCGGATCGGTGGACATACTTTCAGGCGCACCTGATCTCGCGGATGATACAGTCGTTGTTGTGGTCGGCGGTGTGGTATTTTGTCAACCGTTTTGTCTATCATACGCTCAGCGAGGAGACCTAGCAAGGAGTCATAGAAAGGAGATGAACGCGATATGGAGAAGAAACCGCGCGGCAATGGCCGCGTGATCGTCTGTATCGCGCTCATTTTGGTAATCTTTGCGGGATTTGTACTGCGGCTGTTCGACTGGCAGATCGTCCACGGCGAAGAGTATAGGGCGCTGTCAAAGGCGTCCACCTCCTATACCGAGACCTCGACGGCGACGCGCGGCGAGATCCTCGACGTGAACGGCGCGGCGCTGGCGGTCAACGAGACCGTCTATACCATCGTCCTCAACAAGATCTATGTCGGAAAGGACAACACCAACGATATCATCCGGCTGCTCATCGGGCTGATGGACGGCTGTGGAGAAGCATACATCGACGCGCTGCCGATCTCGGTGGGCGAGGGCGGCTATACGCTCGACAAGGGCAGCGCCGGCGACGTCGCCTATATCGAGAGCGAGGCGATGCTGGGAAGCGAGGGGCTGACCGCCGACGAGATCATGGCGGGGCTCACAGAGCGGTATGACGCCGAGGATATCGACGACGCAGCCGTTCGGCGCGCCGTTGTATCGGTGCGCTATAATATGGAGAAGAAGGGCTACTCCTACTCGCAGGTCTATGTGTTCGCCGAGGATGTCAGCTCCGATGCGGTGGCGGTCGTATCGGAACGCACCCAGACGATCCCCTCGGTCGAGATTCGGCTGAAGGCGCGCCGCGTCATCAAGAACGGCACCCTCATCCCCCATATCCTCGGGGTGGTCGGCGCGCTCAGCGAGGAAGAGTATGAGGCGCACCGCTCCGATGGCTATCAGCTCGACGATACCATCGGCAAGTTCGGGATCGAAGCGGCGATGGAGAGCTATCTGCGCGGACAGGCGGGCGAGAAGACCATTGTCAAGGACGCGGACGGCAACATCGTCAGCGAGGAGGAGACCGTCGCGGCGATCCCCGGCAACACGATCTACCTGACGATCGACTCGCGGATCCAGGCGGTGGCGAACTACTCGCTGCAGCGCAACATCCGCCTCGCCCGCGCGGCGGGGCTCGCTCAGGTCGCGACCGCCAAGTCGAACAATGCAAAGCAGCAGTCCAGGTACGGCGAGGACTGTGTCGCCGGCGGCGCGGTGATGCTGGATCTGCGCGATTTCTCGGTGATAGCGGCGGCGTCCGCGCCGAACTATGATATCTCTAAGTATTATGATGTGGACTACAGCGCGTGGCTGTACTCGAACGAGGATGCGCCGATGTTCAGCCGCGTCTTCAACGGTGCGTTCAGCCCCGGCTCTGCATATAAGCCGTGCGTCGCGCTTGCGGCGCTGCAGGAGGGGATCATCACCGCCTCGACCTCGATCAACTGTACCAAGCACTATGACTATTATGAGAACTATGTCGTCAACTGCATGCACAACCACGGGTACCTCTCGCTGAATACCGCGATGGCACAGTCGTGCAACTACTACTTTGCCGAGGTCGGCAGACGCACCGGCATCACCACGATGTACCTCTATGCCGAGAAGTTCGGGCTGGGGGTCAAGACCGGCGTCGAGATCGACGAGTCTGCCGGCGTGCTGGCGGGCAGGGATTCGACCACTTGGTATGAGGGCAACACCGTCCAGGCGGCGATCGGCCAGAGCGACAACACCTTCACCCCGCTGCAGATGGCGACCTATGTCGCCACCGTCGCCAACAACGGCGTGCGCTACCGCACCCATCTGGTGCGCGAGATACGCAACTATGAGCGCGACGAGACCGTCCTCTATAACGATCCCGAAGACCCCGAGGTCCTTTCGGACGCGGGGCTGTCGAAGAAGAACCTGAACACCGTGAAGAAGGCGATGCGCAGTGTCATCACCGAGGGCACGGCGGTGGACTGTGCCGGTACCTATCCGATCGCGCTCGCCGGCAAGACCGGCACCGCCGAGAACGCGGGATCGGATCATGTGACCTTTGTGTGCTATGCGCCGTATGACAAGCCCGAGGTCGCCGTTGCGGTGACGATCGAGCACGGCAGCAAGGGGCGGTTCGCCCAGCTGACCGCGATGGATATGCTCGACGCGTACTTCTACGGCAAGACCCTCGCCGAAGAGAAGCGATCCCCCCGCTCGATGAGCGAGTGAAACCGAGTTATAGTGAAGGGTGAAGAGTTCGAGCAGGACACGCGCACCCGATTGATGTATAATTGAAAATGGAAAGTGGAAAATGGCGATCACTCATTGTTAGGTCAGCACATAGGTAAGTGGATAGTGTCAGCACATAGGTAAGCCTGTGGGTAATACAGGTAAGGCAATATGAACCGATGAGGAAGATGGAA
>CAJODM010000023.1 GCA_905233755.1 uncultured Ruminococcus sp.
CCGATGCTCGAATACCGCGTCTGCTGGGTACGCGACGACATCAAGCGGGGAGAGGAGCTCTCGCTCGCTACTATCCACAGCCGCTCCTCTGCGCTGTCGCGCGCGCTATACGGATGCGATGAAGGGATCGTGTTTGCTGCGACGATCGGGATCGGTATCGACCGCCTGATTGCAAAGTACAGCCGTATCGCTCCGTCAAAGGCGCTGGTGCTCAATGCCCTCGGCGCGGAGCGTGTCGAGAGCTTGTGCAATAAGTTGTGTTCCTATCTGGATGGTGAGCTGTGCACCGAAGGAAAGCAGTTGCGCCCGCGTGTCAGCCCGGGGTATGGGGATATCGAGCTTACGATACAGAAGGATATATTCTCTCTTCTTGACTGTCCGCGCCGTATCGGGCTGACGCTCACCGACAGTCTGCTTATGTCTCCGTCCAAGTCCGTTACCGCTATCGCGGGGATTGGCGTCGGCGGTGACAGGGGCGATGCGGACAAATGTGCGCTATGCACGAAGGACGACTGTGATTACAGGAGTTGACATCTATGGATATACGTGAATATATGCGAGAGAACACCGTCATCCTCGACGGCGGGATGGGCACGCTGCTCCAGTCGCGTGGGCTGATGCCCGGCGAGAGAAGCGAGTCATGGAATCTCAGCCATCCCGATGAGATTATCGCGATCCATCAGGCGTACTTTGACGCAGGATCGAACGTGATATGCACCAATACCTTTGGCGCGAATTGCTTGCATTATTCTCTTGAAGAATTAAAAAAGATCATTACAGCCGCTGTTGATAACGCGAAAGCGGCGCTTAGGTCCTGCCCTGATCCCGAGCACAGGTTTATCGCACTCGATATCGGACCGACGGGACGGCTGCTGTCGCCGATGGGCGATCTCGACTTTGAGGACGCGGTGGCGTGCTTTGCCGAGACAGTTCGTATCGGGGTGGCGTGTGGGGTCGATCTCATCATGATCGAGACCATGAACGACAGCTACGAGACCAAGGCAGCGCTGCTCGCCGCTAAGGAGAACAGCACCCTGCCGGTGTTCGTCAGCAACGCCTACAGCGAGAACGGAACGTTGATGACCGGCGCGTCCGCTGCGGTGATGGTCGCTATGCTTGAGGGGATGGGTGCCGATGCGATCGGGGTGAACTGCTCCTATGGGCCCGACCTGCTCGCGCCGATCGTGCGCGAGTATCTGCGTCTATCGTCGGTGCCGGTGCTGTTGAAGCCGAACGCCGGACTGCCCCAAAGTATCGATGGCAAGACGGTCTACAGCATCCCGCCCGAACGCTTTGCCGATACGGTCGGTGCGTTGATGGATGATGGGGTGCGTATCGTCGGCGGATGCTGTGGGACGACGCCCGACTATATCCGCGCGCTGTGCTCCCGCGTTGGTACAGTGATAACGCAGCGTGAGACGATTGACGATACCATCATCACCTCTTATGCCAAGACGGTCTGCTTTACCGATGATCCCGTGCTTATCGGCGAGCGCATCAACCCCACCGGCAAGAAGCGGCTGAAAGAAGCCCTGCGCTCCGGTGATATTGATTATATCCTGAACGAAGCGATTCGTCAGCAGAACGCCGGTGCTCATGTGCTGGACGTCAACGTCGGGCTGCCCGAGATCGACGAGCCCGAGATGCTCGAGCATCTCGTCTGCGAGCTGCAGAGTGTCACCGACCTGCCGCTGCAGATTGATACCTCTGACCCCATCGCGATGGAGCGCGCGCTGCGCCGCTATAACGGCAAGCCGATGCTCAACTCTGTGAACGGAAAGCAGCGTTCGATGGACGCGGTGTTCCCGCTGATGAAGAAGTACGGCGGCGTTGCGGTCGCGCTGACGCTCGACGAGGACGGCATCCCCGATACCGTCGACGGCAGGGTCGCGATCGCCCGCAAGATCATCAGCGTTGCCGAGAGCTACGGGATCGACAGGAAGGATCTTGTCTTTGATACGCTTGCGATGGCGGTCAGCGCCGATCGAGGTGCTGCGCTCGTGACGCTCGAATCGCTCAGACGGATTCGTGACGAGCTGCACGTCCATACCTCGCTCGGTGTATCGAACATTTCCTTCGGGCTGCCTGATCGCGATATCGTGAACGCGTCGTTCTTTCTATCGGCGCTGTCGTGCGGGCTGTCCGCCGCAATCATGAATCCGTTCTCTGTCGAGATGATGAAGGCGTACTATGCCTATCGCGTGCTGCATGGGCTTGATGAGAACTGCGGGGATTATATCGACTTTGCCGCTCGTCTTAATGACAGCGCGCCGTCGGTGATCTCGCCGGTAACAAATATGGGCGACGGGGGAGAGCATACCCTGCGCTATGCGATCACTAAGGGGATGACTTCGCTCGCAGCTACACTGACACAGGAGCTGCTACGATCCGATGAGCCGATGGCCGTCGTTCAGGAGCATATCATACCCGCACTCGATGCGGTCGGTTCTGACTATGAGAAGGGTGCTGTCTATCTCCCACAGCTACTAATGGCGGCAGAGTCGGCGAAGGCGGCGTTCGAAGAGATTAAGCGTGCCATGCCCGGGACTGCCTCGACCAACAGGTGCCGCTTTGTGATTGCGACGGTCAAGGGTGATATCCATGATATCGGGAAGAACATCGTCCGGCTGCTGTTGGAGAACTATGGATTCGAGGTACATGATCTCGGCAAGGACGTCGATCCACAGCTCATCGTTGACGCTGCGATCTCGCTCGACGCACCTGTCGTTGGGCTATCTGCACTGATGACGAGCACCGTCCCCGCGATGGAGGAGACGATCCGCCTGCTGCGTCAGCAGGCCCCGTCGGTGCGCGTTGTTGTCGGCGGCGCGGTGCTGACACAGGAGTATGCCGATGCGATCGGCGCGGATCAGTACTGCAAGGATGCGATGGACACCGTGCGCTATGCCGAGTGGGTTGATTCTCACAGAACAGTCGAATGAAGTATTGACAAATCCGCGAGTTTCCGATATAATATTAGGGCTGACGAGATGTCGGCCGCTTCTGCGCCAATAGCTCAGCAGGATAGAGCAACTGCCTTCTAAGCAGTAGGTCAGGGGTTCGAATCCCTTTTGGCGCGCCATATGGTGGGATTAGCGTAGTCGGTTAACGCGCCAGTTTGTGGCACTGGAGACCACCGGTTCGAATCCGGTATCCCACCCCATCTGACTCATTAGCTCAGTTGGCAGAGCACTTGACTTTTAATCAAGGTGTCCGGAGTTCGAATCTCCGATGGGTCACCAAGCCCCGTGCTCTGTGCAGCGGGGCTTTTTTTGTATCAGAATTGATGTCTACCGATGTAGCAAGAGCGATCATCGGTGATGACGATACGTTGTACGCAAAGCGCTTTATATTTCACATCACAACAAAGAGGAGCAGTCAAGATGGCCGCTCCTCTTTTTCTATGAACTTTCTTTTTGCTTTTTGATGACCTTGAGCCGCGAGAACTCTTCTCGATCCTTCTCGTCAAGGGCGTCGGAGATGAACTTAATGTTCTGTGAGAACCGCGGGATAATGATGTTCTGCAGAGCGTTCGCACGCTTCTGGGTTTTCTTGATCGCAACAGCAAGTCGATAGACGCTGTTCTCGATCTGGGCAAGCTCTATCGTCAGCTCCTTGGCCCGCATGAACTTGATTACCGCATCGTCGAGCTTTGCCGAGGTGCGGTTCAGCCCATAGCACAGGCGGTGTTCATCGGGCTTATCGATGAAAAGCACCGGGATGGTGACGCCCATAACGCTGCGATAGTCGAGCGCAACGCTGTCCTCGACAGGGATGGTCTTTGAGATCTCGTCACAGAACCCCGACAGGACGTTAGCCTGCTGTAGCGCCTTATAGGCGTCGGCAAAGCTGTCATCAACGGTCTGCTGGATCGCAGCGGCACGGTCGATCAGCGTCATCATCTCGCGGATGAGGATGTTGCGCTTTCGGTCAAGAAGGTCAAACCCGACCTTGGCAAGCGCAAGCGACTTCTTCGTGCTGATAAGGTTCCCCTTGGTGGGTACTGCCTGTAACGCCATCGGTCGGCCTCCTTTCTCACGGTTGATTGTTCTTCGGATAGAACCGGTCGAGGATATCGTCGTCGATACGATCGAGCTCTGAACGCGGCAGGAGCTTCAGCAGCTCCCATCCGAGATCCAAGCTCTGCTCGATGGTGCGGTTCTCATATTGTCCTTGTGTAATGAACCGCTCCTCGAACTGCCGCCCGAACACGATATACTTCTTGTCGATCTCTGACAGCTCCTCTTCACCGATGACGGATGCGAGCGACCGCGCATCGATCACCTTCGCATAGGACGCGAACAACTGGTTCGATAGCGCGCTGTGGTCGGCACGGGTATATCCGTCACCGATACCGTCCTTCATCAGTCGCGAGAGCGACGGCAGGACGTTCACCGGCGGATAGAACCCCTGGTTCTGCAGCGATCGGTCAAGTACGATCTGACCCTCGGTGATATAACCGGTCAGGTCAGGCACCGGATGGGTGATATCGTCGTTCGGCATAGTCAGGATAGGGATCTGGGTAAGCGAACCGGTCGATCCCTTCACCATGCCCGCACGCTCATAGAGCGACGCGAGATCCGAGTAGAGATATCCGGGATAGCCCTTGCGCCCGGGGATCTCGCCCTTAGAGGATGAGAACTCGCGCAGTGCCTCGGCATAGGATGTCATATCGGTCATAATGACGAGGATGTGCATATTCAGCTCGAACGCCAGATACTCAGCTACCGTGAGCGCGCACCGCGGGGTGAGCGTGCGCTCAATGATAGGATCGTTCGATAGGTTCAGCAGCATCACGACCCTGGACATCACACCGCTGTTTTCAAAGCTCTTTCTAAAATACTGGGCGACATCGTTCTTGACGCCCATCGCGGCGAACACGATCCCAAAGTTGTGCTCGTCCGCCCCCTTTATCTTTGCCTGACGAACGATCTGGACTGCGAGCTCGTTATGGCTCATCCCCGAGCCGGAGAAGATCGGCAGCTTCTGACCTCGTATCAGCGTCGACAGCGTGTCGATGGACGAGATACCGGTGTTGATATAGTTGCGCGGATAGATTCGCGAGACCGGATTGATGGCGGTGCCGTTGATATCGCGGCGTTTCTCGGGATAGATCTCGCCCAGCCCGTCGATGGGGTTGCCGGCGCCGTCGAGGATGCGACCCATGATCTCGGGCGAGAGGGGCATCTCCATCGGCTGACCCATAAACCGCGTTCTCGAGTTGTTCAGCCCGATACGGCGGGTGCCCTCAAACACCTGGATCACCACGCGCTCGCCGTCGATCCCGACCACTCTGCCATGGCGAGATGAGCCGTCATCGAGCGCGATCTCGACCATTTCTTCGAAGGAGACGCCCTTGACGCCGTCGAGGATGATGAGAGAACCGTTGATTTCTTTCACGCCGACATATTCGATAATCATTGCCTCTCCTCCTTAGCCGATGAGCGCGTCGATGGTGCTGTCGATATCGGCGATATAGCGGTCGAATATCTTTGGCTGATCGTTCGGGATATCATATTTCATCTTAGCAAGTTTCTCGAACAGCCCGCTCTCGATCACACGGGAGAGGGGGATGTTCTGTACAACAACTTCTCTTGCGCGGGTATAGAGATGCAGGATGGTCTTCATCATCAGCATCTGCTTGTTCAGCGGGACATAGGTGTCGTCCTTATGAAAAGCGTTCTGCTGCAGAAACCCGACGCGAATGACCTTTGCGGTCTCGATGACGAGCTTCTGGTCATCGGGAAGGACGTCCGATCCGATGAGCTTGACGATCTCCATGAGGCGGTTCTCCTCCTGCAGCAGCGACATGATCTCAAAACGGCAGGAGATGAACATATCCCCAAGCTCGCTGCTATACCACGGGTCAAGGTCAGAAAAATACTCGCTGTAGCTGTCCGTCCAGTTGATTGCGGGATAGTGGCGCGCATAGGCGAGCGACTTGTCGAGTGCCCAGAAGCATCGTGTGAATCGCTTGGTGTTCTGGGTCACCGGCTCGGAGAAGTCCGATCCCTGCGGCGATACAGCACCGATGATGGTGACGGAACCGGTGCCGCCGGACAGCACCGATGCGCGGCCGGCTCGCTCATAGAACTCGGACAGACGCGACGGCAGATAGGCGGGGAACCCTTCCTCTGCCGGCATCTCCTCCAGCCGACCGGATATCTCGCGCAGCGCCTCAGCCCATCGCGAGGTCGAGTCCGCCATGATGGCGACGTCATATCCCATATCGCGATAGTACTCTGCAAGTGTAATACCGGTATAGATCGATGCCTCGCGCGCGGCGACCGGCATGTTCGACGTGTTGGCGATCAGCACGGTACGGTCGGTCAGCGGACGGCCGGACTTCGGGTCGATGAGCTCTGAGAACTCCTGGAGAACCTGGCTCATCTCGTTGCCGCGCTCGCCGCAGCCGACATAGACGATAATGTCCGCGTCGCACCACTTGGCGAGCTGGTGCTGGGTCATAGTCTTGCCGGTGCCGAATCCCCCAGGGATAGCAGCGGTGCCGCCCTTAGCGATCGGGAACAGCGTGTCGATCACGCGCTGACCGGTGACAAGCGGGATGGTCGGCGTCAGCTTCTCATTCACGGGGCGCGGGGTACGGATCGGCCACCGCTGACACAGCGTCAGCTCGTGGGACTGCCCCCGCTCATCCGTGAGGATGATGACAGTATCGTGGATGCGGTGACGTACTTTCTCGGACAGATAGACGACCTTGCCCGAGAGAGACGGCGGTACCATCAGCCGATGGGTGATGATATCGGTCTCGGAGATCGTGGCATAGACGTCGCCGCCGTGCAGCATATCGCCGAGCTTGACAGTGAACGTGACGTCCCACAGCCGGTCAGTATCAAGCGGTGAGACCGACGATCCGCGATTGATGAACGCCCCGGATTCTCTCTCGATATCCTGCAGCGGACGCTCGATGCCGTCATAAATATTGCTGAGGATCCCCGGGCCGAGCAGCAAGCTCATCTGGGTATCGGTACCCTCAACGGGATCGCCGGGGCACAGCCCAGTGGTATCCTCATAGCATTGAATGGTGGTATAATCAGAGGTGATACCGATGACCTCGCCGACAAGGCGATCCTTGCCGACATAGACCATCTCCATCATAGAGAAATCGGCGGTGTCCCTGACAGTGATGACAGGGCCGTTGATACCATAGATCACGTTATCCATCATCATACCACCTTCAGCCCGCACTCGCTGATGAAGCGGGACTTCTCGTATGAAAGCTTGCTGTCATAGGTGAGATCGAGGATGATCCCGCGATCGGCCGCATAAGCGCGGATCCCACCGAGGGTGATATCGCTGTCCTCTGTGATCTTTGCATTGGGGAGCAGGGGAGAGAGCAAGGATCCTTTCGAGAAATCCTTCGGCGAGAGGTACAGCGTTACCTCATCGTCACCGACTGTGTCTTTGATCAGTTTGGCAAGCGCGATCAGCTTCTGATCATACTCAGGTGTTGCGGTGAATACAGCGATCTTATCCCGCGCCTTGTCTATCACGCTGTCGGTCATCCGCTCTCTTACGGCATAGAGCTCTCGTCGGGCTGACTCTTCCTTCTGAGCAGTTTCGGTAATGATCGCCGCCTTCATCTGCGCGATCTCGCGCCGGATCAGCTCGTGCGCATCCTGCAGCCCTTCCTCGGTGGCCTGTTCGATCTTCTGCTCCTTATATGCTTCGACCTCTTGCCTGAGCTTTTCGCGGTAGGCCTCGGCATATCGGTTGATTGCGTCGAGGAACTTGCCGGCTTTGGTTGTATCATTCATAGCAGTACCTTCTTAGTCCAGCTTGACTCCGATCGCTTCCTGTACATATCGAGTGATGGAGTCGCTGGTTTTCCCGTTTCCGTGACGGTCGGGGATCTCGATGATGAGCGGACGGGTGAGGTTCAGCTTCAGATCATATACCATATTGCGGCACAGATCGACGAGCGTCTCGGTCATCATCACTACGGCGATATCGTCGCGGGATGTGACGCGCACGAGCGCGTCTTTGACCTTCTGCTCCTCGTGTAACACCTCGCCCTCAACGCCGGACAGCCGCATACCGATGAGCGTGTCGACGTTGTCGCTGAGCATATACATCTTCATATCACAGCGCTGTGATGATCATGATGGAGATGAGCATGCCGTACAGCGCGCATCCTTCTCCCAGCGCGACGAAGATAATGGATTTACCGAAGTTCTTCGGATCCTCGGAGGTGGCGCCGATCGCCGCAGGAGCCGAGCCGCCGACAGCGATACCGCCGCCGATACACGACAATCCGGTCGAGATACCCGCCGCGATATAGCCCCATCCGGTCGCCGACGACGCGGCAGCATCAGCCGCAGCAGAGGCATCGGCAGCGTGGGCTACCACAGGGACCACAAGACAGAACGACGCGACCGCCAGGAACGAGAAGATCTGCGTCAGAACCGTGCGCTTCGCGCTCTTTCCCTTTTCAAACGCTTTGATCGCCGCGATCACGGATATCACCAGGAACACGGCCGGAACGAACATCAACAGATAGTTTAACATATGATTACCTCCAAAGAGCTATTATGAGTTTCTTGACTTTTCGAAGCTTATCGGTGTGAACTTTCTACCGTCACCGATGAAAAACCGGCTAAACATCTCGTAGTATTCGAGACGGAGCACTTGGATACCGACCAAGAGCGCTTCGAGCACCGACACGAGGATGTTGCCTAGGATGACGGTGATCGTATAGCCGACAGGACCGAACATCCCCGCCAGCACGAACACCACCTGCATCATACCCGCGTGCACCAGCACGAACGCGCCCACACGCAGAAAGCTCATCGTGTTCGTGATATAGGACAGCACCACCTCGAACAGCTCAAAGATGTTATCAACGAAGAAGGACCCGAACCCCTCGCCGAAGATATGTCCCTCGTGCCGCATCAGCTTTGACAGCGGCTCGCGCAGGAACACGAGCAGGATGGGCAGCACGATCAGCCCGATGACATACGGTGTCGTCATGATGCTCACACCCAGCAGCATAGAGCTTGCAAGCCCCGCTACGAGCGCGGTATAGAAGATGAACCCTGCCACGCCGTTCACACCGAACAGTGCGTTGCCGATATCCCGCCGCTTGATACTGCTGATGATATTCAGTATCATCGCGGTCATCAGCAGCAGCACGCCGATGGCGACCGCGCCGAAGATCAGGATCATCGTTGTGTTTGATTCCATCACGTCGATGGGCTTCTCTTCAAGCCCGAACAACGCCTTGTACACCGGATCGAGCAGCGACTCGAACCCGAACACCGATCCAAAGAGGAACCCGAACACGGTCGAGCTGATGGCGCATGGGATCAGCAGCCGCCCAAGCGGCATCTTTTTCACACGATACATCACGATAGCGGCGATGAGCAACAGGATCCCCTGACCCAGATCGGCGAACATGATGCCGAACAGCAGGGTATAGGTGAGAGCGATGAATCCCGATGGATCGATCTCGTTATAATTCGGCATCCCGTACATTTCGGTATAGTACTCGAACGGACGGGCAAAGAAGTGGTTCTTCAGCTTGATAGGGGGCGAGTGCAAGAGCTCCTCCTTGCCGTCGGTAGTGGTGACCTCGATCGTGGAGAGGGAGCAGAGCTGCTTTTTGATCTGCCCTTCATAGTCGGATGGGATCCATCCCACAAGGATGAAGCTATTATTCACACGGCACGCGTGATCCTTGATCGAGTGATACGCGTGGTGTCGGCTCACCGCCGAGAAGAGCTGCAGCAGCTCTGTCCTGTGCGCTTGCTTATAGGCATCAATCTCAGTTTGACAAGAGGACAGCTTTGTTTCAAGCTCACTTTTCTCGTCTAGCTTTTGCATAACGAACTCCTGCGGGGTGCCCTCGATTCCGCCGATCTCTACCGGTTCGAAGTAAAGCCGTGAGAAGATTCGATCGACCTTGTCTGCCTCGGACAGCGGGGTGACATAAACACCCCAGTAGAAGTGTTCGTCCGTCGTACACGGAAAGAACTGTACGAACGGGTTATCGCTGTAGGACTGCAGTTTTCGGTAGCTCTCCTTGGGGAGCTTTCCGAGAACGGTCTTGATGAACTCACAGCTCTCAAGCTGCTGCATATCGACCCCAAGTCCCACGAACCGTTTGACATCCTCAATCATGTTCGAGAGCCGGTCGATCTCAGATGACAGCGTATCCCGCTCTTCTGACAACGGCAGCAGCTCCTGATACAGCTTATCGACCCTGTCAGACAGCTCGGCTGATGAGAGCGTCTGCAGCTTTTCTGCGTTAACGATCTCGGCTCTTTGAGAGGTCGCCGTCAGAATCTTCTGCAGCTTTTCAAGCAGGGGGGTATATTCGTTAACACCGCCAACCGGCACGAGGTTCTCGTTCTCTGAGAAGTACCGAGCGGCGTCGTCCGGCTGGAACATCCCCGAGTCGCCGAGGATATCGACAGTGCGGTCCAATTCATCGAGCACACCGATGATGTTCAGCAGCTTCATTTTGACTAATGCCATTCTCTCACCTCCTTATCGGATAAGAAGTTCTTTGATCTCGTTTGTGGCTAGCCCGTAGCGCACGCCCTCGATCACCGTGATAACGTTCGACAACTCCGCATCGGACACGATATAGTAGGATAACAGCACCACATCCGCGTTCTGAGAGAAGTAGAGGTTGTGCCGGCACAGCTCGAACCGCAGCCGTGAGGACACGCGGTTGGTGATGTCTATCCGCTTTGTGCGGATTTTCTTTCCGACCTTCGTCGTATCGAGTGCATCGATGAGCTCCGGAAAGCTCTCGTGGGTCATAAGCTCGTCGAGCTTTCTGCCCTTGAGCGAGCCATAGGGGAGAAGGTGCGTTCTTATCCGGTTGTTGCTCATCGAATAGAACTTCTTCAGCCGGACGATACGGGAGTAGTTGTTATAGTCGATGATGATATCGAACAGCTCGCACAGCTCTAAGCGCGCGGCTTTATCCTTTATCTTTCCGATAGCATCATATAATTCTTTATAAGAAAATAGTTCAAGCGCTTCTTCGATCTCTGTCAGGTCGTACTTTCCGTTTTGATCGGGGTTGAACCGTTCGAGGATGTCGCGGTATGCATGCTTGTGAAAGCTGCCCAGAAACTCGCTGTAGCTGCCCGCTTTTGACATCCGCTCAAGGTCGATATCCGTATGCTCGATGAAGTACAACGGCATCGAGAAGAGGTAGTCACGCGGTCGTCCTGCGTTCAAAAGGGTGAGGTATTTCATCACCTCACTGATCTCGCTCTGGCGCAGCAGAAAGCCGACCACCGGCGAATCCCCGGTATGATACCGGCACAGCGACAGAAAGCTTGCGAACAGTTGTTCATGCAGCACCTGCTCGACCTGACCGCGATGGATGTCCCTGTCGTTCACCTTGTCGAGAAACTCGCGGTAGTAGGTGTATGACTTCAGGTACCCGACGACCTCGACCACCGTGGAGCACTTCAGCATCGAAGCATAGTCCTGCTCTATTAGCCGTTTTCCGTATTTGGCACGCGCTTTCGCATTGACTGCTGACGATGGATTCACGATCGACACATCCTCACCGCCTTTCTGCTGTATTCTGTCCGATTATGCTATCACGTTCTGATAGATTTCCTCCGCCCAGCGCTCGGCGTTCGCGTCATACCGCTCCTGCATCTGTGCTTGTGCAGCGGCGACCGAGGATGTATACGCTGTCAGGTGTGCTTCGGCGTTCTCGCGGTCGACGGCGATGTTCTTCTCGACACGCTCTTTCGCGCGGGCGATATAGTCGTTATAGATAGCGGTCTTCTGCTGATCGATCTCTTCTTCGCTGCGCAGCATGTCGCGTTCGGCCTGCTGCTCGAGATCACGCGCCTTCCTGTCGGTCTCGATGATACTCTTCAGTAGATCCTGCATCGTTTCCTCCTAGTTCTTCAGTGACTGCAGCGGAGCGGGGATCCGCCCGCCGAGATGGATGAACGAACTCGGGTCGCCCTTTCTCAGCTCCATCACAGGCCCCGCGCCCAACAGCCCGCCAAACGCGAGCGTATCGCCCGCCTTTCTGCCGATAGCGGGGATGACGCGTACAGCGGTAGTCTTGCTGTTGATCATCCCGATCGCCGCCTCATCCGCGATGATAGCGGACACCGTCTCGGGGGTGACGTCGCCCGGGATCACGAGCATATCAAGCCCCACCGAGCATACCGCGGTCATCGCCTCGAGCTTGGTGATATCCAGCGCCCCTGCGTTCACCGCGTCGATCATGCCCGCGTCCTCGCTGACCGGTATGAACGCACCCGACAGCCCTCCAACATGAGAGCTCGCCATGACACCGCCCTTCTTGACAGCATCGTTGAGCAGCGCGAGTGCAGCGGTGGTGCCGTGACAGCCACAGACCTCCAGCCCCATCTCCTCTAGGATATGCGCTACCGAGTCGCCGACGGCAGGCGTGGGGGCTAGCGACAAATCGACGATGCCGAACGGAATCGACAACCGCGTCGACGCTTCGCGCGCGACGAGCTGACCCATACGCGTGATCTTGAACGCGGTTCGCTTGATGAGATCGGCGACCTCGGTGATATCCTTGCAGTCCGACTTCTCCAGCGCGGCGCGAACGACCCCGGGGCCGGAAACGCCGACGTTGATGACACAGTCCGCTTCTCCGATCCCGTGGAACGCGCCCGCCATGAACGGGTTATCCTGAACCGCGTTGCAGAAGGTGACGAGCTTGGCGGCGCCGATACAGTTATCGTCGGCAGTGAGTTTGGCGGTATCGACGACCGTGCGACCCATCATGCGCACAGCGTCCATGTTAATACCCGCCTTTGTAGAGCCGATGTTGACCGACGAGCATACGCGAGTGGTGGCGCTGAGCGCCTCGGGGATGCTCTCGATCAGGGCATAGTCGCCCGACGAAAAGCCCTTCTCCACCAGCGCGCTGTAGCCGCCGATGAAGTTGACGCCCAGCGTGTCGGCAGCGCGATCCAGCGCTTTGGCAAATTTTAGGATCTTCTGGGTCTGGCAGACGCCCGCGAGCAGCGCGATCGGGGTGACGGCGATCCGCTTATGGATGATGGGGATGCCGTATTCCTTCGAAATGTCCTCGCCGGTACGGACAAGGTCCTTGGCATAGCGACAGATCTTGTCATATACCTTGTCGCACGCGCGGTCGATATCGCTGTCGATACAGTCGATGAGCGAGATCCCCATCGTGATCGTTCTCACGTCCAGGTTCTCGTTATCGATCATGTTGATGGTCTCTAAGATATCTTTTGTTTCTATCATATCGGAATCCTCAGATGCGGTGCATGCTGTTGAAGATATCCTCGTGCATCACGTGGATCTTCAGGTTGTTCTCGCTTCCAAGACGGTCGAGCTTCTCTCTAAGCGCATCAAACGGGATCACAGCGTCCTCAATATCCGCCAGCATGATCATCGCGAAGAGGTCCTGCAGCACGCTCTGGGTCACCTCAATGATGTTCACGCCGCTCTCGGCGCACGCGGTCGATACCTTGCTCAGGATCCCTACGGTGTCCTTTCCGATAACGGTGATAACAGCTTTCATGCATACTCCTCCATGTTCTTATGGTTCGGATATATTATACTCCGATTTCTATGTTATTTGTTATTATTTAGAATTAAAATCCTTTTTCTGATGAAAAGAAAAAAAGAGCAACAAAAAGCTGCTCTTTTGTCAAATATTTCTATGGGATTTCACAACATGGGAGAAAGCTCCTTGAGGTACTCTCTCAGCCCGTCGCCGATCTCGGGATGCTGCAGCCCCGCCTCGATATTCGCCTGCAGGATGCCGAGCTTGTTGCCCATGTCATACCGCTTTCCGGAGAACTCGACCGCGGTCATCCCATAGGTACGGGCGAGCTCTTTCATCGCGTCGGTGAGCTGGATCTCGCCGCCCGCTCCCGGAGCGGTACGGTCGAGGATGTCGAAGATCTCGGGCGGCAGCACGCATCGTCCGAGGATCGCATAGAGGGACAGGATCTCGTCTACACGCGGTTTCTCGACCATATCGGTGCACTTGAACACCCTGTCGCGGATGGGCTCGACCTGCAGCGAGCTGTACTTCGTGATCGCTTCCTCTGATACCTTCTTGACACCGACGACGCCCTTGCCGTACTCGCCATAGGCATCGATCAGCTCTTTGGCAGCAGGCGTATCGCCGAGGATCACATCGTCGCCGTACATCACCACAAACGGCTCGCCCGAGACAAAGGTGCGCGCACGAGATACGGCATGCCCGAGCCCCTTGGTCTCAATCTGGCGGATATAGGTGATGTTCGCCATCGTGTGGATATGCTTGATGCTATCGTAGAGCGTCTGCTTTCCGGATGCCTGCAGCGCGTCCTCGAGCGCGGGCGTGCGGTCAAAGTGATCCTCGATCACGCCTTTTCCGCGGTTGGTGATGATGAGGATGTCGGTGATGCCGGAGTTAACCGCCTCTTCAACGATATACTGGATGGCGGGTTTGTCGACGATGGGGAGCATCTCCTTCGGCATCGCCTTGGTCGCGGGGAGGATGCGGGTACCGAGCCCTGCGGCGGGGATAACGGCTTTGGTGATTTTCATATATATCTTTCCCTTTCTAGAACATAGTCAGGATCGCCGGAAGGTAATCGATCAAAATATATGTGACGAGCAGCGATACCGCCAGCGCGGTGTTGACGCCGCCCTTTGTTTGCAGCAGGTTCTCGGCTTCTTCTGCGGATGCGGTCGCGGATTTGATCTTAACGATCTGCTTCTTGCAGTGAGAGAAGTACAGCCGGTTGGCGCACGCGCCGATGGTGATCATCAGCGTGACCTGGATCAGCTCATAGATCGCCGGCAGTATGATCATGAAGTTCTGCAGCGGGGACAGCGACGCCATATACTCCATCAGCTGACCCGCGGCAGCGGTATAGTTGCCGGCGGCTGTATATAGCGTGCTGATATGCGAGAAGATGGTGTTATACTCGGCGGTTTGATAGATATATGTCACGAGCAGCAGCATCAAAAGCTGGATCGAGATGATCACGGCGCCAATCTTGTACATCTTGCGGTACAGCAGATATCCGCCTGTAAAGATCGCCGCGGCAAAGTTGAACCGCGAGCGTGAGGCGGAGCGGATGTTGCTGAAGATGCGGATGAAGTAGGGGGTGTTCTGCTTGACATACTTCGCCGCTTCTCCGGCGGTCACACCGTCGCCGAGGTCAAACCCGTTGTCAACACCCGCCATCGGATCGAACATCGCTCCGGCGAAGTTCGGCGCGCCGTTCGAGCCATAGGGGGCTTGACGGGTGGTGTCCTGCTGTGACTGCGCCGTCAGTTGGCTGCCGCACTTCTTGCAGAAGAACGCATCCTTATCGTTCTCTGTCCCGCAGCGGGTGCATCGGGTATGCTCGTCCGCGTGCTCGGCGTGCTCGGCGGCATAATCATATCCGCTCTCGTGCAGTCCGATGTTCATACATTCGTTTCGTTCTTCATAGCATGCGCGATGATGCGGCGTACCGCACTCGGGACATACGACGATGTCGTCATCGGCATGAAAATACCGATCGCAGACAGCGCATTTCTTACCTATATAATCCATGTGAAGTATCGCTCCTGATTTATCTTTCATATTATTATACCAAATATATACAAAAACTGCAACATAAAATTATTTTTCCCATTCTTTACAAAAGTAGAACTGTTTGCTATAATAGATGAAGATCATCTGTCAGAGGAGAGAATATGCTACAGTTTGAAGAATTACGTCTGTCTCTTGAGGCGATGCGGCCTGATATCGACGACCTTGCTTCGGCACTGGGGCTCGACTCGATGAGAAGCGAGATCGATCAGCTCGAACGACGCGCCGCCGAGCCGGGATTCTGGGACGATATGGAGAGCTCTCAGAAGATCCTCCAGAGGACCGCGAACCTCAAGTCAAAGGTCGAACGGTACGAGAAACTCGATAGCCGCTATGAGGACGCCCTCGCGCTGATTGAGCTGGGCGATGAGGCAGAGGACCTCTCTATCCTTGACGAGGCACAGGCGGAGCTCGACGGTATTCGCGCCGATATCGACCGCCAGCGTCTCGAGACGCTGCTTACAGGCGAGTATGACAAGAACAACGCTATCCTGACCTTCCACGCCGGTTCCGGCGGCACCGAGGCACAGGATTGGGCCGAGATGCTCTATCGGATGTACACCCGCTGGGCGACCGCACACGGCTTTGCCGTCAAGGAGATCGACTATCTCGACGGCGACGAGGCGGGGCTCAAGAGCGCGGTGCTGCTGATCGAGGGCGAGAACGCCTATGGCTATCTCAAGAGCGAGGCGGGGGTGCACCGGCTGGTGCGCGTATCGCCGTTCGACTCTGCCGGTCGGCGGCATACAAGCTTCTCGTCGCTCGAGGTGATGCCCGAGATCAACGATGATATCAAGGTTGAGATCCCGCCCGAGGAGATCAAGATGGACGTCTACCGCGCGTCCGGCGCCGGCGGCCAGAAGGTCAACAAGACCTCGTCCGCCGTCCGGCTGACCCATATCCCCACCGGTATCGTCGTCGCCTCCCAGGTCGAGCGGTCTCAGTACCAGAACCGCGACGTCGCGATGAAGATGCTCATCTCCAAGCTCATGGAAATCAAGGAGCGCGAGCACCTCGAGAAGATCGAGGATATCAAGGGCGTGCAGAAAGAGATCACCTGGGGTTCTCAGATCCGTTCTTATGTATTCATGCCCTATACGCTCGTCAAGGATCACCGCACCTCCTTCGAGACCGGCAACGTCAACGCCGTGATGGACGGTGATCTCGATGGGTTTATCAATGCATACTTGAAGGCGCTCTCCTTAGGTGAGCTGTCGTCATAACGAAAGGTGGATGGATATGTATATCGTCTGTTTAGACCTCGAAGGGGTTCTCGTCCCCGAGATTTGGATCGCATTTGCTCAGGCGACGGGTATCGACGCGCTGCGGCGAACCACCCGCGACGAGCCCGACTATGATAAGCTGATGCAGTATCGGCTCGATATCCTGCGTCAGCATGGACTGGGGCTCAAGGAGATTCAGGAGACGATCGCCGGGATCGAGCCGATGCCCGGCGCGAAGGAGTTCCTCGATGAGCTGCGCTCCATCACCCAGGCGGTGATCCTCAGCGATACGTTCACACAGTTCGCCCAGCCGCTGATGAAGAAGCTCGGCATGCCCGCGATCTTCTGCAACGAGCTGGTCGTCGCTGACGACGGCTCGATCACCGACTATCGCCTAAGATGTGAGAAGACAAAGCTGACGACTGTCCGCGCGTTGCAGAGCTGCGGCTTCCAAACGATTGCAAGCGGAGACAGCTTCAACGATCTTGAGATGATCCGTGCGAGCAAGGCGGGATTCTTGTTCCGCGCGCCCGAGAGCATCCGCGCCGACTATCCCGATATTCCGGCGTGTGATACGTATGACGAGCTGCTCGCGCTCATCAAGAACGCGATCCAATAACCCCCCGGATAAACGAGAAAAGCACTTCTGAACGTTCCTTCAGAAGTGCTTTGATGTTATAGCCGATATTACTGTGCCATCGCAGCTCTCAGCGCTTTTGAGAGCTGATCGGGGCAGGAGGTCCCGCGGCCGTTACAGTCGATGCCTTCGAGCTTACCGATCGCATCCTCGACCGTCATCCCCTTGACCAGCGCACAGATTCCTTGGGTGTTGCCGTTGCATCCGCCGACAAATCCGCATCCTTTGATGATGCCGTCCTCGATATCGAGCATAATCTGGCGCGAGCATACTCCGCGCGGGATATAGGTGTACTGCATAGTCTCGTATCTCCTTTTCTTGAACAATGATTTGTGCGGTATAAACTTTTGTGAAAGACACAGCACCTGCGATCTGCAGGTGCTGTGATGGAGCGGATAACGGGGCTCGAACCCGCAACATCAACCTTGGGAAGGTTGCGCTCTACCATTGAACTACATCCGCGTGTGTACATAGTATAAGCCAAAATTCCCGCTAAGTCAAGAAGAACTTGTCGTATTTTTTTGAAAATAAAGGTAGCACTGTACGATTTTCTGTGTTATAATGGATTTCCAATCACTTATGAGAAGGGTATTTTATGTCGATCCACATCAACCTCGGACAATGGAATACGATCTTTGCCGTCCCCTCGGCGCTGGTTGATCGGCACCTGAAGCTCTCGACCGAAGCACAGCTGAAGGTGCTGTTGTATCTGCTGCGCCATGCGGGGGAGGAGCTTGTCGCATCGGATGTTGCCGCTGCGCTCGGATATGCCGAGGATGAGGTCCTCAACGCTGTCGAGTTCTGGACACAGCGTGAGCTGCTGCTATCGGATGGGGGAGAGCTCTCCTCAAAAGCCAGCATACAGCAGCAGGATGACGCGCCTCTCTCTCCCGAGCCAACGCCCCATAAGACCGCCGCCTCGCGTGCCCGTCGACCCGATTCCTCCTATGTCGCTGCGTTGCTGTCCCGGGACGCGAACCTTTCGGGACTTCTCGAAGAAGCACAGACTGCGCTGGGCAAACCGCTGTCTCCCGGCGATACCGCAACGCTCGTGATGCTGTATGATACCTTTGGGCTGCCGTGCGAGGTGCTCGCGATGTTGATCCACTATGCGGTCGATACCGGCTCCGGTAATATGCGGGCAATCGAGCGGATGGGCATCAGCTGGTCGGATAAGGGGATCTATACCGTTGATGAAGCCGAGCGCGAGATCGTTCGGCTGTCGTCGTGTGACCGCGCGTGGAAGCACGTATCCTCACTCTTCGGCATCCGATCGGTCGGACGGCCGACCCGTTCCCAGCTCGAACATGCCGTGCGGTGGACGTCCGACTGGGCGTTCAGCGACGAGATGCTGACCGAAGCGTATGAACGATGCGTCGATACCAAGGGCGAGTTCAATATCCGCTACCTTAACGGCATCCTCTCCCGATGGCACGAGAAGGGGATCCGTTCCCTCGATACCCTTTTCGAGTATGAGCAGCAGCCGAAGAAGTCGAAGAATGCGAAGAAATCCTCCTCTGCTATCTACTCATCAAAGAATGCCTCGTACGATATCAAGCTGCTCGAGCAGCAGAGCTTATTTGACGAATGAAGGTGAGCCACCATGTCTTATTCTGCCGAAGTGATACATATCGCCAAAGACCGCCTCAACGAGCGTCGCACCGATGCGCTCCGCGTTGCCGAATATAAGCGCGATCAGCTATATGCCACACATCCCCGCCTCTCTGAGATTGAGCGTGAGCTTATCTCAGTCGGCGCTCTGACGGCGAAGGCGGCTGTCATGGGGGATCGCGCCCATGAGGAACTGGATAAGCTGCGCCATCGCAGCTTATCGCTGCAGGAAGAGTATCGAGATATTCTTGACGCTGCGGGCTATGGCGCCGATTATCTTGAGCCGCGGTATCACTGTGCGGTATGCTCTGACACCGGCTATGTCGAGCACGATAACCGCACCGTAATGTGCGACTGCTACCGAAAGCTGTTGAGCGCTGTCGCCTGCGAACAGCTCAACGCCATCTCGCCGCTGTCGCTGTCGAGCTTTGAGGACTTTGATCTCTCGCTCTATGACGATCAGCCGGAGATGGGGAAGAGGAACCCGCGCCGCCGCATGACCGCTATCTATGACTACTGTGTGCAATATGCCGATACCTTCTCGCTGTCGTCAAAGAACCTGCTGATGACCGGCGCGACGGGCCTCGGGAAGACCCACCTCTCTCTTGCGATTGCGCGTCGCGTGATCGAGCGGGGATTCTCGGTGGTATATGTGTCATCGCCCGAGATTCTATCGCGCCTTGAACGGGAACACTTTGACTACCGCTACGAGGGCGAGAACAAAACCTTTGCCTCGCTGCTCGCCTGTGACCTGCTGATTCTCGATGACCTGGGCACCGAGTTCCAGTCGGCGTTCTCCAAGGCGGCGGTGTATCATATCTTTAACGCGCGGATATTGAAGGGCAGCCCCATCATCATCAACACGAACCTGCCGCTCTCGGAGCTTGAGACAATGTACTCTCAGCGTTTTGTGTCCCGTGCTGCCGGCTCGTGTGATCGGCTCGACTTCATCGGCTCCGACATCCGCCTGAAGAAGTAAGGATCGGTGTAGAATGTTAATCTTGATGATATTTAGGGGCTTTCGACAGCAAAAGAACCGACCCACAGGTCGGTTCTTTTGTTGGTCGAGGTGACGACGTAACAGATGGAGGCGATGTTCACCTCGCCTGTTGTCATCTGCTCCGGAC
>CAJODM010000024.1 GCA_905233755.1 uncultured Ruminococcus sp.
TTGATGTTGGTGTTTCCGATATCTATCGCAAGCAGCATATGCAAATCGCTCCTTTACCGCTCGAATTGTATCATAAAATTTATGGAAATTCAATAGAAATACGCGTTTTGTCTGTTTTTTTACAATAATGAAAAATATATGACCTCCCCTGTGATACAATAATTTGTGTATGAAAAATTCCTAGAACCAAGGGAGGTTTCAGATGAACAGCGAAGAAAGAAGACAGCTGACGATCCTTGCGACCAAGGCGCGCCAGGGAGCCATCATCGGAACATACAACGCCAAGAGCGGACATCCCGGCGGCTCGCTTTCGGCGGCGGATGTGTTCACCTATCTGTACTTTCGTGAGATGAACGTTGACCCCGAGAACCCCTCGTGGGAGGATCGCGATCGGTTCGTGCTCTCGAAGGGTCACTGCTGTCCCAGCTTATATGCGGTGCTCGCGCTCAAGGGCTACTTCTCATGGGACGAGCTGTCGGTGCTGCGCCATGTGGGCGCGATGCTGCAGGGTCACCCCGATATGAAGGGCACCCCCGGCATCGACATGAGCTCGGGGTCCCTGGGGCAAGGTATCTCTGCTGCGTGCGGGATGGCGCTCGCCGCCAAGCTCGACAACAAGGACTACCGCGTCTATACCGTGCTCGGCGACGGCGAGTGCGAGGAAGGTCAGGTATGGGAGGCGGCGATGTTCGCCGGCCATAAGCAGCTCGACAACCTTACCGTCATCGTCGACTGGAACGGGCTGCAGATCGACGGCACCACCGCACAGGTCGGCGGCGTCGAGCCGCTGGATCAGAAGTTTATGAGCTTTGGGTTCGATACCGTCATCATCGACGGTCACGACTTTGATGAGATCGAGCGTGCGTTTGCCGATGCAAGGCGATCCGACAAGCCGTTTGCCATCATCATGAAGACGATCAAGGGCAAGGGCGTCTCCTATATGGAGGACGAGGTCGGCTGGCACGGCAAGGCGCCGAACAAGGACGAGTATGAGACGGCGATGAACGAGCTGAGCGAACGGCTCAGGGAACTGGAGGCATAAGATGGCGCAGACAGTGACGAAGGCGACGCGCGAGAGCTTTGGCGAGGCGCTGTGCGAAGCGGCGCACGATAACCCCGATATCGTGGTGCTGGACGCCGACCTTGCGGCGGCTACCAAGACCTCTATCTTTGCGAAGGCGTACCCCGATCGGTTCTATGACTGTGGGATTGCCGAGGGCAACATGATCGGCGTAGCGGCGGGGCTTGCCGCAGCCGGAAAGCTGCCGGTAGCGGCGTCGTTCGCGATGTTCGCCACGGGCAGAGCGTTCGAACAGATCCGCAACTCGGTGGCGTATCCCGAGCTCAACGTCAAGATCGCCGGCTCTCATGCGGGGATCTCGACCGGCGAGGACGGCGCGACGCACCAGTGTCTCGAGGATATCGGGATCATGCGCACCCTGCCCAACATGGTGATCCTGAACCCCGCCGACCACTGGGAGATGAAGGCGGCGACCAAGGCGGCGCTGCAGCACCGCGGGCCGGTCTATATCCGGCTGGGGCGGCTCGCTGTCGATAGTTTCAACGATCCGGAGACATACTCCTTTGAGCTTGGCAAGGGCATCACCCTGCACGAGGGTGACGATATCACCGTCATCGCTACGGGGCTGTGTGTGCTCGAGGCGAAGAAGGCGGTCGAGCAGCTCGAGAAACAGGGACGGCACGTCCGGCTGATCAACATCCATACCATCAAGCCCATCGACCGCGACATCATCGTCAAGGCGGCGCGCGAGACCGGCAGGATCATCACCGTCGAGGAGCACAACGTCATCGGGGGTCTCGGCGATGCGGTATGCGAGGTGACGAGCGAGCTGTGTCCGGTTCCGGTGCGGCGCGTGGGCGTGTATGACCGGTTCGGATACTCCGGTCCCGCCAAGGAGCTGCTGGAGATCTTCGGATTGACCGAGAGCGGCATCCGCAAGGTTATCGAAGAAGAACTTGAGAAATAAACGATAGAACAAGGGGCTGTCGCACTAAGAAATGCGATAGCCCCTCAGTGTGTCATCCTGAGCATTAGCGAAGTATCTTATAGTGCAATCTATCCAATATGATTACACCGATAGGTGAGCACTTTCAGATTCTTCACTGGCGTTCAGAATGACATTTTTCTATTTTGCGACAGCCCCTTTTGCATAGAATCGCTGTCAGAGGTACTCGTGCCGGACAGCGCGGTACCGTTGACATACAGCGTATAGCCGTTGGTGCCGCCGTTCGAGCCGGGGATCTCAGGCGGAGCTGCAAACGCGGTGACAGAGAGCGAGAAGACGAGGATGATCGCCAACAGGATGGCTAAGATTTTCTTTTTCATGGCGGTACTCCTTTGCAAGTTTGGGATGATGTGTTATACTATATCTGTTAGGATGAAGGGAGTTGAACCCCAATGGGTTTTTAGCGGTAGAATTCCGCCTGCTCTTCGTCAAAATCCTCGTGAATACGCCAGTATTCACTCCGGTTTTTCCTCGACCAGACAGAATTCTACTCGCTATAAACTGCTTTGCACCGAGAATGAGATCATTTTCATGGATTTCTCGGTGCGGAGGAGGAGTAACCCTGACGGGTTTTGATCGACGATAAGCCGATAAAGACTGACAATGAATCATTATCGGCAATTGGGTTCAACTCCCTTCATCCTAAGCAAACGGTACCACATGGTTTTGTCGCTGTCAACACGATTGAAAGATGTTTCAGACAGAGTTCACAGAGCCATCAGATAAGCACAGAGGAGAGCTATGAATATCCAAATAATCGCAACCGGCGGGACGATCGGCAGCCGCTTTGACGGCGACGTTGTCCGGCTGTCAGAGGGCACCCCGGAGGTAGCAGAACGATATACAAGGGAACACGGAACGGCGTTCGATGTACGCTCGCCGCTGCACCTGCTCAGCGAGCGCATCACCCCCGACGACTTTTCCGCACTCGCGCGGGCGGTGTATGATGTTGACAGAGAGCAGCTCGACGGTGTCATCATCACCTGCGGCAGCGATACGATCGCCTATATTGCGGGGTTTGTCGGGCTGCTGTTCGGCAGCGACAGCTATCCGCTGATGATCGTCGCATCGAACCGCGTGCTGAGCGATGTCAGCTCGAACGGGTATGAGAACTTCTGCTGTGCGATCAAGCTGATCGAGGCGGGGGTGTGCGGCGCGCTGGTCCCGTACCGCAATACGGACGGTGTGATGTACGTCCACGAGGCGACCGCGCTGCGATCTGCCGATCTGTGTGATAATCTTCACAGCTTGTACGACGACGTGTACGCGGTCTATGACGGCGGGCTGTGCGAACGCCGCCGCTATCACAGCGAGCATATCCCGAACGGGGTGTTCTCCTCTTTGCATCCGCCCGTGCTGCAGCACAAGGCGCTGCTGCTGCATCCCTACCCGGGGTTCGATCCGGCAACGGTGAATCTCGAGGGCATGGATGCGGTGCTGCATACCCTCTATCACAGCTCTACGCTCGATCCTGTCGCGCTCGACGGGCTGCTGGAGCGATCCGATGTGCCGATGTTCCTCTCCTCCTTTAGAAGCGGCAGAAAGGTATATGAGACTGCCGCCCACGCGATCGACAGGGGCGCTGTGCCGCTCTATGATATCGCGCCCGAGTGTGCGTATATGAAGCTGCTCCTCTCGGTCAATCAGGACGTGATGCCGATCACACAATTCATGATAGGATAAAAGCACTGAAGCTATCGTATAAACAAAAATGTCATCCTGAGCTGACACACGTAAGGCACGCGTATCGGCTCAGGATGACACAGCTTCAGGGCTGTTAGGGGTTACATTTTCCGCATGGATGGTAGCCGGCGTCGATCGCCTCCCTGCGGGTGGAGAAGGTCACGCGGTTATGTTCGCTCATCGTCGCTACACCCGTGCACGAGGGCAGATGAAAGACATAGGAGTTCCGGTTGCCGATATATGCCGCCGCGACGGCGGTGTCGGGCGCGGCGGTATCGGGTGCGGCGGTCGGGGCTTCGGTGGATGCGGTGTCGGCGATGAGGATATCCTCGTTCTCTATCTCGCCATACTCGGACGAGAACAACAGCCCGCTGCCGTCGGTGCGGGCGACGATGGTGCCGTAGATGTCGGTGCGATAGTAGGGCACACCCATGAGATCGAGGTTCCTGATGGTCTCGGTGTGCGGATGGCCGTACTCGTTATCGGCGCCGCAGGAGATGACCGCGTAACGGGGATTCACCTCGCTGAGAAAGCTCCATGTCGTGGCGGTCGACGAGCCGTGGTGCCCGCACTTGAGCACATCGGCGGACAGGTCCTCGCCCGCGTTCACCATCTCGCCCTCGGACGCCTTCTCGGCGTCGCCGGTGAGCATGAAGCTGACGTCGCCGCAGGTGACCTTGGTGACGACCGAGTAGTTATTATAGCCGCTGTAGCTGTCGGACAGCGGCGCGAGGATGGTGAATGCGGCGCTGCCGAAGGTATAGGTATCGCCGACCTCGGCGTCGATGTAGTTCAGGTCATAGGTATCCACCGCCTTGAGCACGTTCAGCCATGTCGCGGTGCTCTGGTCGGTCTCACAGGTAATGAAGTTCTCACAGTCGAGATCGCGGATGACCTCGACCAGCCCGCCGACATGGTCTGAGTGGGGATGGGTGGCGATGATATACTTGAGCGAGTCGGCGCCGCACGCCTCGATATAGTCGACCACCTTTGCGCCGTACTCGCGCTCGCCCGCGTCGATCAGGACAAACTCGCCGTCCGACTGGAGCAGCGTCGCATCCCCCTGACCGACGTCGATGAAGTGCACGCTGAGCTTGGTGTCCCCCTCGAAGTACTCCTTGGGGCTTTGGACGCGAAGGGGCGCGACGCTGCACGCTGAGAGCAGCAGCATCATCAGTCCCAGCACAGCCGATAGGATTCGTTTCATATAGTATCACCTCATATAATATACTATATTTTCTCCATGATAGCAAGCAGTTCTATGCAATTTGACTATTTTCGCCTTTTGTGCTATACTGTATCTGTCAGAAACCGCGCAGTTCCTATTTCTTTATGGGAGTGATCGAAATGCCCTCCGGTTATAAGGGAAAGTACGAGATCGTCACCGCTGACGAGGATATCCCCGGCCGCGTCGTCCTGTATGAGAAGTCCGGCAGCGAGTGCTTTACCGAACGCCACTGGCACAAGAACCTCGAGATCGACTATGTTATCCGCGGCAGGATGTGGGCGAACATCGGCGGACAGGACAGGGATCTGTATGACGGCGACTATGCCGTGATCAACTCTGAGACAGCGCACCAGACCTGCGGCAAGGTTCCCGACGAGCCGGTCAAGTACCTTGTGGTGCTGTTCTCGTACAAGTTCATCAAGACCTACTTTGATGACTATGACCGCTATACCATCGACGTGAACATCAACGAGCAGATCCGCCAGCGGGTGCGCGAGCTGCTCAAGGCGATCACGTTCGAGCTGGAGAGCCCCGGTGAGTTCTCGAAGCTGCGCATCACCTGTGCCATGCACCAGATCCTCATGTACCTTGTGACCAAGTGTCGGGTGCACAAGTCGGCCGAGGAGCTGATGCCGGCCGAGGAGCCCGAGATTATCACGCGCGCGCTCCTCTATATCCGCGAGCATTATATGGAGAAGCTCTCGCTCGAGGATATCTCCGGCTATGTCGGGCTGACGCCGACCTACTTCTCGCGATATTTCAAGTCGGCGACAGGGCAGACGTTCAAGAATTATCTCAACCGCGTGCGGCTTGAGAACGCGCTGGTCGATATCCGCGAGAACGGGATGAGCGAGACCCGCGCCGCCGCCGATAACGGGTTCCCGAGCGTGAAGAGCTTCATCTCGGTGTTTAAGTCGGTCTATGGATGTACCCCGAGCGAGTATCTCAAGCGCTATAACGAACAGCCCCCGCTGTCGATGATACAGCAGTAAGCGATGCTGCCCTCCTTTTTTTGGAGGGCAATACTTTTTTTACATCAATAATAGCACCGGATGGCAGATGTTCCGGTGCTGTTCTCGTATAGAATACTCCAATAGAATACGATCTTATTCGGGTTTGGTCTTTGCTTCGATATAGCGCAGCACGCTGTCGCTGAGCATCGCGTCGATATCGCGCGGCTCGTCGGGCAGGGCGAGCAGGATCTGGTTGCGGTATCGGATGATATAGCCGGACGTCTTGCCGCTCGAGCGGAGCTTGCGCATATTCTCGAGCGTCAGCCCCGAGTTGGACAGCACCCGCGAGAGCACGGTTGAGAGGTTGTCGTCATACGGCGATCTCAGTCCCCCGACGATGATGACCAGCGGACAGTACCGCAAGCTGTCGCATACCTTCTCGCCAAGGTCTACGGGCGTTGACGCGAAGGTAACCGACCGCGCCTCATATTGACGGGCAGAGAACAGCCGCCGAAGGTGCTTCTCACAGTATCCGGTTTTCTTCGAGATATAGAATATCAGGTCATACTTCATGGCGTTCACTTGGCTACCGGCTCATAGATCGGCGCGATGTTCATGCTGGTGGTGACGTTGTCCATATTCATGTTTGCGGTGTCCCATCCGCGGAAGTAGTAGTAGAAGTACTCGTCCTCGAACGTCGCGGGGTTGGTCTCGGGATAGGGCGAGGGGCTCCCCTCTTGTACCGAGAAGCTCTGGTACTCGCTGCCGTCAAAGTTCATGAACATCACCGTATAGAAGGTGATCTCGGCGGACTGGGTCGCGCGCGAGCTGGTCTTTGACTTCTCCGAAGGCGGCTCGGTGGGGTTCGCGGCGACGGTCGCGGTCAGCGTCTCGTCACCCTTGAGGTCGCCCTCGCCGTCGTACCAGGTGATCAGCCCCTTGCTGTCGGCAGACTTGAAGGTCAGCACGGTCGGGCGGGTGCCGCCGTAGCGGGAATAGTAGACGTCGGGAAACACGGGTTTGTCGTTTTTGGTCGCGAGCTGGACGTCCACGTCGGCGCTCTCGCCGTTGCGCACCTTGCGCGCGACGACAACGGTACGAAAGTCCGAGAACTCATACGAGCAGGTCGACAGCGTCAGCAGCTGGTCGGTCTCGTTGATGACGACAGGGGTGTTGATGAGCGAGCGGATGCGCACGTTATAAACGAAGTTCATGAACTCGGCGTCCGAGTTGAACTCGCCCTGCATATAGTTGAAGAACTCGCCGTGTGCGTACAGGGTCGAGGTCTTGAAGACAGAGATGATCTTCCACTTGGCGTCGCCCTCGGGGGTGTTGAAGGTGATGACCGGGTGCTTCTTGTAGTAGCTCAGGTCGCCCTCCAGCTTTCCGTATCCCATGAGATTCTCGAACATCGAGCCGTCGTTCATATGGTGACCGTGGAGGATGACGTTCTTCGAATTGACGCTCTGCTTGCAGCGATAGTCGACGAAGATACTGCCGTAGTCGGAGTAGTCGCCCTTGTAGTTGTGCTTGAGGTAGTACTGGGACGAAGCGTCGTCGCCGATATGCTCGAACACCGGATAGTCGATGCGGGTATCGTCGATGCGGATCCACCCGACGATCTCCTTGTTCAGCTTCTTGAGCGCGGCCCAATCCTGTTCGGAGACGGGCTCGCCGTCCTCGTTGGTCTCGGCGGTGTTCTGATAGGCGATCTCCTGGATCTCGGCGTTGACCTGGGTGTTGTGCAGCGGGGCGATGAAGAAGTAGTTGATGACATATCCTAGCGCGATAAGGAACGCGAGGATCGCGGCGAGCACCGCCCACTTGCGCGCCTTGGTGCGAGGCGGATCGTTCTTTTGGGGGATGAAGCTCTTGAAGAACCCTTCCTTTGCGTGGGGCTTAGTGCCGCGATGCGGCCGGTTCTTCTGACCATCCGTGATCGGCCGATAGTCAATGCCGTCGGGATATAGCGCGCGCTGCTGTTCGAACAACCGATCTGCGCTGATAAGCGCGGATACCAGCTGCTCTGCCGGCGTGATACCGGTCAGCGAGGGACAGGGGAGGACGATGAACTTCTTGTCGCGGATGCGCAGACAGTAGCCCTTGTAGCCGTTGCCCATATCCCCGAGCGACATGACCTTGATCTTAGGGAGGACGTCGGGGGATTTCTTCTTCAGATCGCTCTCCTGCTGGGCGATGAACTCGTAGAACAGGTTGCGAAACGACGACGCGTCCTGCGTGTACAGGGCGTTGAAGAAGATGTAGTAGTCGGGCGCGCCGCTCAGCGACAGCGACTGGCGGAGCGTCGAATTGATCTTTCCGGCGTCGGGAGAGATATCGGTGCGGTACTCGACGTTGATGTTGTTCTCGTACAGCAGCGCGCTGATCCCCTCGAACGAATCATCATATTCCAGAAAATCACGCTTGTTCTGCTTGACGATGTAACATTCACAGCTATTCATCATTCGCTTCCTCTTTTCTTCGGGATTATCGGGCTTCGATGAGCTTGATCTCGGTTTTTTGGAGCGCCTCTTCGATCAGAGCGGCAAGATCGGCGTCTTCCTGCGCCTTTCTGACGAAATGCAGCACCGGCTTCGTGCGCGGGTGCTTGGGGGTGAAGATAGTGCAGCAGTCCTCATACGGCTCGATAGAGGTGTCATAGGTGTCGATCCGGCGCGAGAGGTTGATGATCTCCTGCTTGTCCATCCCGATAAGGGGGCGGAACACGAGCTTCTCTGCCGCGTCGTCGGTACACGCGAGCGCCGCCATCGTCTGGCTGGCGACCTGACCGAGACTCTCGCCCGTAATCAGGGCGCCGGAGCCGGTGCGCTCGGCGATACGGGATGCGATCTCCATCATCACCCGCCGCAGCAGGATGGTGAACAGCTCCTCGGGACAGCGGTCGCGGATCGCCTCCTGTACGGCGGTGAGCGGTACGGTATGCATCTCGATCGCGCCGGCGTACCGCGCGACGATCGACAGCAGCCGTTCGACCTTCATCCGCGCGCGCAGCGAGGTATAGGGCGGGCTCTCAAAGTGGACGGCGTTGAGCCGCAGCCCGCGTTTGGACATCATATAGGCGGCGACGGGCGAGTCGATGCCCCCGCTGATGAGCACGGTAGATAGCCCCGAGGTGCCGACCGGCATCCCGCCCTGGCCGCGGATCGTGCGGTGGTGGATATACGCGCCGTAATCGCGCACCTCGACCCGCACGGTGATGTCGGGATCGTTCACGTCCACCTTCAGATGCGGACAGGCGGACAGTATCGCGCCGCCGACCAGCCGCGAGATCTCGGGGGACTTTAGCGGGAACCGCTTGTCCGACCGCTTTGACTCGACCTTGAAGGTGCTCGCGCCCATCAGCGCGTCGCGGGTGTAGACAGGCGCCTTTGTGAGGATATCGTCGATCGACTTGTCGCAGACGCACGCGCGGCTGAACGCCACGATCCCAAACACCTGAGCGATGTGCTCGCTCACCTTATCGAGATCGACGTCGTCCGTCAGCGGCTCGATATAGATGGTCGACTGGGCGATGCGGACGTTGATATCCCCCACCCCGCGCAGCCGGTATTTGATATTCTTCAGCAGGACGTCCTCGAAGGTGCGGCGGTTGAGCCCCTTGAGCACCATCTCGCCCAGCTTTATCAGGATGATCTCTTTCATTTCTTGATCCTCTGCAGGGTCTGTAGCCCCGATTGCAGCCCCGCGCACAGGGCGATAACGTCTTCTTCCTCATTATAGCGCGAGAAGCTGATCCGCAGCGATGAGTCGATCCGCTCGTCCTCAAGCCCCATCGCCTCGAGCACATAGCTGCGCTTTCCCTTGGCACACGCGCTGGAGGAGGAGACATATACGCCGCCGCGCTCGAGATGGTGGAGCATGGTCTCGGAGCGGATCCCGGGAACAGACAGGTTGATGATATAGGGGAGTGCGGCTGTGTTGATGATCACGCCGTCGATGTCGCCGAGCGCTGAGAGCGCCTTATCGTGCAGCTGCTGTACCGTCGCCCCGTGTCGGGCAAGGTCGAACTCCTCTACCGCCGCGCCGAACCCCGCGATGAGGGCGGTCGCCTCGGTGCCGGGACGGAGCCGACGCTGCTGTTCGCCGCCGTAGAGCAGCGGCACCAGGCGCGCCGAGCGGCGGATATACAGCGCGCCGACGCCCTTGGGGCCGTGTACCTTGTGCGCGCTGACCGATACGAAGTCGGCGTTCCACTTTGCTGTGCTGATGGGGAGCTTGCCGTATGCCTGTACCGCGTCGACGTGATACAGCGCCGGGCTGTTCGCCTTGACGATACGCCCGATCTCTTCGGTGGGCTGGACGGCGCCGGTCTCGTTGTTGACCGCCATCACCGATACGAGCACGGTGTCGGCGGTGAGCAGCTTTCTGAGCGTGTCGACGTCGGCGACGCCGTCGCTGTCGACCGGCACAAACCGCACGTCCCATCCGCGTCGGGAGAGTTCCTTTGCGCTCTCGTACACCGACGGATGCTCGATAGCCGAGACGATGATCCGTCTGCCGCTGCGCTTCATCGCGTCCGCCACGCCGAACAGCACGGTGTTGTTCGATTCGGTAGAGCCGGAGGTGAAGAGCACGTCCTTCTGTGCTGCAGAAAGCGACGCCGCCACCGCGGCGCGTGCACGCTCGAGTTCAACTTCGGCTTCGATCCCCTTTTCATGCAGGGAGGAGGGGTTCCCGTATTTTTCTGTCATCATCGACAGCGCCGCCGCAGCAGCCCTGTCACAGCAGCGGGTGGTCGCGCTGTTATCAAGATAATGTAGTCTCATAGGCATACCTATACATGATATTCTATTGTGATTATATAACTTCTATATAGCAAAATCAAAATACAGTTTTGTAACTTCTATAAATATTTTGTGAATAACTGGGAATCCTACCATCGGTGATGATATGGACAAGTTACAGTACGCACAGCTTGTCAAGCGCGCGTCAAAGAACTCAGGTGTAGGAAAGAACTGCCTCAAGGCATTTCTCATTGGGGGCGCGATCTGTACGCTCGGCGAGGGATTGACACAGTTGTATCGGACGCTCGGCATGAACGCCGACACCTCCAAGACGATGTGTTCGATCACCCTCGTGTTCCTGGGGGTGCTGTTGACAGCGCTCCACCTGTATGAGAAGCTCGCCCGCCACGGCGGCGCGGGTACGCTGGTGCCGATCACGGGATTTGCCAACGCGATGAGCGCTCCGGCGATCGAGTTCCGCGCCGAAGGGATGGTCGCGGGGCTTGCCGCCAAGATGTTCGTCATCGTGGGGCCGGTGCTGGTCTATGGTACCGCAGCAGCGGTGCTCTACGGCGTGGTGTACTATCTTGCGACACAGGTGTTCTGAACGATATGTAACGATAGGCAGAAAAATCCCCGACCGTCGGCGTTGTGACCGGTGGTCGGGGGCTTTCTGTCGTCAGCCGGTAGGGCCGACGAGCGGATCACGGATTATCCTAGTACAGGGTGACGGAGATCTCGCCGGAGCTGAGCACCCTCTTGATCCCCTTCTCGTGCACGATCAGCTCGCCGCTGTCGCTGATGCCGACCGCCGTGGCGGTATGGGAGCCGTCGCTGTCGGTGAAGGTGACCGTTCGCCCGATGACGATACTGCGCGCGCGGTAGCTGTCCATATACCCGCCGTCGCGGCAGCAGTCGATCAGCCGGTCGGCGATCATCGCGCACAGCCGGTCGCGGTCGACGTTGCCGATGCTGCCGGCGGGATAGTCCCCCGAAAACGACGCGGTGGTGAGGTTCACCCCGATCCCGACGCACACGGCGATCGGGCGGTTGTCGCTGTCGCACAGCAGCTCTGTCAGAATGCCGCAGACCTTCCTGCCGTCTACATACAGGTCGTTGACCCATTTGATCCCGACTGTGTGCTCGCACAGCTCCTCGATGGCGGTCGCGGCGGCGACCGCGGCGGCACAGGTGACGGGCTGCACCTCGATCCCGACCGCGGGCAGCACGACCGACAGGTACAGCCCCGTCCCCTTTGGCGAGTAGAAGTCGTGTCCCCGCCGTCCGCGTCCGGCGGACTGAGATGCGGCGCACAGCAGCAGCGGACGGGGGATAGGGGAGGTGACGCGGCGCTTTGCCTCGTTGTTGGTCGAGTCGATCTCATCGAACAGCACGATGTCGATTTGATGATGCAAAAATCTTCTGATTTTCTTTTCCTGATGGCTCATGCCGTCCCTCCGTTCGGCAACAATGGTGTATATCCCTGCCGTGATGTGAAGAATAATTGTTGAAAATAGATAAAGCACGTCATTTCTTGCAGCAAGAATGTCTAAACGCTGTCTGGCGTTCCCATAATCTCTTTTTATTCTAATTCAGAAAATAAAAGGTTTTTTCAGAAAAAATGCCCAAAAAACGGTTGACATTTTCGTCAAATAGTTTTAAGATAATATACTGTATCATTATGGGAATATATCGCTTGCGGGATTGCGCGGGTTTTTCGGACAAAGTATGTTAGCAGATTCTGCTCGTTTTGTCAATACCCTGTCCGACAACAATCTTGTAATCTTTTCACGGCGGCGTTCCCGGCATGGAACGACTATTTCAATTCAAGGAGGGATTTGCCTGATGGTAAATGTCAAAGACGTAGAATTGGGCAGAGCGAAGCGCCTGAGCTTCGGCAAGATCGAGGACGTCATCGAGATGCCGAATCTGATCGAGGTTCAGAAAAAATCCTACCAGTGGTTCCTGGACGAGGGTCTCAAGGATGTGTTCAAGGATGTCTCCGGCATCGCCGATTATCAGGACAACCTTGTGCTCGACTTCATCGACTATACCCTCGATGTGGAGCACCCCAACTACTCGGTGATCGAGTGCAAGGAGCGCGACGCCACCTACAGCGCCGCTTTGCGCGTGACCGCGCGTCTGTTGAACAAGGAGACCGGCGAGATCAAGGAGAGCAATGTCTTTATGGGCGACTTTCCGCTAATGACCGAGTCGGGCACCTTTGTGATCAACGGCGCCGAGCGCGTCATCGTCTCTCAGCTTGTCCGTTCTCCCGGCGTGTACTTCAAGATGGAGCACGACAAGACCGGCAAGGAGCTCTTCTCCTCGACCGTCATCCCGAACCGCGGCGCGTGGCTCGAGTATGAGAACGACGTCAACGACGTATTCTATGTCCGTATCGACAAGAACCGCAAGCTCCCTATCACCGTGTTTCTGCGTGCGCTGGGGCTCGGCTCCGACGCCGAGATCCTCGAGATGTTCGGCGACGACCGCCGCATCAAGGCGACCTTCGAGAAGGATACCACCAGGAACGTTGAGGAAGGCCTTCTGGAGGTCTACCGCAAGCTGCGCCCCTCCGAGCCGCCCACGGTCGAGAGCGCCCAGACCCACATCAACAACCTGTTCTATGATGCGCGCCGCTATGATATGTCTCGCGTCGGCAGGTATAAGTATAACAAGAAGCTCAACCTTGCCGGCCGTATCACCGGCAGAACCCTGACCCGTCCCGTCATCAACCCCCGCACCGGCGAGGTTATGGCGATGCTCGGCGACGTCGTCACCCGCGAGAAGGCGGCCGAGATGGACAACGCCGGCGTGCGCGAGGCGTATATCAAGGGCGACGAGGGCATCGAGGTCAAGGTGCTCTCCAACGGTATGGTCGATATCGGCTGCTATGTCGATTTTGACTGCCGTCCGCTGGGCGTGCGCGAGCGCGTAGCGTCCGATGTGCTGTTCGAGATTCTCGACTCCTGTGAGAGCGAGGAGGAGCTCAAAGCTGAGATCGAGCGCCGCTCAGGGGAGCTTGTGCCCAACCATATCACCACCGACGATATCTTTGCCTCGATCAACTATATGAACTGTCTTGCCGAGCATATCGGCGTGACCGACGATATCGACCATCTGGGCAACCGCCGCATCCGCTGCGTCGGCGAGCTGCTGCAGAACCAGTTCCGCATCGGGTTCTCGCGTCTTGAGCGCGTGATCCGCGAGCGCATGACCCTGCAGGCACAGGACCCCGAGGCGCTGTCGCCCGCGTCGCTCATCAACATTCGCCCTGTCACCGCGGCGATCAAGGAATTCTTCGGTTCGTCCCCGCTGTCCCAGTTCATGGATCAGACGAACCCTCTCGCCGAGCTGACCCACAAGCGCCGTCTATCGGCGCTCGGTCCCGGCGGTCTGTCGCGTGACCGCGCCGGGTTCGAGGTGCGCGACGTTCACTACACCCACTACGGCCGTATGTGCCCGATCGAGACCCCCGAAGGTCCGAACATCGGACTGATCTCGTATCTCGCGACCTTCGCGAAGATTAACGAGTACGGCTTTGTCGAGGCGCCGTTCCGCAAGATCGACAAGGAGACCGGCATCGTCACCAAGGATGTCGTCTACATGACCGCCGACGTCGAGGATGAGTTCCGCGTCGCCCAGGCGAACGAGCCGCTCGATGAGGACGGCCGCTTCAAGCGTTCCAAGGTCGTCGGCAGATATAAGGACGAGTTCGTCGAGCTCGATCGCTCCCAGTTCGACTACATGGACGTCTCACCGCGGATGGTCGTGTCCGTGGCGACGGCGATGATCCCGTTCCTCGAGAACGATGACGCCAACCGCGCGCTGATGGGTTCGAACATGCAGCGCCAGGCGGTTCCGCTGATGGTGACCGAGTCGCCGATTGTCGGTACCGGCATGGAGTACAAGGCGGGCACCGACTCCGGCGTATGTGTGCTCTCTGACGGCGACGGCGTCGTCATGAGCGTCGACGCCGACCATATCCGCGTCCAGTATGACGACGGCAGGGTCAAGGATCACGAGGTCATCAAGTTCCTGCGCTCGAACCAGGGCACCTGTATCAACCAGATCCCCGTCGTCGAGCGGGGCCAGCGCGTCACGCGTGACCAGGTTCTCGCCGACGGTCCCGCCACCAAGGACGGCGAGATCTCGCTGGGCAAGAACGCCCTCATCGGCTTTATGACATGGGAGGGCTATAACTATGAGGACGCTGTTCTCATCAACGAGAAGATCGTCCGCGACGACGTTTATACATCTATTCATATAGAAGAGTACGAGATCGACGCACGCGATACCAAGCTCGGTCCCGAGGAGATCACCCGCGACATCCCCAACGTCGGTGAGGATATGCTCAAGGACCTCAACGAGGACGGCATCATCCATATCGGCGCCGAGGTACACGCCGGCGATATCCTGGTCGGCAAGGTCACGCCCAAGGGCGAGACCGAGCTGACGGCGGAGGAGCGGCTGCTGCGCGCGATCTTCGGCGAGAAGGCGCGCGAGGTGCGCGATACCTCGCTGCGCGTGCCCCACGGCGAGAGCGGTATCGTGGTCGATGTGAAGGTGTTCACCCGCGAGGACAGCCGCGATGAGCTGCAGCCCGGCGTCAACAAGGTCGTCCGCTGCTATCTCGCGCAGAAGCGCAAGATCTCGGTCGGCGATAAGATGGCGGGTCGCCACGGCAACAAGGGCGTTGTCTCGCGCATCCTGCCGGTCGAGGATATGCCTTTCCTGCCCGACGGTACCCCGCTCGACATCGTGCTCAACCCCCTCGGCGTTCCCTCCCGTATGAACATCGGTCAGGTGCTCGAGGTTCATCTCGGCTATGCCGCCAAGGCGCTGGGCTGGAAGATCATGACCCCCGTCTTTGACGGTGCGCACGAGCAGGATATCTTCGAGCTGTTCGAGCGCATCCGCGATAAGGACGACTATCCCGACAAGCGCGACGTGACCGGTATCGACTTTGGCGAGTGCTTCCGCCAGAACGGCATCTCCATGGAGGGCAAGACCATCCTGCGCGACGGCCGTACCGGCGAGCTGTTCGATAACCCCGTCACCGTCGGTTATATGTACTATCTCAAGCTCCATCATCTGGTCGATGATAAGATCCACGCCCGCTCTACCGGCCCGTACAGTCTCGTCACCCAGCAGCCGCTGGGCGGCAAGGCACAGTTCGGCGGCCAGCGCTTCGGTGAGATGGAGGTCTGGGCGCTGGAGGCATACGGCGCCGCCTATACGCTGCAGGAGATCTTGACCGTCAAATCCGACGACGTCGTCGGCCGCGTCAAGACCTATGAGAGCATCGTCAAGGGGCAGAACATCCCCACCCCGGGGATCCCCGAGTCGTTCAAGGTCCTCATCAAGGAACTGCAGAGCTTGTCGCTCGATGTCCGCGTGCTCAACGACGAGGGCGAGGAGATCGACCTAAAGCAGCATTTCGAAGAGGACGACGATATCGTCCCCGCAGCCGATGATACCAACTTCGACGAGAAAGAAGTCATGACCTCGATGGATGGCTACCAGCTCGACGAGGATCAGGATGAAGACGACGTCATGGGCGACGAGACCTCGATCTATGAGGACGAGGACGATATGCTCGACTATGATGACTTCGGTCTGGATGAAGAGTAAGGGAGGACGGATTTCATGGATAACAACGTATTTGATTCGATAAAAATCGCTCTTGCCTCTCCCGATCAGATCCGCGAGTGGTCATACGGCGAAGTCAAGAAACCCGAAACCATCAACTACAGAACCCTCAAGCCCGAGCGCGACGGACTGTTCTGTGAGCGCATCTTCGGCCCGACCAAGGACTGGGAGTGCCACTGCGGCAAGTACAAGCGCATCCGTTTCAAGGGCAAGATCTGTGACCGCTGCGGCGTCGAGGTCACCCGTGCCAAGGTCAGACGCGAGCGTATGGGCCATATCGAGCTTGCCGCTCCCGTGTCACATATCTGGTACTTCAAGGGGATCCCGTCGCGTATCTCGCTGATGCTCGATATCTCGCCGCGTATGCTCGAGAAGGTGCTGTACTTCTCCTCCTATATCGTCACCGACCCCGGCGACGCCCGTGAGCTGTCCAAGATGCAGTTTTTGACAGAGCAGGAGTACCGCGACATGCGCGAGAAGTACGAGGATGACTTCTCGGCGGCGATGGGCGCCGAGGCGATCCGTGACCTGCTCGCCGAGATCAACCTTGATCAGCTCTCCGGCGAGATCAAGGAGGAGCTCGAGACCTGCTCCACCACCCAGAAGCGCGCTCGCCTCTCCAAGCGGCTCGAGGTCGTCGAGGCGTTCCGCCTGTCCGGCAACCGTCCCGAGTGGATGATCATGGAGGTGCTGCCGGTTATCCCACCGGATATCCGCCCGATGGTACAGCTCGACGGCGGCCGGTTCGCGACCTCGGATCTGAACGATCTGTACCGCCGCGTCATCAACCGCAACAACCGACTCAAGCGGCTCCTCGAGCTCGAGGCGCCCGATATCATTATCCGTAACGAGAAGCGCATGCTGCAGGAGGCGGTCGACGCCCTCATCGACAACGGCAGACGCGGCCGTCCCGTGACCGGCCCGTCCAACCGCTCGCTCAAGTCCCTCTCCGATATGCTCAAGGGCAAGCAGGGACGCTTCCGCCAGAACCTGCTGGGCAAGCGCGTCGACTACTCGGGCCGTTCGGTCATCGTCGTCGGCCCCGAGCTGAAGATGTACCAGTGCGGCCTGCCTAAGGAGATGGCGCTCGAGCTCTTCAAGCCCTTCGTCATGAAGCGGCTGGTCGAGACCAAGGCGGTGCAGAACATCAAGGCGGCCCGCAAGGCGGTCGAACGCGCCAAGCCCGTCGTATGGGATGCGCTCGAGGTCGTCATCAAGGGACATCCGGTGCTGTTGAACCGTGCGCCTACGCTCCACCGTCTGGGTATCCAGGCGTTCGAGCCGGTGCTGGTCGAGGGTCGTGCGCTGAAGCTGCACCCGCTCGTATGTACCGCCTATAACGCCGACTTTGACGGCGACCAGATGGCGGTGCACGTACCGCTGTCCGCCGAGGCACAGGCCGAGGCGCGGTTCCTCATGCTCGCCGCCGGCAACCTTCTCAAGCCCTCTGACGGCAAGCCGGTCGTCGTTCCGACCCAGGATATGGTGCTCGGCTCCTACTATCTGACGCTCGACAAGGACGGCGAGCCCGGCGAGGGCAAGGCGTTCAAGGACGTCAACGAGGCGCTGATGGCATACCAGACCGGCGTCATCACCCTGCACTCCAAGATCAGGGTGCGGCGCGAGATGGAGTTCAACGGCGCGCTCAAGTCCGGCATCATCGACACCACCGTCGGCAAGATCATCTTCAACCGAGCGATCCCGCAGGATCTCGGCTTTGTCGACCGCACCAAGGAGGAGAACATCTTCCGCTTTGAGGTAGATTTCCTCGTCGGCAAGAAGCAGCTCGGCAACATCATCGACGCCTGCATCCGCATCCACGGCACCGAGGTGACCGCGGTCGTCCTAGACGAAGTGAAGGCGCAGGGCTATAAGTACTCGACCCGCGGCGCGATCACGGTCGCTGTCTGTGACGCCAAGATCCCGCCCGAGAAGAAGGATATTATCGAGAAGGCCGAGGCCGACGTCGATGAGATCCGCGAGCGGTACAACTGGGGTGAATTCTCCGAAGAGGAGCGGTACGAGCGCGTGCTCTCCATCTGGGAGAAGGCGACCGACGATGTCACCTCCAAGCTGCAGGACAACCTCGACCGCTTCAACCCCATCTATATGATGGCGGATTCCGGCGCCCGCGGCTCGATGAGCCAGATTCGTCAGCTCGCCGGTATGCGCGGACTGATCGCCAACACCTCCGGTAAGACCATCGAGATCCCGATCCGCGCGAACTACCGCGAGGGTCTGAACATCTTAGAATACTTCATCTCCTCCCGCGGCGCGCGCAAGGGACTTGCCGATACCGCGCTGCGTACCGCCGACTCGGGTTATCTGACCCGCCGTCTGGTCGACGTATCTCAGGAGGTCATTATCCGCGAGGATGACTGTCACTCTGAGGACGGGCTTGAGGTCTTTGACATCAAGGCGGGCAAGCAGGTCATCGAGGAGATGCACGAGCGTCTGCTCGGCCGCTATCTCGTCCATGACTTCTGTGATGAGAACGGCAACGTCCTCGTCTCCAAGGACACCCTCATGGGCAAGGACGAGGCAGATATCATCGTGAACTCCGGCGTTGAGAGCGTGACGATCCGTTCTATCCTCGGCTGTCACGCCAAGCACGGTGTATGCCAGAAGTGCTACGGCTCCAACCTTGCGAACGGCCAGCCCGTCACCGTGGGCGAGGCGGTCGGTATCATCGCCGCCCAGTCCATCGGCGAACCCGGTACCCAGCTGACGATGCGTACCTTCCATACCGGCGGCGTCGCATCGGCCGAGGATATCACCCAGGGTCTGCCGCGTGTCGAGGAGCTGTTCGAGGTCAGAAAGCCCAAGAACCTCGCCATCATCTCCGAGATCGACGGCGACGTTCGCTTCGAAGAGATCAAGAACAGCCGCCATGCCGTGATCTACAACACTGATTCCGGCGAGGAGAAGACCTATCTCATCCCGTTCGGCTTCCGTGTCGCTGTCGAAGAGGGTCAGCATATCAAGAAGGGCGACAAGATCACCGACGGTTCTGTCAATCCCCACGATATCCTCGAGATCATGGGCCCGAACGCGGTGCAGGACTACCTCATCAGCGAGGTACAGAGCACCTATCGCCTGCAGGGTGTTGATATCAACGACAAGCATATCGAGGTCATCGTGCGCCAGATGCTCCGCAAGGTGCGGGTGGACGATCCCGGTTCGACCGATTTCATGCCCGGCCAGATGTATAACCGCAACGACGTGCTCTACGCCAACAAGGCGGTTCGCGAGCGGATCGCCGCCGGCGAAGAGGGGCTGCAGGAGGCCACATGGACCCAGCTGCTCCTCGGTATCACCAAGGCGTCGCTGGCGACCGACAGCTTCCTGTCCGCCGCCTCCTTCCAGGAGACGACCCGCGTGCTGACCGACGCCGCGATCAAGGGCAAGGTCGATCCGCTGGTCGGCCTCAAGGAGAACGTCCTGATCGGCAAGCTCGTGCCCGCAGGCACCGGTATGTCCCGTTATAACGCGATCGAGCTCGAGGAGAACTATATCCCCGCGCCCCCCGCCGCTATGACAGAAGAATAACCTGCTCTGTGCTTTGAGCAGCATCCGCCCCCTCGGGAGAACTCGGGAGGGCGGTTTTTCGTCCATATTGCGACAGGTCTCGCGCTTATCCACTATATCTTGACAGATACCGCCGGAATCCCCGCTATTTTAATTCTAAATAAGAATCAAAAACCTCTCAAATAAATATAAAAGTTACAAAAACCCTTGTTTCTCTTGTACAAAATAGCCAAAAAATCACGCTAAATTTCTCTACAGGAAAAAGCGAAATCGTCTCCTAATTTATTGAAAAAGTATCGCATTTGTAATATAATACAGACAATAGCGTAGTGTGCGTTAGTGTATGCTAGACTAAATCTATTTTATTGGAGGAGATTCAATGAAACAGTTTAAACGTGTTATCAGCTTAGTGCTGGCATTGAGCATGGTTGTAGCGATGTTCGCCATCAACTTTGCCCAGGTCACTGCGGCTGATACGAACACATATCGGCGCGGCGATGCCGATATGGTAGGTGGCGTTACGGTTTCCGATGCTACCTATTTGATGCGTGCCTTGGTACATTGGGCCGGTTATCCGAACTATGATACCTTGGACAAGACCTCGGCTCAGTACCTGTCGGCCGATGCTGACGGGAACGGGACAGTCGATGTCTCTGACGCGACGTGGATCATGCGTTATGTGGTACATGATTCGCGCGCTGATCGGTATGGGATCGATCAGGAATATCCGCTCCCCGGCACCGATACCGAGGCGACCGAGGACACTTCCTCCTCCGATATCACCGACGGCTACTATCTGGTCGGCTCGCTGAACGGCGAGAGCAGCTGGGATCCCGATGCTTCCCGCAAGCTTTCCGAGAACCCGGGCGCCGAGGGCGAGTACATGCTGTCCTACACCTTCTATGAGGGCGACGCGATCAAGGTCGTCAAGGTCGAGAACGGCGCGATCACCGCTTGGTATAACGATACCGAGGACGACAACTACGTCATCACCGCTGACAAGGCGGGCGAAGGCACGCTGTACTTCCGTGCAGAGGGCAACAGCGATTGGGGCTACTTCTACTTCACCGTCGTCCCGAACACCGAGCCCGATACC
>CAJODM010000025.1:0-9036 GCA_905233755.1 uncultured Ruminococcus sp.
GATGGAAGCTGCCTCTGAGGTTGGCGTCAACCTCAAGCAGGGTTACAACGGCGACCTGACCTCTCGCCAGGCCGGTTCTGTCGGCGGCCAGATGGTCAAGAAGATGATCGAGTCCTACGAGAAGGGCCTCAAGTAAGAACAACCTGAAGAACGCCCGGCAGAGAGTTCCTCTGTCGGGCGTACATATCGCGCAGCTTTAGCCGCAGTAGTCCTCGAGCGCGCGCTTCATCTCGTCGAGCGA
This sequence comes from uncultured Ruminococcus sp., assembly GCA_905233755.1. Lineage (GTDB taxonomy): Bacteria > Bacillota > Clostridia > Oscillospirales > Acutalibacteraceae > Ruminococcoides. The sequence continues at coordinate 242 of CAJODM010000025.1, forward strand.
GTAAAACGTCACGCCGTTGTGCAGCCGGATGCGATCCGCCTTGGGCAGCAGCGACACCGGCACATCGGTCTGCAGGTACAGCGCGCCGTCCAGCATCACCGCGACCCTTCCGTCATAGTCGGTAAGGGTGTACAGCCCCGACACGGTGCTCGCAGAGGTGGGGGCTTTGTCCGACAGCACCGGCTGCGCGTTCGGCTCTGTCGCTGTGAGCACGACATACCCCAGCAGCAGCACGCCCGTGATCAGGATCAGTCGTTTCATCCATTCACCTTCATAAAAACTTTTCTATCCCTATTGTGCGTTTCTCTTTGGCTAATATTCATATTTTTGGGGGCAGAAAATTGTGAAAAATCTCTATTAAATTTCAAAAAATGATTTATTTTTCACATAGAAAGTGGTATAATACCGATATATATGTCCATTTCTAAACGATATCAAGTTGGGGAGGTCGGAATATGAGAAAAACCGACATCAGCAAATATACCGACAAGATCGACGTCAAGAAGAACCCATCTGCTGCCGGCGGATTCTTCCGCGGGATCGGGCGGATCGTGCTCACGGTGATCATGGTGCTCTTGACCGCGGGGATCATCGTCGGCGTGTCGCTGGGGATCTATATCTTTCGGATCGCCAACGAGCCGACCGGCATCGACCTGAACGCCCGCTCGCTCAACCTCAACTCGTTCATCTATATCGAGGATCCCGACAGCGGCGAGTTCGAGGAGTACCAGACCCTCTACGGCACCGAGAACCGTATCTGGGTGGACCTCAAGGATATGCCCGAGGCGATGCCCGAGGCGATCATTGCCATCGAGGACAAGCGGTTCTACGAGCATCACGGTGTCGACTGGATCCGTACCGGCTCGGCGATCGGTGCGCTGATCTCGGGCTCGGATAACTACGGCGGATCGACGCTGACCCAGCAGGTCATCAAGAACATCACCGACGACAATGAGGTCTCGCTGACCAGAAAGCTGCGCGAGATCTTCCGCGCGCTGAATATCGAGAAAGAGTACAGCAAGGACGATATCCTCGAGGCCTACCTCAACATCGTCAACTTCGGCAACAACGCCCAGGGGGTCGAAGCGGCGTCGGAGCTGTACTTTGACAAGCCGATCGGCGAGTGCTCGATCTGCGAGTGTGCGGCGATTGCCGGCATCACCCAGAACCCCGCCAAATGGAATCCCCTGATCTATCCCGAGAACAACAAGATCCGCCGCGAGACCGTGCTCGATCAGATGTATGAGCAGGGCAAGATCACCAAGGCGGAGTACAAGCAGGCGATGGAAGAGAGCGAGACCCTCGCCTTTGTCAGCTATGTGTCCGACGAGGACAACGAGGACGACGACGAACAGGACGTCCAGAACTGGTACATCGACCAGATGTACTATGATCTGTGCCGCGATCTCGCCAAGTACTACGATATCTCACAGGAGGCCGCCAGCGAGAAGCTGTACACCGAGGGGCTCAAGATCTACTGCGCGATGGACCTCGATGCACAGCAGATGATCGAAGAGGAGGCGCTCAACTGCAACGACGGGTATGACTATGACCTGCAGGTCGGGCTTGAGATGATCGACTTTGACGGGCGTGTCATCGCCACCGCCGGCTCCACCAAGGAGAAGGACGCCAACCTCCTGTTCGACCGCGCGTCCCACTCGGTGCTCCAGCCCGGATCGTCCATCAAGGCGGTGCTCATCTATCCGATGGCGCTCGATACGGGGCTGTACAACTACTCCTCGATGATCGAGGACCAGCCGCTCGAGAAGTACAAGGTCGACGAGTACGGCAACTGGGTCGCCGGCCCGCCGAACGCCTATGGCTCCTATAACCAGTATATGACGCTGCCCGAGGCGATCTCCTGGTCGTCCAACGCCTGTGCGGTCCAAACGATGGAGAAGCTCGGCACCCGCGACGTCTTCTATCAGGCGACCTCGCTGATGGGGTTCTCTCACCTCGATGACGAGGATGCCGAGATCGTCGGTGCGCTGTCGCTGGGCGGTATGTCCGGCGGCGTGACCGTGCGCGAGATGGCCGCCGCGATCGAGTATACCGGCAACGGCGGGCTGTACTATGAGCCCTACACCTACTACTATGTCACCGACCAGAACGATACCATCATCCTCGATAACCGCAACAACTCCCCCACCGAGGTCTACTCGCCCGAGACGAGCTATGAGATGAACCGGCTGCTGCGCTACAACGTGCTGACCTCGACCCACTCGGCATCCCAGTACGCCCAGGTATCGGGTTGGGAGATCGTCGGAAAGACCGGTACCACCGATGACCAGAAGGATATCTGGTTCGTAGGTGCGTCGCCCTACTGCACGCTGGCGTGCTGGATGGGATATGACCAGCCGGCACAGGTCTCCTACTCGTCGCTCGCCGCGATCACCTGGCAGAAGGTGATGGCGAACTACCTCTCGGACAAGGCGTATAAGGAGTTCACCATGCCCGATACGCTCCTGACGGCTACCTACTGCAAGGGATCGGGGCTGCTCGCGTCGTCCTACTGTACCGACACCGGCACCGGCTACTATACCGCCGGGGATATGCCCGACTACTGCGGCGGCTACCATATCGCGGGCGGGCTTGCCAGCGCCTCGAGCTCATCGAGCTCCTCGAGCTCCTCGAGCTCCTCGGGCTCGACGTCGTCCACCTCCTCCAAGAAGTCGGAGGTTGAGACCGAAGGAGACGATGAGGATGAGACCGAGCAGGAGATCGACGTCGATATCAGCGACGGCGGCGATGATCCGGTCCCGGCTGAGGACGGCTCCGACGCCGATGCGTAACGACCGCGTGTCAGAAAGGAAATAGATATGATTTCAGTTGCTATCATGGGTCACGGCGTTGTCGGATCGGGCGTTGCCGAGATCCTCAACACCCATAAGCAGAAGCTCTTTGCCGCTGTCGGCGAAGAGATCTACATAAAGTACATCCTCGATCTGCGCGAGTTTCCCGAGTCGCCGTTTGCACAGCGATTCACCAAGAACTTTGACGACATCCTCTCGGACCGCGAGGTGCGCGTAGTCGTCGAGACGATGGGCGGGCTGCACCCGTCGTATGAGTATGTCAAGGCATGCCTAGAGGAGGGCAAGAGCGTCTGCACCTCCAACAAGGAGCTGGTCGCAGCCTACGGCGCCGAGCTGCTTGCCATCGCATCTCAGACGAACGCGAACTTCCTGTTCGAGGCGTCGGTCGGCGGCGGCATCCCGATCATCCGACCGATCAACCAGTGCCTCGTCGCCAACAACGTCAGCGAGATCGCCGGCATCCTCAACGGCACCACCAACTTCATCCTCACCAAGATGATCCGCGAGAGCATGGGATTTGACGACGCGCTCAAGCTCGCCCAGGAACTGGGCTATGCCGAGCGCAACCCCGCCGCCGATATCGAGGGGCACGACGCGTGCCGCAAGATCTGCATCCTTGCGTCGCTGGCGTTCGGCCGCCATATCTATCCCGACGCGGTATCGACCGAGGGCATCACCGGCATCACCCTTTCGGACGTCGAGTACGCGAGCGTATGGGGCGGCGTCATCAAGCTCATCGGCTCGGTCAAGAAGCTCGACAAGGACACCATCGACATCATCGTCGCGCCGATGTTCGTTCCCGGTGAAAGCCAGCTCTCCAACATCGACGACGTGTTCAACGGCATCATGGTGCGCGGCGACTGTACTGGCGACGTGGTGTTCTACGGCAAGGGCGCCGGAAAGCTGCCGACCGCATCCGCGGTGGTAGCGGATATCATCGACAGCATCAAGCACCTGAGATCCCGCAAGTACCTCTCCTGGGCGGACTCGGACAACTCGTCCGTCCTCCCCGCCGAGAAGAGCGTCACCGCGATGTACATCCGCGCTTTGTCCGATGACCGCGCCGCTGCATATGATAAGACGAAGGCGATCTTCGGCGACGTTCACCTGCTCGAGAAGGCGGGCGCCCCTATGACGGAGCTTGCCTTCATCACCGAGCCGATGCCGCTGTATGAGATCGAGCAGAAGGCCGCGCTGCTGAAATCGGCGGGCGTTTCGATCGCATCGCGGATCCGTATCGGCGATCTGTGATCCGTCTGCCCGGCAGACAGGAAGAACCAAAGGGGTATATGAAATCATGAGCTTGATCGTTCAGAAATTCGGCGGCACCTCGGTCAAGGACGCCCAGCGCATCCGCAAGGTCGCGTCCATCGTCACCGAGAAGTACCGCGCCGGCAACGACGTCGTGGCGGTCGTCTCTGCTCAGGGGGACACCACCGACAACCTCATCGCAAAGGCGGCCGAAATCACCGATAATCCCACCAAACGCGAGATGGATATGCTCCTCTCGTCGGGCGAGCAGATATCCGCGTCGCTCTTGGCGATGTGTCTGCAGCATATGGGATATCCCGCGATCTCGCTGACCGGATGGCAGGCGGGGTTCCTCACCTCGTCCGCTCACACCTCGGCGCGCATCCGGCGCGTCATGCCCGATCGCATCCGCAAGGAGCTTGACCAGAAGAAGATCGTCGTCGTATGCGGGTTCCAGGGGATCTCGCGCTATGACGACATCACCACGCTCGGGCGCGGCGGGTCGGACACCAGCGCGGTCGCCATCGCCGCGGCGATGCACGCCGACCTGTGCCAGATCTACACCGACGTGGAAGGGGTGTTCACCGCCGATCCGCGGTATGTCCACGGCGCGCGAAAGCTCTCTGAGATCAGCTATGACGAGATGCTGGAGCTTGCCACCCTCGGCGCCCAGGTGCTGAACAACCGCTCGGTCGAAATGGCGAAGAAATACAACATTGAGCTCGAAGTGCTGTCGTCCTATCACAGCGTACCGGGCACGATCGTAAAGGAGAAGGTCAGAATGGAAAAAATGCTCATCAGCGGCGTCGCCAAGGACACCGACGTCGCCCGACTCTCGATCCAGTGCGTACCCGATCGCCCGGGCACGGTGTTCAAGCTGTTCTCAAAGCTCGCCTCGAAGAACATCAACGTCGACGTGATCCTCCAGTCCGTCGGGCGCGGCGGCACCAAGGACATCGCCTTCACCGTTGCAAGGGACAAGGGCGAGCTCGCGCTGAAGATCTGTGAGCGTTTCTCTGAGTTGATCGGTGCCGGTGAGGTAGACTATGATGACAACATCGCGAAGGTGTCCATCGTCGGAGCCGGCATGGAGAGCCACGCGGGCGTCGCCGCCAAGATGTTCGAGGCGCTGTACAACCGCCAGATCAACATCCGGATGATCTCCACCTCGGAGATCAAGGTCAGCGTCATCATCGACAAGGGCGACGCCGACCGCGCCGTATCTGCGATCCATGATATGTTCTTCCCGGAAGAGGACTGAGCCACACCGCTTAACGATTTCCATACAATAACCGCCGTGCTGTTATCTGCACGGCGGCTTTATTATATAGTGAAGAGTGAATGGTGAAGAGTGAAGAGTTGCGGGTGGGGCACCCGCACCCGATTGGTAGGTGAATAGTGAAAGTGTAGTGAATAGTGAAGATTGAAGAGTTGAGGGAAACGCTTCGCGTTTTGGATTTATACTCGGACGGTGTGGTCACCGTCCCTACGGTGTCACTCAAACGCTGCATAGAATCGTAGGGATGATGACCACATCATCCGCAGTGAAAAGTGAAGAATGAAGAGTTGTGGGAAACGCTTCGCGTTTTGGATTTATATTCGGACGGTGTGGTCACCGTCCCTACGGTGTCAAAGGAACGCCGCATAGAATCGTAGGGATGATGACCACATCATCCGCAGTGAAGAGTGAAGAATGAAGAGTTGTGGGAAACGCTTCGCGTTTTGGATTTATATTCGGACGGTGTGGTCACCGTCCCTACGGTGTCAAAGGAACGCCGCATAGATTCGTAGGGTGAGCCGTCCTCGCTAGTTCACGGTGTAGGCATCGCGGATCAGCAGCATGACCCACACCCCGCTGTCCTCGACATAGCCGATACCGACCCGCGTGAAGTTCTCATCGAGCATGTTCGCCTTGTGCTTGGGCGAGTTCATCCATGTGTTGAACGCGATCTCGGGGGTATAGGCGTTGATGGCGATATTCTCGCCCATGCGGCTGTAGGACACGCCGTATGCCTCGAGCATCTCGTCGGGCGTGCCCAGCACCGGAGAGATATGCCCCTCATACCCGTTGTCGATGATATCCTGGGACTTGATCTTCGCGATCTGGGTGAGCCGGCTGTCGAACGTCAGCGCGCCGACGCCGGACTGGTACCGCACGTTGCTCAGCAGCTCATAGGTCTGGGCGATCAGCTCGTCGACCGTATAGTTATGATCGAGCATATCCTGGGTGACGACCTTGTAGGCAATCTTCAGATCGGCGGTCTCGCCGGTCGCGATATGCGCCGTGAAGGTGATGACATACACCGCAGGATCGGTGAAGGTGATGTTGAACCGCGTCATCTTGAGGTTCGTCGCCTTTACCTCCCCGTTGATCGAGACGTCATAGGTAACCGTATCGGCAACCTCCTCATCCTCGGTGATGATAAAGTTCACCGCAGTGCCGACGATACACTGCCCCGACGGGATATCGGTCGTGATCGAGAAGTGATCCTCCGCCACCACGAGCTCATCCGCCTGAAAGTTGTCTGCCATATGCGCCAGCCGCCGCTGGATGCAGGTGACGTCGGTGATGTTGGTATCGCCGTCGCCGTCGACATCGGTGATCAGCAGCACATCGTCGTCGAACCAGTCGACATATCGCGCGAGCGCCTGCTGGATCAGCGTAGCGTCGCTGACGTCAACATAGCCGTTCTGGTCGGCATCGCCGAACAGCCGCGACTCGGGGAGCGCTGCCGCCCCCACGGTACCGAGCAGCACCAGCGCCGCCGCTAACAGGATAGAAACCGCTCTTCTCATATATATCGCTCCTTTGATATCCGCCGGATAGGACAACGCCCTATTCGTCAAAGTCAAATTCGTCCTTGTACCGCTCTTTGAACACGGCAAACACCGCCTCGAGCAGCGCCTCGTCGTCGATACCGACATAGCTCTCGGTCTGATCATCGAGCGACTCGATCCGCAAGATCATGCACTCGTCGCCGAGATCGCCCTCCTCGAGCGGCAGCAGGATCAGGTACTCGTCGCCCTCATACTCGACCACATCGAGAAACTCGAACTCGCGCTCGTTGCCGAGATCGTCCTCCAGCAGGATCACCGCCGGCTCGCCCTCGTTCTCGATAAAATCCTCGTTGTTCAGCATAACTGATTCCTCCGATAACAGGATAATTATACTATTATATTACATGAACCGATCGCGAAATGCAATAGATTCTCCCATGAAAAAGAAAAAATACCGATGCCTCGCGACATCGGTATTGATTCATTCAATTACTCGTTGATGGCGATGACAGCGCCCGAACCGACGGTTCTGCCGCCCTCGCGGATAGCGAAGCGCAGACCGACCTCGATAGCGATCGGGGTGATCAGCTCAACGTCCATCTCGACGTTGTCGCCGGGCATGCACATCTCGGTGCCCTCGGGCAGAGAAATGGTGCCGGTAACGTCGGTGGTTCTGAAGTAGAACTGGGGACGATAGTTGTTGAAGAACGGGGTGTGACGGCCGCCCTCATCCTTGGTCAGAACATAGACCTGACCGCGGAACTTGGTGTGCGGATGAATGGTGCCGGGCTTCGCCAGAACCTGGCCTCTCTCGATCTCGGTTCTCTGAACGCCGCGGAGCAGAACGCCAACGTTATCGCCGGCCTCAGCATAATCCAGGGTCTTTCTGAACATCTCAAGACCGGTAACGACGACCTTGCGCTTCTCATCGGTGAGACCGACGATCTCAACTTCCTCAGAAGTGCGGATCTGACCTCTCTCAACTCTACCGGTAGCGACGGTGCCGCGGCCGGTGATGGTGAAGACGTCCTCAACCGGCATCAGGAACGGCAGGTCGGCCTTTCTCTCGGGGGTGGGGATGAACTCGTCAACAGCGTCCATCAGCTCGTGGATGCAGGCATACTCGGGAGCCGAAGGATCAGTGGAGGAAGAGGTCAGCGCGATATACGCAGAGCCCTTGATGATCGGAGTGTCGTCGCCCGGGAACTCGTACTCGTTGAGCAGATCGCGGATCTCCATCTCGACGAGCTCGAGCAGCTCTTCGTCGTCGACCTGGTCGGTCTTGTTCATGAAGACAACGATATAGGGAACGCCGACCTGACGGGAGAGCAGGATGTGCTCACGGGTCTGGGGCATGGGGCCGTCAGCAGCAGAAACAACGAGGATCGCACCGTCCATCTGAGCAGCACCGGTGATCATGTTCTTGACATAGTCAGCATGTCCGGGGCAGTCAACGTGAGCATAGTGACGCTTGTCGGTCTCGTACTCGACGTGAGCGGTGTTGATGGTGATACCGCGCTCTCTCTCTTCCGGTGCCTTATCGATGTTGGCATAGTCAACAAAGTCAGCAGCGCCGCCAAAGTTCAGAACCTTGGTGATAGCAGCGGTCAGCGTGGTCTTGCCGTGGTCAACGTGACCGATGGTGCCGATGTTAACGTGCGGCTTGTTTCTTTCAAACTTTTGTCTTGCCATTGGAATAAATCCTCCTTTAATTGTCAGTGAAATTTACCGATATTGATATTTTACCAATTCTTTTATAAAATTGCAATAGCTTTTTTCGATTTTCCACAACGAATAGTGGATTGTCGAACCCTGTCGTCTATCCGTTGTGTTGATCGAAGAACCGGATCGTGAATCAGCCCTTCTTCTTCTCGGACATGATCTCCTCTCCCACGTCGTCGCGGGCTCTGCTCCTTGTGCATCATCCTGTCGGATGATCCACGTTTCGCTCCG
>CAJODM010000025.1:9175-28057 GCA_905233755.1 uncultured Ruminococcus sp.
CCGCCGCTCCTCCTTTCCCCAAAATGATTGCATCATTTCGGGGTCCCCGGATCGTTGATCAGCCCTTCTTCTTCTCGGACATGATCTCCTCTCCCACGTTTTTGGGCACCTCGGCATGGTGCGAGGGCTCCATCACGTAGTTGCCGCGACCCTGGGTCTTGGAGCGCAGGTCGGTCGCATAGCCGAACATATTCGACAGCGGGACGTTCGCGGTGATACGAGCGGTACCGCCGTCGATCTCCTGACCGGTGACCGCGCCGCGGCGGGCGTTGAAGTCGCCGAACACCGTGCCGGCATACTCCTCCGGTACGACGACCGAAACCTTCATGATCGGTTCGAGCAGCACCGGATCCGCCTTCTTCATGGCCTCCTTGAACGCCATCGAACCGGCGATCTTGAACGCCATCTCGGACGAGTCGACCTCGTGGTACGAACCGTCGTACACCTCGCACTTGACGTCTACGACGTTGTATCCCGCAAGCACGCCCGCGAGCATCGCCCCCTGGATACCCTGATCCACAGCGGGGATATACTCCTTGGGGATCGCGCCGCCGACGACCGAGTTGACGAACTCATAGCCGTTGCCGGGGTTGGGATAGATGCGCATTTTGACGTGACCGTACTGGCCCTTACCGCCGGACTGACGCGCGTACTTCTGATCGACGTCGGCGTCTCTGCGGATGGTCTCCTTATAGGCGACCTGCGGCTTGCCGATATTCGCCTCGACCTTGAACTCGCGCAGCAGCCGGTCGACGATGATCTCCAGATGGAGCTCGCCCATACCGGCGATGATGGTCTGGCCTGTCTCCTCGTCGGTGTACGCCTTGAAGGTCGGATCCTCCTCGGCGAGCTTGGACAGCGCGATGCCCATCTTCTCCTGACCGGCCTTGGTCTTGGGCTCGATCGCCACCTTGATGACCGGATCGGGGAACTCCATGGATTCGAGGATGACGGGGTGGTTCTCATCACACAGCGTGTCGCCGGTGGTGGTATTCTTCAGCCCGACTGCCGCCGCGATGTCGCCGGCATAGCAGACGTCGATATCCTTGCGGTCGTTGGCGTGCATCTGCAGGATGCGGCCGATGCGCTCGTGCTTGCCCTTGGTCGAGTTGAACACCGAGGTGCCCTTCTCCACCTTGCCCGAGTAGACGCGGAAGAAGCAGAGCTTGCCGACATAGGGGTCGGTCGCGATCTTGAACGCGAGCGCAGAGAACGGCTCGTCATCGGATGCGTGACGCTCACACTCCTCGCCGGTGTCGGCGTCCTCGCCCTTGATGGCGGGGATATCGGTCGGCGCGGGCATATAGTCGACGATGGCGTCGAGCAGCTTCTGGACGCCCTTGTTGCGATACGAGGTACCGCAGCACACGGGCACCATCTCGTTGGCGATGGTCGCCTTGCGGATGGCCGCCTTGATCTCATCGACGGTGATCTCCTCACCCGAGAAGTACTTGTCCATCAGCTCCTCGGAGGTCTCGGCAACGCTCTCGATGAGCTTGTCGCGATACTCCTGCGCCTTCTCCTGCATATCCTCGGGGATCGGGATGGTCTCACGGTTCTCGCCGTTCGCGCCGGTATAGGTCTCAGCCGTCATCTCGACCAAGTCGATGATACCGGTGAAGGTATCCTCGAACCCGATCGGCAGCTGGATCGGCACGGCGTTACACTTGAGCCGGTCGTGCATCATCTGCAGCACGTGATAGAAGTCGGCGCCGGTGATATCCATCTTGTTGACATACACCATGCGCGGGACCTTGTAGTTGTCGGCCTGACGCCAGACGGTCTCGGACTGGGGCTCGACGCCGCCCTTCGCGCACAGCACGGTGACGGAACCGTCGAGGACACGCAGCGAACGCTCGACCTCAACGGTGAAGTCGACGTGTCCGGGGGTGTCGATAATGTTGATACGGTGATCGTTCCAGAAACAGGTGGTCGCAGCAGAGGTGATGGTGATGCCTCTCTCCTTCTCCTGCTCCATCCAGTCCATAGTCGAGGCGCCGTCGTGGGTCTCGCCTATCTTGTGGTTGATACCAGTATAGTATAGGATTCGCTCGGTAGTCGTGGTCTTACCGGCGTCGATATGCGCCATAATGCCGATATTCCGAGTCATTTCAAGCGATACCTGCCTAGGCATAATATCCTCCTTCGTACAATGCGTGAGCGTTCACGCAACATTCATCTCATAATTCATATACCTTGTGTGTCATCCGACGGAGCTCTCCGCGGATGACAGACGTTCGCTGCTCACGGTGCCTCGTTGCCCTGCGCTGTTCCTCATATAACTCCCACTCGCCCTGCCTTCCTGCGAACCCGCTGGGTTCTCCGGGCGGCTGCGGCTCGTCGGTCGTTATCTGAGGGCTGCGGGCGTCGGCGCTTCTTGTTACCAGCTGTAGTGAGCGAACGCCTTGTTAGCTTCGGCCATCTTGTGGGTGTCCTCGCGCTTCTTGAACGCGCCGCCCGAGCCCGAAACTGCATCCATGATCTCTCCGGCAAGCCGCTCCTTCATCGTTCTCTCAGATCTTGCGCGCGAGTAGTTGGTCAGCCAGCGCAGACCGAGGGTCTGCTTTCTGGCCTCGCGAACCTTGATCGGCACCTGGTAGGTGGCGCCGCCGACTCGACGTGCCTTGACCTCGAGCTCAGGCATGACGTTCTCCATCGCCTGCTCGAAGACCTCGAGAGCATCCTTACCGGTCTTGTCAGCAATGATATCAAATGCGCCGTAGACGATCTTCTGGGCGACGCCCTTCTTGCCGTCGAGCATGATATTGTTGATCAGCCGGGTAACGAGCTTGGAGTTATAAACCGGATCGGGCAAAACATCACGTTTTGCGATCTGACCTCTTCTTGGCATCTTTACTTCCCTCCTTCACAATCATTGAGAAATCTCAGGTACTCGAAAGTGACACACTCCCGTAGTGCCGCAGAGGTCGTCTATATCAAAAACCCTGCAACAATACAGAAAGTTACAATCTCAGCTAAAGAGTCGTGTCAATTCCTTACTTTTTCTTCGGGCGCTTAGCGCCGTACTTGGAGCGCGCCTGCATACGTCCGGTCACACCCTGGGTATCGAGCGTGCCGCGGATGATGTGGTAGCGCACACCGGGCAGGTCCTTTACACGGCCGCCCCTGATCAGCACGACAGAGTGCTCCTGCAGGTTATGACCGACGCCGGGGATGTAGGAACTGACTTCGATACCGTTGGAGAGGCGTACTCTGGCGATCTTACGCAGCGCCGAGTTCGGCTTCTTGGGGGTCGCGGTCTTGACCGCGGTACATACGCCGCGCTTCTGCGGAGAGGTCTGGTCGATCGCTCTGTTCTTCTGCGAGTTCCATCCCTTGAGCAGTGCCGGGGCCTTGTACTTCTTCTCGGATACCTGTCTGCCCTTGCGAACCAGCTGGTTAAAGGTTGGCATGGTTTTCCTCCTTTCTGAAAAATATGTTAGGAATTGAATCGTCATAATAACCAGTAAAACACCGATGAAATCTGGTTCTCTGCGTCATTTTGACGATGCAGAAGCGCGCCTTGCGCGCACTCTTCCACAATTAGTTATATTACCATATCTATCCCGTATTTGTCAATCTTTTTTTGAGGATGATCGGCATCGCGGGTTTTGGCCGCTCTTGCCGCACCATTTGACGGGAGCCGCATAGTATAAGGTGTAGACGAAAGGAGGAAAGTATATGTGCTCTAATAACGGTCTCTTCGGCAACAATTCCTGCTGCGGTATCATCATTCTTCTTATCGTGCTGTGGGCTTGCTGCGGCAACAACAACAACAGCAACGATTGTGGCTGCGGCTGCTGACGCCTGAACCCCAAGAAAAAATACCCACTACGCGAACCATACCCGCGTAGTGGGTTCTTTCTCTATACGCTTACTCGGCGGTATCGTCGGGCGAGGGGACCTGCGGCGCGGCGGGTTCTTGAACCTGCGGGGTAACCTGCGGGGTGACCTGCGGCGCGACCGGAGGCGCAGCCTGCGGTGTGACCTGCGGGGCGGCCTGCGGGGCGGCCTGCGGGGCGGCCTGCGGCTGTGTGTACGGGGACGGCTGACGGACAGCATATTGCGCCTGGGCGACACGCTGGGCGTCGAGATACGCCTGGCGGGCGCGCTCGGCACGCTCCTTCTCCTCCTGTCTTGCAGCGGCTTCCTTTGCCTTTCTCTCGGCTTCGGAACCGGGCTGGGCGATCAACTTCTCGTTGAGCTCGATAGTATTCTTGACGAGCAGGATCACCAGCATCGACCCCTCATATATCAGGCGGGTGATCACCGGCCCGAGGATGATCACGAGCAGCCCCCAGAATCCCATGTAGCTCACGTCGAACCATCCGTAGGTAACGCTGAACAGCATGAAGAACCCGATCCCGATGCACGCAAGCGTGCTAAAGATATACAGTGCCTTGAGGATCTTCTCCAGCACCAGGTACTTGAAGTTGAACAGATCGGCGACCACCTGGAAGAACTTCGGCAGCGACGCGCGCTTCTTCTCGGGCAGGATGTAGAGATACGCGAGCACCGTGCCCGCGATCGCGACGATAACCCCCAGGATAACAGCAACATAAATCGGCATAGTATGACCTCCACTTTCTGATAGATTCTGTCTGATAGATACTATTACACCATATTTCTTCGTATTCGTCAAGAGAAAAATTTCTCTGCATATTCTGCTCGCAGATCCGGCTATCCCCCATCCGTCGTCGACAGGAGCGGTCGCTTGATAAGCATCTCGTCAATGCGTACATTAGGGGTATTCCGGCAGTAACAGCATCCCCTCCTTCTCGCCCCTATCATGGTACACCGTATCACGAAGGGCGACCGGATTTCCTATGATATGGGTGTTGACTTCGCCGCGAAACGGGTTATAATAAAGATACGCGGGGATGTAAAGGTTTCGACGGGGACGGCGAGCCATGGTAAGCGAGTAGCGGCGGGGACCCGCTCTAAAACCCCCAACCTAAAATTAAACGGCAAAACTAACGTTGCTTTAGCTGCTTAATGCAGCTCGCTTGCCCGAAGAGGACCGCGGCTTCGGGATAAGCGTCGACAGCGGTTCCTGTGAACAGCCCATGCCCTTAAGCTGTCACACATCAAGGGCTACCGAAGCGCCGGGCCTGTTATTGGGCGCGGCGTCGGGGGAATCCTCATACAATAACTGCACTCGGAGAACCCCATGAGGAACCATCTTCGGACGCGGGTTCGATTCCCGCCATCTCCACCATTGATAATGAGGTGAGGTATCGTCAAGATACCTCACCTCATTGTCATTTGACAGTACAGTGAGAGATGGCGGGAATCGAAGGCGAGTGTGCCGAGTGAGGAACAAAAGTCGTTCCGAGTGAAGGTAAAACCGCCATAGTATGGCGTTTTTAGCGAGAGCGTCGATCCTCCTGACTTCTTCAGGTATGCGGCGCTACTGTCGGCTGAATTCAAAGAAATTCATCCGTTCGAACCCCGTCGGCAGCGGTATCGTACACATATAAATCACACCGAAAACCAGGAACGCGACAGCGATCATCATAACCGCGATCCGGTTCGGCATATTCTTGAATGTGCCGACGATGCCGAGCAGAAAAAGCGTCAGCGAGTAAATGACGGTCACAAGGTTATACGAGTCGCCCTTGGTGTTATCGCGCATGCCTTCTTCGAGCAGCTCCTGGGAGCGATCGACCTTTTCCTCGGCCGATTCAAAATAGCTTTCGATCATGCCGGGCATTTGGAACGGATCGTCTTCGTTGTTCTCCTCCATCCACTGTATGCCTTCGGCAAGCATATCGCTGATGCTGTTCTTCTTGAATAACTCGATCTTTTCGGTGATGAGGTCGATCTGGGCCTGATCGCCGTCGGCCTTTGCCATCTCCAGATCATAGTAATAATCTTTGACGGCGGTCCACGTCATATAATCCGAGAGATACAGCTGCATCCCCAGGTTATACTCAGCCGTGCCCTGGGAGGCCATGTTATTGCTCTTGGTAAAGTTGATAGACTGGATCCCGCTGTGCAGAGAACCGATCCATGTAGCCCATGCCGAGAGCAGCGTGGTGATGCCGAGCAGGATCGCAACGACAGTCTCGAGCCACTTGGCGGTCCTTAGCGCCTTTTGGTCTTTGATCGCATTGTCCGGAGGAGTATCGCTGTATATGACGGTCTCGCTTCTCGTGGGTCTGATGTCCTTTTTCTTCATATCTCTATGACCTCTTAGTGTATCAAAGAGTGTGCTGTGTGAGCGTGATCTCGCGCGGTGCGCTATGATAGCGGTGCGCCCGGTGCCACAGCGCGTCAGCGGTCGCCGACACCGCGGTGGAAATCACATATCCGCCGTGTATGATACCATACGCGGCGGATCCTCATCGTCGTGGCAATATGCTACTGTTACTCTGCAGCGATAATGCCGCCGAATATCATGGTGAAGCCGGCCTCGATGAAGTAGATACCGACCAGAACGCCGAGCGATACCGCCATGAGCATCGGCTGGAAGATCGAGTAGATGCCGATCAGGATGGCGAGGATGCCGAAGATCAGCTGCAGGATCCAGATCTTGGAACCGTGCATCTTTATCAGCGATACAGCATTGATGATCGAGACGATACCCATCACAACGAACCATATGGCTGCTATGATCAGCAGCACGCTCTCGGCAAAGAGCAGAGAGTTGGGGAACGCCAGCATGATGACGCCCAGCAGGACGCTCAGGATGCTGAACACAAAGTTGATGCCGAATCGTTTCTCGACAATGGCTCTGATAAGGCCGACAATACCGAACACAACCATCAGTATCACGACAAAGTAGCCGACGCTCATAAAGGTAAGCAGCGGAGTGACGATGCAGGAAACCCCTCCTGCAACCAGCAGGATGCCCAAGATAGTGAATAATACTGTCATAAATACACCTCTCTAAAGTATTGCTATATTTCACGCCCGAGGAGTACGACGGGCATAACAGCCAAGGAGCCGATGCTCAATCGAACACAGCATCGGGCAGTTTGCATCACGATATAGACAAACGCTACTACTATCATACAATATTTGTCAACGAAAATCCATAATTATTTTACAATTTCTGAAAATTTTTTACCGGGCTGTCCCTTCACACACCGGCCGCATCCTGTCGAAATAGCGAACAGGGTCGCACATTCGTCAAAATCTCTGATTTTTCTTGCAATTCAAATTTGTATTTGATATAATATTAGGTATGCTGGCAATTAACGGCGGCTGTGCCGTTAAAATATGCACATTTTATTCAAAAGAGGGGATGTCATGTTTAAATTACTCTTCAAAAACATGAAGGCAAAAAACTGGATCTCAGTCGTCGCGATCTTTCTGCTGACGCTGGGCGAGGTTTTCTTCATGATGCAAATCGTCACCTACATCGGTCTGCTCACCGGCGCTGTACAGGCGAGCAGAGAGAACGGTGTGGCCGAGATCTGGTGGTATGGTCTGTATATGATCATATGCGCTATCATGATGGCGGCGATCGAGGTTATTATCCGATTTGTAGCCAGCGCGACCGCCTCGAGCTGCGTTACCGGTATTAGACAGAAAATGTACGTGAGAGTCAACGAGTTCGCTATCTCGGACTTTGCCGCTTTCTCTACCGAGTCCTTGATCACCCGAACCACCAACGACATGCAGAACGTCCATATCGCGTGGATCACGTTCCTGAAGACCGCGTTTTTGGCTCCTGTGGTGATGATATGGTCTGTTGTTCTGCTGATGCAGTACGCCAACACCTCTTTGACGATCGTCACCGCCATATGGCTGGTTATCCTTGTCGCGTCTGTTGTCGTTCTGCTGATGATGTTAACGCCGAAGTACAAGATCGTCCAGAAGCTGACCGACGCTCTTAACGTTGCCTCCAGAGAGAACCTGACCGGCGTCAGAGTCGTTCGAGCGTTCAACGCCGAGTCCTATCAGGAAAGCAAGTTTGAGAAGGTCAACATCGCTTTCACCAAGGTGCAGATCTTCGCCGGCAGAGTTCTGTCCATCTTCACACCGCTTGTTATGATGGTCATGATGGGGCTGTCTCTGTCGATCCTGTGGTCAAGCGCCTATGTCCTCAACGGCATGGATATGGAGGCCGCGTCCCAGACTTTCAGCGCGACGAATTCGTTCGTCATGCTCGCAAGCCAGATCATCATGGCCTTCGTGCTGATCGTTACCCTGATCGTGATCTGGCCGAGAGCTTCTGTCAGCGCCAAGCGTATCCACGAAGTCATCACCCACGAGGTATCCGTTCTCGATCCCGAGAATCCCGTTGCATTCACAGAATCCGGTACCATCGAGTTCAAGAACGTCGGCTTTGCCTATCCCGGATCGGATAACGAGGCCGTATCCGATATCAGCTTCAAGGTGAACCAGGGCGAGACGATCGCGTTTATCGGTTCTACCGGCAGCGGCAAGACCACCATCATCAACATGATCCCGCGTATGGCCGACTGTACCCGAGGCGAAGTGCTCGTCGACGGCGTCAACGTCAAGGACGTCCTGCAGAAGGATCTGAGAGACCGCATCGGTTACGCGCCGCAGAGGGGCTTCCTCTTCCAGGGCAATATCAAGGAGAATATCGCGTTCAAAGATTCTGATATGTCGCTCGAGGATGTCAGATGGGCGGCAAAGATCGCGGACGCCGACGACTTTGTCATGAGCAAGAGAAACGAGTATGACTCGCCGGTCGCTCAGGGCGGCTCGAACTTCTCCGGCGGTCAGAAGCAGCGTCTGTGCATCGCGAGAGCGGTGGCGCCCAAGCCCGAGATCCTGATCTTCGACGACTCGTTCTCGGCGCTCGACTACAGGACCGACAAAACGGTTCGCAGCCGTATCGCAGACCAGCTCCCCGACGCCACACGGGTCATCATCGCGCAGCGCGTCGGTACCATTATGGATGCTGACCAGATCGTTGTGCTGGATAACGGCAAGATCGTCGGTATCGGCAAGCACTATGACCTTGTCAGAAACTGTCCTGTCTATCAGGAGATTGCATTATCACAGCTTAGTAAGGAGGAGTTAGGATTATGAGTACAAACGTAAAAGCTCCTGCTAAAGAAAAGAACAAGCTGGGCAGTCTTGTCAAAGCGTTCCGCCGCTACTACACTCCTTTTATCATCTCGATCCTGCTACTGATTACCTCTGTTATCTTCACGATCCTGACCCCGGGTACGATCCGCAGCTTGACCAACGAGATCTCGCCGGTCGGCAAAGAGGCGGTCGCCGGTACGTTTGTCGTCAACATGGACAACGTGGCGCACTATGCGCTGCTTCTGGTTGCCTACATAGGGATCTCGTTCTTGTCGGGATTTATCTCCGGCTTCATCCTCAATACCATTATCCAGAAGTTCTCCATGGATCTGAGAGCTCAGATCACCCAAAAGATCAACAAGATGCCGCTGGACTACTTTGACACCACTCAGACCGGTGATATCCTCTCTGTTATCACCAACGATGTCGATATCCTCAGCACCTCTCTGCAAAACTCTGTGAGCATGCTGGTGCAGTCCGGCATCATGCTGATCGGCGTGTTTGTTGCGATGTTCATCGCCTGTTGGCAGATGGCGCTCGTCGTCGTGGCGTCGCTCCCCATCATGCTGATCATCATCGGGCTCACCTTCAAGTTTGCGCTGCCGCTGTTCGATAAGAACCAGCAACTCCTCGGTGAAGTCAACGCTGCCGTCGAAGAGAACTACTCCGGTCAGCTTGTTATCAAGGCGTTCAACGCCGAGGACAAGAAGATCGACGAGTTCAATCAGAAGAACGATCTGTTCGGTACGATCCTGTACAAATCTCAGGCGATCGGTACCCTGATCGAGCCCGCTATGCAGTTCGTATCCTACCTGACCTATGCTGCGGTGCTGATCGTCGCGGGGCTGCTGTTTGCCAAGGGCACCATCTCCGATATCGGCGTTATCACCGGATTTATCGTCTATGTATCGCTGTTCCAGGAGCCGCTGGCGCAGATCGGTCAGGCGAGCTCCACCATCCAGCTCGGTACCGCTGCCTGCAACAGAGTATTCATCTTCCTTGAGCAGGAGGAGCTCCCGGATGAGGGCGACAAGAAACAGCTGCTCGACCACGACCACATCCGCGGCGAGGTCGAGTTCAGAGACGTATGCTTCGGCTACGATCCCAAGAAGCTGACGATCACCAACTTCTCCGGCAAGATCGAGCCCGGTATGAAGGTCGCGATCATCGGTCCCACCGGCGCGGGCAAGACCACGCTCGTCAACCTGCTGATGCGCTTCTATGAGATCACCAGCGGCGATATCCTGGTCGACGGCGTGTCCATCAAGGATATGTCGCGTCAGGAGCTCAGAGATATCTTCGGCATGATCCTGCAGGAGACCTGGGTCATCAACGGCACGCTCAGAGAGAACATCGTCTACAACCTCAAGAATGTTGACGAGAACCGCCTGAGCGAGATCCTCGAAGAGACCAACCTGAGCCACTATGTATCCACCCTGCCGCAGGGGCTTGATACCGAGATCCAGAAGGAGAGCGCGCTCTCAGCCGGTCAGAAACAGCTCGTCACCATCGCCAGAGCCATGACCGAGAACGCGCCGATGCTGATCCTCGATGAGGCGACCAGCAACGTCGATACCAGAACCGAGATCCTGATCCAGAAGGCGATGGATTCGCTGACGAGCGGCAGAACCAGCTTTGTCATCGCGCACCGGCTCTCTACCATCAAGAACGCCGACCTGATCTTTGTCATGAAGGACGGCAACATCGTCGAGACCGGTACCCACGACTCCCTGATGGAGCTCGGCGGGCTCTACAGCGAGATCTACAACTCTCAGTTCAACTGATCGTCCGACAGTCCGGTGTTCCTGTACCGGAATGCTGAGATATAACACAACACAACAAAGGGCGCTCTATCCCATAGCCGGGATCGAGCGCCCATTTCTGTTATCTTCTCTTCTATCTTGCCGCCGAAAGTTATGCGGTGCGGTGGCGGCTGCTGATGCGGTTGTAGACCGGCTTCATCGTCAACCCCTGGATCACCGTGGTGAAGAACACGACCGCGTAGGTGCATCCGAGGATGATAAAGTAGGTTTGCTCGGGCAGCATATCCTTGGTGCTCATCGCGAGCGCCACCGAAAGTCCGCCTCTCAGCCCGCCCCATGTCAGCAGCGCGACAAACCCAAAACGAGTGAACTTGTCGGGGATCTCGCCGATGACCAGCGTCGAGATCGAGAGACTGGCGACGCGGGCGATCAGGTTGGCGAGGATCGCGGTGGCAGAGAGCAGGAGCACATACTCCATCTTCAGCACGCTGACGAACGACAGCCCCAACAGCACATACAGCATGGAGTTGAGGAACACATCGAGCGTCTCCCAGAACGAGTCGAATATCTCGGCGTGCTGTTCCTCCTCATATGCGCTGTAGCGGGAGCGCAGCTCCGAGAACAGGATCCCGCAGACGACCGACGCGATCGCGCCCGAAAAATGCAGCGCCTCACACAGGACATATGACAGCGACACCGTCAGCAAGCTGATGAAGATCTTCAGATAGGCATGCTTGCAGAACCGATACATCAAGAAGCACAGCACCGTTACCGCCACGCCGATGACCAGCGCGCCGATGATCTCGCGGAGCATAACGCCGACAAAGCCGTCCTCGGACGACGACGAAGCGGACACCATGCCCGAGAAGCAGACAAACAGCGCGACGCCGATGCCGTCGTTGAACAGCGACTCGCCCTGGATCAGGAAGGAGGTCTTCTTCGGCAGCCCGAACTTGCTCAGGATACCGGTGGCGGCGATGGGGTCGGTGGGCGCGATGATGCTGCCGAACATCAGACATACCGGCAGCGAGAGGTTGAGCCCGAACAGCATGCCCGCACCGTAGATCAGCAGACCGTAGAATGCCGCGCCAAGCAGGGTGCATACCAGCGCCAGCACCGTTACCTGCCGCGCCTGCTGCTTGAAGTCCTTGAGCTGCATATGGCAGGAGCCGGCAAACAGCATAAAGCACAGCACCCCGTGCATCAAAAACTCATGGATATCGAACCCCTGCACATCCTTGAGGACGTTGACGATATCGGTGTTCTCTACCACCGATATCCCTACCAATAACAGAATACCGAGTATCGACGAAAACAGCATGAGCGCGATCTCGTAGGTCAGCTTGGTGACCTTTTCGTTGAAGAATCCGAGAATACATATCAGCACAAGAATGCCGACAAACATCATCATTGTATCCATATGGCTGGCTCTCCTTTGATGGGGCAAGTATCGCCCGCCTTGTCGAAAGCGGCATGAAACCTTGCCGATAATTTTTTTCAATTATAATAATAAACCGGCGGGTTGTCAATATTTCGCGCCAAAATGCACGACGGAAAGCTCTGCAGGGCCGCCATGGCAGCCCTGCCCTCGCGTTATTCTGCAAAATTCTGATTGACTATCCCTTTCTTTTCTGATAGTATATAAACGTTGCGAATACCCTATCATCAATACTGCTTTGGAGGAAATGTATGAAAATCACCAGCTTTAGCCCGCTGATCATGACCAATGACGCCGAGAACATCGGACGCGTATTTGAGGCGCTCGGGTTCTCGAAGAAGCACGAAAAGACAGACGCATCGGAGAATCACGACTCCGGGTTCCGCATGAAGGACGCCGACGGTCATGGTATCTCGATCGCACAGGTCAACCGGATGCCTCGGGATATGGTCGCCGTCCAGATGAACGTCGATGATCTGGATGAGGCGATCGCGCTCCTGTCGTCGTTCGGCTTCAAGAACATGAGAGGCGAAGGCGATATCATCGACAACGGTTCTGCAAGGACAGCCGTGATGATATCTCCGTCCGGATTTGCGATCAACGTCGTCTATCACGTCAAAAACAGATAAAAAAGGGGCGGTGAAGACCATGGGCATCTCTCTGTCAGGATCGCGGCGGATTATCGCAGTGATATCGGCCTAGATGAATCCTACCGTGATTTTGTCCGTTTTATCCACATCCGATACGAGTGGGATATGAAGGACGAATCCATCGAGAAGCTCAATATGCGCGCAAGAGGCGCGATCATCAAGCAGAACCAGTCGGAGCTGAGCGTGGAGCGCTTTGTCAATCTCCAGAAAGCCCACGACGGTATCGACGCACAGCCCGATCTGAAATCGAAGAAGAAATATGCCTCTCAGAACAGCACCTTCCGCAGCGATCCCCGCGACAACAGCACGATCAGCTATGTCGGAAAGATGGATTGGGGCGAGATGGATCAGCATATCAAGGGGCTATATACCATCACAGACGGCGATCTGATGCTCGAGGTGAACGCATTATCGGACAAATTCTGCATCACCTTCCAGCTAATCGACAAGAAGCGCGAACCGCTGGAGCGGTTCTTTGAGCTACTCGATAGCGAAAAGATCGCTTACACCGTATCAGAACCATATACGCGCTATCTGCCGAGGATCGAGCTGCCGAAAGCATAATCATCCATCCGCGGATCGTATGGTTCCACAGGAGAAAGAGGACAGCAGCTACCCCGCAGCGCGATGACACCCGATATATTACTCAAAAAGGAGACAACCTATCATGAAGAACCTGTCGACAATCATTGTTGCGCTTGCGGTATGCGCCGCTATGCTGCTCTCTTTATCCGCATGTTCATCAGGCGGAACCGATACGGACGATCCCGCTGCGGCAACCGCCTTAGACGCGGCCGTGTCTATATCCGAGACGTCGGGTGACGCTGCGCCGGTCGAGAACGCAGGAAACGGGAACAAGGTGTATTTTGCCGCCCCGCTCTTCAATCAGGCGGAGAAGGACTATAACCTGAAGATCACACAGGTGCTCGAAGAATACGGCTATGAGGTCTTTCTGCCGCAGCGCGACGGCATAGAATCCTCACAACTGGAGGGCAAATCCGAAGAAGAGCTCATAGAAATGATCTTTGGCCTTGATGAAAAGAACGTCATGGCGGCGGATATCATCTTTATGAATCTCGACGGCAGAGTTCCCGACGAGGGCGCTTGTGTCGAGCTCGGGATTGCGTATGCCAGCGGGAAGCGGTGCTACGGCTTCAAAACCGACACGCGCACTGTGGAGCTGGGGCTTGATTTGAATCCTATGATCAGCGGATGTATGATCAAGATCTTCAGCGACTTTGACGGCGATGCTATGATCGAGATGATACGAGAGTACCTGTCCGATAACAAGCTGTAACCCGCGATCAGCAATAACAACGGCTCTATATAGGAGCGATCGCATAGACCCACTGTCCTGCTGTCGCCTTGTTATGATACGGTAGGCAGCACAGGATCACACAAATCCCTGTCATCCTGAGATGCAGGACTATGATACGACAATACCCCCACGATTACCGGCGCTGTCCGCGCGGTGATCGTGGGGGTTTTCATAGATATTTAAGCAAAGCTATAGGCGTTCGCCCTGTTTCGGCGGCGTCGTTATGCTGTGCCGTTGTAGCGCAGGCAGAGCATCGTCAAATCGTCGAACTGCTCGGCGTCGCCCACGAACTGCTGCACCTCGTTCTTGACGTTCGATAGGATCTCTTCGGGTGCGGCGGCGGGGTCGATATTCAGCGCCGAAACCATCCTGTCGGTGCCGAACTGCTCCTTATCGGCGTTGTTCGCCTCGGGGATCCCGTCGGTATAGAGGAAGAGCGAATCCCCCTTCTTCAGCGTGATCTCATAGTTCCTGTACATGACGCCTTCCATCCCGCCGACAACAAACCCGTGCTTGTCCTTGAGCAGCTCGTACTGTCCGCTGTCCTTGCGGATGACCGGATACTCGTGACCGGCGTTAGAAGCGATGATCTTGCCGGTGCGGATATCAAGGATGCCCAGCCAGATGGTGACGAACATCTCCGCCTTGTTGTTGCTGCAGATACGGTCGTTCACGGCTGCCAGTATCTCGGCAGGTGTGCCGCCGACGAGCGTCTGGTCGTTGAGCAGAATCTTCGACGCCATCATGAACAGCGCAGCGGGAACCCCCTTGCCCGAGACGTCGGCGATCACTATCGCGAGGTGCGATTCGTCTACTAAGAAAAAGTCATAGAAATCCCCGCCGACCTCCTTGGCGGTGTACATCGCGGCATAGATATCGAACTCGTCCCTTTCGGGAAAGGCCGGAAAGATGTTGGGAACCATGCTGTTCTGTATCTGGGTAGCGGTATTGAGCTCGGCGCTGACGATCGCCGTTGCACGGGATATCTTATCCTGCTGCAGCACCATGTCGTGGCCGTGCTTTGCGATATATACCGCGATGAAGCTGATGACCGTGAACACGAGCAGCCGCGGCAGAAACCCGTTGATGATCATCGACTTTGTCGCTCTGCCGAGGTCAACGCCCAGCGCTGTGACCGAGGCGCGCAGCCCGTCCTCTATCGTTATGACCGTACCGTTGTCGATAACGGGATAGAAGTTCAGGTCGATGATCCCAAAGTGTACCGATAGGATGCTCCCCGAAAGGATCATCAGCACAGACAGGATCGCCATCATAGCGGTGAAGCCCTTGGAGAAGTACCGGCTCGATAACAGCACCGGCAGGATCATGATCAGGATCACGTTGTGGTTCAGGATGCCGAACAGCTGTGTGCACACGACGAGCAGCGTGATGACCATCACGTACTTGAGCCATCGCTTTCTGCCCTTGAAGACGAGGTAGAGCGTCACCGGAACGGCAAATTCCACAACGCCCGACAGAGCGAGGATATTCATCCTGTTGCGCGCCACGGTGAAGATGCCCAACAGATTCAGCACCCACGCGATGATCAGGATCGCCGCGCACGCAAAAATGACATAATACGACAGCCGGTTGGCTTCATACTCGTTCTGCTCAAAGACCTCTCGGGTCTCTTTGGATTCATATACCTTGAAGTACTCTCTGATTCTGTTCATATCTTTACCTCCGTTTCCCGTACAGGCGGTTACAGGTGTTCGACCATATACCGGACGATATCGGCGCACCGCGCGGCTGCCTGTGCCTCAAACGTCTGATAATCGACGACGTCTGTTCCATCCGGCTTATCCGAGATGGCGCGGATGATCACAAACGGTGTGTGGTTCAGATAGCAGGTCTGCGCGATGGCGCCGCCCTCCATCTCACAGCACATCCCGCCGAAATCGGATAGGATCGTATCCCGCTGCTCTTCTTCACTGATGAACTGATCGCCGGAGCAGACCCTGCCCTCGAACACATGGATATCGGGAGCGGACTGCTCGACCGCCTTCACCGCTGCCGCGCGCATGGATTCATCCGCCTCAAAGGCGTACAGCCCCGTATAGGGGATCTCCCCTTTTTGAAAGCCGATGGCTTCGACATCAAAGTCGTGCTGCACAGCGTCGGTCGACACGACGATATCCCCGATGTCGATCCTGTTGTCAAGCGAGCCGGCGACGCCGGTGTTGATGATCCTGGTGCAGCCGAACTCATTGATCAACGTATGTGCGCATATCCCGGCGTTCACCTTGCCCATCCCGCACTTGACGATGACGACGTTCTTGCCACTGAGCGTTCCCTGACAGAACTCCATCTGGGCGATCGTCGTCGTCTCTGTGATCGCGGCCGCCTCCTTCAGAGATGTCACCTCGTTGTCCATCGCACCGATGATCCCGATCGTCTCCTTGTCGGAAGCAGCGGGTGTTCCTGCGGCACAGCCGGCGAGCAGGACGGTCGGCAGGACCGCCAAAGCCCCGATCAGGGTGATTAGCTTTCTCTTCATATATATTCTCCTTTGGTGGTATATATCTTGGGATAGGGGCCGATATCGGCTTTTCCTGTTCCGTTATGACAGAGATCAGATTGTACCGTTGTCGTCCGGCGACCCGATGCCGACAGACGGTTATCATATGGATTATAGCATATTTTCATCCGTCCAGTAAAGTGAATTTGCGAGATTTATTAATTATTTAGATAGAAGTGTCGGCAGTCGAGCACGTTCTTTTTTGTGGAATATACCCATTGACGCGTATCGGCATTCTGGTATAATAACCCTGTTACGGCATCGCTATACCCATGAACACGATGGCAAATCCTGTATCTATCAAGTGCATATATCACAAGGAGGTCTCTATGTATCAACTGAAAGGGAAGATCGACTCCACCAACGCTCACGAGTTCGAGAACGCGATCCTGGCAGCAAAGCCGTCCGAGATCGACGCTTCAGACCTCGAGTATATCTCGAGCGCCGGTCTGCGCGTGCTGATGAAGCTGAAGAAAGCTGTCAGCGACGTGACCGTCCTCAACGTCAGCCCCGAGGTCTATGAGATCCTCGATATAACGGGCTTCACCAGTATCCTAAACGTGCAGAAGGCGATCCGAGAGATCGACCTGACCGGCAAGGAGATCATCGCTCAGGGCGGCAACGGCACCGTCTACCGGCTGGATGACGAGACCATCGTCAAGCTGTACAAGCCCGATTATCCGATGGAGAAGATCGAACGCGAGCGCCGCTATGCCAAGGCAGCGTTCGTCAGCGGCATCCCGTCGGTCATCGCCTATGATACCGTGAGATCGGGCGACAGCTACGGCGTGATGTACGAGGCAATCAACTCCGATACCCTGTCCCATGCGATGGTGAGCGATCCCGAGCATCTGGACGAGTATATCGGCAAGTACGTCGCGTTTGTTCGAAAGATCCATTCGACCCCGATCATCGGCGACGAGATCACCCCGCTCAAGAGCTTTCTCAGATCGCGGGTCAGCTCTGCGGATATGCTGCTGTTCTGTGAGCAGAGCGAGGTGGATGTGCTGCTCGGCATCATTGATGCCATGGCGGACGGCGACACCCTGGCTCACGGCGACCTGCACCCCGGCAACATCATGCTCCAGAACGGCGAGCTGATGCTCATCGACATGGGCGAGGCGACGCGCGGTACAGCGATCTATGATGTGGCGAACATCTATCGGGATCTTATCTCCGGACCCAAGACCCAGCCCGATGTGATCCGTGTATCGGTCGGTATGGAGCCCGAGATGGCGTTAGCGGTCGGCAGGAAGTTCCTGATGCAGTACTCCGGCTCGCAGGACGAAGAGCAGTTCGAGCGCTATCTCGGTATGCTGGGGCTGGTGTATGCGTTCGCGGTCGTATGCTTCATCCCCGATATCCCGATGAACCGCGAGCAGTTCGGCGCGGGCATCGTTCAGAACCTGCTCCGCCCGGTCGTGCTCCCGAACGCCGATACGCTCAAGGGTATCCTGTCCCGCTAGAAGACAACAGAAGAATATGATCTGCCGTTCACCCTTGTGAACGGTGCGTATAACCGCAGAACCGGGCTGTCAGCACGACAGCCCGGTTTTTAATAGTGAAGAGTGAAGAGTTGTGGGAAAATCCTGCGGATTTTTGGATTGATATTCGGACGGTGTGGTCACCGTCCCTACGGTGTCATGAAAACGCCGCATAGAATCGTATGGATGATGACCACATCATCCGAATAGTGGTGTCATTCTGAACGAAACAAAGTGAAGTGAAGAATCTTAGTACGCCGACGGGGTGACTTCCTGCGACGGTACAGGGTACGGATGCGCCTGTGCGCTCAGATCCTTCATGTCGCTACGCTCCATTCTGGATGACCCGGGCATAGGTAGTCGAAACGGACGGTGAGATTCCCCTATGGGGGATAATGTCCGCATCATAGAATCGTAGGGATGATGCCCACATCATCCGAATATAAATACAAAACGCACAGCTTTTCCTGTATCGCTTCATAACGGACGGTGTGGTCACCGTCCCTACGGTGCCGAGGAAACGCCCGCATGAGCGGACGGTGAGATTCCCCTCACAGGGGAATCTCATCATCCGGAACGAATCCCTTTTTCAGAGCAATTGTGTGCGGGTTCAGCACATCGGTAAGCCGTGAGTATCAGCACATGGGTAAGTCGAGGTTCAGCACATGGGTAAGTCTTTCAATGTATAATGGAAGCCGA
>CAJODM010000026.1:0-18248 GCA_905233755.1 uncultured Ruminococcus sp.
CTGTCAAGGTCAAGGACGAAGTATGACGCAAATAGACGCAGTAATGCTTATAAAGTTTTAGGCCTAACAGACTACTAGCGTTCAGAATGACATTTTTCTATTTTGCGAGAACCCCCTCTGTGTTATGGTTCTGTGATTTCTATCAAATGGCTGACGGCCAGCCGAGAGTTATGATACCGGCGGTCGTGGGTCACCTCGCGGATGAGGGTCACACACGGCGGGATCGGGATCTCGGTCTCCTCGCTGTCCACCTCGCACTCGAGCGTCGCCCGATCGTCCCAGAAATCATACACATCCAGCTCATAGGTCAGCCCGCTGTAGCAGAAGACATGGCGGTCTTTTTGGATGGTGTGTGTCCCGGGCGCGCGATGGGACAGCAGCGCGCGATACTCCTGCTCACTGATCTTCCGCTCATACTCGCGGCGCGTGACATCGGTGATATGCTCCTTGTAGGTATAATAATACGTCGTCGAGAGTTCCGTCTCGACCCGCCTGATACGCCCGCCGCGGAGCTCTCCGTGAGCGTCCAGATAGGACTGCTCCAGATGCTCGACGTGATAGTCGGGCATACGAGACAGCCGCTCGATATCGGGGTATTCGATCAGAAACTTTCGCTCTATCTCCAGCGGCGCTGTGTGGATATCAAACCGCTCCATCATGATGCTCCCTTCATCGTCACCATCACCAGCTCGCGGGGGTTACGGATCCGCGGGAACGCCACGGTGTTCGAGCATCCCGCCGACACGATCAGCCGCCCACCGAAGAACATCCCGTGGGCATAGCGTCCGAACAGCCCCTGACCGGGGACGAAGAAGCCCCTGCCGCGCGACCCGATACGGAACTGTCCCCCGTGAGTATGGCCGGCGAGCACAAGGTCGATATCGGTATGAAGCACCAGCGGCTCGAACCGCTCGGGGTGATGGCACAGCAGCAGCTTGCAGCCGTCCTTCTGCGCAAAGCGCTCGAGGAACGCCTCGTACTCCCACGAGGACATCCCGCCGATGTGGATCGGCGAGCCGTTCACCGTCGCCGTCACCGCGTCGTTATCGAGCAGGCACACCCCGATCTGAGAGAGGAACCGACGGTCATCGTCGAGCAGCTTCTGCTCGTGGTTGCCCAAGCTCATATATACCGGCGCGATCCTGACCGCTTTTGCAAGGAACCGGTTCGCGTGCTTCGTGTCCGCCCTCTTCTCCCCATGCCGGAACTTGCACAGAAAATGGTTGGTATAGTGGATGCAGTTGATGATCAGCCGCTTGACGGGGCGATGCTCAAATTCGTACTGCGGGCGGTTGTCATACCGCTCATAGGTATCGCCCGTCACAACGATGATGTCGGGGCGCGCCTCCTGCAGCATCCCAAGGATATCGTCGGCAGGCCGCGCGTGCAGATCGCTGACATGAGCGATCCGGATAGATGCAGCGAGCGGATGGGCGGATGTCACGGTGTATTCGGTTTTCACAGCGCGCATCGTCATCCCTCCTCAGACGATCTTCTCCTCATCATAGTCAAGCAGACAGTACTCGCACGCATTCACCACCAGCGTGTCACCGTGTTCGGTGCGCTGGGGGATCCCGACGCCGTAGTTGCGGTGGATATGCCCGTGCAGGAACAGCCGCGGCCGATAGGTATCGAGCAGCTCATGAAAGCACTCGAACCCGCGATGCGTCAAAGTGTCAAAGTCGTTGAGGTGCCGAGCGGGCGCATGGGTCACGAGGATATCGACCCCTTTGTGCCGCCGGATCGCATAGCGCAGCCGCCGCACATGGCGACGCATCCCCCGCTCGGTGAACATATAGGCACCGTGCTTGTAGCGATAGGACCCGGGCAGCCCCGCGATCCGCACGCCGCCGATCTCGACCACGCGATCGTCGATACACTCGCATCCCTCGGGCTCTCTGCAGGCGCCGTCGTCATGGTTGCCGTGCACATACAGCAGCGGACAGTTCGCCATGGTGACGAGGAACTCGAGGTACCCGGGGTTCAAATCACCGCAGCTGATAATCATGTCGATGCCGTCGAGCTTGCCGGGGGTATAGTAGTCATAGAAGTACTTCGCCTCAACATCCGATACAGCAAGGATCCTCACGGCGTATCCTCCTGAGGGCTTTGCACAGGGGCCGCGCCGGTATCGGCAGCGCTCTTCGCCTTCTCGATACCGACGGCGTCGACGGTCGCCTTTCCCATCGGGGTGAGCGCGTCATACAGCGGGATATCGCCGACGACGTTCTCGACGAGATAGTCCATCGAGATGATCTGATCGAGGGTCAGCTCGCCGGTCTCCTTGCCGATGACGTCGCCGTTCTGGGCGATGATCGGGGTGAGGAACGGCGACGCCGCCTCCTGGATCATCACCTTGCGCAGAAGGTCGCCGAACCGCCGCGCAGGACGCGGCAGCGTCGCGGCATACTCGACATCCACCACGCCGGCGGACATCCCCCAGTAGTAGTTGAGCGCCTTGTTGCTCTTCTTATATTCTTCCTGCATGCTCTTGTCGAACACGCGGTTGAGGATCCGCTCATAGTACACGCCCCACTTCCACACCGGCGTCGCCAGCAGCTCGCGCTGCTCGCCGTTGACATAGGACAGCCCAAAGCTCGACCGCTCGTCGAACAGGAACCGCGAGGTGTCCTGGGACGAGATGAGGCGGATCCCCTGCTCCTCCATCGAGCGCGCGATCTCCTTCGCGTCCTTGATCGAGGTCCATTCGAGATACACCTTCACCCGCGGGTTGGCCATCTGGGCGCCGAGCGCGAACGCGTTGATGCCGGCTATCTGGCCGAAGATGGGATAGTCGCATACATACCCCAGCCGCCCGCTCTCGCACAGCGAGCCGGCAATCGCCCCGAGGATGAACTTTGCCTCATACATACGGGTGTAGTAGGAGCGGACATAGCGGTGCGACTTGTTGAGCGAGCAGTTCATGATGATGACGTCGGGATGGTCGACCGCCACCCGAAGACTGGCCTGCATGAAGCGCGGCGAGGTCGTGAAGATCAGCCCCGCGCCGTCCTCGACCGCCTGCTCGATCACCCCTACCGGATCGCCCTCCATGGCGTTGCGGTAGATCTCGGTGTCGATGCGGTCGTGGAACACGGTCTGGATATGCCGTCGGCCCGTCTCATGATCGTGGACCCAGCCGGATTTCTCGGGTGTACCGTCATAGATGAACGCCACTTTCATCACCGGCGGCTCCGACGGGGAGAGCACCTTGGTGAGCACGCTCGCCTTCTTCTCGGCGGGCGGGTCGGTCTTGACCTCGATGGGGGTCTGCTCCTCCTTGAGCTCGACCTCCTCCCACATCTTGCTGAGGTTCTTCTCGATATCGGCGGCGGTGGTGTCGGTCAGCTCCTGATAGCTGTAGACCTGGATATAGCTGAGCATCGCGTCGGCGGCAGTCGAGGACTGCAGCTTCTCGCCGCCCATCGACAGATATGCCTTGCGAAAGTAGTAGTACGCCGCCGAGAACGCCTTTCGGTCCTCCTCGCTCCACTCCTCGCCCGGTTCCTTGCCGAGGGCCTTCTGCAGCTTAAGATAGCTGCCCTTGACAGTGAACTCGATGAAGTTCACCTTGCTGTACTTGTAGAAGTCGACGAACTCATAGTACCGATCGACCTCCTCGTCATCGGTCTTCTCGGGCAGCACCCGGATGACCGTCCCCATGATATGCACCGCGTCAAAGAACTTGAGCACGCTGACGCGCTTGTTGCCCTCCTCGACATAGAAGCGGTTCATATATTCATACGCCTTGATCGGCTCGCGGATGCCGTCGCTCAGGTGCGACTGGCACAGGTGTTCCCACTTGTCGGCAAACTCGGTCCCCTCGTCCATGATGGGCATGAAGTTCGGCGCGAACGCGTTCACCCGACCGACGCTCTTGGTGCCGACGATCCTCTCGGCGGGGATCGGCACCAGCCCGAGGTTCACCTCGCCGGCGGTCTTCTTGTCCTTCAACAGCTCATCCAGCGCGGGCAGCATCGCCGTATCGCTCTTCGACGAAGCGGCCTTTGCCTCCTTGAGCCCCAGCTTCAACGCTTCTTTGTAATAGTATTCAGGCATACTGTTCTCCAAACTCTACCACGGTGTTTCCTGCTTACGTCATATAGTATAGTATAAATCCGCTATCTTGTCCACCGTTATTTTTCAGAAAAAAACCGCTTTCGCGCCGATCCCCCACACTGCGTGTGCACCGCGTGCCGTCACAGGACCCTGTTGACAAAAAGCACATACAAATTGTGACCAAAAAGATTGACAATACCAAATATTGTATGATAATATGGAGATAATAATGCTAGATAGGTTAGGTGAATCATATGGCCGAAAAGTATAAGAGCAAGCACGGACGCGCGTCCGCCGGCTCTGTCGCATTGAAAATCATCATCCCGATCCTCATTGTCGCGCTGCTCGGCGCGGGCGCGTTCGCGGCATGGAACTATATCATTAAGCCCGCGCAGGACACCGAGCCCACCATGGAATCGGTGCCCACCATCCAGCCCGAGACCGCGACCTTTGAGACAGCGCCGACCCACGCGCCGACCGAGCCGCCCGAGCCCGACTATGCGGCGTTCGCGAGCAGCTACCTCAACCGGATGAGCTTGGAGGACAAGATCTGCCAGATGATGATCGTCTCCACCAAGGAGCTGACCGGCGTTGACGGCGCGACCGAGGCGGGTGACACCACCAAGGAGAAGCTCGGCGCATACAACGTCGGCGGCATCGTCTACTTCTCGGACAACATCGAGGACGAACAGCAGCTCGCATCTCTCATCAAAGGGACGAGCTCCTTTGCCTCTACCCCGCTGTTCATCGCGGTGGATGAGGAGGGCGGCAGTATCGCGAGGGTCGCGAACGCCTTCAACGGATTTGACAAGCTCAACGCCATGTACACCTACAAAGCAGAGGGCACCGACACCGCCAAGAAGAACGCCGTCGCGCTTGCCGAGAACATCGCCTCCTACGGATTTAACCTCAACTTTGCGCCGGTCGCGGACGTCTGGTCCATCCCCGAGAACGTCAGCATCGGTGATCGCGCCTACTCCGACGACTATGACGAGGCGGCGACGCTGGTAGCGGCTGCCGTCACCGGATTTGAGGAGGGCGGCGTGATGACCACGCTCAAGCACTTCCCCGGTCAGGGTACCGCCATCGAGGACACCGAGCTGATCCCCGCCCACGTCGACAAGAGCCGCGATCAGCTGATCGCCGAGGAGCTCGTACCGTTCAAAGCGGGCATCGACGCCGGCGCCGACATGGTGATGGTCGGGCATATCGTCGTATCCGCGCTGGACGATACGCTCCCTGCGACCCTCTCGCCCAAGGTCGTTCCCGACCTGCTGCGCGGCGAGCTTGGCTATGACGGCGTTGTCATCAGCGACAGCTTGGAGATGGGCGCGCTGGACGACTACTCGACCGAACAGATCGTTAAGGGGATCTTCAGCGCCGATATTGATATGTTCCTCATGCCCGACGACATCGACGACTATATCGACACTGTCGAAACGCTGATCGACAGCGGCGATATCTCCGAGGACGACGTGAACGCCAAGGTGCTGCGCGTGCTGACCCTGAAGTATCGAAAAGGGCTCCTCACGATCCCAAGCCAAGGCATCACCGAGGCGACCGAGGCGACCGAGGCGACCGAGGCCGCACAGACGAGTGCTGCGAACTAGTCGCGCTCGCTGCTGAACAGTTAGCGGCATCCATACCGGCTCATGACGGGAATGTCATGAGCCGAGGTCATACAACAAAAAGGCACCGTGCAGTTCATGCACGGTGCCTTCTGTTATATTTAGGAATGCTTAAGAGTTGAAGATCGACATGATATCGTAGAACGAATCATCGTCATCCGACGAGGACTCCGGCTCGACCGGCTGTACGGGAGCCGCCGGGCTGACGGGATCGATCCTATCGGGGGTAGAGCTGGGATAAGCGCCCGAGTTATCGGTGGATGCGCCGCATCCGGTCGCGATAACGGTCACGCTGATCTCGTCCTTCATATCCTCGTCGATGACCGCACCCCAGATGATGTTGGCGTTCTCGGCGCTCTTCTGGGCGACCATGGTGGACGCGGCGTCGATATCGTCGAGGGTGATGTCGGGCGAGGCGGTGATGTTGATGATAACGCCGGTCGCGCCGTCGATAGAGGTCTCGAGCAGTGCCGAAGAGATCGCCATATCCGCCGCGACGACCGCCTTGTCCTTGCCGGTCGCCTTGCCGATGCCCATGTGGGCAAATCCCGCGTCGCGCATGACAGCCGACACATCGGCGAAGTCGAGGTTGACCAGCCCCGGCACCACGATCAGGTCAGAGATGCTCTGCACACCCTGACGCAGCACATCGTCGGCGATGAGGAACGCGTTCTGCAGCGTGATGCTCTGGTCAGAGACATACTTGAGCCGCTCGTTGGGTACGATGATCAGCGAGTCCACCACACCGGTGAGCTCGGCGATCCCCTGCTCCGCCTGCGCCATGCGCTTCTTCCCCTCGAAGGAGAAGGGCTTGGTGACGACGGCGACGGTGAGGATGCCCATATCCTTGGCGACCTTGGCGACGATCGGAGCCGCGCCGGTGCCGGTGCCGCCGCCCATACCGGCGGTGATGAATACCATATCGGTGTCCTTGAGCAGCGCGGCGATCTCGTCGCGGTTCTCCTCGGCGGCGGCCTGTCCGACCTCGGGCATCGAGCCGGCGCCCTTGCCGCGGGTGACCTTCTCGCCGATCTGGACCTTCTCGTTCGCCTTCGAGAAACGGAGAACATGCTCATCGGTGTTGATCGCAATAAACTCGACGTTCTTGACGTCCATCTTGATCATCCGGTTGACGGCGTTCCCGCCGCCGCCGCCGACGCCGATGACCTTGATGACCGGCAGCCCGCTGGCAGGATTCTTTTCTACTTCAAAAGCCATAGTGATATCCTCCTTCATATATGCGCTCAGGGCGCATACTGACAGATTATATTTTTATACTCTTATAAGGTACCACAACTCTGCGACAAATTCAATATTTTTTTCAAAATTCATCAAAAATTCATGATTTTTCCATCAAAAAAGCGAGAGCCGAACGCTCTGTCGGCTCTCGCTCTGCGGTTTTCTCTTGTTACAGATACCAGTCATCGACGCTGAGCTCTGTCTGCGGCTCCTGCCCGATATCGCTGTCATAAAGGTCATCTCCGCTGTCAGTCGTGTCGTCCTGTCCGTCGGTGGGGGCTTCGGTCGCGTCGAGCGACAGCAGCGGCGTCTCGTCAAAGTAGCTGCGCTTGGTCTCGTTACAGCGCGACACATCCAGCACGCCCTCGATCGCCGCGGCAGTGTTCACATCGATCTTCTCTTCGATGATCGTCATGGCGGTGCGGATCTTGTACGACAGATCCTCGGGCAGCCCGAGCTTCACCTTGATCCTGTCATCATAGGTGAACGAGATGCTCGCGGGGTTGGTCGCGTCGATCTCGGTGATGCCCTGATACCCGTTGTCGGCGAACACCCCGGTGATCTCGTCGATAATGCCCATCACCGTCTGATCCTCATAGTCGACATAGTCGCCGATCTCGCCGCCGGCGGCGTCGGGCCCGATGAAGATGGGCAGATCATACCCCGAGATATCGCTGACCCGATCGAGGATCCGTCCGCGGGTGCTGATGAGCAGATACTCGGTATCCGTCGCCTTGACAAGATACCCCTCGACCGCCTCGGTGATGTGGATGCGGATGGTATCGGGGATGCGGAAGGTAACGTCCACGTCCTCGACAAAGGGAAACTCATCCTTGATGCGCCGCTCGGCGGGGGCCTTTGGCGCTAAGAAGATGTTCTCGCCCTCGACGATGCCCGAGACCGCCGCGATCTGATCCGCCGTATAGCGGTCGGTGCCGGTGACCTCATAGGACTGGGTCTTGAAGAGCACCGTCAGCGACAGCACCACGCCGACGATCAGGATCACCGCCACGATCAGACAGTAGCCCACGATACGCAGCACCCTGCGCCTCGAGGGGGTGGAGGGCTTCTTCTCCCGCTTCTTGCGGTGTTCCTTGCGGTGTTCCTTGCGGTCGTCCTTCGACAGGGTCGCCTCGACCTCGTCGACATAGAACTCGTTGTCGTCATCCGAGAACGCTGAGAGCGCCTCGTCCGCGTCGACGTCGATATAGGCGTCGCGGTGACGACGATCGGATTTCTTCACGATGGAACACCTCCTCTACTTGAACATTCTGTATGCTGAAAGCTAGATTTTCTTGATATCCGCGCCCAGCGCGCTGAGCACCAGCTCGAACCGCTCGTATCCGCGTTCGAGATACCCGATCCCCGAGATCTCGCTGCGGCCGTGAGCGGCCAGCGCGGCGACCACCAGCGCGGCGGCGCCGCGAAGGTCATGGGCGGCGACGTTCGCCGACAGCAGCCGTCGCACCCCGTCGACCACGGCGACCTTGCCCTCTACGCGGATATTCGCGCCCAGCCGGCAGAGCTCGCCGACATGGCGATACCGGCTCTCGAACATATTCTCAACGAACACCGTGATCCCGTCACACAGCGCGGCGACCGACATCATCGGCGCCTGGGCGTCGGTGGGGAACCCGGGGTACGGCATGGTGCGGATCAGCTTTGAGCTGCGCAGCTTATACGGCGCGCAGAACCGCAGGTCGCTGCCGCAAAACTCCGCCTCGCACCCGCTCTGCTCAAAGATCGGGATGATCGACGACAGATGCGACGGGATCACCCGACGCAGGGTGATATCCGAGCGGGTGACCGCAGCGGCACACAGCAGCGTCGCGGCGACGATCCGATCGGGGATGATCGCGTGCACAGCGCCGTGCAGCCGGCTCACACCGTCTATCATCACCGTGCTCTCGCCCGCGCCGTCGATATGCGCGCCGCAGGCGTTGAGAAAGTCGGCAAGGTCGCTGATCTCGGGCTCGCGCGCTGCGTTCGAGATGATCGTGGTGCCGTCGGCAGTACAGGCGGCGATCATGATGTTCTCGGTAGCGCCCACGCTCGGAAACGGCAGCGCGATCCCCGCGCCGTGCAGCCCCTCGGGAGCGGTACAGACCAGCTCGCCGTGCTCGTCGGTGATCTCGACCCCGAGCCGCCTGAGCGAGCTTAGGTGCAGGTCGATCGGCCGCGGCCCCAGCTCGCATCCGCCCGGATAGGACATCCGCGCCCTGCCGGTGCGCGCAACGAGCGCGCCGAGGAAGATGATCGAGGAGCGCATCCGGTGCATCAGCTCCTCGGGGATATCGGATCGCACCATCCCGCGCGTATCTACCGCAAGCGTGCCGTCGTCGCGGCTCGCGCTGCATCCAAGGTAGCGCAGGATCGAAAGCGACGCCTCGACATCGGACAGGTCGGGGCAGTTATGTACGATACACTCGTCGGCACAGAGCAGCGTTCCCGCCAGTATCGGCAGGGTCGCGTTCTTCGATCCCTGCACTGCCGTCTCTCCCGACAACCTTCTTCTCCCGTCCACAGCCAGTATCGCCACAGCAACCGCCCTCTCCAGTAAGTATCTCTGGATATTCTATGTGGCGGGAGCGCCGATTGTGACCGAAAAAAGGGAGAAGGTCAGCGGTCGAGCACCTCGCAGATAATATCGTAGATGAGCTCGTTTGCGTTATCGATCGCCATCGACTGGGCGTTCGCGCGATAGGCAGCGAGCACATCGGGATCGGACAGCATCTGATCGACCGTATCGCACAGCTTCTCGCCGGAGAGGTCCTTCTGCTCGATGATCATGGCGGCCTTCTTGTTCACCATCGACATCGCGTTATGGTACTGGTGGTTCTCGGCAACAAACGGCGACGGGATCAGCACCGCGGGGCGTCCCTTCACCTGCAGCTCCGACAGGGTGATCGCGCCGGCGCGGCATACCACCACGTCACACGCCGCCAGACAGTCGGGCATATCGTCGATATATTGGCGGATATCGAGGTTCTCGGTCGCGTCGGGATCGACGCCCTTGCTCCTCATCAGATCGGGCATCCAGGTGCCCTGCTCGCCGTAGGCGTGGATATGGCGGTAGCGTCCGTCGTGCGCCGAGCGCACCATCAGCTCTGCCATCGCCTCGTTGATACACCGCGCGCCCAGGCTCCCGCCGAACGAGAGGATCAGCGGACGCTTATCGTCGCCGACGAGCCGGCGCCGCGCGTCGTCGTGCTTCGTCGCGATCACGGCGGGGCGAATCGGGTTGCCGGTGACAGCAATCCGCACCGCCTTGTCAAAATGGCGCCGCGCGGCGTCGTTCGCGAGCATGACACAGTTGACGCGCTTTGAGAGCATCTTATTGGTGACGCCGGGATAGGCGTTCTGCTCATGGATGATAGTGGGGTAGCCAAGCTCCGCGGCGGCGAGGATCACCGGCCCCGAGACATAGCCGCCGGTACCGATACAGATATCGGGGTCAAACTCTTTGATGATCCGCTTTGCATCCGCGCGTGAGCGGAACGAGTAGGCGACGGTCTTGACGTTGTGCACGATATTCTTCGGCGATATGCTCCGCCGAAACCCGGTGATGACGACCGGCTTGATCTCATATCCCGCCGCGCTGACCAGCCGCTGCTCCATCCCGTCGCGGTTCCCAATGAAGAGGATCTCGGCGCCGGGCTCTCTCGAGCGGATGTAGCCCGCGATCGCGATCGCCGGGTTGATATGTCCGGCGGTACCGCCGCCGGCAAGTAGTACTTTCATAGGATAACTCCAATTATAACAGTCAGACAGGGTGACTGTGGATTCAGCTTTTCTCGATATTGGCCGAGCGCGAGACCGACAGCACAACGCCCATCTCGAACATCAGCATCAGCAGCGACGACCCGCCATAGGAGAAGAACGGCAGCGAGATACCGGTGTTGGGCAGCCAGTCGGTGATGACGAGGATGTTGAGGATCACCTGCAGCCCGATATGGGCGATCAGCCCGATGCCGAGCAGTTTGCCGAACCGGTCGCGGGCGCGCAGCGAGATGATGACGCCGCGCCATACCAGCAGCGCAAAGATCAGCAGGATGATGACCGCGCCGACCAGCCCCAGCTCCTCGCATACGATCGCAAAGATAAAGTCGTTCTGCGGCTCCGGCAGATAGAGATACTTCTGCCGCGACTGTCCCAGCCCCAGCCCGAACAGCCCGCCCGAGCCGATGGCATACAGCGAGTTGCGGGTCTGCCAGGTGGTATCCCACAGCTCGGAGCTGCGGTCGACCACCAGCGCCTGGCCCCATCCCTCCATACGCTCCATCGCGTAGGAGAGCATACCGGTCACCCACAGCAGGATAACGATGAACGCAAGCCCCACCCCGCCGATAACGATCCACTTCATCCGGATGCCCGAGACGAACAGCATGATGACCGTCAGCAGCGCGATGATAACGATACACGAGTAGTGCGGCTCGAGCAGCAGCAGCAGCGCCGTCGAGGCGAACACCCCGAGCCCCGGCACCACACCGTACCGGAAGGTGTCCATCCGGTCATAGTACCGCGAGCCCCAGTGCGCCAGAAAGAGGATAATGGCGAACTTGCTGATCTCGGACGCCTGGATGCCAAAGGTACCGACGCCGATCCAGCGGTGAACGCCGTTGACCGCGGGCATGAACAGCACCAGCACCAGCGCCACATAGGATGCGCCGAGGATCACTGCTGCGAACCGGTGATAGTAGTGATAGTCGAGGAACGATACCGCAAACATGATGGCGATACCGATGGCGGCGAACAGCAGCTGGCGCTTGAGGTAGTAGTAGCTGTCGCCCTGATAGTAGTAGGCGTTCGGGTAGGACGCTGAGAACATCATGGTGATGCCGACCGCCAAGAGCACGAAGATCAGCAGCACGAACGGCACGTCGATCCCCTTGCCGATCGAGAACAGCGAGAACCGCGTTTTCTGACGCCGCAAGGACGAGGATGAGGACGAACGCGCATAGCTGCGCGCGCGGCGCGCGGCCTGTTCACTTGTGCTCATATCGCTCAGTCCTTTCTGTGTGATTTATCTATGGGGTGATGATTGGGGGATTATCCGAAGATGACCAGCAGCAGCGCGATCACGCCGAACAGCACCGTCATCCCCGAGAACACGAACACGATCTTCATCTCCGACCATCCCGACATCTCGAAGTGGTGGTGGATCGGCGACATCTTGAAGATGCGCTTGCCGTGCGTGAGCTTGAAGTAGCTGACCTGCAGCACCACCGAGAACATCTCGATGAGGTACATCAGCCCGACGAGCAGGAGGATCAGCTGCATATCCATCGCGACCGCGATCGCACAGACAAGCCCTCCGAGGAACAGCGAGCCCGTGTCGCCCATGAAGCACTTGGCGGGATGGAAGTTCCACACCAAAAACCCCAGGCATCCGCCCGCAGCCGCCGCCGCAAAGATGACCACCGCGTCGAACATCATGAAGACGTTCGCAATCATCATCAAGAACAGCGCGACGAAGAAGGTGATCGACCCGACAAGCCCGTCGATCCCGTCGGTGAGGTTGACGGCGTTGACCATGCCGACCATAACGACCGCCATGATGATATAGTAGAAGAAGTGCAGATCGACCACCCCGAGAAACGGGATCGCAATGGTGGTGTCGTCGCCGCACACCCGCATGAGCAGCAGATAGAGGATCGCCGAGAGGAACTGCAGCGCGAGCTTCTGCTTGGCGGTCAGCCCGAGGTTGCGCTTCTTGACGACCTTGACATAGTCGTCGACAAACCCGATCCCCCCGTTCATCAGAGCGAAGAACAACCCGACGAACACCAGCCGCTCGGTCGTGCCGAACCCGTGTACGATCGCGTGCAGCAGCACCGCGACGATCGTGGAGACGGTGATGCCGATGATGAACATGATCCCGCCCATGGTGGGGGTGCCCTGTTTCTTCTTATGCCAGTTCGGTCCGATATCGAGGATCGTCTGACCGAAGTTCAGCTTATGCAGGAAGGGGATGAGATACCGCCCCGTCACCGCTGTGATTACAAAGGATACGACCGCAGTAGCGAACGCCCAGAAGCCGACTGCCATTTTAACACCTCTTCTTTTCTGCTGATATACTCTATTGAGAACTTAGTCGTTGATGCCGCCGGTAGAGAACGTCACCGTCACCACCGTACCGGGGGCGACCTCGGTGCCCGACTCGATGCTCTGTGAGACCGAGGTGCTGTCGGTCGACGAGACGGTGCCCGTCACCGAGACGTTGATGCCGTAGGACGCGGCGATATAGTTGACGTCCGACACGCTGTAGCCGATCATATCGGGCACGGTGACCTTCTCGGTCGAGCTCTCCTCATCGGTGTAGAGCACGATGGTGCCGTTCATCGGGATATTCGCGCCGGTGACCGGGTTCTGGGCGAGGACGGTGCTGCCGTCGCCCTTGATGGTGACGTCAAATCCGTCCGAGTTCGCCTGGCGGGTCGCATCCGCGACCGAGAGCCCGGTATAGGAGCCGGCGGTGGTGTCGATGTTGGCGAGCTCGTCGTCGGTGTACTGGGCGACGACCTCGAGATACGGCAACACCTCGCTCATGATCGAGGTGAACACCGGAGCCGAGACCACCGAGCCGTAGTAGTTGCCCGAGGTCGGGGTATCGAAGAACACCAGACACGCATACTGGGGATCGTTCGCCGGCGCAAACCCGCAGTAGGACGCGATATAATCCTTGATGCCGTCGCCGTTCGAGTCGACCAGCTTCTCAGAGGTGCCGGTCTTGCCGGCGATGCGGTAGCCGGCGATATAGCCGTTCTTGCCCGAGCCGTGGATGGCGTTCTCCTCAAGGATCTCGCGCATCTCGTCGGATACGGAGGTCGAGATGACCTGGCGCTTGGTATCGGTGCTGATGTTCTGGATGACGTTGCCGTCCTTGTCGAGGATCTGCTTGACGACGTGGGGCTGTACCAGCTCCCCGCCGTTGGCGACTGCGGCA
This sequence comes from uncultured Ruminococcus sp., assembly GCA_905233755.1. Lineage (GTDB taxonomy): Bacteria > Bacillota > Clostridia > Oscillospirales > Acutalibacteraceae > Ruminococcoides. The sequence goes on from CAJODM010000026.1 coordinate 13,873, forward strand.
CAGGCGGTGATCATCTGGATCGGGGTGATCGAGAAGTTCTGACCGAACGATGCGACCGCAAGGTCGGTGGGACCCATCGCGCCCTCTTCGCCCTCCCAGTCAAAGAACTGGTCGTCGCTCTCGCCGGGCAGGTCGATGCCGGTCTTCTCCGAGAAGCCGAACGCCTGGTAGTAGTCCCAGAACTTCTCCTCGCCGACGAGCTGGCCGATCTGGATGAAGCCGGGGTTGCACGAGTTCCACAGGCACTCCGCATAGGTCTGGGTGCCGTGGCCGGAGGGATAGACGTGGCATCGGATCTCGTCGGTATATAGCTGGAACGCACCGCTGCACCCGAACCGCGAATCCTCATCCACAACGCCCTCCTCGAGAGCCATCGACAGGGTGATCATCTTGAAGACCGAGCCGGGATAGTAGGTGTCGGAGATCGCCTTGTTCCGCCAGTTGCGGGCAAGGTCGGCGGACTCTGCCTCAGACCTAGCGGTTTCTATGAGCTCGTCGAGCTCCTCGTTGCTCAGCGTGGCGGCCTTCTCGTCGGTCACATAGCCGTTCGAGATCAGGTAGTTCAGGTCGATCGACGCGATCTCCTGCTGGTCCTCGGCCGAGATCTCGAACGGGTTGTTCAGATCATAGCCCTCGACCGACGCCATGCCGATCACCTCGCCGTTGTGGACCTCCATGATGATGCATACGCCGCGGTTATAGACCGCGTTGTCGGCGATGCCCTGCTTCATATATTTCTCGATAATGCTCTGGACGGTCTCGTCGATCGTCAGCACCAGCGAGTTGCCGTCCACAGCGTCGATGTTCTGGTTATAGTCGAACGGCATATCGGTCTGGATGCCGTTCTGGGCAGCGATGATGCGCCCGGGGGTACCGGTGAGGTACTCGTCATACTGATACTCGATGCCCGACAGCCCCTGATCGTCCGAACCGGTGAACCCGATGACCGACGACGCGAGCTGAGAGTAGGGATAGTACCGCTTATAGTCGTCGAGCAGCGAGAGGATGCTGGACTTCTCGTACTTCTCCTCGAGCTCGTTCTGCAGCTGAAGGATCTGCTCCTTCTCCTCGCTCTCGATCTTCCGCTTGACCGAGACATAGTAGGTGTTCTGCTGTGTATCCTCGAAGAGCTCCTCTTCGTCAAGGTCGAGGATCGACGCGAGCCGCGACGCGACAAACCGGCGCTGCTCATCGTTGTCAAAGTACGCCGGCGCCATGACGACGCGCCATACCGACGCCGACTGGGCGAGGATCTTGCCGTTCGTATCATAGATGGTGCCGCGCTTGGCGGAGACGGTGGTGTCGGAGAGCTGCTGTTCGACCGCCCGTCGCTGGAGGTCCTCGCCGCGAACGAGCTGCAGATATGCCAGCCGCGTGATCACCGCGCCGAAACCGACCGCGAGGATGATGATCAGCAGCCACACCGTGCGGCGGCGCAGTCGTTGGGTCGCACCCATAAAGAAGCTCTCCTTTCATGTAGTCTCGGTGATACGGCGGCTTTCGCCCCATATCAACGGGCGTGAATATGGCTCACAATAACGGAAATAAGAGTTAAGAAAAATCTCAACTCTTACTCTTTGGCGGGCACGGACATACCTCGCACCCTATCACATTTCTATTAAACGCCCGCGGGCTTTATGACCACAGCGACGAGATCGCGTCCGCCAGCAGCTCGAAGATACTCTCATGCGAGCTGAGCGTCACCTCCGCCTTGTCGCCGTCGGACAAGCTGATGTACTCCTTCTGAGAGTTCGACGCCTTGCTCATCTCGAGGTTCTGCTGGGCGTATTCTTCGACCACCGAGGTGGAGATCGACGAGTCGACCTTCATCTCGAGCTGGGTATAGACGCTCTGCTTCTCGGCGAGATCGGCGCGGGCGTCGATGATCTCCTGGTTGAGCTCGGTGAGCTGGACCTGGCTGTGGATGATGGCGGCTACCGTCACCACGATCGCCACCCCGAAGATAACACCCAGCGCGATCAGCCCGAAGTTATGCTTTCTGCGGCGTTCGCGCTTGATACGGGGGCGGCGCAAACGGGCGGATCGCTTGTCCTTCTTGTCCTGCTCAGAGGAGCGGGGCTTATTCGGTTGTTCGTCGGGGGTCTCGACCGCCGTGCGCTCTACCTCGACCTTTCTCTTGCGGACGCGCGCCGAGGTACCGTCCACATACGGTTCCTCGAACAGCGTCAGGTCATAGGCAGGGCGGTGGTAAGAGTACGCCATGTCTGTTACACCTCAGTATTTCCTAACCTTCGGTGTGCCCGGTTCTCCAAGCACTTTCGTTTCTGTTTCTCTCGATATAAAGTCAACTGGTATCCAGTATGATGCTGTAACTATTTTGTAATTTTTATTATAGCCCATCCGGTCGGGCTTATGGTTCTGTCATAGAATAATACGCCAAATATACACATTATTCTGTGGATTTTAGCGAAATATGGCACAATTTGTAGTATTCTTCGCTTTTTGTAACAGTATTTACAAAGCTGTTAATATTCTACCCGAATCGCCCCTGCCTGTCCATAGGTAATATGGCACAAATCCTCAGCGGTTTGCTCGGCTTTTTGCGCTATCTGACGAAAAGCGGACAAGATATCGCCAGATGTCAATTTTCGCCTATCGGGATGGATGTCCTCTCTACAGCTTCTCGCATACGCGCAGCTTTGCCGAGCGGGCGCGGGGGTTACTCTCGAGCTCCTGCTGTGTGGGGACGATCGGCTTTCGGGTGATGATCCGCGCCTTCGGCGTATTGCCGCATACGCATACCGGAAAGTCCTTCGGGCAGGTACAGCCCTGCGCCTTCTCAAGATAGAAGTGCTTGACGACCCTGTCCTCGAGCGAGTGAAAGCTGATAACGGCGAGCCGCCCGCAGGGGCTGAGCAGCTCAAAGGCAGCACACAGCCCCTTCTCGAGCATATCGAGCTCGCGGTTGACCGCGATGCGCAGCGCCTGGAACGTCTTTCGCGCCGGATGGCCGTCGCGCCGCACCCGCTGGGGCACGTTCTCCCTGACGATAGAAGCGAGCTGCAGCGTCGTCGTCACCGGCCGCTCCTGTCGCGCGGCGACGATCCCCTTCGAGATGGGATAGGCGTACTTCTCCTCGCCATATACCGAGAGGATCCGCGTCAGCTCCGACAGCGCTGCGGTGTTGACAAGCTCCTCTGCAGTCATCCCGCTCATGCTCATCCGCATATCCAGCGGCGCATCCTCATGGTACGAGAACCCGCGCGCGCCGTCGTCGAGCTGGTGGGACGATACGCCGATATCCAGCAGCACGCCGTCCACAGCGGGCACGGCGCGCCCTTGCAGCAGCGCCGCCATATCGCCGAAGTTCCCCTCGATGATCGTACAACGCGGATCATCGCCGAATCGCGCGCTCACAGCGGCGATCGCCTCGGGGTCCTGATCGATACAGTACAGCCGGCCGGTCGTCAGCTGCGAGAGGATCGCGGCAGAATGTCCGCCGCCGCCGGCGGTGCCGTCGACATATACGCCGTCAGGGCGGATATTCAGCGAGCGGATGCTCTCATCGAGGAGCACCGATATATGTGAGAACGCCATGTCTATAACCTCAGCAGCTCGAGCATCTCCCTGACGGACTGCTGCTTGTGCTGCTCCATAAAGCGGGCGAACGCGTCGCGGTTCCATATCTCGATGCGGGTATCCATCCCGACCACCGTCAGCTCGCCCTCGAGCGAGAGCTCCTCGCGCAGCTTCTGGGGGATCATCACGCGGCCCTGCGCGTTCGGCGATACCGCCACGGCGGGCGAGATCACCAGATACTGGAGCGCGAGCGCCTTGTCGGCAGGGAGCGCGCGAATCTGCTCCCGCAGGCGGTCAAACGCGTCGACCGACAGCACCTGGGCGCACCGATCGAACCCCGCGGTGATATAGAATCGCTCGCCGAGCTCGTCACGGTAGCTCTTCGGCAGGATGACTCTGCCCTTTGCGTCCGTGCGGACGTCCGTCATGCCAAGGAACATCGTGCTCCCTCCCTTCTCAAAAATCACTATTCTGACGATATAAATGACACAAAATGTCACCAAACGCCACTTACAGAATTATTATACTCCATCCGCGCACAGAAATCAAGGCAAAAGTTACGATTTATAACAAAAAATTTACAGCGCGTTAATTTTCTGCCCGGGAATGATAACCCGCACTGCACTACACGGTTGGCGAAGGGGGAAAGTGTAGTGAAGAGTGAATGGTTTCGGACGGGACACCCGCACCCGAATGGTTAGTGAATAGTGAATGGTTGTGGGACCATCCTGCGCGTTTTGGATTTATACTAAGTTTCCATTAAACGCTTTAACAAATTTATTAGCGGGATATTTCGCAGAGCAAGGCGGACGACGCAGGCAGGCTGGCGCCTGTCA
>CAJODM010000026.1:18299-39959 GCA_905233755.1 uncultured Ruminococcus sp.
CCGGATATGCCTGCCGAGCACAGCGAACGACGACGACAACACAGCTATGCGGAATATAACGCAATAAATGTTAAAGTGTTTTAATGAAACTTAGTATTATATGCGGATGATGTGGTCATCATCCCTACGATTCTATGCAGCATTTGAGTGACACCGTAGGGACGGTGACTCCTCCTAAGAGGACGGCTCACCCTTTTGTCCGCGTTGCGGACATTTCCCCTCACAGGGGAATCTCACCGTCCGTTTCGAATACCTATGTCCGGGTCATCCTGAATGGAGCCGTGCGTCAGCACAGCGGAATGAAGGATCTGAGCGCACAGGCATTGTGATTACCTGTACCGTCGCAGGAGGGCACCCCGTCGGTGTACTAAGATTCTTCGGGCACGCCCTCAGAATGACGTCGCTATGGGGTGTTGGATTTATATGCGGATGATGTGGTCATCATCCCTACGATTCTATGCGAGCATTTCTTTAATAACGTAGGGACGGTGACTCCTCCTAAGAGGAGTCATCATTCCTACAAGATTTTTGGATTCCTATAGATGTCCGAGCACAGCGAGTGACCGCAATTTTCCACTTTCCATTTTCCATTTTCAAAGCGGCAGCGAAATCCTACCGGCTGTCCTGCAATTCGCGGAGAAAACGAAAAGAGCATCGGCGGTCATCCGATGCTCTTTTCGTAAAAAAGATATTTCCTAACGCGTAAAAATTACGGAGTTTTACGGGTTATTATGATTTCTTGGTGATGCGAAGGTTCTGGCGGGTCTTGCGCAGCTCGGTGAGCTGAGCGGTGATCGCGTCGTCGGTGCGCTTCATGACGTTCTCGACATAGTCGTTCGCGGCCTTGCGCATCTCGGCGGCCTTCGCCTTCACGTCGTTGAGCAGCTCGGCTGCCTCGGCCTTGGCCTCGCGCATGACCTCGCTCTGCTCGATCATCGCCTTCTTGCGCTCCTCGGCGGTACGGATGATATCGTCCGCTTCCTTCTTCGCCTCGGCGATGATCTGGCTGCGGTCGGCGACGATGTTCTTCGCCTGTCTGACCTCGGCGGGCAGAGTATCCTGAATCTCGTCGAGAATATCATAGATCTTCTCCGCCTCGACGATCACCTTGCCACCCGACAGAGGAAGGGTCTTGGAATCCGCAACTAAGTCCTGAAGCTCGTTAATAAGTTCGTCCACTCTCATTTTCAGATGTTTCCTTTCCGTTGTTATTGACTGCTGAATCGGTTCTTGATTTCATCATGAATACATGCGGGCACAAAGCCGGAGATATCGCCGCCGAAGGAAGCGATATTCTTGACGATCGACGAGCTCAGATAGGTGTACTGGGCATCAGCCGTCAGAAACACCGTATCGAGGTCGGGGTTCAGCTTTCGGTTGGCGAGCGCCATCTGGAACTCGTACTCGAAGTCGGACACAGCCCTGAGCCCTTTACAGACCGCGGTGGCTCCGCACTCTCTCGCGTATTCTGCCAGAAGACCCTCGAACCCGACGATCTCGACGTTCGGCAGATGGCCGATCGTCCGGTTGAGAAAGTCGATCCGTTCCTCGACCGAGAAGCTGACGGTCTTGTCCCTGTTGACGAACACACCGACGATCACCCTGTCGAACAGCTGCGACGCGCGGGTGATGATATCGATGTGACCCAGCGTCACCGGGTCAAAGCTGCCGGGGCATATCACGGTCCTATGCATAGCTGCCCCCTTCTCTAGGTCAAAAAGTCCTCATGACGATATGTGCTTACCTTTATTTTACCATAGGTTCGCTCTCTGTCAAGAGTAAATTTGTAATATTTTTGTAATATTTTATCGTTTAATGCACTTTCACAAATAATGACCCCTGTTTTTCTCATATTTTGTGCAATAATAGGCATAATTTCCTGTAAGATACCCAAGTTATAGGGTGGGTCGAGGAACGCAACGTCGAATTTTCGGTCGGTCGAACGCAGGTACTGCACGCTGTCAGCGGCGATAACCGTCGCAAATGGTTGCAGGTTTGTAACCTTTAGATTCCGCTCGATACAGCCGATGGCACGGCGCGATCTGTCGAGGAAAGTCGCCGACCGCGCACCGCGCGACAGTGCCTCGATCCCCATCTGACCGGAGCCGGCAAACACGTCGATAAAGTCCCTGCCCTCGATCTCGAATTGGATCATCGAGAACACCGCCTCCTTCACCTTATCGGTGGTGGGGCGCACATCGTCGCCGCGCAGCGTCTCGAGCGTTCGCCCGCGGGCAGAACCGGTGATCACACGCATAGCTTTCTGCACTCCTTCGCTTTTTTTGGACCGCTGTGAAAGCGGAAGGTGGAATTATTAACTGAAAATGGAAAACGCGGAGCGTTTCCCACAACGCTTCCCCATTCCTTATTCACTACCCATTCGGGTGCGGGTGTTGTGCGGGTTCAGCACATCGGTAAGCCGTGAGTATCAGCACATGGGTAAGTCGAGGTTCAGCACATGGGTAAGTCTTTCAATGTATAATGGAAGCCGAGCATTGATAACGGACGGTGAGATTCCCCTGTGAGGGGAAATGTCCGCAACGCGGACAAAAGGGTGAGCCGTTCTCTTAGGAGGAGTCACCGTCCCTACGGCATTGAGGAAACGCCGCATAGAACCGTAGGGATGATGACCACATCATCCGTCTCCCCTGTCAAGGGGAGAATATAGGAATCAAAAACGCGATAGCGTTTCCCGCAACGCTTCACCATTCACTCTTCACTACTCTTCAATCTTCGCCCTTCGCTACACTTTCCGGATGATAGTACCGATACACCTGATACGCGGCGGGGCGGGTCATCCCGGGGGCGGCGGCGAGCTGATCGACCGACGCCTTGCGGATATTGCCGATGGTGCGAAAGTACCGCAGCAGTTCCTTCGAGCGCTTCTTGCCGATGCCGTCGATGTTCTCGAGCGAGGACGACAGCACGCGCTTGCGCTGCTGGCGGTTGAACGAGATGGCATAACGGTGCACCTCGTCCTGGATGCCGGTGACAAAGGTGAACACCCGCCGATTGGGGCGCAGCGCAATCTCGCCGTCCGCCGATACGATGGCGCGGGTGCGGTGATGGTCGTCCTTGACCATGCCGAACACCGGAATCTTAAGCCCGAACTCGCGGATGACCGGCAGCACCGCGCCGACCTGGCCCCTGCCGCCGTCGAGCAGGATGAGGTCGGGCAGCCGGCCAAAACCGGTCTCGACGCCCTCTTCCCGGGATTTTCTGTACTCCTCCAGCCGGCGGGTGATGACCTCGTTCATCGAGCCGAAGTCATCCTGACCGACAAAGGACTTGATCTTGAACTTTCGATACGCCGCCTTCAGCGGGCGGGCGTTCTCATATACCACCATCCCGGCGACGTTGTCCGACCCCGAGAGGTTCGAGATATCATAGCTCTCGATATAGGACGGGATCGAGGACAGCCCCAGCAGATCGCGCAGCTCCTCGAGCACGCTCAGCTCTCGTCCGGTGACGCCGCGCAGCTGACCGAGGGCCTCGAAGGCGTTCTGGCGGCACATATCGACCAGCTCCTTGCGTACCCCGCGCTGCGGGATCGTCAGGTAGGCGCGCTTGCCGCGGGTTTCGGTGAGCCACCGCTCGAGCGTCTGCGGGTCGTCCACCTGCCCGTCAAGGTCGATATGCTGCGGCACATCGCGCCGCATGGTATAGTAGCGCAGCAAAAACTCTGAGCGGAACTCGACCTCATCGTCGATATCCTCGATGATGAAGTTCTCGGTATCGACCAAGCGCGAATCCGAGAACCGCAGCACGTGCGCCGAGCCGCGCGAGCCCTCGATGGCGATCGCGATCACATCCAGCTGTTCGAGGTTGATATCGACGACCTTCTGCTTGTCGCGCATCCGCCGCAGCGCGGCGATCTGATCCCGATAGCGCGCCGCCCGCTCAAAGTCGAGCCGCTCGGCCGCCTTCTCCATCTGCTGCTGCAGCAGCCGCGCCGTCCGGGCGCTGTCGCCGCGCACAAGCTCGAGCGCTGCGTCGAACCGCTCGTTATAGTCCGAGAGCTTCACCCGTCCGGTACAGGGCGCGCAGCACTGCTTGATGTGATAGTTCAGGCACGGCCGCGCCTTGCCGAAATCCTCGGGAAACCGCCGCGAACAGGTCGGCAGCCCGAAGATCTTCATCGCCTCGTCCACGGTGGACTTGACATAGTAGCTGGTCTTGTACGGGCCGATATAGCGCGCGCCGTCGTCCGCCTTCTGCAGCACATAGCTCATACGCCGCCACTGCTCGTCGGTGACGCGGATATAGCTGTAGCCCTTGTCGTCCTTGAGCAGGATGTTGTACTTCGGGGTGTGCTGCTTGATGAGCGAGCACTCGAGGATGAGGCACTCGAACTCGGAGTCGGTGATGATATAGTCGAAGTCGTCAACGTTCTCGACCATGCGGCGCACCTTCTCGGCATGGCTGTTCTGAGAGCCGAAGTACTGGCTGACACGGTTCTTCAGCTTCTTTGCCTTGCCGATATAAATGATCTCGCCGTGCCGGTCCTTCATGAGATAGACCCCGGGCGACAGCGGCAGCGACATCGCCTTCTTCCGAAGCTGTGAGAGCTTCTCGTTCATGTGCATCCTCCTCTCCCGATTCTATAGACATTCTACATGATGCCGGCCCGAAATGCAACGGAAAAATCATACTCTCCGATAACATACCCGCCAAAACCAAAAAAAAGGCGGACACACGTCCGCCTCTATGCGCTACAGCAGTATCTCAGTCGGCAAAGCCGGAGTTGATCAGATCGACCAGCCCCTCGACAGCGTCGATCTCGTCGGGGCCGTCGGCAAAGATCTTCACCTCGGTGCCGCCGATGATCCCCAGCGACAGCACGCCGAGCAGGGACTTCGCGTTGACCTTTCTCTCGTCCTTCTCGATCCAGATCGAGGACTTGAATTCGTTCGCCTTCTGAATGAAGAAGGTCGCCGGACGAGCGTGTAAGCCGGCTTTGTTCTGAACCATAACATCCTTAACGTACATGATGATACCCTCTTTTAAGAAACAGATTCACGGCACGATTGCCCCCGTGCCCTTCCGATAGTGTTATTATATCCCGCGATTTTGTCAAGGTCAACACCCCAAAATCATTTTCGTTTTGATATCTAACACAGGAAATTTGAAAAATCTTTTCTTTGTGCAAATTCACTAACACGTGGAAAAATATTTGTATGTGCTGACGAGAATGTCGGGCGGATATCCGCCTATTCTCCGTCTTTCGACCGCAGCAGCGCGCGCTCCTGCTCCGTCAGCGTCGCCCGCTCGAGCAGGTCGGGGCGCTTGTCCATAGTCTCGAGGATGCTCTGCTCGCGCCGCCATCTGGTGATATTCTCGTGATGACCCGAGAGCAGCACCTCGGGCACGGATCGCCCGCGCCACTCATAGGGCTTGGTGTACTGGGGATACTCGAGCAGCGCGTCATAGTGGCTCTCGTCCCGATAGCACGCATCATCCGACAGCACCCCCGCCTGCAGCCGCAGCAGCGCGTCACAGAACACCAGCGCCGGCAGCTCGCCGCCGGTCAGGACATAGTCGCCGATCGAGATCTCCTCATCGACATACGCGTCCAGCACCCGCTGATCGACCCCCTCATAATGGCCGCAGAGCACACAGATGTTGGGGTATGACGACAGCTCCTTGAGCCGATGCTGGGTCAGGATCGCGCCCTTGGGCGACATATAGACGAAGTGCGGCTTCTCACCGAGCTCGTCGCAGATATGCTCATAGCACAGGGCGATGGGCTCCGCCTTGAGCAGCATCCCCATCCCGCCGCCATAGGTGGTGTCGTCCACGCGGCGGTGCTTGTCCAGCGCATAGTCGCGCAGCTGATGGCACCGCACATCGACCGTCCCCGCTGCGCGCGCCCGCCCGATGATGCTCTCGGACAGCACCGTCTCGCACATCTCGTCGAACAGCGTGATGATATCAATCCTCATCGTCGAACAGCCCCTTTATCGGATGGATATAGACCGCTCCGCCGTCGATATCGAGCCGGTCGATAACGTCGGGGATCACGGGGATATAGACCGTCCCGCCGTCGCCGTCCTTCATCTCATAGACGTCGTTCGAGCCGGTGCGGAGCACATCGGCAACGCTGCCGTAGACCTCGTGGGTATCTGCGTCGATGACCGACAGCCCGATGATATCCTGCACAAAGTACTCGCCCTGCGGCAGGACTGCGTCGTCGCGATCGATATAGAGCACCTTGCCGCGGTAGAGCGCCGCCTTCTCGATGGTATCGACGCCCTTGACCGTGACGAGCACGAGGCGCTTGTGCGGGCGGCAGGACACGGACAGCTCCTGTGCGCCGTGATCGAGGTACAGCCGCTTGAATCCCGACAGAAAGCGGGGATCGTTGCACCAGCACTCCATGCGCATCTCGCCGCGCACGCCGTGGGTCCCGACGATCCGTCCCGCCTCCAGATATTGTTTTCTCATACTATCACCGCGGATATTCTAGCATATTTCTTTGACGAACGCAAGGATGTCATAGCGATTTTCCGCCACCATTCGGTATTCAATGGAAAGCGGAAAGCGGAAAATGAAGAATCCTGCGGATTTTTGGATTTATATTCGGACAGTGTCAAAGGAACGCCGCATAGAATCGTAGGGATGATGACCACATCATCCGGAAGGTCTATGACTGCTTTGCGTTGATAACGGACGGTGAGATTCCCCTGTGAGGGGAAATGTCCGCAACGCGGACAAAAGGGTGAGCCGTCCTCGCTAGAGGAGTCACCGTCCCTACGGTGTCAAAGGAACGCCGCATAGAATCGTAGGGATGATGACCACATCATCCGTCTCCCCTGTCAAGGGGAGAATATAGGACCGAAGGGGTTTCCCGCAACTTCACTCTTCACTATCATTGAACATTCCCACAAAAAGAAAGAGCGCACCGAGCGATCGGTGCGCATACGGATGATCTCAGTCGATCTCAACCATAACCTTCTCGTTCTTGCGGATAGCTGCTGAGCGGGCAACGGTACGGATCGCCTTGGCGATACGGCCCTGCTTGCCGATGATTCTGCCCATGTCGCCCTCTGCAACGTGGATGTGGTAAACGGTGGTGCCCTCTTCGTCAGGCTCGTCAACGGTAACGTTGACTGCATCGGGCTCTTCTACCAAACCCTTAGCAATCGTAAGAAGTAAGTCTTTCATAATCAAATGGTCCTTTCGCAATTAGATAACGCCGGTGTTCTTCAGCAGCGCCTTGACAGTATCGGTCGGCTGAGCGCCCTTCGCGATCCACTCCTTCACCTTGTCGGCGTCCACGTGGACCTCTGACGGCTTCTTGGTGGGATCATAGGTGCCGATCTCTTCGATAAATCGACCGTCTCTCGGATAGCGGGAGTCGGCGACAACGATCCGGTAGAACGGGTTCTTCTTCGCGCCCATCCTCCTGAGTCTGATCTTTACCATTCAGGTTACCTCCTTATCTGTTAGAATCTATATTATTTACCAATTATCGTTGGTGAATAAACGGTATCAAAACCCCGGGAATCCGCCGCCCATCGGGGGCATCCCGCCGTTGTTGTTCAACATCCGGCGCAGCTGCTTGCCCTTCTTGGAGTTGGAGGTGAAGCGGCGCATCATCTTCTGGGTCTGTTCGAGCTGCTTGATCAGCCGGTTGACCTCCTCGACCGATCGGCCGGAGCCGGAGGCGATCCTGCGCTTGCGCGAGGGATTCATCAGCCCGGGGTGCTCGCGCTCCTCGGGGGTCATCGAGAGGATGATCGCCATGTTCCAGTCGATCATGCGCTCGTTGATGTCGATCTCATCCGCCTTGGAGCCGACGCCGGGGAGCTTCGATAGGATTCCCTTGAGCGGACCCATGCCCTGCAGCTGGTTGAACTGGTCGAGCATATCGTTGAAGTCCATCTTGTTCCTGAGCATCTTGCGGGCGAGCTCCTCCGCCTTCTGTGCGTCGAGCTTCTGCTCCGCCTCCTCGATGAGGGTGAGCACATCGCCCATCCCGAGGATCCTCGACGCCATGCGGTCGGGGTGGAACACCTCGAGGTCGTCAAGCTTCTCGCCGGTGCCCGAGAACTTGATGGGACGGCCGGTGACCGCCTTGACCGACAGCGCCGCGCCGCCGCGGGTATCGCCGTCGAGCTTGGTGAGGATCACGCCAGTGATGTCGAGCATCTCGTTGAAAGTCTTGGCGACGTTGACGGCGTCCTGACCGGTCATCGCATCGATCGTCAGAAGGATCTCGTCAGGCGCGACCTGCGCCTTGATATCCCGCAGCTCCTGCATGAGCTGCTCGTCGATATGCAGCCGGCCGGCGGTATCGAGGATGACGATGTCGTTGCCGTAGTCGCGCGCGTGCCGCACAGCGGCAGCCGCGATCTTCACCGGGTCCTCGGTGCCCATCTCGAACACCGGGACCCCCGCCTTCTCGCCGACGATCTTGAGCTGTTCGATCGCCGCGGGGCGGTAGATATCACACGCGACCAGCAGCGGCCTGTGATCCTGCTCCTTGAGGTACTTGCCGAGCTTGGCGGCATGGGTCGTCTTGCCGGCGCCCTGAAGCCCGCACAGCATGACGACGGTCGGGGGCTTGGAGCTGAACTCGATGCGCGCGTGCTCTTCACCCATGAGCGCAGTCAGCTCCTCGTTGACGATCTTGATGACCATCTGGGCAGGGGTCAAGCTCTCCATGACGTCGGCGCCGACGGCGCGCTCGGTGACGCGGTTGGTAAAGTCCTTGGCGACCTTGAAGTTGACGTCTGCCTCGAGCAGCGCCAACCGCACCTCACGCATCGCTTCCTTGACGTCGGCTTCGCTGAGCTTGCCCTTGTTCTTGAGTTTTTTGAACGCGTTGCCAAGCTTTGCGGACAGTCCTTCGAACGCCATGCTACTCCTCCTGTTCCGTCAGCGTTGACGCCAGCCGGACGATATCGTCCGTCAGCGCGGTGATCTCATCGTTGTCCGACACAGCGGCGATCCGGCGGGCAAGCGCGGCGATCCTATCACCCGTGTGCCCGCGCTCGCGGTACTGCTCAAGCAGCGAGAGCCGCTCCTCATAGGAGCGCAGCTTCGCGCACGCGCGGGAGAGCGCATCGCGCACTCCCTGACGGCTGATAGCAAGCAGCTCTGCCGCCTCTGACAGGGACAAGTCATCGTTCACATACAGCTCGACCGTCCGCTGCTGGGCAGGGGCGAGCAGCGAGCCGTAGAAGTCATAGAGCAGCGAGATCTCGAATTTGTCGTCCATCGTCGCTCCTCCTCTGTAAAGCAATATCCTTTACACCTAAGCTATTATACCACCATTGCTGTCGCTTGTCAACCCCGCAGAGAAAAAAGGAGCGTCGCCCGCGACAGCTCCGCTCCCTATCCCTATATGTCAGATCGTGAAGTGATACTCCTCGACCGTGCCGATCGTGTCATAGGTCTTGTTATCATACAGCTTGAGCCAGAGCGTGATCTCGTCGATGCCGGTGATGCCGCTCTCTGACAGGTCATCCTCATAGAACGTGATCGCGTCCACCGAGCGTTTGCCGCTCGCCAGCACGGCATAGTAGGACGCGCCGCTGAGCTTCTTGCCGTTGACGTCAACCTCGGTCGATGATACCGCGACAGTCCTCTTGCCGGAGTTCTCGACATAGAGGATCAGCGACGGCTCGCCGAAGAGCTCGTCCTCGCCCTTATCGAACCGCACCGCAAGGATCCGAACGCCGTTATCTTTATCATAATAGACCTCGTCGCCGGTGACAGCATCGTCGGGGGTGTATCCGTCGGTCGCCGAGGTGGTGATCGCGATCAGGTCGGTCGCCGCGATATCACGATAGTCGTCGTCATACACGCTCAGCGACATCTCGATGGTAGAAAGCTCGCTGATGCCCGCAAGCGCCATATCATAGGCCGAGAACCCGAACGAATCGGTGAGCGTCTGACCCGCCGGTACAGAGAAGTAGAAGTACGAGTAGATCGCGTAAGAGTTGATATAGCACTCCTCGGATGAGAAGGTCAGGTCGGTATCGGTGTTGTTCTCGATGACGACGCCGATCTCGGGACCCATGTACTCGTCATAGCTCACGCCGGTGACGGTCACCTTCACATCGTTGCCCTCATACAGCACCTGTTCGTCGATGGTGACATCGGTGTCTATCTGATTGGCGTCGGTCGCCTCTGCTATACTCGAGAGCACCTCGAGCGCCTCCTCTGTCGCAGAACACGCCGCAAGAGAACCGGCGATCAGCATAACAAGCAGCAGGCATATCATCCTTTTCATAACGAACCATCTCCCTCTTTCTATCAAATTGACATCTCCTATTATACCCGAAGCGCTCCCGATTTGCAACAGAAAAAATCCCCGCCCCTCTCCACATGGCGGCAGAAGAGATTTTTGCACCGATTTCATTGATTTTTGCGCTGTTTTGTGGTAAGCTAATAGGGTATATCATGATAGGAGACGTTATGGAACAGATTATCAACATCGACCGCATGGAACACGCGATCGCGCTGTTCGGCAGCTTTGACGAGAACATCCGGATGATCGAGGAGGAGTTCCACGTTCGGGTACACGCGCGCGACAGCGAGCTCAAGCTGTCCGGCGAGCCCGAGGATATCGCGCTGGCGGGCAAGGTGATCGACAACCTGCTCTCGCTGATCAACCGCGGCGAGCAGCTCTCGGAGCAGAACATCCGCTACTGTATCGCCATGACGCGCGACGGCAGCGAAGAGAAGCTCGGCGCGCTGCTGTCGGACTGTGTATGCGTCACCGCGAAGGGTAAGCCCATCAAGCCCCGCACCCTCGGTCAACGGCGGTATTGTACCGCGATAGAAGAGAACACCATCACCGTCGCCGTCGGCCCCGCCGGCACCGGCAAGACCTATCTTGCGGTGGCGATGGCGGTGACCGCCTTTCGCTCGAAGGAGGTCAACCGCATCATCCTCACCCGCCCCGCTGTCGAGGCGGGCGAGAAGCTCGGGTTCCTGCCCGGGGATCTGCAGAGCAAGGTCGACCCCTATCTGCGGCCGCTGTACGACGCGCTGTTCGATATGCTCGGCGCCGAGACGTTCCAGAAGTACCTCGAGCGCGGGAACATCGAGGTCGCGCCGCTGGCGTATATGCGCGGGCGCACCCTCGACGACAGCTTTATCATCCTTGACGAAGCCCAGAACACCACCGGCGAGCAGATGAAGATGTTCCTCACGCGGCTGGGCGCGAACTCGAAGATGGTCATCACCGGCGACGTCACCCAGATCGACCTGCCCTCGGGCGTGCGCTCGGGGCTCAAGGAGGCCGTCAAGGTGCTCCGCGGCATCAAGGGCATCGGCGAGCTCGCCTTCACGGAGAAGGACGTCGTCCGCCATCGGCTGGTGCAGGATATCATCAAGGCATATGAGAAACACGATGAAAGCAGGCGCAAGCATGAAAAGTGAGAAGATACACGTCATCATCACCAACTCCCAGAAGAAGGTGCGCATCCCCACCGGGATGCGGATGCTGGTCCGCCGCACCTGTACGGCGGTGCTGCGGTATGAGGGGTTCTCGGACGCAGCAGAGATCTCGGTCACCTTTGTCGATAACGAAGGGATCCGGGCGCTGAACGCCCAGTACCGCGATCGGGATATCGAGACCGACGTGCTGTCGTTCCCGATGGGATCGAACGGCGTATATGATACGAACCTCGACACCGGCTCAAAGATCCTCGGCGATATCGTCATCTCGATGGAGCGCGCACAGGAGCAGGCGATCCTATACGGTCACTCGCTCGAGCGCGAGGTCGGGTATCTTACCGCCCACAGCGTGCTGCATCTGCTCGGCTATGACCATATGGAACCCATCGACAAGGTACATATGCGCGAGAAGGAGGAGGCCGTTATGCAGCAGCTCGGGCTCGAGGTGGACCTCAGCGTATGAGGCGTAGGACAGGCAGCTTTTATTATGCCCTCTCGGGGCTGTGGTATATGATCCTGCACGAGGGGCATTTTCGGTTCCACCTCGTCATCATGCTCTATGTCATCTACTTTGGGGCGCGGTTCTACGCCCTCTCAAGACAGCAGTGGGCGACGCTTGTCGTCGTGTTCTCGCTGGTTCTCGGCGCCGAGTGTATGAACACCGCGATCGAACGACTCTGTGACCGGATATCGCCCGGCTATGACCGCATCATCAAGGCGGCAAAGGACGTCGCGGCGGCGGCGGTGCTCATCGAGGCGATCGCCTCGGTCGCGGTAGGGATCCTGTTCTTCTCTGACATCGCGACGCTGCACACTGCTATCGGCTACTATCTCTCGCATATCGGCGCGCTGGCGCTGCTGCTGCTCAGCGCGGCGGCAGCGGTGGGGTTCATCGTTCTGACCCCGCGGCTGTGCCATACCGAACATCATCCCAATGTCACTCAAGGAAAATGATATGAATCAACAACACCTTCGCTCTGCGTTCGCCGCCATCATCGGCGTCCCGAACGTCGGAAAATCCTCACTGCTCAACCGCATCCTCGGGCAGAAGATCGCCATCGTCAGCCCCAAGCCCCAGACCACCCGCACCCGCATCACCGGCATCTATACCGACGGCGACGACCAGCTCGTGTTCATCGACACCCCGGGGCTGCACAAGCCCCGCACCGAGCTCGGCGCGTACATGGTGCGCTCGATCAACGAGACGGTATCGGGCGGCGACGTCGCCGTGCTGGTCACAGAGCCGTCTGCAACCCCGAAGAAAGGTGAGCTCGCGCTGATCGCTAAGCTCAAGGCGGCGCACCTGCCCGCGATCCTTGCTATCAACAAGATCGACGCCCTCTCTCACAAGAAAGAGGAGCTGATGGAGGCGATCCTCGCCTACTCGTCGCTGTATGACTTTGACGCGGTGGTGCCGATCTCCGCAAAGACAGGCGAGGGTATCCCCGCGCTGCTCGATGAGCTGCGGCGGCACTGTGTCGAGGGCGGCCACTTCTTCGGCGACGACGAGATCACCGACCAGCCCGAGCGCGTGCTGGTATCCGAGATCATCCGCGAGAAGCTCCTGCGCCTGTGCGACAAGGAGATCCCCCACGGCTGTGCGGTCGTCATCGAGTCGATGAAAGAGCGCGATAACGCCGATATCCTCGATATCGAGGCGACGATCTTCTGCGAGCGCGACTCGCACAAGGGCATCATCATCGGCAGCCGCGGCGCCATGCTCAAGCGGATCTCTACCTCTGCGCGACGGGATATCGAGCGGTTCTTCGGCTGCAGGGTGAACCTGCAGACATGGGTCAAGGTGCGAGAGGACTGGCGCAACCGCCGCGCGCTGCTGTCGAACTTCGGCTATGACCAGAAGAATTTTGAATCATAGGATGAAGGGAATTGAGTTCAACCCCCTTCATCCTAACCGCTGAATGTCGCTCTTTGTGCGACGGCAGCCAAAATATTCTTTCTACATTTTTCCCGCTATATCCCGCCACACCCTCGGTATAATAATGACAGAACCAAAACCGAAGGGGCGGTACAATGATAAACGAAACAGACGCGTGGAACTCTTTCCTTCAGAGCGGCTCGGTGCTGGACTACCTGCAGTACAAGGCGATCCAGAACGCTAAGGAGGGTCGGGAGCACGCGGAGGACCAGGATGAAATTCTCGACCAATGGACTGATCATCAGACAACAGAATATCGGTGAGCAGGATCGGCTGGTGTGGGTGTTATCCGACAGCCACGGCGTTTTTCGCGCCTTTGTCAAGCGAGCTCAGAATATCAAAAGCCCCAAGTGCGCCGGCACGGGGCTTTTGTGCTATTCTGCGATGACGGTGTTCGAGGGACGCGACAGCTACACCATCGACGAGGTAGCGGTGCGCGAGCAGTTCGCGGGGCTGCGCAGCGACGTCGTTTCGCTGTCGCTTGCACAGTACTTCTGCGAGCTGTGCCTGAACCTCTGCCCCAAGGAGCAGGACGCGACCGAGTTCCTGCGCCTGACGCTGAACTCGCTGTACCTGCTCTCTAAGCACCTGCGGGACCGCGAGCTCGTCAAGTTCTGCTACGAGATGCGGCTGATGGAGCTGTGTGGGTATATGCCCGACCTTGTGATGTGCGCGGGCTGCGGCGCATACGAGAAGGACGAGATGACCTTCTCGGCCGATTCGGGCCGGCTCTACTGCGCCGACTGTGCCGCTGTGCACAGGGTGCAGGGGATCGCGCTGCCGCTGTCGGGCGTGACCGCGCTGCGGCACAGCGTCTATGCCGACGAGAAGGAGCTGTTCTCGTTTGAGCTGAAGAACCCCGCGCTGCTCGACCGGATCAGCCGCGCGTCCGAGAGCTATCTTGCCCACATGACCCAGAAGGACTACCCCACCCTGAGCTTTTATAAAGGAATGAGAGAATGAACCGACACTATCACACCCTCGAACTCGACAAGATCCTGCAGCAGCTCGCGTCCGAGACCGCCATCGCCGCCTCTAAGGAGAAAGCGCTGCATCTCGAGCCCGAGAACCGGTTCGAGAAGGTCGAGCTGCTGCAGCGCCAGACCGCCGACGCCCATATGCTCATCGGTCGGTTCGGCGCGCCGTCGTTCGGCGGGATCACCGACATCACTAACGCCGTCCGCCGCGCCCAGGCGAGCGGATGCCTGAACCATTCCGAGCTGCTCGCGATCGCCGCGGCGCTGCGCGTGATCAAGGGCGTGCGCGACTGGCGGGCAAAGAGCGCAGGGGTCGCCAGCTGCCTTGACGGGTACTTCTCGACACTCTACACCAACCCGAACCTCTCTGAGCGCATCACCGCGTGTATATTGAGCGAGGATGAGGTATCGGACAACGCCTCGCGCGAGCTCGCCGATATCCGGCGCAGCATCCGCGTCGCCGCCTCCAAGGCGCGCGAGGTGCTCGACAAGATCATCCGCTCGACTACATACCAGAAGTATCTGCAGGAGGCGATCATTACCCAGCGCGACGGTCGCTATGTCGTGCCGGTCAAGCAGGAGTGCCGCGGCGCGATCGCCGGACTGGTGCACGATACCTCGTCCTCGGGCTCAACGGTGTTCATCGAGCCGATGGGCGTCGTCAACGCGAACAACGAGATCCGTGTGCTCGAGGGAAAGGAGCAGGCCGAGATCGAGCGCATCCTGTTTGAGCTTTCATCGCTCTGCGCCGGCTGCGGCGACGAGATCGTCAACAGCTACCATACCCTGTGCGAGCTGAACCTGATCTTTGCAAAGGCACATCTCGGATATCGGATGAAGGCGTCATGCCCCAAGCTGAACACCGCCGGGCGGATCGTGCTGCATCGCGCGCGCCACCCGCTGATCCCCACCGACGCGGTCGTCCCCATTGACGTCACGCTCGGCGAGACGTTCGACACCCTTGTCATCACCGGCCCCAACACCGGCGGCAAGACCGTCACCCTGAAGACCATCGGGCTGCTGACGTTGATGGCGATGTGCGGGCTGATGATCCCCGCCGACGACGGCAGCGAGCTTGCGGTGTTCCGGCGGGTGCTGGTGGATATCGGCGACGAGCAGAGCATCGAGCAGTCGCTGTCCACCTTCTCGGCACATATGACGAACATCGTCGGCATCCTCAAGCTCTGCAACCGCTCCTCGCTGGTGCTGATGGACGAGCTCGGCGCGGGCACCGATCCGGTCGAGGGCGCGGCGCTCGCCACCGCGATACTCGAGCGGCTGCGCGAGTGCGGGGCAACGATCGCCGCCACCACCCACTATGCCGAGCTCAAAGAGTTCGCGCTGCGCACCGACGGGGTCGAGAACGGCTGCTGTGAGTTCGATGTCGAGACCCTCAGCCCCACCTATCGGCTGCTGATCGGCGTGCCCGGCAAGTCCAACGCCTTTGCGATCTCGTCGCGGCTGGGGATGGACGACCGGCTGATCGAGCGCGCCCGCACGCTGACCTCAGGCGAAGCGCGTCAGTTCGAGGATGTTGTCGAGAGCTTACAGATAAGGCGGCAGGAGCTTGCCGACGAGATCGCCCGCGCCCGCGCGCTGACCGCCGAGGCAGAGCAGCAGAAGCTCACCGCCGCACAACAGCTTGAGCGCGCCGAGCGCGACGCCGAGCGAAAGATCGCCGATGCCACGCGCCGGGCACAGGAGCTGACCGCCAAGACCCGCACCGAGGTCTATACCGTGCTCGACGAGCTCGAGCGCACCAAAAAGGCACAGAAGCTCGAATCGGAGGACAAGGCAAAGTTCCGCCGCTATATCCGCTCGCTGGAGGAGACCGCCGATCCGGTGACAACGAGCGACGACGACAGCTATACCCTGCCGCGCGCGCTCGTCGCGGGCGACACGGTTCGGCTCGTCGATATCGACAAGAAGGCGACCGTCCTCGAGCCGCCCGACCGCGGTCAGGTGCTGGTGCAGGCGGGGATCATGAAGATGCGCGTCAAGCTCCATAACGTCCGGCTGGTTGAACAGCCGAAGGTCACCGTCGAACGCCGTCGCGAGCGCACCGTCACCAAGTCTGTCCGAGCCGACGCCAAGACCGAGATCGACGTGCGCGGCCAGACCGCTGACGAGGCGGTGATGAGCGTGGATCAGGCGATCGACAGCTGTGTGATGTCGAACATCCATCTGCTGACCGTCATCCACGGCAAGGGCACCGGCGTGCTGCGCTCCGCGATCACCGGATTTCTGCGCCATCATAAGGCGGTGAAGTCCTTCCGCCTGGGTACCTTCGGCGAGGGCGAAAGCGGCGTCACCATCGTTGAACTGAAATAACTATTTCACTTTCGGCATCACTATCAATTAACAAAAATAACTATTCGCCCGAGCCGAAGGTCGGGCCCCTGACGCGCCCCAAAAGCGGCGCGGCACTATCTTAATGCATACGGTGCAGGTATTGCTATTCCCGTGCTTTAGTGATATAATCTTACTCTGGAAGGTGATGCGGCTGGGCTTTTCCTGCCATTCGCCTTGGAGCCCCGTTCAACTGCATCATGGAGCATACGGAGAGAACATAACATGAATGATGTTTTTTTGACAGAGAAAAAAATCGACGAGATATACTGCGGTGACTGCGTTGAGCTCATGAAAGAGCTCAAGGACAACAGCATCGACGTTGTGGTCACATCACCGCCCTATGATGCGCTTAGGACGTACAACGGTTTTACATTCGATCTGCACCTCACGGGTGAACAGATTTTTCGCGTACTGAAACCCGGCGGCATCTGCGCCATGGTGATCCAAGACCAAACAAAGAATTTCGGAAAATCCCTTACATCCTTTCGCACCATTATCGACTGGTGTGACAGCTTTGGCTTTAAGCTGTTTGAGAACATCATTTATCACAAAAACGGAACAGAGGGCGCGTGGTGGAAATTGCGTTTTCGCGTCGATCACGAATATATCCCTTTGTTCTTGAAAGGCGACAGACCCGCCTATTTTGACAAAGAACCGCTGAAGGTGCCGTCTAAACACGGCGGCAAAATCATGAGGGGTAGCGGCAACCGAAAAACGAACGGAGAAACGGGTCAAACTGTTCGCAGGGAGATCAACACCATGAAGTGCCGCGGCACGGTATGGGATTATATGATGGCGGGCGACAAAAACCCTCTCAAGCGCAGACATCCCGCCGTATTTCCCGATCAAATCCCCGCTGATATCATCACCTGTTTCTGCCCCGAAAACGGTATTGTCCTCGATCCCTTTATGGGAAGCGGATCAACCGCAGTATCAGCGGTGAAACTCGGACGGCATTTTATCGGTTTTGATATCTCTCAGGAATATGTCGATCTGGCATATGAACGACTTGATGTGGATGCCAACTACCGACAACTGTCGCTCTTGTAAAACAAGAAAGCGCGCTTTGCGCGCATTTCGTATAGCCATCACCGATTATTGCTTCAGCAAAATCGGTGGGCATATAAATCTTTTTACTTTATAAGAAACGAGTAAAAACCAGCGGTTATGACGCTTGTCATAACCGCTGTCTTTATATGTCGTTATCTTCTGAAATAGCCCTCTGTATCTCTTGTGTATTCGATCGTGGTTTTCGCCGTAATCGCCATTGAAAAGCAGTTGCCCTCTACCATTGACCTGTAGTTTGTTTGATTCAGACGCATAGCGGTATTCATGCTCATTCTCTCCTTCTTGAACCTGTAGAGCGTCAAGTCTGAGAAGATCCATTTATCTGATAACGCCTGCCATCCCATCAGTCCGGCTATCAACCCGATAAATCCCACCGTTCTTTGTCTTTCGTCGTCAAAGATATCATAGGTGTCGCGGTCGTTCTTTATGATATTGACCGGCATACCGTCAGAACGAGAAATAATCATATGATGACCAGATCTAGATCTGGTTTTCTCTATAGTTCGCATTCCGTTACAATCATAGTAGCGAGTGGCGTTAAATTGATCTCTGGCTCTAAAGAAACGATTCATCTGCTCCATGACGGTGGAGAAAGGAATTTCTTTATAAAACACATCATGCAGCAGCGCATCCGTATCGTCCGCCTTCAGCCAACGGAACCATTCGAGACAATTCTCGGGATAGCCGAACAGATTGTTGTATACTCCGTCACTGAACAGCAGCGGGACTACTGCTGTGGGTGCGATCTCGATCTGTGTGACACCTTCAAGCAGAGAGATCAGAAAGTGAATCGTCGCAAACGGATACTTCTGTTGATAATGATGCAGACAGTCAAATTCTCTGAGATTATTCGGCTGGATACAATTCTCATAGTGATACCAGTTATCGGGTTTTTGATTTACATTATAACATACCATGTGATGACCGACACTCTTGATATCCCTGCAAAAGATGTCCACGTCAACAAACGTACAGTCACGCGGATCGACGTTGCTGTCACACAGCATGACCTTGCCGTCATAGTAGCCAACCACTTCTGCGTGAAAATAATTCATCAGGAGAAGCGCCGACAAAAACCCATCGCTGTCCGGACTGATGATCAGCTTTTGTTTCTCCTGCATGATCCACGGGTATAGATCAAGGATATGCTGCATGGTTTCGTTTGTCATAGCGACCCCCTCTTCTCTGTCTGAAAAATTCTTCTTATAATCCCACAAACAGTTCGCTGAGTGTGACGCCCAGCCCATCTGCAATCTTCTTGATGTTACAGATGGAGATGTTTCTCCTTCCTGCCTCAACAGAGGCAAAGTAAGTTCTGTCCATCTCGATCTTCAACGCAAATTTTTCTTGGCTTAGTCCGGTTCTCTGCCGGAGCTCTTTGATTCGAATCCCAAGTTCCTGTGTAATCATTTCTATCCACCTCATTGTTGTTAGAATGATTATAAGAGTAAACGGATTATAAAACAACGGGATATAAGTCACAGTTCGTCTTTTTTTGCCATTCTGCTGATATGTCTCCTATGCCGTCGTCACCGCCCTTGCCTGCCGTATATCCGAACGCCGGTTCGACCGTATCGACCTATGATAACAGAACGCTCCCGAAGGCGCCTGACAGCGGCACGCGGGAGCAGCTAAATATGATATCATCCTTACATCCGTAACGCGAGAGGGAACGGTTCTGCCATACCGCAACAGGACAGGATATCCGTTCTTTCCTGCGCGATGAACGCATCATTTGCCCGACAGGGCGACTTCATTCAGAAAGCGCCTTTTGTCGG
The DNA here is from genome assembly GCA_905233755.1 of uncultured Ruminococcus sp. Lineage (GTDB taxonomy): Bacteria > Bacillota > Clostridia > Oscillospirales > Acutalibacteraceae > Ruminococcoides. The sequence goes on from CAJODM010000026.1 coordinate 37,823, forward strand.
TAGACAAAAGACGCTTTTTCTGGTACAAGTGTTCATAACGGATTTGCGCTTAACAGAAGAAGCTTAACTCTCCGAAGAAAGACAACCATTTTTTAATAATAATGGTGTTATTAGCTTCAATGGCTTTGGTCAAATAATTGAGCGTTTTGCTGTTATAATCCGAATTATTATTGGCAAGTAAGCATTTTCCGGATTTTGTAATCCAAAACTTAGTTGCGTTTTCGGTAGGCTTACCTTGTGAAACATGAACGTGCACAGGTTCAAGCGGTTTGTTCTCATTTGCCCAAAAATACACCCAATAAGATCCTATCTTAAAAACCTGAGGCATTATCAAATCCTCCGTTTTGTGAAAGCTCAATGATTAAATGGGCATTATTCTCAATGATTGATTGATATCTTTTGATTTCATTCTCGGCAAATCCGAATATGTCCTGCCACTCATATTTAGGCAGAAAACAGCTTGCGTAATGAAAGCCATCTTTTTCATCAGGCTTTTCAATATATACCTTAACTGTATTGTCGCTGAGCATTTCCGAGTGAACAATTTCGGTTTCATCATCAAGGGTAAGATATGGGTACATCATACAAAACACCTCCGTTAAGAGTATTGTATCACAACGCACTGAAAAATACAATCATATTGTCTTATATTATAGCAAGCTGGGATTTTGTACGGCAAATTCCCATTTACTCTGTAATATTTATATGATATAATCCTAATCACAAAGGAAGTGACTTGCGCTTTGAACCTATGGAAACAATTTGAGTTTCAAAACAATGAATCCTCAAATAGTAACGGTATATCATTTCACTATGAAAAAGGAATAGATAAGCAGCTTAGAAGCCTGTATATTGATTTTGCTAAATGGCTTAGAAAAAAATACTGTTTTCCTATACATATCAATATTTACATTTTGAATCAGGAAAAGGTTAAGTTATTAAGTGGAGTATGGGCATACGGTAGCTTTCGCTGGTTTGAAAATCGACCTCCGAGGATTAAGATACCCTCAAAAATCGAATATGGTTCACTCTCCGAATATACATACGATGAGATTTACGAACAAATACTATCTTCTTTGGTTCATGAATTAACACATTATTTCCAGTGGGTTCTAAAACTTGAACAGAGCAACGCGGTTTCTGAGCGGCAAGCAAATTATTATAGATACCGAATTATAGACAAATATAAAAAAGAGAAAGAGTGCCCATAACTTAATTCCGTTATGAACACTCAGACTGGTGGGAGAGGGTGGATTCGAACCACCGAAGTCGTCGACAACAGATTTACAGTCTGCCCCCTTTGGCCACTCGGGAACTCTCCCCTATCTGATTGGAGCTGGTGGACGGACTCGAACCCCCGACCTGCTGATTACAAATCAGCTGCTCTACCAACTGAGCTACACCAGCATTTTTCCAGCTAAAATATCATAGCATATGACGGGTTTTTTGTCAACTGTTTTTTCGATTTAGCAGGGAAAAATCTCATAAATCCGGCGGATACAGCCATGCTAGAGACGGAGGGGATGAGATGCTACTGACAACGCGAATGAACCAGGAGCGAAAGCTGTATCTGATCTATGCGCTGAACGTGGTGGACTGGGTCTGCACGCTGATCCTGCTGCTGTCGGGGCGGTTCTATGAGGCGAACCCGATCTCGCAGCTGTTCATCGGGGATATCTATGCGGGCTTTCTGATAAAATGCGCGCTGCCGCTGCTGATCGTGGTCTCGGCGGTATATGCGCTGGAGCTGCTCGATACAAAAGCGCTCAGGACGACCGACCGGTTCATCAGCTTTGCGCTGACGTTCTACCTGATGATCGTGGCGGTCCACGGGATAAATTTTCTTCTGTGGGCGATATTCTGAAAATTCGGGCTTGATATCCGGCGCGCGACGGTGTATAATAACGGTATCACCCGCCCGTGGCGCAGCTGGATAACGCAACGGATTCCGATTCCGGAGAACGGGAGTTCAAATCTCTTCGGGCGGACCATAAGACGGCGGCATCTATTAGGTGCCGCCGTCTAACTATCATTTGCCGTCCGCTCGAAGAGATTTGAAGGCGACTGTGCCGAGGTTCGAGCTGCGCGAAGAACCGAAGGTAAAATCGTGCCGGCGGCACGATTTTAAGGAGAGCGC
>CAJODM010000027.1 GCA_905233755.1 uncultured Ruminococcus sp.
AGGCGGTTCGGTGCCCTGCTGGCCACGGGTGATGACATGATTATCCGAGGTGCCGCTCGTGCTGACACGCTGGATGATGATCTGAGCCGGTGATACATGGACGACCGATGCGTAGCCGCTGCGGATATAGCCGGCGTTCGCATAGGTGAACCCAAGTGTGGTCGCGGAGCTATCCCCTTGGGCGGTGATGCTGCCGCCGACCGGCACATAGTAGCAGGCGGTATCGGCAGAGGACTCGCCGGTATGGTTATGCCCCCAGAAGAAGACGATATCGAACTTGTCCGCTGCCGCGTTGATGGCAGAGAGCCACTGGGACGCGCCGTTGTTGTCGTTGCGGCGGGCGTGCATCGGCACATGGCTCATGATGATGATCGGCTTTGTGCTGTCGGCAGAGGCGACGAAGGTGTTGAAAGCAGCGATCTCAGTGCTCGCGGTGGCCGCGCTGGTCATGCCGTTGTAGCTGATGCCATAGAAGTAGTAGCTGCCCCTGTCGACGGCGCCGACCAGATAGCCGTTGGTGCTGCCGACGGTGACGTTCTGGTCATGGGAACCATAGGTATAGAAGATATCGGCGTCGGTGAGGTTCGTCAGAACGCTCTTGAACTCGCTGTTGATGCTCGAAAGCGAGCCGGAGTTCGTGTTGTTCACGAGGTCGCCGCCGTGCATGGTAGAGGTGATGACCCAGCCCTGCTCGTCCGCATAGCTCTTCGCACTCGTCAGCAGACTGCTGAGGCGGTGCTCTCGTGACGGTCGGTCGCGATGAAGAAGGTGTCGCCGGAACCGGTGATCGGAGCAACTGTCTCTGATTCGGTCGGCTCGGTCACCGTGGTCTCGACGGTGCCGCTCTCGCCGGTCTGCACGAAGATGCGGACAGATGACGCCGACGAGCTGGATGACGCCGCGCTGAACGCGCCGTCAGCGTAGGTCAGATAGTAGGTGGTGCTGCTGTTGCCCGAGGCGCTCAGCGTCTGTGCCGAGCTGCTGTAGGATACCGCTCTGCTCGATGAGATGGCATAGGCCCCAGTCGTGCCGGAGCTCGACGTCGAGCCGGACGAGTTCACCTTGCCGAGATAGAGATAGAGCGACCCGTTCGTCAGATATCCCGAGCTGTTATAGGTCCAGACGACGTCGGTGGTGATCGTGCTGTTCGATACGGTGAACGCGGTTGCATCAACCGCATAGCCGGAAGCGGGCACGGTCACGGCGTTGACAGAACTGCCGGAGCCGACAGCGATGATATAGCTCTCGCCGGCGGTCATAGAGGTCGCCTCGGTATAGACAGTGCCGGTGCCGGGCTCGGTCGTCGGAGAAACTGTCTCCTCCTCGGTCGCCTCGGTCATTGTGGTCTCGACGGTGCCGCTCTCGTCGGTCTGCACGAAGATGCGGACAGATGACGCCGACGAGCTGGATGACGCCGCGCTGAACGCGCCGTCAGCATAGGTCAGATAGTAGGTGGTGCTGCTGTTGCCCGAAGCGCTCAGCGTCAGCGCCGAGCTGCTGTAGGATACCGCTCTGCTCGCCGTGGTGGCATAGGCACCAACGGTGCCGGAGCTCGAGCCCGAGCCGGACGAGTTCACCTTGCCAGAGCGAGCCGTTCGTCAGATATCCGGAGCTGTTATAGGTCCAGACAACGTCGGTGCGGTCGGTCGTGATCGTACTGTTCGATACGGTGAACGCGGATGAATCAACCGCATAGCCGGAAGCGGGAACGGTCACGGCGTTGACAGAACTGCCGGAGCCGACAGCGATGATATAGCTCTGTCCGGCGGTCATAGAGGTGGTCTCTGTATAGACGGTGCCGGTGGCAGGAGCCGTCGTCGGAGAAACCGTCTCCGGCTCGGTGGGTTCGGCAGTCGTATCGGGCTCAGTCTGAGCAGAATCGGCAACCGTGATGGTGCCGTACATGGTATCGAGGTTCTCGGCGCGATTGTTATATGCGGCGTCGCCCGCACCGCCCGCAATGGCGATCAGGTCGAGCGAGACGGTATAGGTACCGGCAGGCGTGTCCTCAGCTACCGTATAGGTCGCGCTCCAGATGGCGCCGCCCTTCTCCACGCTGTAGGGGGTCAGGTTCGCATCCGTCCAGAAGAAATCGCCGGTAGAAACATAGTTCTCGTTAGGGGTGATATCGCCGCCGGGGGTCATCGCCGAGAGGGTGATATCGCCGCTCTTCTCGATATCGGCGGTCGACCATTTGCCCTGAACGGCATAGTAGCTGCCGCCGGTCGGGCTGACAAGGTCAATGGTCGCCGTCTTGGCGCCGGAGCCGTCGAGCGTCACGGTCGCGTTCGATAAGTGATAGTCGTCATCATCATCCGCGGTCGTCTCGTCAGCGGCAGGGGTCTCGTCGGTCTCGACATAGAGCACGACCGTGGCGGCGTCATCCGCATCGGTAGACGCGCTGAACGTGCCCGACGCAGCAGAATAGGTCAGATAGTAGGAGCTGCGCGAGCTGCTGCTGGCAAGATAAGCGAGCACGCCGTCCGTATAGGTCACGGTCCTGCTGGCGGAGGTGGCATAGGCGCCGACCGTACCGGAGCTCGAGCCCGAGCCGGTCGAGGTGTTGACGCTCCCCATATAGAGGTAGCGGCTGCTGCTCATCAGATAGTTGCTACTAGAATATGTCCAGACAACATCCTCGTCATCGGTCGTGATCTTCCCGTTGTTTACGGCAACGGCGGTAGCGTCTACCGCATAGCCGGACGCGGGTCTGGTGACAGCATAGGTGACACCGTTGCTCTCGACGGCAACGATGTAGCTGCTGCCCGCTTCAAGCGAGTCGGCCTTGGCATAGACCTTGGTCGTGCCGTCGGCAGCGAACGCGATCCCAAGCCCAGTGACCATCACGCTCATCATGAGCATGATAACCAGGACGAGAGACAGCGACTTTGTGCCGAAACGGCTCACGGATGTGCGTACAGTTCTCATTTGCATCAGCTTCCCTTCCTGTAATAAAACAGCATTTTTCATATTTCCTAACGCTAAAAATCCCCCGTCCAATAGCAAAACAACGGGTGACATAGTTTAGCGAAGCTATACGAACCGAAAACCGAGAATAGCCACAATCTCCTACTCTCACGCTATTTATTATAAAACAGGGGGTGTAAGAAAGTCAACAGAAATGTAAACATTTCGTTAAGAAAAACAAAACATATAGGTGTTATGACCAAGATTTTTTAATATATTGAAAATTTTACTACAAATTGGTAGTTTATTTGACAAATTGTGCAAACTCCGAAACCGAACCGTTACAACAGTGAAATATCTTCAAATAACGGTATCGCACAAACGACACCGAAAAAAAGAAAAGGGCTCCGTCATCAGACGGAGCCCAAATGGGTTATGTGAATAAGATCAAGCGCGCTCTCTCCTGCGCAGGAAGAAGATCACGCCGGCTGCAACGACCATAACGCCGAGCATGATGTACAGCACGGTGGTCTCCTGACCGGTGGTCGAGGAAGAAGCCGAACCCGAAGAGGACGAGCTACCGCCCGAAGAACCGCCGGAGGAACCGCCGGAGGAACCGGAGCTGCTGGTGGTAGAGGAGCTGGAGCTGGTGCCGCCACCGGGTGTGGTGTTCGCATCGGGGTTAGTGCCGTCTGTCAGAGAGGACTTCGATTCATCCCAGTCGACATCTACACCCGCCTCAGCGATAGCGGCGGTGACGTCGCCCTTATACAGACCGAGCGCCGATGCGGTATCGTCGATGAGCGCCTGGTCATCCTTGCCGGAGAAGGAGCGGGCGTTCGTGAGGGTGTCCTTCAGGAAGGTCACGAACATGGAGTAGCGGCTCTTGCTCGCGGGGCAAGCGGAGCCGACAACATTACCGATCGAGGTAATCGCAAGCTCAGGGCCATAGACAGAGGCATCCTGGTTGCGCCACTTCGCCTCGGCAGCGGTCTTCTCAGAGTCGACCGGGTTCTCGATCGAGTTGCCGGTGCAGTAACCGGTGTCGCCGTAGCACGCGGTGCCGCAGATCAGGTTGTAGGTCTGGACGCCGGTGGACGAATAGAAGATAACGTAATACTGCTTGCTGGAGTTCAGCGAGACGCCGTTCGCATCCAGATCATAGGTCCAGATGTTGTCGCCGTCGGTATCGGTACCGCGCTGCTTGCGCGAACCCCAGTCGGCAAAGGTCTCGTCATCGCCCCAGATATGGAACGCGATGTACTCATAGTTGTTCCAGCCGGAAGTAGTAGCATCAAACGAGAAGGTGTTACCGGAAGCACCGGTATCCGCATCCGCCTCAGCGCCGACATCCGCGCCCTCGTCGGCAGCGCCGACCTCGGCAGCCGTATCGGCAGCATCGTCAGTAAGCTCAACCTGGGCAGCAGATGCCGCAACAACAGCTATACCCATCACCATGACGAGCGCGATGGCAAGGCAAAGAAGTCTTTTGAACATGATAATCTCCTCCATAATATTTATTTGGAAATTGTTCCTAGGGTATGCTGTAGTGTCCGAGCGGATCCTCATGCCGAAAGCCCCACTTCAAGACGGTAACCCTTAGTATATTTATTATACTGCAAAGGAATTAAATATTCAATATCTTTCGCGTTTTTCGATTCACAAAAGTACACAAAGTTTTCAAATTTCTTTATGGCGAATTAACCAAAAGGCGGAAAAAAATGACATTTTCTCCCATAAAATGTAAGAAAAATGTTAGTATTTTGTTACAAATATCTGCTAGTCATCGGACTTTGGCTTTCGGTTCCTGCGGGCGAGGATCACCACGATCACGATGATCGCGACCGCCAGCACCGCACACACGATGATGATCCACGTCGACACAGCCGAAACCGGGCTCGAGGCGCTGTTGTCGGAGGTGAGCGTCACGGCATCGCCGTCATCGCCGTCGTCGGCGTCATCGGCGACCTCTGCCCCCTGATCATCGGCATCCGCTGACGATACCTCGGGCAGATCAAAGCTGATGCCGTCCGACTCGCCCCACAGCACCGAGAGGGTATCGGGATCGACGCCGTCGGGATTCAGCAGGTTCCCGTCCGAGCCGGTCTCGGGTACCGGCGGAACGATCTCGGCCGCGTTCATCCAGCGGGCAACGGCACAGTCCTTCTCCGAGTCGACGGGGTTCACACAGGTATCTCCCGCACAATATGCCACATCGCCCCGACACGCCGAGGTGATATAGAGATCGTAGGTCTGCATCCCGTTCTCGTTCGAGAAGATCACGGCGTAGCTGAGCGCGGGGTCAAAGTCGATCCCGCTGATATCATAGCGCCAGTAACCGCCGCCGACATCCTCACAGCGTTCGTTCTTGTCCTGCCAGCCGAAGATGGGGTCGCCGCCGTTCTGCCAGATGTGGCAGAAGATCATCGAGAAGTTCGCCCACTTCACGCCCGATTCATAGGGCACCTGGAAGTAGATATAGTCGGGGTCGGTCGTCTCGGCAGATGCCGCGGGTACGCCGAGCATCACAAGCAGCATCAGCGCGAGCAGTATGGAAATCAGTCGCTTCATGTCAGTCCTCCTAAGGATAGTCTGGTACGATTATACATATCGGGGCGGGGGGTCAACCGACGCCCTGTGGATACAGTAAAGGCGCACCGAAACAAGTGCGCCTTTGAAGATTATTCTACGGTATCGGTGGGGACGGACTTCTTCTTCTTGACGACATATGCCGCGATACCGCCGCCTGCGCCGAGCACGATCACGCCAACGATGATCCATACCCAAACCGACGGGCCGCCCGAAGAGGTCGCCGCGTCATCCGCGGTAGCGATCAGCGCGCCGTCGGTCAGCACGTTGCCGTCCTTGTCGGTCGCAACGATCGAGGAGGTGCCGGCGTTCTTCTCGCCGGGAGTGTTGTAGTTGGTAGAGCCCTGGGACTCGACCGCGTTCTCGTTCGCCTCGCCGCCGTTGACGGCGTTGCCTGCGTTCACGTTGATGTTGGTGTTCACACCGGCGTCGTTGCTGTCGCCCGAGAGCGAGTTCACAAAGTGACCGCGGGTCTGCTCGGTAGTGGTGTTCAGCTCGGGCTGGGCGTTCTCGACATAGGTCTGGCCGTTCTTGAGCACTGTGCAGGTGAAGGTGTAGGGGGACAGCGGCTGGAGATCATCGGGATAGAGATCGCGGACATAGTAGGACACATGAGAGGTCGTGTCGGACTTAGCGCGGAAGGTCACGGTGATGAGGTTCCTGCCGGACGAGAAGTCCACGCCGTCGAGGATCGAGAACACCTGGATGACCTCGCCGGAGCCGTCGCTGTCGGCGTTGATGACCGAGGAGTAGCCGGAGGTCTTGTCGTTAAAGTCGGCGACCGAGACAATCTCGAGCGCAGAGGGATCATAGTAGACGGACATATCACAGCCGACAACGGGATCGTCGGTGTTCGACAGGGTCAGCTGATAGGTGATCTCATCGCCCGACGAGGCGTCGATCGCGGTCTGGGCATCCGCCGAGGCGGAGAGCACCGCAACGCTCATGCAAAGCACAAGAGCACATAATACGGCAAGCAGTTGTTTCATGAAAGTCTTCCTTTCTCACGTTAGTAGACATCCGATACCCTAAAGGACTCGGTTGTCGGGCAGATCCTGCCCGCTCTATAATTCACCTTGCAAGCCCGTCGGGGTTCCCTGCGGATTTGTCGTGATCGGTGTCTGAGCTCATTATAATACAAGAATCACGGTATTTCAATAATAATTTGTAAATTCATGCAAAACCGAAAGGGCTGCCGCACAAAACGCGACAGCCCTGTAGGGTAGATCATGCTCTTACTTGCTGCATTTGATCGAGGTGCCGGTGGTGTTATACGCCGAGGTATAGGCAGAGCCATCGGAGGTGATGCAGCGCACGGTGTAGTAGTAGGTGGTGCCCGAGACAGCCGTGGTATCGGTATAGGTGACGCCGGTGGTGTCGCCGAGCTTCTTCCAGCTGCCGGAGCCCGTCTTGCGGAAGACGCGGTACTTCTCCGCTCCCGTGACCTTCGCCCAGGTGACCTTGGGACCTGAGGAGGTGTTCTTCACCGAGGAGATCGCCGGCGCGGCGATATAGGTGATCGACTTGCCGGTTGTATCATATGCCGAGGTGTAGGAGGTGCCGCCGGAGTTGATACAGCGCACGGTGTAGTAGTAGACGGTGCCGGAGGACGCCTTCTTATCGGTATAGGTGACGGAAGTGGTGTCGCCGAGCTTCGCCCAGCTGCCGCCCGCAGTCTTGCGGAAGACGCGGTACTTCACAGCACCGGTGACCTTCGTCCACGTCACCTTGACGCCGGTGGTGGTGTTGGAGATCGCCGAGATCGCCGGAGCCGAGAGGAAGGTGGTCGTCCAGCCGGTGGTGTTATAGGCGCTGACATAGCTGCCCGATGCGTTCATACAGCGCACGGTATAGGTATAGGCGGTGCCGGAGGTCAGCCCCGTGTGGGTGTAGCCGGTCGAGGCGGTGTCGCCGAGCTTCTTCCACGAGGATCCGCTCTTGACGAACACGCGGTACTGTGCGGCGCCGTCGACCGCGTCCCACGTCAGCTTGATGCCGGTGGTGGTGAGCGTGCGCTTCGTGACAGTGGGAGCCGCGACATAGGTCAGGGACTTGCCGGTGGTATCATAAGACGAGGTATAAGCGGTGCCGGCCGAGTTGAGGCAACGGACGGTATAGGTATAGGCAGTGCCGGAGACGGCCTTGGTATCGACATAAGAGGTCGAGGTGGTATCGCCGAGCTTTGCCCATGAGCCGGTCGTCTTGCGAAATACGCGGTACTTCACAGCACCGGTGACCTTCGCCCACGCAACCTTGACGCCGGTTGTGGTGTTCGTCACCGAGGAGATGACGGGCTGGCCGATATAGGTGATCGACTTGCCGGTCGAGTTATAGGTGCTGTGGAAGCTCCCGTCGGCATCGACCGCCCGCAGGGTGTAGGTATAGGCGGTGCCGGACACGGCAGCGGTATGGGTATAGGTACCGGTCGCGCTGTCGCCGAGCTTCTTCCACGAGGAGCCGCTCTTGACGAACACGCGGTACTTGTACGCGCCTGCGGTGTGCGTCCACGAGATCTTGACGCCGCTTGCGGTGTTCGACAGCGACGAGATCGTCGGCGCGGACAGGAACAGATAGCTGAATCCCTCGTTCACATACGCCGAGGTCGCGGTGGTAGCGGCAGCGTTATAGCAGCGGACGGTATAGGTATAGGTCGTCCCGTTGGTCAGTCCCGAGTGGGTATAGGTGGTAGAGGCGGTATCGCCGAGCTTCTTCCACGAGGAGCCGCTCTTGACGAACACGCGATAGAGCGCCGCTCCCGAGACAGCGCCCCAGGTCATCTTGATGCCGGTGGCGGTCGGTGAAAACGACGTGATGCGCGGGGTCTTGAGCGAGTAGGAGTTGGAGGAGGAGAGGTTGCCCGATTGAGAAGTGATCAGCGACGAGGAGATGACCGTGCCGGACGGCGACACCAGCGTCGTATCGTTCACATCGACGACATCCTTGAGCGATGCATCAAGGGTGACGGTGCCCGCCTTGAGCACGGTGAAGGATAGCTGCATCGCAACCGCTCCGCCCGAGAAGCTGACGCCCGACGCGGATGCAAAGTTCATCACATAGCCGACAAGCCCGTTACTGTTCGCCGAATCAAAGCGGAAGATCGACGCCTCAGCCCCCGCAGCGGGAGCGGTGTCGGCGATCGTATCGTTGGCACGCGCCTCGGTAGGACCGGAGAGAATCGAGAAATCGACCGGCAGCTCGACCTGCGCACAGGAGAGCGCGGTACTGTTGACGATGCTGTAAGTATAGGTGAAAGTATCGCCGATATCGGCGACATAGGTGTTCAAGCCGATCTTGATGACGGTATCATAGCTGGACGCCGCCGCCCCGACCGAGGCGACCGATCCCGCCGCACCGGCCGACACAGCAGCGACCGACAGGAGCATAGCAAAAGCGAGAATCAGAGAAAGCAACTTCTTCATAAGATATCCTCCCAACATATTTGTACATTTTATATTATACAACAAAATATAGGAGAATACAAGTAGAAAATTCAGCTCGATCCCCACCCCACCCAGATAGCAGCTCACACGAGCGTATGATCGTTCCGCAATAAATTACGAACCCCCTTCGGCATGAAGGGGGTCCGTAATTTTTAGTTAGGAAATATCTAAAATGAAGAATCAATCAAACTTTCTCTTTCTGACGAATACCACAACACCGGCAGAGGCGATGAGGGTCATCAGTAAGATGATGGCAAGCTCGGTGGAACCGGTCTTGACGGTCGAGCCATTCGTAGTGGTGCTGGATGCGCCGTTGATGCTCGAGGTAGCGCCGGTTGCAGCGGTGCCGGAGGTGGAGCTTGTCGATCCACTCGCGTCGGTCGAAGAAGTATCGCCGGTCTCATCGGTGCCGGAGGTACCCTCCTCAGAGGAGGCCTGCTGCTCAGAGGAGGCCTGCTGCTCAGAGGATTCCTGCTGCTCAGAGGATTCCTGCTGCTCAGAGGATTCCTGCTCGGAAGAATCCGGAATGGGAGGAGCGGGAGTGATCTCTTCGTCGACGAGTTCGCCGAACAGTTCAACATCCTTGACAACGTTGCCGCCGCGGATGTAGATCTCCTCGTCGGTAGAGGCAAGATCCTTGACAGCGGTGGTGATGTAGTAGACTACATTGCCATCGGTGGGCTCCTCGGCGATAACGGTGAAGTCGAAGGTGATGATCGCATCATCAGCTGCGAACTCGGTACCGTCAGCGTCAGAGTAGTTGAACTTGAATCTGCCGTCAACGCTGGTGTTCAGCTGAACGCCGGAGAGGTTCGGGAACAGAGCCGCCTTGGAGTTATCGACAACCTGCAGCGCCTCAAAGTCGTAGGTAGTGGTCGCATCGAGCGAACAGATGGTGAAGTCCTCGCCAAGCTTATAGGCATAGGTGTAGGTCTCACCGGGCTCTACGATGTAGTAGTTGCCGTCGGCACACACATAGATGTGATAGTCTTCGGCTACCTCAGAGGACTCCTGCTCAGAGGATTCCTGCTGCTCAGAGGACTCTTCCTCATTGAGGAATACTTCTTTGAGCTCGAAGGGAGCATAGACCTCGTACTGGCGTACGATATCGGTCATCTCAGCGCTCTTCATGGTCTTGATCGTAGTTCTGATCTCGCCGTTGCCCTCAGCGGTGACGGTGTAGGTGTGATAGATCAGCACGCTGTCGTCATCCTGGAACTGGTACGCATCAGCAGAATCGGTCTCGGTCGCGTTGGCATAGATGGTGCCGGCCTCGTTGGTGTTGTAGACAGAGGAGCCGTGCTCGCCGAGGATCGGGAGAGCTTCCTTCTTAGCTTTAGTGGTATCGAGGGCGAGCATATCGGACGAATAGCTGACCTCGAAGTCGATGTTGATGATGCCCTGAGGAGCGGACTCGGATACGTTCATGAGGGTCGCGATCTCAAGCGTGTCGCCGACCTTGACTTCGCGAACGGTGGCATTGCCTTCGAGATCATAGATGGTCACGGTAGAAGTACCGGAGAACTCAGAGGACTCGTCTTCTTCAGAGGACTCGTCTTCTTCAGAGGACTCGTCTTCTTCAGAGGAGGCGTCTTCTTCAGAGGACTCTTCTTCAGAGGAGGCATCTTCTTCAGACGAGGCATCTTCCTCAGAGGACTCTTCCTGATGCGGGCACTCGACGGTGAAGGTCTCTGTGATGACGTCAGCGGTCGCCTCAGAGTTGCTGATGATGTGGACATCCTCGCCGTCCTTGCTGCCGGTGAGAACCTTTACGACGCTGGTGATGGTGGACTCGCCCTCTGCCTTGACGATGAAGTCGGCAGATACGATAACAGTGTCGTCGCTGATGGAATAGACGGTGCTGCCGCCGGTAGCTGCGTAGGACAGGTCGCCCGCCGCATCAGCAGAGGCAGTCACGATGCCCTTGCCGTTGGTGAAGGGCAGGATGCGCTCGGCATCTTTCGTCTTGTCGAAGCTCGGATAGATGTCCAGCTTGGTGTCATCATAGTAGATGTCGCCGGAGAGCTCTACCAGACCGTCGGCCAGGTCGCCCATCTGGACGGTGTAGGAATAGTGGATGATGTCGCCTACGTGGACATTGTACGCGGTGTTGTTGAAGATGACCTTGCTGTCGGACACAGGAGTGGGATCGGGATCTACAGGGGTTTCCTTGTCATAGCCCAGGGTGAAGGTGTCGTCGCCGTTGTCCTCGAGATAGAGGGTGTGGGTGCCGGACGGCACATACATCTTGTCGAAGTTGTCGCCGGCAATCGCAGCGTTCACGAGGGTCACGGGGTTTGCAAAATCGGTCCAGCCGTTGGTGCAGTACTCAACGCCGGTGTCAGCGTTGCGAACGAACACGTAGCTCACGCCGACAAAGTCATAGGTCAGGGTGTTGTCGGATGCGAACGCCGCGGTGGTGTTTCTGGTATCGTCATCGGTACCTGCATCCTCACAGTAGATCACTGCGACATAGTTGCCGGAGACAACCGGATCGTCACCGTCGCCTGCAGGCGAGTAGTTGGTGTGACCGACATTCCACTTTCCATCGACTTTCTCGTCGCCTACAGTATAATACTGGTCGCCGGTCACGAAGTTCACGATGTCAACGGTCTGATCGCCGTTGTCATTGGTGAAGATCACGTTGGTAAGATTCTCAGCCACTTCATAGGAATAGATATCCTCGCCGTAGCCGTTCGTCTCAACAAACGTCATCTGTTCACCCGGCCATTCTGCGTTCTTGTCATCGTTGTCGTTCCAAGCATACGCATAGACCTTGTCCCAGAACTTGTTGTTCGAGAAGTACACGGTGTTGCCTGCTGCGCTTGTCGCGACGAGTGCAACAGTCAGAACTGTCGCGAGCATCGCAACGACAAGAATCAGACTGATGAGTTTTCTTGTCTTAAGCATTTTTGTTTCCTCCTAGTTTTGATTTCCAATAGGATATAGTTTCTGCTTTTCTAAGCAATTTCATTATATTTCAATGCCTTAGACATTACCAACAACAATAGTGTTATTTTCGATTGTTTTTGTTTACACTTTCTACATTTTTATATTTCTCCTGTAACAAAATAACGGGTTTTTGTAGCTTTTGTAAATTTCTTTTAACGAAACACGTTACCGTCATTCGTCAGATTTATTCTTCTTTTGTCGAATTAAAAAATGCGTGGTTTTTTCAAAAACCGCATGATAGTGGGGTTTTTATTGCTTTTTTGGCATTATAACGGCGTTGGTTACAGGTTTTAACCTTTGTAACCGCCGGATGAGGCAAGGTTTTCCGACTTTCTCCATTTTTTGCGCAAAAAAACAGACATCCCGCAGGATGTCTGTCATGATACTCTTAGGATGATCGCCAACGCCGGTATCAGTGCGCGTGCACGCTCACATCATCTGTGGGCGGCAGCTCCAGCTGCTCGGGATGCGCCATCAGCTCCGAAAACCGGCGGAACGCCATCGCAAAGTAGCTGCCCGACGCCACGCGCTCATCCATCACCAGCCCCAGCGGGATACACCGCTCCATGGTTATCTCGCCCTTCTTCATGACGGCGACGTCGCGCATCTGACCCATCGCCAGCGTCATCGACGTGGTGCCGAAGTCATAGATGTGGTGATAGATGTGGTTGGTCTTGATGCTGGCGAGGTTGGTGAACATCATGGTCGCGTGGAACGGGCTTGCGTCGATGATCGACTTGGGCAGCAGGTTGTGCTTATCGAGGAACTTCAGGAAGCTGACGCCGATCCGCAGCAGCCCCGGGACGCTGACGAGGATGCCCGCAAGCTTATCGGTGCTGTTGATGTCGTTCATGTCGCGGTTCTTCTGGATATAGCTTTGGAGCACGTCGTTCACCTCGTCGATGGTGGCGTCGGGGTCGAACTTCATCTTATCGGCAGTGCCGACCTCATCGATCCGCCCGCCCTTGAGCACGACCATGCCGATGGCGAGCTCGTTGCGGGAGTAGAGGCGCTTGTTGACGACAAAGTCGTTGAGCTTGGGATACTCGCGGATGGTGCGGATGATGGCGGCGAATACCACGGTCTGGTGGCTGTAGCGCTTGCCCTCCTTGCGCTTTTGGTTGAGATAGTGCCGAATCGGCGCGGCAGGGATATCGAGCGTGATGAAGTTCATCGCGTCGATGCGGTGCGCCATCACATGCGCGCCGACGACATACTCGAGGCCTGCGTCCTTGATTTTTGTACCGTCTTTTCTACCCATAATAGAATCCCCCTTGCGCGGATGCGCTATATATAAGTATATAATACTATAAATACAGCGAATACACAAGGGGTAATTTTTATATCAAGCAGATATAGGCGATGTAGCCGACATAGGTCAGCAGCGCCGCGATCCCCTGCCATCGGCTGAACCGCCCGCGCACGAGCATCGGGACGATCGTGATGACAGCAACCAGGAAGCATACCGGCAGGTCGATCCACAGCGTGCTCGACTCCATCGGCAGCGATCCGCCCGAGATGAACGAGCACAGCGGCAGGATCAACAGCGTGTCGATGATGTTGGCGCCGACGATGTTCCCGACGGACAGCGAGCTCTGCTTCTTGACGATGGCGGTGATGGTGGTCACGAGCTCCGGCAGCGAGGTGCCGATCGCGACCATCGTCAGCGAGATGATCCGCTCGTCGATATGGAGGATATCGGTTGCGATGACCGTGCCGTTGTCCACCAGCAGGCGCGAGCCGATGACGATGCCCGCCGCGCCGAGCAGGAAGAGCGCGAGGTTTTTGCCGATATCCTTGCCCGTCGGCTTCTCGCGTGTTTCGACCGATGTTCCCAGCTCACGCTTTGCCTCGTGCACGTTCTCAAAGATGAATACCGCGAACACGGCTATCATCACCACCGCGCCCACGACCGTCATCTCACCCGAGAGCGACAGCGCCCACAGCAGCACGATCGAGATCAGGAAGATGAGCGACTTTGGCAGGTACTTGCGGCGGTCGACCACAGCGGGCATGAAGATCAGCGATACCGCCAGGATCATGCCGGTGTTCGCGGTGACCGAGCCGATCGCGTTGCCGGTCGCCATATCGACCGAGCCCTTTGCCGCCGCCATCACCGAGACGAGGATCTCGGGCAGGGTGGTCGCCAGCGAGACGATGGTCGCGCCGATGATGAACGACGGGATCCCCGATACGCGGGCGATCCACGCCGCCGCATCTACGAACCAGTCGCCGCCCTTGATGATGCACAGCAGCCCCAGCACAAAGAGCAGAAATACGAGAAACGTATGCATAATGTCCTCCGGGTAAGGATATCCCGCGGCAGACGCCCCGGGAGTATAGTATAATATGGTATAGTATAGCAGAGCGGTGAAGTGAACGATGTCGAGGAACGGGCGCTCTACCTATTTCTATTCAGCATCTCACGATAGGAGAACCGGCATCCGCAGTAGTTCTGGCGGTAGAGGTCATACCGGCGCGAGAGTTCGATGGAGCGCTTGTAGCCGTCCTTCTTCTTGAAGTCGGTCGCAAGGTACCGCGCCTTGATGTCGCGTCCCGCCTTCTCGCCGACAGCGTTGATCACCTCGGCGTTCTTGAGCGGGCTGATGGTCAGCGTCGTCGCGAAATAATCGCATCCGTACCGCTTGCACAGCTCAGCGGTATAGCACAGCCGCAGCTCAAAGCACCGCGCGCACCGCGCGCCGCCCTCGGGGACGTCTTCGAGCCCCTCTGACAGCTTGTCGAACCGCTCGGGATCATAGTCGACCTCGACAAAGCGGATATCGGTCATGCCGGTCTCGTCGATATAGCGGTTCAGCTCGCTTAAGCGATAGTCATACTCGCTGCGGTCGGTGATGTTGGGGTTATAGTACGCGACGGTGATGGCAAAGTGGGGATACAGATACTCGAGCACATAGCTCGCGCATACCGCACAGCATACATGCAGCATCAGCGATGGGCGCACGCCGTCGCGGTAATTGTTCTTGATCAGCTCGTCGAGCTCACGGCTGTAGTTTCGCTTGTTCATCATACTCTCCTATCAGCTCCAGCAGCTCGTGCGGGCGGCGGATGATCGCGTCCGCTTTGGCGGCGATGAGCTCCTCTCGCCCGCGAAATCCCCATTCGACCCCGCATACCCGAACCCCCGCCGCATGGGCGAATCGCACATCCACGTCGCTGTCGCCGACATAGAGCGTCTCATCAGGCGTACACGAGAGGGCGTCGATCGCGCCGAGCAGCGCATCGGGCGCGGGCTTTCGCGGGTAGCGATCCTGCTGACCCCAGCAGAGCGCGAACCGGTGCTCGGGGAACAGCTTGTGCAGGATCCCGGGAACAAAGACATCGGGCTTGTTGGAGATCACTGCGGTCAGTATCCCGCGGTCGGACAGCGCCGACAGCAGCGCGGGCACACCGTCATAGGCGGTGGTGTAGTCGCGGCTGTGAGCGGCATAGTAGCGCTGAAAGCATGCTTTCACCCGCTTGAAACGCTCGCCGGTATCATGCTCAGCCAGCACCGTTTTCACGAGGTTATCCACCCCGTTGCCGACGAACCGGCGGTAATCATCGACGGGATACGGCGACAGCCCCTCGCACAGAAGCGCGTGGTTCACCGCCTCGCTGAGATCGCGCAGCGTATCGGCGATGGTGCCGTCAAGGTCGAAGATAACGGCCCTAATCATCGCTCGGCTCCGCTTGCGCTGTCGTCCGGCGCATCAGCGCTCACAGCGCCCGCCGTATCATCGGGCGTACCGTAGACCTTCTTCTCCATCTCTTCGAGCTGCTGTTGCTGGAGGGCTTTCTTGCGCTCTTCGAGGCGATCAAGCTCGAGGCGTTCTTCGATATCCTTGTTGATCTCGTCGACGTACTTCTTGTTGCGCGCCAAAGCGCCGAGCTCGAGGATGCTGAAGGTGGTGGTCTGTTCGAGCGAGGGCGGCGAGCTCGTCGCTATCTCCTCTCCCCCCTCTGTCAAGGATGCGGAGACGGGCTCGTCGGGGAGCCCCGACGCGAGCAGGCGCAGCTCCTCGCGGTTCTTCCTCTGCCCCAAGCGGAAGAAGTAGATCGACAACAGCACTGCTGCGATCAGCAGCACCCCGCCGACGGCGCTGTAGAGGATGATCCGCGAGAGAATCGGGATATCCCCGCGGTACACGACCGTTGCAACGCCGTTCTCGACAGCAACGGTCAGCATATCATCCGCGCCCTTTGCGTAGACAGAGCCGGAGCTGTCGGAGTACAGCTCGGTGATGTTCTCTCTCCCAGATGAGCTGACGGTATAGCGCATCGGGACGGTGGCGTTCGACGAGTTCAGCATTGCGCTCAGGTCGATATAATCGCGCAGCTCGGTCTTGGTCGACAGAGCGAAGACCGGCGTGCGCTGTTCATAGCTCATAAAGTTGCGGCTGCCGAATAGCCCGACGTTGCTGTCGTTGATCTCGCCGACGGTGCCCTCAACGGTGACAGACAGCATAAGCGCATCATCGCGCACCTCGGTCACCGTGTTACCGCCGCGAGCGGCAAAGTAGGACGCAGCGTAGTTCAGCGCGTCGGTATCGCCGGGATCATACAGGAATGTGACGGTACGGCTGAACCGCCCGTCGAGAAGCGACGTCAGGGAGAAGTCAATGCCGGTGATCGCGTACTGGATGCCGTCGGGGATGCGGATGCTCACCGCATCGGTATCGAGCGCAGCGGTATAGACACCCTCGCTCCATCCCCCGACGCTCTGCCAGCTGCCGTCGGTCAGCAGCGCGCCCTCGCCATAGGTCGTCAGCGTCGGCAGGGCATAGGTATAGGTCAGCGGCACCGCGCCGCCGTCAGTGCCCAGATAGCTGAACGTATCGAAGCTCTCCTCAAACTGCAGCCCTTCGGACAGCGGGGTCGACGCGTTGTCGCGGTCGCCGTAGAAGAGGGTCTCGTTGTCGGTATCGAGGAGCATCGCGGTGTGCTCGCGCATCACCTGCAGCCCTATCCCCTGGAAGATGACGGTGTACTCGTGCGCCTCGCCCTTCGCCGACCAGCCCGCGTAGACAGCATCATCGGCGGTATGCTTGGCAAAGTACAGCTCCACCTCGGAGCGGTTGTTATCATAGGTGGTGTTCGGCACAAGGATGCTGACGGTGCGGTCATAGAGTTCGTTCTTGCTGTTCGAGGTCTCGATGGTGATCGAGCTGATCGCGCTGCCCTTTCGCGCGTCGATATCGGTTCGCTCGTCGGTGTTGAACACCTCGGAGCCGATGTTCACGGCGTTCTGGGAGTAGTCATAGGCGATGCCCTCGGGTTCGGTGATCCGTGTCATCCATCCGATGAGGTCCGAACTGCCGAAATCCTCGACCATCCGTACCCCCTCGGTCAGCACTGTGTCCTTCATCGAGAGGAAAACGGTCGGCTCACGCCCGATAAATGCGCTGACAATGTCGATATACGAGGCGCGATCGTCAAAGCTGAGCGTCATCTCGAACCGATAGCCGCCCTCCTCGACCCCGCAATAGCGGAACTCTGCGCCGGCAATATCCTCGGCAGGAGTATCGGCGAGCAGCTCATCCTTCACGGCGTCGATCGGCGCCGAGGCGGGATAGAGGATATTCACGACGCGCGACCCCGCAAAGTCGCGGTTGATGCTCATTGTTGACTCTACATGGGCGGTCGCGTTGTTGCACCCCGCGAGCGTCATCACCGACGCCGAGAGCAGCAGCGCGAGCAGTATCAATAACAATTTCCTCATCACATCTATCATAACCTTCCGTGGGTGTTTCATGCGTCGAAAGAGGTCAGATCCCCTTCCCCTCCTCGAGCAGCACAGCGCGGCACGGCGCCGCCTCCAGCCCGCCGAGCTTCAGCGGAAAGGCGCACAGCGTATAGGTGCCGTCCCGCACGCCCTCGAGATACAGGTTCTCGAGCACGGCGATATTCGCGCGCGCGAGCGCATAGTGCGTCTCGAACTCGTTGAACGCGGGCGCGATGGACATCGCATCGGTTCCGACCAGCACAAGGCCGCTGTCAGCGATGACGCGCGCCGCGTGTACCGAGAGGAACGCCTTGCCCGATGAGTGGAGGATCAGCCGACGCGAGCAGTGCGGCAGCAGCCGCTCCATATCCTCACCCGTGAGGATCCCCTCGATGGTGACGACGGTACACTTGCCGTAAAATTGGGTGATCTTCATCGAGCCGATATCGGCGCCGTCCTCATCAAAGTGCAGCGGGGCGTCGACATGTGTGCCGGTATGGGTACACAGCGAGAGTGTCGAGAGGTTGTACCGGTCGCCCTCGCCGATGCTCCGCAGAAAGCTGACACTCGGCTTGGGATCATCCTCATAGACCGGCGAGGTCAGCACCTCGCGCGAGATATCATATAACAGCATCCTATACACCCCTTTTGCACAGACTTATCATTATAATTTATCCTATTATAGCATATCCTGTCAAAAAATAAAGGAACAGATTGTTAACAATTCTGCTCCTTAGCACAAAATATAGTATAATAGCCGATTTTTTGGAAGATTGTCGGAATAAGATTCAAGCAAGGCGTGCAAGCGTGTGGTGCGGTGGTGTATATAGTGTTTCCCTATTCCTTTGCCGGGTCTTTGACACTGTCAGCGTGTATGCCGCATAGCTATGTCGCACATTTTCGGGCATCGGCTTGCCTGCACCTGCCGGCGCACGCGCTCAGATCCTATCGCTGATAGCAACCATCATCCCGTTTACGTTTGCATATCAATGATAACCAAAGGGGCAGGCGAGATGCCTGCCCCCCGTTTTTTGGAGTTGATTTAGTGTGTATAAGCGGGAATTCACCCGATTACTGCCACGAACCCGCGTTCCAATCGGATATGACACAGGTCTTTCCGATGCCGTCGGCAATGCTCAGGTTACCGGTCTGGTTCCACTTATTGTTCCAGTTATTCTCAGTGGAGCTACCGTTCATACGGCAGAAGATCACCTTATCAGCAGCCGTGAAGCTATCGGGAACCGTAACAGTGTACACGTCACCGGACGCGGTCATGCTGACCCACTCGGTAGTCGTGCCGTCATTGTTGAAGAAGTATGCGGCAAATCTGGCTCCGTCAGACAACCAATTGCTGTTGGGCTGTAGCGACAGGGTGATAGAATCATCCACTGCCTCAGTAGCATCCTGTGCCTCGCTATACACCCAACCGTCGGCAGCGGAACCGGAACCGACAACGTCATCACCAAACGTCCAGGTGTAGCTATAGCCGATGTTCGAGGTAGAGCCGGTGACCGATGCGATCGCCACGTTGGTAAGACGGTTCATGGTGAGGGACGGGACAGGAGCGCTGTCAGAATCCGCACCCTTGAGCACGACTGTGATCAGAACACCGCCGTCGGTAAATGCGTTGAAGATATCCTCATCCGCGACAGACGCGTTGACATAGATCATGCCGTCATAATCGTCGGCCGCCTCGTCGGTGCTGGTGGGATCGTGGAACTGCACCGTCTCGTTAACAGAATCAGCAATGTCCTCCAGCAGTGCGATATCAGCGCTCTCGAAGGTATAGAAGCTATCATCATAGTCTACGCTAAACTGGATCGCGTTGAACGCAGCCGCAGTCAAGGTGTAGGTGTAGGTATAGGTGATATCCTCGACCTGTGTATCCGCCTGAGTGTCGGCCTCGGTGGACTCTTCTACCGTTTCCTTCTCGGCCCAGAAGTGACCGTTCCAGTTATTGTTCCAGTAGGGCTGGAAGTAGATGGTGTAGGTGCCGTCCTCGGTGACAAGGAAGTTTGCGTTGCCTTCGCCCGAGCCGTACCAGTAATCGTCCACTGCGCCATCCTTGTACAGGATCGCCTTGAACTCGTCGCCCGCCTTCAGCTCG
>CAJODM010000028.1 GCA_905233755.1 uncultured Ruminococcus sp.
TTTGAATTCTTTGCTGAAAGTTCTTTTCATTACTTACACCTCTCTGAGTTTATTATATTATTCACTCTTCGATGTGTCCAGTTTTACTATACAACTTTCTTCCCATAACTCTTCATTCTTCACTCTTCACACTTCACTAAGCTTTCACCATTCACCGGTTCCGATTCTCTTTTCGTTGACAGGAACGCAGAAATACGATACAATATCATCGAAATGCTCTCAAGAGGCGATAACGATGGCTGACAAATCGAAGAAAAGTCAATATAGTATCAGGAACTCGCTGACGAACTACTATCTTCTGCTGATGTTCACGGTGTTCCCGCTCTTTCTGACACAGCAGTACGCCCATGCGCGCCGCGACAAGCTATGGTTCTTCCTCGTGTTGTCGGGGGTCCTGCTGCTGTCGGTCACGGCGACGTCGGCGATCACGTTCTTTGATCAGCGGCGGCTCGGTACGGTGCGCCCCATCCTGCGCCCCTTTACAGCGCCGGATATCGCGTTTTGCAGCTTCTTTCTGGCAGCGGCGATCTCGACCCTGATATCGGACTATCGGCTCGATTCTCTGACCGGTAATGCCGGCCGGAACAACGGGCTGATCCTGCTGCTTACATACATGGTAGTCTATCTAATCGTGACGCGGTTCTGGTACTACAAGAGCTATGTCATCGTCGGTTACCTTGTCGGATCGTCGATCGTCGCGCTGCTGGCGGTGCTGAACTTCTTCTATATCGACCCGTTAGGGATATTCGAGGGATACTCGGAGCGCGTGATCGAGGATTTCGGCTCGACCATCGGCAACAAGAACACCATCTCGTCGTTCATGTGCCTGTTCCTGCCGCTGACGCTCGCGCTGTTCGTGCTCTTGAGAAAGCGGTATCTCAAGGTGCTGTCGGGCATCGGGATCGCGCTCGCCTATACGGGGCTGTTGTGCGCCGACTCGAGCTCGGGGTTCCTCGGGCTGGTCGCCGTGCTGTGCGCGGTGGCGGTGGTCGCCGCACGCAGCTATGATACGCTGTGCTCCTATGCGCTGGGGCTGACAATCCTCTTCTCATCCGCAAAGCTGCTGCGGCTGTTCTCGATCCTAATGGACGATAAGCACAAGACGATGGAGGCGATCCCGCAGGCGCTCGTCTACTCTCCCCTATCATATCTGCCGATCGTGCTGAGTGCTATGCTGTTCATCGTGCTCCTGCTGCTGCGGGGGCGGCTGTCCGAACGGTACCGGAGCCGTCCGGTGCGCATCGTGCTGCTGTCGGTTATCGCGGCGCTCTTTCTGCTGCTGCTCGGCGCGTTTGTCTACTTCTCGGTATTCGATACCGGAACCGAGCTGGGGTCGCTGTCGCGGATGCTGCGCTTTGATGAGCGGTGGGGCACCCATCGCGGCTATATGTGGATGAAGGGCATGGAGGACTATGCCGGGTTCGATCTTCTGCACAAGCTGTTCGGCTCGGGTCCCGACACCTTCTACCATGTGTTCGCGCCGCACTTTGGCGAGCTGCTCGAGAAGTTCGGCGACTCGTCCACCGACTGTATCCACAGCGAGTATCTCAACTACCTGATCACCCAGGGGATCATCGGGCTGATCGCCTATCTCTCGCTGCTGGTGACGGCGTGTGTACGGATGGCAAAGAACGGCAGCCGATGCGCGCTGACGCTTGTGTTCCTCTGCGCGGTTATCGGTTATGCCGCCCAGGCGACCGTGAACATCTATCAACCCATCACCACACCGGTGATGATCCTCTTCCTCTCGATGGGAGAGGCGCTCTGCCGCAAATCAGACGACGAACTATCCATGGTCAGAATATAACAAAAGGGGCTATCGCATGATAGCCCCTTGATTTCGTATAGAACGAATATTCAGCGTGAAGAGCGGTGGTCCTCGTTATGCTCGACCATGTATCGGATGCCTACCCGCAGCTCTTCGCTGTATCCTATTCTATCGTCACTGCTTATCCTTCTTCATCGCGTCTTTGAGAGACCGGACGGTGCCGTCGGGATAGGTCACATCGACGTTGTCGAGCCGCTGACGCATCTGCTGCCGGAACCCCTTCAGATATATGGCATACAGCTCCTTCTGCCGGCGCTGCTCTGAGTCGGTCAGCCCCTGTTCGCGCTTCTTCTTAGCGAGGGCGTTGATCTCCCTTAACAGTTCTTCCATATCATGACCTCCTGCTGTCCAGATAGTTCTGTAGGATAATGCTCGCCGCTACGGCGTCGACGCGCTGCTTTCGCTTTCTGCCATAGACGCCGCCGTCGGAGAGAACCTCGTGAGCGGTCAGGGTGGTGCCCCTCTCGTCCTGCATGACGACCGACAGCCCCGTCACCCGCCCGATCTCGTCGGCGAGCGCGCGGGCACGCTGTGCCGCTTCACCCTCGGTGCCGTCCATGTTCTTGGGCAGCCCGACAACGATCCTCTCGGCATGGGTCTCGGTCGCCTGTTCGGCGATCTTTCGCACGAGCTTGTGGTCGTTCGGCTCTTCTATCACGCCCAGCGACGACGCGAGCAGCTCGGTGCGGTCGCTGACCGCAATCCCCGTTCGCTTATGTCCGAGGTCAACCGCTAAAATAATCATATCTGTCTCCTGTTCTGTCATATTCTTAAAGAAGATGATACCCCGTGTGATTTGTAACTTGCAGTTATTGTCGGAAAATGGTATAATGGTCTGTAATATGAGGGAAGGCAGGTGACACAGTGAACAAGATCAAGAAGATGTGGAATGAGCTCAAGGGCGACCTCATCAGCATCGAAATGCTCAAGTACACCGCCTTCGGGTTCGGTACCGCGCTCATCGACATTGGCGTCTACTCGCTGTGCTACCGGTACCTGCCCATCAAGTACGCGCTGCTCACCACCGTCTCGAACGTGGTGGCGTGGGTGATGGCGACGATCTTCGCGTTCTTCACGAACAAGTACTTTGTCTTCAATTCCAAGGGCGGCGGGAAGAAGCACTTCCTCTATGAGCTGCTGACCTTCTTCGGCGCGCGCGCGCTGACGCTGGTGATGTCGCTGGTGTTGCTGCTGGTGCTGGTCGATCTGCTGCACCTCAACCCCTACTGGTCGAAAATCGGCGTGAACGTACTGGTCGTCATAGCGAACTATGTCGTCAGCAAGCTGCTGATATTCAAAAAGCCCCGGTAACCCGTCTGCGATCTACTCCCTCTGTGAGATATCACAGGGGGATTTTTTATGACCATACTGCACACCTGAGTGATGCGGTGTTACCTTATAGATACGAAAGCTCGATACCGAGGATATGCAGGGTATCGTCCGAGAAGTACCGAATGTTGCTGTCGTCGACCGAGTAGTCCGGCAGCCGCCGGTTCACCTCATCGAGATCGTCGAACAGCTCTTGGGGATAGTCGGTGATGAGATAGCGGATCGCCTCGTCCACGGTATAGGCCGACGGCTCGACATAGATGAAGAGTACGTCTTCATATCCCGCCGCCGCCTCATACAGCGCGTCGGCGATAGCGTTGTCATAGAGATCGTTCAGGTGCACACATTCATAGGAGAAGTAGTTAAACGTCGTTCTGTCACAGTCGGGGAGATAGAGGTTCGCGCTCATATAGCTGTCGTCATTGTCCACAGCGTCTGCGGGGATATGATCCTCGTTCATCTGGCTCTCGGTCAGGTTGAAGTAGTTATACCGCAGCTGGTCGTCCTGCTGATCGTCCCACGTCGGGTCGACCAGATACCATCCGTCATCGAGCAGTACGGCGTTCCACATATGCAGCTCGCCCTGCCCCTGACCGATGATACAGACACATCCGACCCCCAGCCGATTCAGCAAGAGCTGCATCGCCCGCGCATAGCCCTCGCATACCGCGGTGTGATCCACCAGCGCGCCGTACGGCAGCCCAAGATCGGGATGATCGTTCAGATAGCTCTCGACCGAGTCGACCTCGGTATCATAGGCACAGGTATCGAGCAGATAGTCGTGGGTGAACTTCTCGAGCTCATAGGTCGTCAGCCCTGTCGGGACGGTATCGAGAAACGCGCCCACCGCGTCGTGGAGCTGTCGGTTCCTCGTCTCGATCATATCGGGCGATACATCGGCATACAGCCGCACCATGGTGTAGTCGCGCTCCTCGTCGATCAGCCGCAGGTAGGTCGTCGAGACCCACCAGATATCGGGGTTATCGTCATAGAACGCCTTCATGACGCGCCGGATGTCCTCCTCGCTCATCGCAACATCGAGCTCGATCTTCTCGGTCGGGTAGAGCCCCTCGTCCGCGTCGGACGATACATGATATACTGCGTCGAGCATCTTATCGTACAACAGCCGCTGGGCGTCAGTCGAGAGCGTGGCATACGAGTACCGCGGAACGATCGGCTGATACTCGTCGTGCACCTCTTCGTTCACCGTGACGGGCTCGAAGCTCTCGGTAGGCGCCTCGGTCCCGAATATCTCCCCCATCATATCGCCAAGCGGCGCACAGGAGCACAGCGCAAGCATGAGTGCCGCGATCATCACGACCGTCGTTATCCGTCGGATCAGCCGCATCTATACTCCTCCTTTACCGTTACTGATAATTCACGTCGATCGGCAGCGTCGCGACCGCGTTCAGGTCGCTATGGGCGACATGGCGCGCGCGGTATTCATAATATCCCTGCGCCCCGATCATAGCGGCGTTGTCGCCGCACAGCGAGAGCACCGGCATAGAGAGCGTATATCGCCCCATACACAGTCGCTCCATCTCGCGCCGCAGCAGCCGGTTCGCCGAGACGCCGCCTGCGAGCACGAGCTTCGTATAGCCGAGATCGTCGGCAGCGCGCAAGAAGTTCTCGCTCAGGCACCCGACCACCGCGCGGCGATAGGCGGCACAGATATCCGCTACCGGGATGTCCTCGCCCTTCTGCTCGCGGTGATGGATCAGGTTGATGACGGCGGTCTTGAGCCCCGAGAACGAGAAATCATAGGGCGAGCCGTCCACCTTCGGGCGCGGCAGCGCGAACGCGGTATCGTCGCCGTCCTCAGCGATGCGATCCAGCGCTACCCCGCCGGGGTATGGGATCCCCATCGCCCGCGCCGCCTTATCGAATGCCTCGCCCGCCGCATCGTCGCGAGTACGTCCAACCACCCGCATATCGGTATAGTCGCGTACCTCGACGATATGGCTATGCCCGCCGGACACCACAAGGCAGAGAAACGGCGGTTTTAGTTCTTTATCAGAAATATAATTTGCGGCGATATGTCCGCGCAGATGATGCACGGGGATCAGCGGCAGCGAGCGGGACAACGCGAGCCCCTTCGCAAAGTTCACCCCGACCAGCAGCGCGCCGATCAGCCCCGGCGCATAGGTCACCGCTACGGCGTCGATCACGCCGAGCGTACATCCTGCTGCCGTCAGCGCCTCATCGACCACGCCGACAATCGCTTCGGCGTGCCGCCGCGACGCGATCTCGGGCACCACCCCGCCGTACAGCCGATGCTCCTCGACCTGGGAGGCGATGATGCTTGACAGCACCGTTCTGCCGTCCTCGACCACCGCAGCGGCGGTCTCGTCACAGCTGCTTTCTATCGCAAGTATCTTCATAATCTCTCCTTCTGCACCGGCTCGAGCGTATAGAGCAGCGCGTCCTCGCGCGGGTCGTCATAGTAGCCCGCCCGCACACCGACACACTCAAACCCCATCCGCTCATACAGCGCGACGGCGGGCGCGTTCGAACGCCGCACCTCGAGCAAAACACGTCGAAGTTCATCCTCCGCCGAGATCGCCTGTGTCAGCATCCGGCGGGCGATCCCCCGCCGGCGATAGCGGCTGTCGACGGCAAGAACCGCTACCGTTCCCTCGTCGAGCACCTGCTCGAACGCGAGGAACGCAACGACCGTATCCCTGTCCTCTGCGACAAGGCACACCGCGTCCGGTCGCTCCATCTCGCCGATGATGCTCGCGCGCGACCACGGCGAGGGGATACACTGCTCGAGCAGCCGCGCCACCCCGTCAAGGTGCTCTGTTCTCATCCGTTCGATCGTCATAGCGTCGGGATGATCAGCTTGATCGCGCCGGCGATCTCGTCGCGGCACCGGCGATAGGTATTCAGATCTCCGCCGTAGGGATCGACGATCCCCTGCCGCAGGTCATAGATATCGTCCACGTTGGGCGCGCGGCGCAGCAGCCGCAGCATGCTGTCGGGGATGCCGATCGAGCGCAGGATATCAAGATGATCGTCGTTGAGCGCGACAAAATAATCATATCCGTTCAGCTCGAGGTTCATCAGCGGCATTGAACGGTGCGCGCTGAGGTCGAGCCCGATCTCGGCGACCGCCCTCATCGCGTTCTCGGATGCGGGCAGCCCCTCTATCGTCGCAAGCCCCGCGCTGTCGGCGACCATATCGAGCCCCCGCTCGAGCGCGAGCGCGTTAAAGATGACCTTCGCCATCGGGCTGCGGCAGGTGTTGCCGGTACAGACGAACAGTATCCTCTTCATATCTCTATCCTTTCGCATCGTACCACGTCTCGCCTATGGCGGCATCGGCCGTCAGCGGGATCGAGAGGTGTACGGCGTTCTCCATCTCTTCCTGCAGGAGCATCGCCACCTGCATCATCTCATGGTTCGGCGCCTCGACGATCAGCTCGTCGTGCACCTGCAGAATCAGGCGGGCGGTCAGCCCCTCGGCGCTAAGCCGGCGATCAACGCTCACCATCGCGATCTTGATGATATCCGCAGCGGTCCCCTGGATCGGCGCGTTGCGCGCGACCCGCTCGCCAAAGGCGCGGGTGTTGCGGTTCGACGCCGCAAGCTCCGGCAGATACCGCCGCCGTCCCTCGAGCGTCTCGACATAGCCGTCGCGTCGGGCGCGTTCGATCACGTCCTTCATATAGCTGTCGATGGACGAGAAATGCCCCAGATACGCGTCGATATACCGCTGTGCCTCGCGCATACCGACCCCGATATCCTTCGACAGCGAGAACGCCCCGATGCCGTACACGATCCCAAAGTTCACCGCCTTGGCGCGTGAGCGCATCAGCGGGGTGACCCGCTCGAGCGGCACGTTGAACACCTCGGACGCGGTGACGGTATGGATATCCACACCGTCGGTGAACGCCTGCTTCATCGCCCGATCTCCCGAGATATGCGCGAGCACGCGCAGCTCGATCTGTGAGTAGTCGGCGTCCACCAGCACACACCCGTCGCCCGCGCGAAAGAACCGCCGCAGCTCACGCCCGAGCTCGGTACGCACGGGGATGTTCTGCAGGTTCGGCTCGGTCGAGCTGATGCGGCCGGTGCGGGTCTCGGTCTGGTTGAAGGACGAGTGGATGCGCCCGTCTGCGCCGACCTTCTCAACAAGCGAATCACAGTAGGTGGACTTGAGCTTTGAGATGGTGCGGTACTCGAGGATCATCCCGATCACCGGATGGAACCCCAGCAAGCTCTCGAGCACCTCGGCGTTGGTCGAGTAGCCGGACTTGGTCTTCTTCTGCGGGGGGAGCCCGAGATCGTCGAACAGCGCGGTCGCGAGCTGCTTGGGCGAGTTGATGTTGAACACATATCCCACCGCATCATAGATCGCCTGCTGCAGGCGGTCGACCTCCTTCTCAAGGCGGTCGCCGAACGCCCGGATCCCCTCGACATCCACCAACACCCCGATGTTCTCCATACGGGCGAGCACCCGCGCAAGCGGGATCTCGATGTCATACAGCAGCCGGTGGTGCTGCAGTGTCTCGATCTTCTGTGACAGCGTCTCTATCAGCGCGGGCATCGCCGCAATATCCCCCAGGTCGTCGTCGAGCTTGGGGACGGCGACCGCATACTCGGCGCACAGCCGCCCGAGCGCATAGCTCGACGATGAGGGGTTCAGCAGATACGCCGCAAGCGTGATATCGAACCGCACATCCGGCTCGATCCCCTCGCGGTCACAGTAGGCAAACACGGGTTTGGAGCTATACAGGTGCAGCGGCTTCTCGCGCAGCAGGGTATGGACGTTATCAACGTCGTCGATTTGATATAAATATTCTTTTTTAGAAATATATAGCAGCGGTTTATTTTCCTTAACAGAAAAATAGGCGATCAGTTCCTTCTCCTTCATCACCTCGTCCATCCCACCGTGCACGAGCGTGACTGACGCGGCACTCTGTACCGCTTCGGGCGATGGCTCAACCGCATCGAGCCCGAGCTTCTTCATCAGCGAGAACAGCTCGAGCCGCGTCATCAGCCGCGCGGCGGCATCGCGGTCGCCCTCGGTGACCGTATAGCGGGACAGGTCGGTATCCACCGGAGCCGACAGGCATATCTCGCCCAGCATCCGGCTGAGGAACGCGTTGTCCTTCGATTGAGCGAGCTTGGCTTTCATGCCGGGCTTGATGTCCAGCTCGTCGAGGTGATCATAGATATAGTCGACGCTGCCGTACCGACCGATCAGCTCGGTTGCGCCCTTGGGCCCGATGCCGGCGACGCCGGGGATGTTGTCGGAGCTGTCGCCTTGGATCGCCTTGACCTCGATGAGCTTCTTCGGCTCCACGCCATACTCCGCCATCACCTCGTCGGGGGTATAGAGCATCGTGCCGTTCAGATTCTTTGCCAGCCGCACGCTGACGCGCTCGGATACAAGCTGCAGGCTGTCGCGGTCGCCGGTGGCGATGACACAGCTCTCGCCGCTGTCGCTGCACGCCTTTGAGAGCGTCCCGAGGATATCATCCGCCTCGTATCCCTCACAGGTGACGATGGTATATCCGAGGTACCCGAGCAGCTCCTTTAGGGGGGCGAGCTGCATCGCCAGCTCCTCGGGCATGCCGTGGCGGTTCGCCTTGTACAGTGCGTACGCCTGATGGCGAAACGTCGGCGCGCGCAGATCGAACGCGATCGCCACCGCGTCGGGGGCGGTATCCGCCTTCATCCGCTCGAGCATCGTCAAAAACCCGTATATCGCGTTGGTGAACATCCCGTCCTTGGTCGTCAGCGGCTTGATGCCGTAGAACGCGCGGTTGAGGATGCTGTTGCCGTCTACTACCAGTAGCTTCATAGGTACTCCTTATCGTTATTGCCGCAAAAATGCGTCATACTATCTCTAAATAAAGGCACTATCGAGTCAAACCATCACAGCTTGTAGACGACGTTCCCGGTGATCCAGTTGGTGCGATATAGCCGCGGCACCCGCTTCGATACCCCGCACAGCACCTCGTACGAGATCGAGCCGCCCCATCGCGCGATGTCCTCGGCGGTGGGCTCGCCGTCGGCGCCGTTGCCGAACACCACCACGATGTTCGACACCTCTGCATCGGCAAAGTCGGTGACGTCGAGCATGGTCTGATCCATACATACGCGGCCGATGATCTTGCAGTTGCGGCCGAACTTGCGGGTCTTGTCCCACACGAACATATAACCGTCCTCGGCATACGCCCTAAGGAACCCGTCTGCATATCCCACCGGCACCGTCGCCACCCGCATATCGCGGGGAGCGGTGAACGTGCGGCCGTAGCTGACGGTGGTGCCCGCCTTGATGTCCTTGATGTGCGAGATCATTGTCTTGAGCCGCATCGCGGGACGCAGATCGAGCGACTGCCGCAGCGCGTTCGACGGCGCATAGCCGTACAGGATGATTCCCGCGCGCACCATATCGAGGCAGGTATCGGGATAGTCGATCGCCGCGCCTGAGTTGGCACAATGACGGATATCGAACGTGACCCCCCTCTCTCGCAGCGCTTCCGTAACATGGACGAAGGTGCGATACTGATGACGGGTGAACGCTTCGCCCCTCTCCCCTTCGTCGGCGACGGCAAAATGGGTGAAGATCCCCTCGCTGATGAGGTGGGGCTGACGGCACGCCGCGGTAATCTCTTCGATCGCTTGGTCATCCCGCGGGAAGGACTGGCAGAAGAACCCGATCCGGCTCATGCCGGTGTCAACCTTGATATGTATCTTGACACAGACGTCGGCGCGTCCCGCCTCCTCGCTCAGCCGCGCGGCATAGTCGATGCTGTAGACCGCCTGGCTGACGTCATAGAACGAGAGGTCGCGCACACGGTCGACCGGGGTGAACCCGAGGATAAGGATCGGCTCGGTGATACCGGCATCGCGCAGCTCGAGCGCCTCATCGAGGTTCGACACCGCCAGAAAGTCGACGCCGAGCTCGTGATACAGCCGTGACAGCTCCACTGCACCGTGGCCGTAGGCGTCCGCCTTGACAACACAGCACAGCTTTGTCCCTTGCCCGATCGCATCGCGGATCACCTCGTAGTTATGCCGCACCGAATCCATGTTGATCTCCGCCCACAGCCGGCGGGTAAAGATGAGCTTCTGGTCCATGGGATCACCACCACAAAATTTCTCAGTATTATTATACCACAAAATGTTTTTATTACAATATTATGGGAGAATTATTCTTTGATAGTTGCGGAAAACATAGTGAAGAGTGAAAAGTGAAGAGTTTCGTTATGGGAATAATGGTGGGAAACGCTATCGCGTTTTTGATTCCTATATTCTCCCCTTGACAGGGGAGACGGATGATGTGGTCATCATCCCTACGATTCTATGCGGCGTTCCTTTGACACCGTAGGGACGGTGACTCACCCCTTTGTCCGCGTTGCGGACATTTCCCCTCACAGGAGGATCTCACCGTCCGTTTCGAACACCTATGCCCGGATCATCCTGAATGGAGCCGTGCGTCAGCACAGCGGAATGAAGGATCTGAGCGTACAGGCATTGTGATTACCTGTACCGTCGCAGGGATAAACTCCGTCGGCGCGCTAGGATTCTTCGGGCACGCCCTCAGAATGACATCCCTATGGGATTATATATTTCTATATATTGTCCGAGCAAAGCGAGTGACCGAATTTTCCCACTTTCCGCTTTCCGATGTCCATCGAAGCGCGAAGCGATTCGGATGATATGACAACCCATATACCAAAACTTGACGAATCATAGAATCTGTTCTAGAATACTCATAGGAGATGATACCGTGAAGAAGACCAATCACAACACCAAAAGCCGCATCGTTACTGCGGCATGGCAGCTGTTCTATGAGCAGGGATTTGACAGAACGACCGTAGACGAGGTCGTAGAACTCAGCGGCACATCCAAGGGCTCGTTCTATCACTACTTCAGCTCGAAGGAGGCGCTGCTCGGGTCGCTGGCGCACCTGTTTGACGAGAAGTACATCGAGCTCGAGCCGACGCTCGACTACACCGAAGGGTGCATGAACATCCTGTACACACTCAACCATGAGCTCTTCCTCATGATCGAGAACAACATCGACGTCGATCTGCTGGCGCGGCTGTATGCCGGTCAGCTGATGCGCAAGGGCGAGCGCGAGCTGACCGACCGGTCGCGCTACTACTACAAGCTGCTCAGGCGCATCGTGCTGCGCGGCCAGGAGAGCGGCGAGATTACCCGCCGGATGCCCGCGTCCGAGGTGGTGCGGCTGTACGCGCTGTCCGAGCGCGCGCTGCTGTATGACTGGTGCTTGCACGGCGGAGAATATTCTCTTACAGAATATTCCGGCACCGTCCTGCCGCTGTTCCTGTCGGGGCTAAGGGGATAATTTTATTATTTGTACGTTATTTAGTCTATTCATATATACGGCATAAATCTAAGGATTCATGCCGTTTTCTCTATTCTATACAATTTTTCGGTCTATACTATATTCTGTATTGCATTTCAGATTCGACTATGGTATGATATGTCTGTTTTGGGAAACCCAAACAGAGATCATAGGAGGGTATAATTTATGTCAAACGCTATCATCATCTACCTCGTGGCGTTCGCGGCGTATATGCTGCTGATGATCCTCATCGGTGCACTCAACTCCAAGAACGAGACCAACGAGGACTACTTCCTCGCCGGCCGCGGGCTCGGCTCGTGGACAGCCGCTCTGTCGGCTCAGGCATCGGATATGAGCGGATGGATGCTGATGGGGCTGCCGGGAGCGATCTATGTCGCCGGTACGGGCGAGGTCTGGATCGCGATTGGGCTGCTCATCGGTACCGCGCTGAACTGGATGTTCGTCGCGCGCCGGCTGCGCAAGTACACCATCGTCGCCAACAACTCGCTGACGATCCCGAGCTTCTTCGAGAACCGGTTCCATGATAAGAAGGGTGCGCTGAAGATCGTGTCCTCGATCATCATCATCCTGTTCTTTGCGGTCTATACTGCGTCGGCGTTCTCCTCGGGCGCAAAGCTCTTCTCCCGCGTGTTCGGCGCGGCGGGCGATGAGAACACCATGTATCTTGTCGGGCTGATCGTCGCAGCGGTGGTCATCCTGATCTATACATTCCTCGGCGGATTCAAGGCGGTATGCTACACCGACTTCATCCAGGGGATGCTGATGCTGGTCGCGATCCTTGCGGTTCCGATCCTCGCCTATGCGGCGATCACCCGCGACTTTGGCTCGCTGACGAACGCGCTGACTGTGAACGGCGGCGTTGCGGATGCGGCGGGATATCTGAGCTTCTTCAAGGACAGCGACGGCAACCCGCTGACCGCTGTCAACATCATCTCGAACCTTGCGTGGGCATTCGGCTACTTTGGCATGCCGCATATCCTGGTTCGCTTCATGGCGATCAAGAGCGACCGCGAGGTCAAGAAATCGCGCGTTATCGCCATCGTATGGGTGGTGCTGTCGCTGACGGCCGCGTGCATCCTCGGGATCGTCGCGCGCGCCTATCTGAATCCCCAGCTCTCCGACTCGGAGACCGTGTTTATCGAGACGATCAAGAGTATCTTCTCGGGCAACTTTGTGCTGGTATTCATCGGCGGTATCTTCCTGTGCGGGATCCTCGCGGCGATCATGTCCACGGCTGACAGCCAGCTGCTGGTGACCGCATCGGCGGTGTCCGAAGATATGTACAAGGGCGTCATCGACAAGAACGCCTCGGAGAAGAAGGCGCTCAATGTCGGCCGTATCGCCGTGGTGGTTATTGCGGTCGTCGCGTTCGTGATCGCGCTGAACCCCAACTCCAGCATCATGGGGTTGGTGTCCGACGCATGGGCGGGTTTTGGCGCTGCGTTCGGGCCGGTTGTGCTGCTGTCGCTGTTCTGGAAGCGCTTCAACCTTGCGGGCGCAGTATCGGGCATGGCTGTCGGTGCGCTCACCGTCATTCTGTGGGACTATATCCCGCTTGCAGGCGGCGCAACGCTCGGCTCTGTCACAGGGCTGTACTCGCTTGCCATCGGGTTCCCGCTCGCGCTGATCGCCGCGCTCGTCGTTGCGCTGATCGGAAGATCGCCGTCCAAGGAGATCCAGGACGAGTTCGACAAGGTCAAGACCGTCGAGATCTGATCTATCAATTTGATAACACCATCGGAGCTGCCGCGTGATATGCGGCGGCTCCTTTTTTCTCCGCGGTCATTAACGATTACACCAAAATGAAAGAAGTTACAAATTCATTACAAACCACAATATGTTGTGGTTCACCTATTATTCTACACTAGGAATTGATATATTTCTCTTTCGAATATTATACTAACATTTCTCGACAAAATAACCGAAAAAATATTTTTTTATAGTACAAAATACCGATTGATTTTTTTCGGCAAATTCGCTATACTGTGTTAGCAAATTGAGCCCAACCACAAGATGTGGTGTTTTTTGGCGCAAATATTACATTTGTGTAACAAAATACAGTGGCAGCAACAGAAACCAATATTCAGGGGGAGCAGCAGATGATAACCACTATCGTGAAACGCGACGGGCGTGCCGTCGAATTTGACATCGAGAAGATCACCCAGGCGATCTACAAGGCGGCGGCTGCCATCGGCGGCAGCGACTATACCGCTGCCGAGGAGCTGGCGCAGAAGGTCGTCGAGTACCTCGAGACAGAGGCGGCGGAAAGCCCCTCGGTCGAGCATGTACAGGACACCGTCGAGAAGATCCTCATCGAGAACGGCCATGCCCGCACCGCCAAGGAGTTCATCCTCTACCGCGCCGAGCGTACTCGTGTGCGCGAGATGAACACCAAGCTGATGAAGATCTATGAGGATCTGACATTCAAGTCCGCCAAGGACAACGACGTCAAGCGCGAGAACGCCAACATCGACGGCGATACCGCGATGGGCACGATGCTCAAGTACGGCTCCGAGGGCGCGAAGGAATTCTATCAGATGTATATCCTCAACCCCAAGCACGCCAAGGCGCACCGCGAGGGCGATATCCATATCCACGACCTCGACTTTCTCACCCTGACGACCACCTGCTGCCAGATCGACCTGTTAAAGCTCTTCAAGGACGGGTTCTCGACCGGTCACGGGTTCATCCGCGAACCCAACGACATCGCCACCTATGGCGCGCTTGCCTGTATCGCCATCCAGTCGAACCAGAACGATCAGCACGGCGGCCAGAGCGTGCCGAACTTTGACTATGCGATGGCGCCCGGCATCCGCAAGACCTACCGCAAGCGTTACCGTATGAACATGGCGCGCGGCGCCGAGCTGCTCGCCGATATCGACGACGCAAAGGCGGTCATCGACGCGATCTGTGACAAGGCAGAGGAGCTCACCGGCGAGCAGCCGCGGCTCGATACCACCGCCGACTATGACGCGACCGAGCTAGGGCTGCTCACCGAGCAGTTCGGCGAGAAGCTCGCGCCCAAGCTCCAGCGGTTCTCGAAAAAGCACGCCGCCGAGGAGACCGACCGCGCTGCGTTCCAGGCGATGGAGGCGGTCGTGCACAACCTGAACACCATGCACTCGCGCGCCGGCGCCCAGGTGCCGTTCTCGTCGATCAACTACGGCACCGATACCTCGCCCGAGGGCCGCATGGTCATCAAGAACATCCTGCTCGCCACCGAGAAGGGGCTGGGCAACGGCGAGACACCCATCTTCCCCGTTCATATCTTCAAGGTCAAGGAGGGCGTCAACTACAACCCCGGCGACCCCAACTATGACCTGTTCAAGCTGTCGTTCCGCGTATCGGCAAAGCGGCTGTTCCCGAACTATGCGTTCATCGACTCGCCGTTCAACCTGCCGTACTATAAGCCCGGTCATCCCGAGACCGAGGTCGCCTATATGGGATGCCGCACCCGCGTCATCGGCAACGTCGTCGATCCCACCCGCGAAATCACCTATGGCAGAGGGAACCTGTCGTTCACCTCGATCAACCTGCCGCGGCTGGCGATCCTTGCCAACAAGAACATCGACTTCTTCTTCGATCAGCTCGACCGTGTGCTCGATACCTGTGTCGAACAGCTGCTCGAGCGGTTCGAGATCCAGTGCCAGAAGTGTGTCCGCAACTATCCGTTCCTGATGGGTCAGGGCGTGTGGATCGACTCTGACAAGCTATCGATCGACGACGAGGTGCGTTCCGTGCTGCGTCACGGCACCTTGTCGGTCGGTTTCATCGGGCTTGCCGAAACGCTCAAGGCGCTCATCGGCGTGCACCACGGCGAATCGGAGGAGGCCCAGCGGCTGGGGCTCGAGATCGTGTCCCATATGCGCCGCCGCCTCGATCGTGAGAGCGCCGAGCGGCAGCTGAACTTCTCGTGCCTTGCCACCCCCGCCGAGGGGCTGTCGGGACGGTTCGTCCGCATCGACAAAAAGCGCTTCGGCGTGATCCCGGGCGTCACCGACCGCGACTACTACACCAACTCCTTCCATGTGCCGGTCTACTACCCCATCTCGGCATTTGATAAGATCCGCATCGAAGCTCCCTATCACGCGCTCACCAACGCGGGACATATCTCCTATGTCGAGCTCGACGGCGACCCGAGTGAGAACCTCGAGGCGTTCGAGCAGGTGGTGCGCTGCATGAAGGAGGAGGGCGTCGGCTACGGCTCTATCAACCATCCGGTCGACCGCGACCCCGTGTGCGGGCATACCGGTATCATCGGCGACTACTGTCCCAAGTGCGGCCGCAAGATCACTAAGGACGGCGTGGCGGTAGAGCGCATCCGCCGCATCACCGGGTACCTTGTCGGCACCCTCGACCGGTTCAACAACGCCAAGCGCGCCGAGGTCGAGGACAGGGTCAAGCATGAGGTCGCGCTGCAGCCCTGCTCCTGTGAGCTCGAAGAGGTCGTATGAGCACCCCGCTGCGGCTCGCGGGCGTCGTCAGAGAATCCATCGTTGACGGTCCCGGGATCCGGATGAGCGTGTTCGTGCAGGGATGTCCCCATCACTGCAAGGGATGCCACAACGTCCATACGTGGGATCCGTCGGGCGGCTATGACGGCACGGTCGAACGCATCCTAGAGGAGGCGTCGAAGGACCCGCTCGTATGCGGACTGACGCTGACGGGCGGCGAGCCGTTCGAGCAGGCAGAGGCGCTGTCGGTGCTCGCACAGCGAGCGCGGGCGATGGGGCTGAACATCTTCTGCTACACCGGCTATACCTTCGAGCAGCTATACGCCGCCTTTGATACCCATCCTGAGTACCGCGCGCTGCTGATGCAGTGTGACTGGCTGGTGGACGGGCCGTTCGTCGAGAGCGAGATGAGCTTGATGCTGCACTTTCGCGGCAGCCGCAACCAGCGCATCCTCGACGTTCCCGCCTCGCTGAAGGAAGGCAGAGCGGTGCTCTCAGAACTCAACTGACAACAGAAACCATTAAGATACACCGGGAAGCGTCGGAGCAGCAGCTCCGGCGTTTCTGTTTTCTAAGATGGTATCACTTAGCATATTGCCTAAAGCGACGGGGAACTTCTTGACTATTATTCCCTATTGAGAAAAGAGCAAAAATATGGTAGAATAAAGTGAATAGTGTGTCAACATCTATCAAGCTATCAAGAAAGGATACTGGTTCTATGGTTATCAAGGACATCATCGACATCTTAGAGGGCGAGGTCATCTGTGAGGGCGACCTGAACCAAGAGATCAAGACCGCGTGCGGCTCCGATATGATGAGCGACGTGCTCGCGTTCGTCAAGGATCAGAGCGTGCTGCTGACCGGTCTGATGAACCCGCAGGTCGTGCGCACTGCCGAGATGATGGACATGGCGTGCATCGTGTTCGTCCGCGGCAAAGAGCCCGACCAGAGCATTATCGACCTGGCAGAAAGCCGCGATATCACGCTAATCAAGACCCGCTTCCGTATGTTCACCGCGTGCGGACGGCTCTATGCCAACGGGCTGTCCGGAGGGACCGCCGTATGAGCAGCATCCATCTTCATTATGATGTATCGGGCGAGGACTTCACCCGCGCGGGCGAGGCGTCGGGCCTTGTCAAAAAGCGGCTCAAGGCGCTGGGGTATAACACCGACGCCATCCGCCGCGTCGCCATCGCGATGTATGAGGCAGAGATCAACATGGTCATCCATGCCGACGGCGGGTTTGTCGATATCGACATCTATCCCGACAAGGTCGAGATTCTCCTGTCCGACCGCGGGCCGGGTATTCCCGATGTTGATAAGGCGATGCAGGCGGGGTTCTCTACCGCTCCCGATAACGTGCGGAACCTCGGGTTCGGCGCGGGCATGGGGCTGCCCAATATCAAAAAGTACACCGACGATATGAAGATCGACACCGAGCTCGGTGTCGGTACCAAGCTCTATCTCACCGTCCGCGTTAACGAAGCGTAGAAGAGATTATTTGCAACTCTTCACCCTTCACCCGCCACTTTTCACTATCCAACCCATCCCATAGGAGTATTATGGAACAATATTATCATTCGGTCGTGCTGGAAAAGGAACTGTGTTGCGGCTGTACCAACTGTCTGAAGCGGTGCCCCACCGAGGCGATCCGCATCCGAAACGGCAAGGCGCACATCCTATCCCAGCGATGTATCGACTGCGGCGAATGCATACGGGTATGCCCGCACCACGCCAAGCGTGCCCACAGCGCGCCGCTGCAGGAAATCAATCAATATAAAGTCAAGGTCGCGATCCCCGCGCCGGCGCTGTTCGGTCAGTTCAACAACCTCGACGATCTCGATATCGTGCTGACGGGGCTGCTGTCGATCGGGTTCGACTATATCTATGAGGTATCGCGCGCCGCCGAGCTCGTCAGCGAGGCGACCCGCGAGCTAATCCGACAGCACAAGCTCAACAAGCCCATCATCAGCTCGGCGTGTCCGGCGGTCGTTCGGCTCATCAAGATCCGGTTCCCCGAGCTGTGCGATAACGTGATGCCGCTGCTCGCGCCGATGGAGGTCGCCGCCAAGATGGCGCGCCGCGAGATCATAGAGAAAACCGGTATCGACGACAAGGATATCGGGGTGTTCTTCATCACGCCCTGCCCCGCCAAGGTCACCGAGATTCACTCGCCGAACCATGCCGACAAGAGCGCGGTCAACGGCGCGATCGCCATCTCACAGATCTATCCCCAGCTCACCGCCGCGATGGACAAGCTGCAGGTGGTCGAGCCGCTGTCCCACTCGGGGCTTATCGGCGTCGGCTGGGCGACCTCGGGCGGCGAAGCGGTCGCGATGCTGGGTGACAAATACCTGGCTGCCGACGGCATTGAGAACGTCATCCGTGTGCTCGAGGAGCTCGAGGACGAGCATATCCGCGACGTCGAGTTCGTCGAGCTGAATGCGTGCTCCGGAGGGTGCGTCGGCGGTGTGTTGACGGTCGAGAACCCCTATGTCGCCCAGGCGCGTATCCATACCCTGCGCAAGTTCATGCCCGTGTCGCTCAACCACCTTGACCTTGCTGATCTCGACATCATGATGTGGGACAACAAGCTGACCTATGACGCAAGCTCGTTCGCGCTGTCGGGGGACATCTTCGAAGCGATGGAGATGATGGACAACCTCGAGAAGATCGCCGACTCCCTTCCGGGGCTCGACTGCGGCTCGTGCGGCGCGCCGACCTGTCGCGCGCTCGCCGAGGATATCGTTCGGGGCAACGCCCGCGAGACCGACTGCATCCACAAGCTCAAGAAGAAGATCCAGAACGTCTATGACGAGCTGACAAGCGGGCTATGAACACAGAACTTACCGAGCGCGAACGCGAATACCTCGCCTGTGATACCGAGATGATCACTAGGTCGAGTGCTGTGATACGCCTGACCACCGGGATGGTCACGATGTTCTTCCGCGCGATATTCGTCCCATCGTCAGAGTACAATAAAACGGACTATCGCTTCACACGAACCATCCGCGAGATCCAGTACACAAAGTACAAAAAAGCGGTCTTAAGAAAGCAGAGCGACGCATCTAAGCCCTCGGACGAACGCGTGCTGAGAAAGCTCAACCGCGTGCCGTTCGTGCTTGAGGAGGATACCTATGATCCCGACCGCTATATCGAAGAAATCTATGCAGAATACATGAAGAACCATCCCGAGAAGGGGGACTGACATATGACAGTTAACGAACTGATCAAGAAGCTCGACCTTGCTGTGCTGGTCGAGGATGACCTTGACCGCGAGGTGACAGACTGCTACATCGGCGATCTGCTGTCATGGGTAATGGGTCGCGCGCCGGAGGACAGCGCATGGCTGACCGTGATGGGGAACATCAACTCCATCGCCGTAGCGACGCTTGCCGATGTGAGCTGCATCATCCTTGTCGAGGATGCCGCGCTCGACGCTGACGCCAAGGCAAAGGCAGAGATGCACGGCGTGAACATCCTCACAACCTCGCAGAACAGCTATCAGCTCGCTGTCGCGCTCAGCGCGCTGCTCTAGGCATGCGGTACTTCTACGATCTGCACCTGCACTCGTGTCTGTCACCGTGCGGCGATATGGACATGACGCCCAACAATATCGTGAACATGAGCAAGCTACTCGGG
This sequence comes from uncultured Ruminococcus sp., assembly GCA_905233755.1. GTDB lineage: Bacteria > Bacillota > Clostridia > Oscillospirales > Acutalibacteraceae > Ruminococcoides. The sequence goes on from CAJODM010000028.1 coordinate 19,601, forward strand.
CTCGACGTCATCGCACTGACCGATCACAACACCTCGCTGAACTGTGAGGCGGTGATGCGCGTGGGCGAGCAGCTCGGGCTGCTCGTCATCCCGGGGATGGAACTGACGACCGCCGAGGATATCCATGCGGTGTGCCTCTTCCCCACGCTTGAGCGCGCGCTCGAGTTCTCCGACTATGTTGACAGCCGCCGTATCAAGATTCGCAACCGTGCCGATATCTATGGCCGTCAGGTGCGGATGAACGATCGTGACGAGGAGATCGGCGAGATCGAACATCTGCTGCTGCCATCGAGCGGCATCGGGATCGCAGAGGCATACAGCGAGGTGAGCCGGTTCGGCGGGATCTGCTATCCCGCACATATCGACCGCGACTCGCTCTCGATCCTCTCGGTGCTCGGCGAGATCGACCCGGGGTGCGGGTTTCGGACGGCAGAGCTTGCAGATGGCTCAAAACTCGACGCGCTCAAAGCGATGCATCCGATCCTTGATACGATGACGATCGTGACGAACTCTGACGCGCATTATCTCGAGAATATGCGCGAGGCGCAACACGCAATGGAGCTGCCCTCGCTCACGCGCGAGAACGTCCTGTCTTATCTGGATCGAGCGCTGTAGGACGAATCAGAGCTACTATATAAAACAACGCCGGCACAGGTATCAACCCGTGTCGGCGTTTCTTTTCTGCACGATTCACACATTCATCCTGTCATTCTGATCGGGCACCAAGATGGCGCGGATATTTCCCCTTACAGGGTGATCTCAGTGATCTCATCAAACGAACAGGAATCAAAAAATCCGCAGGATTTTCCCGCAACTCCTCATTCTTCACTCTTCACTTCACTTACACCGCTCAATACAGCTCCTTGTATGTCTCGATGAACTTATCCATGACATACTGTGCCTCGTCGTCGGTGAGCACCGAGTTCATCGGCAGGGTGAGCTGGTTCTGGTGCATATCATAGGCGTGAGGATAATCGTTGATATCGAACCCGAGGTTCTTGTATGCGGTCATCATCGGCAGCGGCTTGAAGTGGACGTTACAGTTCACGCCCTTGCGCTTCATGCGGTCATAGAACCGGTTGCGGAACGCCGCGTCCTTGCCGAGGAAGCGGACAAAGTACAGATGTCCCGAGGAACGGTGATACGCATCTTTGTGGTTGAGCACCGCGATATCGAGGTCGGCGAACGCACAGTTATACCGCTCGATCAGCTCATGCCGACGGGCGATGATCGACTCGTACCGTCTGAGCTGAGCCAGCCCCATCGCGGCGAGCACGTCGGGCATATTGCACTTGTACTGAGTATCCACCACGTCATACTCCCACGAGGTGCCCTTGTCCTTGGCGAAGGCATCCTTTGTCTGGCCGTGCAGGGTCATCAGCATATACCGCTTGTACAGGTCGTTCGAATCGACGCCGTAGATCTCCCGCCATGTGGCGGCTCCACCCTCGGCGGTGGTCATGTTCTTCACTGCATGGAACGAGAAGTTGGTGAAATCGGCGATCTCGCCGCACATCCTGCCGTGCCATCGCGCGCCGAACGCATGCGCCGCGTCGCTCATCACGATGATCCGCCCGAGTGCTAGCTGAACCGGATTATCCGACGGGCAGAAGAGGTGCCGCTTGTTCTCAACAATCTCGAAGACACGGTCATAGTCGCACACCACGCCCGCGATATCTACGGGGATGATGACCTTGGTGCGCTCGGTGATGGCGGCCTCGGCCTTGTCATAGTCCATCTCATATGAGCCGGGCTGACAGTCGATCATGACCGGTGTCGCGCCCACATGACAGATCACCGACGCCGAGGCGGTATAGGTATACGCCGGTACGATGACCTCGTCCCCGGGACCGACCCCGAGGATCCGCAGCGTCATCTCGGCACACGCCGTCTGGGACGAGAGGCACACCGCCTTCATCGTGCCGCTGAGCTGTGCGATCTCGCGCTCGAACCGCTTGGTCTTCGGACCGGTGGTGATCCACCCCGAGCGCAGGGTATCGACGACCTCGTCAATCTCTGCCTGAGAGATATCGGGCGGAGAGAACGGGATATTCAGCCGATTCTTGGTGTTCATCTTCATACGGAAATCTCCTTATCCGAATTGAACCATAGGTTTCCACTATACCCCGTATTATACCGTATTCTTCCGCATTTGTAAAGAGGCGCCTTATATGGACAATAGTAAAGGGTAACGGGTGAAGGGTGAAGGGTGATGAGTGAAGCGTTGAGGGAGACGCTGCGCGTTTTGGATTTCTATAGATATTCGAGCAGAGCGAGTAACCGCAATTTTCTAATTTCCATTTTCCATTGAATCTCTGCGCGGGTTTGGATTCACTGGTATCAACAGATTTCTCCGCTGTTCTCCGACCTTTTTTCTTCCCACTTCGGTCTATCTGCTCCCTGCTCTTTGGTACAGTTAGGTTCCGCTAACCGAAAGCGCAGTAAAAATCTGCGTTTTTTCGCGTTTTTTCCTCTAAAAAATGCGAAATGATTATGGACTTTTTTTCGTATATATGTTATATTAAACGTGTATGGTTCTATGAAATATTCGTATGAATTTCATAATCGTCAAATCTACCAAATGGGAGGAAAAACGATGCAAAAGAAAATCAGCAGTATTCCGTTTCAGGGCACTCCTGAACAGGAAGCGCAGCTAAAGGAAGTCATCGCGCGCCACAAGGACGATCCGGGCGCGGTGATGCCGGTGCTGCAGGAGGCACAGGACATCTACGGGTACCTGCCGATCGAGGTCCAGACGATGATCGCCGAGGGGCTCTCGGTTCCGGTTGATGAGGTGTACGGCGTGTCCACCTTCTACAGCCAGTTTGCGCTGTCGCCCAAGGGCAAGTATAACGTCAGCGTATGTCTGGGAACCGCGTGCTATGTCAAGGGCTCGGGCGACGTGCTGAACAAGCTGTCCGAGGAGCTCGGGATCGAGGCAGAGGAATGCACAAATGACGGTCAGTTCTCGCTCACCGCGTGCCGCTGCATCGGCGCGTGCGGGCTGGCGCCGGTCATCACCATCAACGACGACGTCTACGGCCGGCTGACCACCGACCAGATCCCCGCCATCATCGCGAAGTACAAGGAAGCGTAATGCGCGAGCTGTCGCTGAACGTCATGGACGTGGCGCAGAACTCGGTGCGGGCACAGGCGACGCTGGTGCGCATCTCGGTCACCGAGAGCGACCGTAGCGACCGCCTCGTTATCGAGATCGCCGACGACGGATGCGGCATGACAGAGGAGCAGGTAAACCAGGTCATCGACCCGTTCTTCACCACCCGCACCACCCGTAAGGTCGGGCTGGGCGTTCCGCTGTTCAAGCTGTCCGCCGAACAGACGGGGGGATCGTTCTCGATCCGCTCGAAGGTTGGCGAGGGCACCGTCACCACCGCGTCGTATGTCAAGTCGAGCGTTGATATGACCCCGCTCGGGGATATCAACTCGACCGTCAAGATCCTCATCCAGTGCAACCCTGATATCGACTTTCTGTTCAGCCATTCGACCGATATCGGCGGGTTCGAGCTCGATACGCGCGAGCTGCGGCAGGTGCTCGAGGGGCTGCCCCTCGACACGCCGGATGTGCTCATGTGGATCACCCAGTTTCTAGACGAAAATACCACAGAAATATACGGAGGTAAAACAGTATGAAATCTTTAGCTGAACTTCAGGCCATCCGCGACAGAGCGAAGGCGGAGCTGAACATCCGCAAGGAGAACCCCAACGCGGCGCGCGTGCTGGTCGGTATGGCGACCTGCGGGATCGCGGCGGGCGCTCGTCCGGTGCTCAACGCCTTCACCGAGGAGATCGCGAAGCGCGGGCTGCAGGACGTCACCGTCACCCAGACCGGTTGCATCGGTATCTGTCAGTATGAGCCCGTTGTCGAGATCGAGATCCCCGGAGAAGAGAAGGTCACCTATGTCAAGATGACCCCCGAGAAGGCCGTCCGCGTGGTTAACGACCATCTTGTCAACAAGAACGTCGTCGCCGAGTACACCATCGGCGCCAACACCAAGTAAGGAGGACGCATATGTATCGATCAAATGTACTGGTCTGCGGCGGTACCGGATGTACCTCGTCCAACAGTCTGCAGATCGCCCAGACCCTCAAGGATGAGCTCAAGAAGCAGGGCCTCGATAAAGAAGTCAACGTCATCACCACCGGGTGCTTCGGGCTGTGTGCGCTGGGTCCCATCATGGTGGTCTATCCCGAGGGCTCGTTCTACTCGATGGTCAAGGTCGAGGATATCCCCGAGATCGTAGAGGAGCACCTGCTCAAGGGCCGTATCGTCACCCGTCTGCTGTATCAGGAGACGGTCGAGGAGGACACCGTCAAGTCGCTGAACAAGACCGCCTTCTATGCCAAGCAGAAGCGCGTTGCGCTGCGCAACTGCGGTGTCATCGACCCCGAGAAGATCGACGACTACATCGCTCAGGACGGCTATGCCGCGCTGGGCAAGGTGCTGACCGAGATGACCCGCGAAGAGGTCATCCAGACCATGCTCGACTCAGGACTGCGCGGACGCGGCGGCGCGGGCTTCCCCACCGGACTGAAGTGGAAGTTCGCCGCAGCGAACGACGCGGATCAGAAATATGTCTGCTGTAATGCCGACGAGGGCGACCCCGGCGCGTTCATGGATCGTTCCGTGCTTGAGGGCGACCCCCATGTGGTGCTCGAGGCGATGGCGATCGCGGGCTATGCGATCGGCGCGTCGAAGGGCTACATCTATGTCCGTGCCGAGTACCCCATCGCCGTCAAGCGGCTGCAGATCGCGATCGACCAGGCGCACGAGTACGGCCTGCTGGGCGACGATATCTTCGGCACCGGATTCAACTTTGACATCCAGCTTCGTCTCGGCGCGGGCGCGTTCGTCTGCGGCGAGGAGACGGCGCTGATGACCTCGATCGAAGGCAAGCGCGGCGAGCCCAGACCCCGTCCCCCGTTCCCGGCGGTCAAGGGTCTGTACCAGAAGCCCACCACCCTCAACAACGTCGAGACCTATGCCAACATCCCCCAGATCATCCTCAAGGGCGCCGAGTGGTTTGCCTCGATGGGCACCGAGAAGAGTAAGGGCACCAAGGTATTCGCCCTCGGCGGCAAGATCGAGCACACCGGACTGGTCGAGGTTCCGATGGGCACCACCCTGCGCGAGATCGTCGAGGAGATCGGCGGCGGCATCCCGAACGGCAAGAAGTTCAAGGCAGCCCAGACCGGCGGCCCCTCCGGCGGATGTATTCCGGCTGAGCACCTCGATGTTCCGATCGACTATGATAACCTGATTGCCATCGGCTCGATGATGGGCTCGGGCGGTCTGATCGTCATGGACGAGACCACCTGTATGGTCGATATCGCCAAGTTCTTCCTCGAGTTTACCGTTGACGAGAGCTGCGGCAAGTGTACCCCCTGTCGTATCGGTACCAAGCGGCTGCTCGAGATGCTCGAGAAGATCACCAAGGGTCAGGGAACGCTCGAGATGATCGACGAGATGGAGCAGCTGTGCTACTACATCAAGGCGAACTCCCTGTGCGGCCTCGGCCAGACCGCGCCGAACCCGGTGCTGTCCACGCTGCGCTACTTCCGCGACGAGTATGTCGCCCATGTGGTCGACAAGAAGTGCCCCGCCGGCGTTTGTAAGGACCTGCTGGAGTACACGATCGTCAAGGACAACTGTATGGGATGCTCGCTGTGTTCGCGCAAGTGTCCTGTCGGCGCGATCACCGTCACCGACTATATCCCCGCCGGCAAGAAGAGACCCGCGTTCGAGATCGATCACAGCAAGTGTATCAAGTGCGGCGCCTGTATGGATAGCTGCAAGTTCAACGCGATCATCAAGGGCTGAGGGAAAGGAGCTATAACGAATGGAAATGCTTAACATCAAGATCAACGGTATGCCCTATACCGTCGAGAAGAATACCACCATTCTGGAAGCGTGCCACAAGTTCGGTATCAAGATCCCGACCCTGTGCTACCTGAAGGATATCAACGAGATCGGTGCGTGCCGGATGTGCCTGTGCGAGGTGAAGGGTGCGCGGTCGCTGGTGGCGGCGTGCGTCTATCCCATCGACAGAGACGGCACCGAGATCTTTACCAACACCCCCGAGATCCAGCAGAACCGCAAGACCACCCTTGAGCTGCTGCTCTCGAACCACGACAAGAAGTGCCTGTCCTGCCCGCGTTCCGATAACTGTGAGCTACAGACGCTGTGCAACGAGTACAAGGTCGACGAAGTCAAGTTCGTCGGCGACGAGACCCACTATGACGAGGATCTCTCGACTTTGCATCTGGTGCGGAACAACAACAAGTGTGTGCTGTGCCGCCGCTGTGTCGCCGCCTGCAGAGAGCAGTATGTCTCTGTCATCGGAGCGAACAACCGCGGATTCGACACCGAGATTAGCTGTGCATTCAACAAGAAGCTCGGCGACGTCGCCTGTGTATCCTGCGGCCAGTGTACCGTTGTCTGCCCGACCGGCGCGCTGGTCGAGAAGGATGACACCGACAAGGTGTTCGCTGCGATTGCCGATCCGTCAAAGCATGTGGTCGTTCACACCGCGCCGTCGATCCGCGCGACCCTCGGCGAGTGCTTTGATATGCCGATCGGCACCAACGTCACCGGCAAGATGGCTACCGCGCTGAAGATGCTCGGCTTCGACAAGGTGTTCGACACCAACTTCGGCGCCGATCTCACCATCATGGAAGAGGGCACCGAGTTCATCGAGCGCGTCAAGAACGGCGGCGTGCTGCCGATGATCACCTCCTGCTCGCCCGGCTGGGTCAAGTTCTGTGAGCACTACTATCCCGACCTCATCCCCCACCTCTCCACCTGCAAATCCCCGCAGCAGATGCAGGGCGCGATGATCAAGTCCTACTACGCCGAGAAAGCGGGCATCAACCCCAAGGACATCGTGGTCGTATCGGTGATGCCGTGCGTCGCCAAGAAGTTCGAAATCACCCGCGACGACCAGGGACGCGATGGGATGCAGGACAACGATATCTCTATCTCTACCCGCGAGCTCGCCAAGATGATTAAGAAGGCGGGTATCCAGTTCACCTCGCTGCCTGACGGCGAGTTCGATTCGCTGATGGGCATCGGCTCCGGCGCGGGCACCATCTTCGGCGCGACCGGCGGCGTGATGGAAGCGGCGCTGAGAACCGTCGCCGATGTACTCACCGGCGAAGACCTCAAGCAGATCGACTACAACGAGATCCGCGGCACCGAGCCGATCAAGGAGGCGACCTACGACGTCGCCGGCATGAAGGTGAAGGTCGCTGTCACCAGCGGTCTTAAGAACGCCGCCAAGATTCTCGACAAGATCCGCGCCGGCGAGGCGGACTATCAGTTCGTCGAGATCATGTGCTGCCCCGGCGGTTGTGTCAACGGCGGCGGTCAGCCCATCCAGCCCGGTCATGTGCGCAACTTCGTCGATCTGAAGGCGATGCGTGCCAAGGCGCTGTATGAGGACGACGTGAACCTGCCCTACCGCAAGTCGCACGATAACCCCGAGATCAAGGCGATCTATGACGACTATCTCGGCGCTCCCGGCAGCCATAAGGCGCACGAATTGCTCCACACCTCGTACGTCGAGCGTCAGAAGTACTAATCCGCTGACCGAATTACCGAATACGAATTCAGGCCTTCTCCCGTGGGAGAAGGCCTGTTTTGTTGATAGAAACAGAGCATTGAGAACTACCTCCCGCTATCCTTCGATGACACTGGAAATCTACCATATATAGGGTTTCCCACTCTTCAATCTTTACACTTCACTATACTTTGACCATTGAATCATCTCGGCAGAAGAATGCCCCGCTGCAGGATATACAGCGGGGCAGAATCTTATTCAATTATATTTAGGTTGTACCGGCGTACAGATATATCCCAACGATCAAGCGCCGAACTTTGCGGCTACCCTGCCGTCAACCTTGTACTTCGCAAGGTACCGCTGGATCAGCGTAACATCGGCGATCGTGACATCTCCGTCGCCATCCACATCACACAGCGCCGCGTTAATCTCGGCGCCTTCAATATGTGCAAGATTCCGCTGGATCAGGGTCGCATCCGTGACATCGAGGACACCGTCGCCGTTCGCATCACCGTAGTACTGCTCGATGGTGGGCTCAGCCGTGGTATCTGCCTCGGTGGATGCCTCTACAGATTCTTCAACGGATTCCTCGGTGGACTCTTCTACCGTTTCCTTCACGACCCAGAAGTGACCGTTCCAACCATTGTTCCAGTAGGGCTGGAAGTAGATAGTGTAGGTGCCGTCCTCGGTGACCAGGAAGTTCGCGTTGCCTTCGCCCGAGCCGTACCAATAATCGTCCACTGCGCCGTCCTTGTACAGGATCGCCTTGAACTCGTCACCCGCCTTCAGCTCGACTTCTCTGAGAACATACTCGTTGTCCGAAAACTCGCTGTCGTGCTTGACGAACATGCGGTCAGCGGTGACGTCCGCCACGCTCCACAGGTTAACGCCGCTGATCGAGCCGACCAGATAGTAGCCGTCAAGCAGCAGAGGTGGTCTCCTCGGGTTCCTCGGTGGTCTCCTCTACAGACTCCTCATCAGGAGTTGCCGGAGATGTAGTATCATCGGCAGCGGTCGACTCCTCCTGCGCGGCGGCGGTGGACTCTTCTACCGCTTCCTTCTGGAGCCAGAAGTGACCGTTCCAACCATTGTTCCAATAGGGCTGGAAGTAGATAGTGTAGGTGCCGTCCTCGGTGACAGCAAAGTTTGCGTTGCCTTCACCCGAGCCGTACCAGTAACCGTCAACTGCGCCGTCCTTGTACAGGATCGCCTTGAACTCGTCGCCCGCCTTCAGCTCGACTTCTCTGAGAACATACTCGTTGTCCGAGAACTCGCTGTCGTGCTTGACGAACATGCGGTCAGCGGTGACGTCCGCCACGCTCCACAGGTTAACGCCGCTGATCGAGCCGACCAGATAGTAGCCGTCAAGCAGCAGAAGTGGTCTCCTCGGGCGCTTCAGTGGTCTCTACCGGCTCCTCGGTAGTCTCCTCGGGCGCTTCAGTGGTCTCTACCGGCTCCTCGGTAGTCTCTTCGGGCTCTTCGGTGGTCTCCTCGGGTTCCTCGGTAGTCTCTTCCGGTTCAGCAGCGGTGGACTCTTCCACAGGTTCCTCGGTGGTCGGCTCTGCAGATTCCTCGGTGGGCTCCTCCTCGGTCGGGATGGTCGCAGACTGATTATATAGTCCCATGCCGGTGTTCATATATGCAACACGGTTCTCGAGCCAGTCGTTCAGATACCAGACAGTGTTCGAATAGGCGAGGTTCTCGGAGCCGGACGCATAGAAGGTGCCGATGTTGAAGTTCTGGAACGCATACTTCGCGGTCGAGCGAGTGCCCCAGTAGCTCTCGGCATTGTTATACACGCTCTGCAAGAAGCCGAATCGGCTCTCGTTCATCGCAGCAGAGGTGCTAAAGTGCGGCAGCAGGGACTTGATGATGATGCCGTTGCTGCCCAGATAGTCAGACATGACGTCGGCGAACGCATTAGTCCATCTGTACTGGCAGAGGTTCCAGAAATCGCTGTTGTGGGCGAGCTTCGCCTGCATATTATAGACGCTCTGGGAGCGGGTGTCCGTGTTGTCGATCTTCACGGACTTGTCCTTGACGAAGGTCTTATTATAGTCGCTGACGTTGACCGAGCCGGATACGGTGAGCTTCGAACCGTTGTAGCCGCCGAGAGCCCAGTCATAGTCCCAGATCGGAGCGGAGAGGAGCTTCTCAAAGCTGCCGCCGCCGAGGACATGGAACGAGGTAGCGCCGGCGTCGAGATTCTCGGTCAGCTCCTGGAGCAGATAGACATCGGCGAACGTCTGGGCGTCGGCGATCTCTGCAAATCTCTCATAGTCGTTGTCATAGACAGCGTCCTCGAGGGCATCGTAGTAGTCGATCATCCAGATGACCTCTTTCTGGGTCGCAAACTCGGGATAATTCGCCACGACTGCCTGACCGGTCCGGTTCGACCTGAACCAGGTGCCCTCGACATCATAGCGGCTGTCGAGCTCGAACTCGAGCAGGAAGTCGCCGTCCTTGAACGCATCGGTGATATCGACCTCTTCACCGGTAACAGCATCGGTGTAGGTGCCGGTATACTCATAGGTCTTGCCGCTTTCGGAGGCGGCGTTGTACTGATATGTATAGGTGGTACCGGAGGCGGCTGTGTAGGTGCCGGTCTTCTGCACCAGCGCATCATAGTCGATGCCAAGGTTCTCGGCGAGCTCCTCGTTCATATCGTCGAGCGAGGTCGCATCGGGGATCAGGGTGTTCTTGCCGTACTCGACCTTCTCGGCGATGACATAGGCACCCAGATAGTTACCGTTATCAAATACGTCGACAAGGCGGGTGTTAGGGGTATAGGGCATATCGAGCGCGTCGCCGATTCCATAGGCAACCACGTTGCGCATATTGGTCTCGTCGGCGTTGTTCGCGAGCATGCTGAACTTCTTGCTCTTGGTCGCGCCCTCGATCAGCTCGGCCGCCTTGTCCAAGTTGATGTTGTAGGCATACTTGCCGTACAGCTGCATCGACGCCTCGAAGGTGGAGTTGCCGCGGCCCTTGATCTTCTTGATCTTGGTGTCGGCGTTGACCTGAGCGCCGTCCTCATCATAGAAGTAGTAGGTGCCGCCCTTCTGGGTGGTGCTCTCCTTATAGTCGGAGCGCTGACTGACATACGCGCTGACGGTGGTGGTGACCAGCGGGTTCGGGTTAGTCATCATCATCGCGGCAGTATCGCTCGACTGCAGGATGTGCAGGGTGCCGGTATGCGAGCTGCCGGACGCATAGCGCTTATAGGTGATGGTATAGGTATCGTTCGAGAGGTTCACGGTCGTAGCCGTGCCCTTAGTGACCGATGTGCTGCCGATCGAAAGGGTGGCAAGCGAGCTGTAGACCTTTGCTGCGCTGCGGTTCACATAGGACGGCAGATACAGGTAGTAGTCCGAATCGGTATAGTAGTTGCCGGCATAGAGCTTGACAAACTGGTCGGTGTTGCCCTCGCCGACGGTATCGACCCAGAACCCGTACCAGTAATCCTCAGCGGTGCCTGCGGGGATCGTGGGAGCAGTCCCGAGCACGGTAGAATCGTCATATACGCTAAGGCATGGATTATCCTCGCTGAAGGTAGTGTTCCATGAGTTCCATACGGTGGCGCTGTCGAGAGCGGAACGACGCTCATACTTCAGCGCAGCGCCGCTTAAAAGCGACAGCTCCGCAACCCATACGGTGCGGCCGGTGTGCTCGTCGATGGACTTCTTCATCTCGGTATCGTTGACATAGAGCTTGGCAGCGTCGCTCTCAACCCAGCGGCTGCCGGTCCCGTCGGCGAGATACACGGTCGCGTCGATCGGATCGGTCGAGGGCAGCGTCGGCGCCGCACCCCACGAACCGCTGCTGTAGTAGGTAGTGGAGTTATACGATCCGCTGGAGGTGGTGCTGGGCGTAAAGCACGGCGCAGTAGTGTTGAAGTCGCCGCGATAGACCGCCGCTGTCTGCCAGTAGTTGCCGTAGCCCGACTGATCCGCAGCTACAAAGTTGATATACTCAGAGTAGGTACCGGTATAGGTATAGGAATAGTAGTTCCCGGTGTACTGGCTCATCTTGTGACAGGTTAGGCCATACGATCCGGTACCCTGGGTGTTACTCCAGTACGAACCGCTCAAGAAGCAGACATAGACGTCGCTCCATCCGAGCGTGTTGTTGAAGTACACGGTGACCGTGCCGGATGCACCGGTAGATGCCGCGTCATCGACCGTCACGGCGGCCGGCGCAATACCGGCGATCGTGAGCATCGAGACCATCATCAGTACCGACAGCACGATCGACACGATGCGTGTAGATAGTTTCTTAGCTTTCATAGTATCCTCCTTTTATTCTGAGCCGGGACAGCCAAAAAAGCGCAGACTGTCCCACAATTTTCATAATGACATTATAGAATAATAGCAGAATATAGTCAACAACTATGAAAGAAAGTTGTGCACTTTGCAGAAGATTTGTAGGTTGTTACAATTTTGTAACCTGTTATTTGTGCACAATGATCGCCATCAGGTGACGATCAGCGTCAGATCGTCCGCCTGAGGGGTGTATGCCTCATCCGGCTCGACCTCGGGCTTCTTTGCGTTCGGGGTATCGACGATGATATCGTCCTTGAAGTGACGCTCGCGCTCGGGCAGCTCCTCGGGAAAGATATACGGTTTGGTCGTGTTGATCATAGTATCGCCTCCGCGTATAGTATGGAGGAGATCGAGAGGATTATACGCAGCCGAAAATGGTGAAAATTTAGTGACAAGTGAAGAATCAAGAATGAAGAGTTGTTGGAATCCTTCGGATTTTTGGATTACTATAGATGTCCGAGCACAGCTAGTGACCGCAATTTTCCACTTTCCATTTTCACCGCGCGAGGAATCACGACCATTCACCTCAACACAAGACAGCGCGCTTTGCGCGCATTTCGTATAGCCATCACCGATTATTGCTTCAGCAAAATAGGTGGGCATATCAATCTTTTTACTTTATAAGAAACGAGCAGTTTCTTATAAAGTAAAAAAGCTGACCCAAAAGAGGGTCAGCTTTCTGTATGATCGGTTGATTACTTTACCTCGACCTCGGCACCGGCTTCTTCGAGCTTTGCCTTCAGGGCTTCGGCGTCGTCCTTCGAGATCGCTTCCTTGACGGGCTTCGGCGCCTCGTCAACGAGCGCCTTGGCTTCCTTCAGACCAAGACCGGTCGCCTCGCGGACGGCCTTGATGACGGCGATCTTGTTGCCGCCGACACCCTTGAGGATGACGTCGAACTCGGTCTTCTCTTCTTCGGCAGCACCGGCGTCGGCAACAGGACCGGCAACGGCAACAGCAGCGGCGGCGGATACGCCGAACTCATCCTCGACAGCGTGTACGAGATCAGCAAGCTCGAGCACGGTGAGGGTCTTTAACTCTTCAATGATAGCAGTAATCTTCTCAGATGCCATGATAGTTTAACCTCCAATATGTTTTAGTAAAAATTCTTGTTGATAGCTGAATTACTCAGCGGGCTCCTCGGCAGGAGCGGCATCCTCGGCGGGAGCGGCCTCCTCAGCGGGAGCGGCATCCTCGGCGGGAACGGCCTCCTCAGCGGGAGCGGGTTCACAGTTCTCTACGCCGCCCTTGTCCACGATCGCCTGGATCGCTCGTGCGAACGATGCGATGGGAGCTTGGAACGCGCCGAGAACATTAGCCAGAAGCACCTCACGGCTGGGCAGCTTCGCCAGACTGTCGATAGTAGCGAGATCCACTACTTCTCCGTCCAGATAGCCGGCCTTGACCTCAAAGGTCTTGCTCTTCTTGGCGTAGTTCGAGAGAATACGGGCAGCGGCAGCATAGTCATCGTCGCTGGTCGCGATGGCGGTAGTGCCCTCGAGGGTGGTCTGCAGACCGGTCAGGTCGGCCTCCTCACACGCGCGGAACAGCAACGTGTTCTTGACGACGGTGTACTTGACACCGGCTTCACGCAGCTCGCGGCGCAGGGCGGTATCGTCGGCGACGTTAATGCCCTTGTAGTTGACGAGGACGCCGGTGATAGAATTCTTCATTCTGTCGGCGAGTTCTGCAACGATGGCCTTCTTCTCTTCCAGTACCTTTGCGCTTGGCAAATCTTTCACCTCCGTATATTTAGTGATACGCAGTTCAAAAAAACTGCCTCTCCGGCGAGGAGAGGCGGAAAGTTACAGGGTGACGCGATGGTGCGCGGTCTTGTAACGCTCTTTCCTCGGCAGGCGGAAACCCATTATATCACACCGACAGGGGTGCGACACCTGCTGTCTTTAGAACAGCGAATATATTCAGCCCAACGGGCAAAATACCAAAGCGGATATCAGATGAACTTGCTCGGGTTGATCCGAACCGACGGACCCATGGTGGACGCGACCGCACAGCTGCGGACATACTGACCCTTGGCGGCAGCGGGCTTTGCCTTCACGATGGCGCCCATGAGCGCGTCAAAGTTCTCGCCGAGCTTCTCGGCGCCGAACGACACCTTGCCGATGGGGCAGTGGATGATGTTGGTCTTGTCGAGACGGTACTCGATCTTACCGGCCTTTGCCTCTTCGATCGCGCGACCGATATCGGGGGTGACGGTGCCCGCCTTGGGGTTCGGCATCAGCCCGCGGGGGCCGAGGATCCTACCCAGACGGCCGACCATACCCATGCAGTCGGGGGTGGTCACCAGCACATCAAAGTCCATCCAGTTCTCCTGCTGGATCTTCTGGACATAGTCCTCGAGACCGACATAGTCGGCTCCGGCGGCCTTGGCGGCCTCTTCCTTGTCCGCCTTGCAGATAGCAAGGACGCGCACCTTCTTGCCGGTGCCGTTGGGCAGCACGACGGCGCCGCGCACCTGCTGATCCGCATGACGCGAATCGACGCCGAGCTTGACGTGCAGCTCGACGGTCTCGTCGAACTTGGCAACGGCGGTCTTGATAACGGTCTCGAGCGCCTCGGCGGTATCGTATAACTTGGTTCTGTCGACGAGCTTTGCGCTGTCAACGTATTTCTTACCGTGTTTCATAAACTATTCCTCCATGACTAGGTGGTCAAACGGAGAGCTCCTCCCACCCGGAAAATATACTCAGTCTACTACCTCAATGCCCATCGAACGCGCCGTACCCATAATCATAGAGGTGGCGGTCTCGATGCTCGCGGCGTTGAGGTCCTTCATCTTCTGTTCGGCGATCTGCTGACACTGTTCGCGGGTGATCTTCGCGACTTTCTTCTTGTTCGGCTCGCCGGACGCCGTCTCGATGTTGCACGCCTTCTTGATGAGGACGGCAGCGGGCGGGGTCTTGGTGATGAAGGTGAAAGAACGGTCTGCATAAACTGTGATAACGACAGGGATGATAAGCCCGATGTCGTTCTTGGTGCGCTCGTTGAATTCCTTAGTGAAGGAAACGATGTTCACGCCGTGCTGACCAAGCGCAGGTCCGACAGGCGGCGCCGGAGTAGCTTTTCCGGCAGGAATCTGTAACTTGATAAATCCGGTTACTTTCTGGGCCATTTTTAATCCTCCTAAATTCGTGGTAGATGGCGGAGACGCGCGTCTCCTCCCACCGGGGACACGTCGTGTTCCCCGTCATAAAAAGCGCAGATGCGCTGTTTATCGGTAGTGAATATCAGTCGTCAAGCTTCTCGGCTTGG
This sequence comes from uncultured Ruminococcus sp., assembly GCA_905233755.1. Taxonomy (GTDB): domain Bacteria; phylum Bacillota; class Clostridia; order Oscillospirales; family Acutalibacteraceae; genus Ruminococcoides. The sequence goes on from CAJODM010000028.1 coordinate 34,773, forward strand.
TTGAGCTCGAGCTCCACGGGGGTCTCGCGCCCGAACATCGAGATGGTGACCTTGACATAGTTCTTGTCGGTGTCGAGCTCGTCGACAATCCCGACAAAATCCTCGAGCGGGCCGTCGATGATGCGCACCTGATCGCCCACGGCATAGGACACCTCGACCACGCGGGTCTCGACGCCCATCTTGTAGACCTCGGACTCGGTCAGCGGGACGGGCTTGCTGGACGGGCCGACGAACCCGGTACAGCCGCGGATGTTGCGCACAACGTACCATGTCTCATCGGTGTAGACCATCTTGACGAACACATAGCCGGGAAAGAGCTTTCGCTCCACCTCGCGGGATGTGCCGTCGTCCTTGACCTCGGTGACGATCTCGGTCGGTACCTTGACATCGGGGATCATCTCCTGCAGCCCGCGGTTCTCGACCGTGGTCAGCAGGGTAGACGCCACCTTGTTCTCATATCCGGAGTAGGTATGGATGACATACCACTTCGCTTCGTCAGCCATGTTCTCTCCCCTACAGGTCAGTTACCGGTGCTCATGACGAGGTTCAGCAGAGCGTACAGACCTCTGTCAAGACCGTAGATCAGCAGCGCGGCAACAACGATGACCACCAGCACGATACCAAAGTTCTTGGTGGTGGCAGCGGCCGTCGGCCAGGTGATCTTCTTGATCTCACCGATACAGGCGCGAAAGAACGATCCCATACGGGCGAAGATGTTCTTCTTCTTAGCTTCAGCCATAGATGCGTTCCTCCGTCTTACTTGGTTTCCCGATGCACGGTGCGCTTCTTGCAGAATCTGCAGTACTTGTTCATCTCGAGGCGATCGGGACTGTTCTTCTTGTTCTTCATGGTGTTGTAGTTGCGCTGTTTGCATTCAGTGCAGGCCAGTGTGATTTTTACTCTCATTTCGGCACCTCCCGGTAGTTTTCGGAATCTTTAAGGCCTCCCTCACAGGAGCTCGCGCCCCAAAAAAGGACACAAAAAGAAAGCCCCCTATACGAGGTACTTAGCATTATAACACAGCCATGTCAACTCGTCAAGGGGTTTTTCAAAATATTCTTATTATATATATGTAGCGGGGTGAGAGCGGCCGGAAGAGAACCGGTCAAAGGATAATTGAAAATAGAAAATGGAAAATTCCGGTTTCTCGCTTGTTAGGTCAGCACATAGGTAAGTGGATAGTGTCAGCACATAGGTAAGCCTGTGGGTAATACAGGTAAGGCAATATGAACCGATGAGGAAGATGGAA
>CAJODM010000029.1 GCA_905233755.1 uncultured Ruminococcus sp.
CCGGGCCGTCGCCAGCCAAGTATCTTCGGCACTACAGGGCTTAACTTCCGTGTTCGGGATGGGAACGGGTGGACCCCCTGCGTCATCAACACCAACTGTGCGCCACTTTTGGTGACAAGCATGATTATAGCACCCTCGCATTCAAAATGCAAGGTTTTTTTCAAAAAAATTAAAAAAATTAAAAAATTCTGAATTTTCGACGAATTGTTTGACTATCCGGATGAAATTGGTTATTATATTAGTACATGAATCGACAACACTATGGAAGAGGTGTGAGCTTCTATGAAAAGATTTCTCTGTATCGCTGTGGCGCTCTCAATGCTGCTGTCGGCAGCGGCGCTGTTCTCGGGATGCTCGGGCGATTCTGCGTCGAAGGAGTATCCCGTCACCATCGGCAGCGTCACCATCGACAAAGAACCCGAGAATATCGTTGTGCTGTCGGATGATCTCGCCGACATCATCTCTTATATCGGATACGACGTGAAGATGGTCGGCCGCTCGATCGAGTGTGATCAGGAGTTCCTCTCCGTCGTCCCGTCGGTCGGCTCTGCCGATAACCCCAGCATCGACACCATCACCGGATATGGCACCGACCTTGTGCTCGCCGACGATACCCTGTCCGAGAAGTCGAGACAGAAGCTCGAGGCCGAAGGCGTACCGGTCATCAGTATGGTCAAGGCAGAGAGCATGGACGAGCTCAAGGTGCTGTATACGAACCTGGGCACCGTGCTCGGCGGCAACGTCACCGGTCACAAGATCGGCGAGGACGCCTATGAGGAGCTGATCTCCACCATCAAGAGCTTGCGCGGCACCGTGTCCAATGATATCGTGAAGACCTCTGCCTACCTGTATATCGAGCAGAACGGCCAGCTCTACACCTTCCCCTCGGGCTCGATCGAGGCGACGCTGTTCGGCTACAGCGGCGCGCTGAACGTGTTCGAGAACCAACAGGGCCCCGCGGTGAACGCCGAGGAGCTGCGGATGGCGACGCCGTCCTTCATCTTCTGTGACAGCCAGGAGGTCATCGACTATCTGAACAACGACGAAGCGCTGTCGAACATGACCGCGCTGAAAACGGATCATGTCCTTATCATCCCGCTGTCCGACTTCTCGCGTCAGGGCGTCACCTATGAGCAGATCGTCTATACGATGATCGACGCCATGTTCGTCGAGCACGACGACGCGTCCCCCGACGAAAACGCTCCCGAAGAATCCCGGATCCAGCCCGGTGAGATCGCCGGCGAGCTGGAGTAATTGATCTGACAGAAATCAAACGGCATCCGAGTCCACACGCCCGGGTGCCGTTTTTATCGTTCGTTATTCACTCTTCCCTGCGCTTTCCTACGGCTCTACCGTCACGGCAACGGTGGTCGATGCGGTCAGGTGAAAGTCGTCGGTCACGCGATAGGTGAGGTAATAGACGCCTGGCTTCTCGGTATAGACCGTGCCGTCAATCTCAACCCGATCGGTGATATCGTTGCCGCACAGGTCAACCGCGTTGACCCCCTTCATCAGGTCGGGGTCGGCGCCCTTCTTCACGGTGATATCGGAGGCAGTGACCGCGGGGCTGTGCTCGCGATAGGGGTTGTGCTCGTCGGGATCGGTCGGATCCCAGCGGATGCTCTCGTCGATCTTCACGCTCGGGGGTGTTCCCAGCGGGTCGTGGTCGGCACCGGCGTCGATCACACGCACCGGCGTGTTCATCGGACAGTTATCATAGATCCACTTGACGTCCGCGACCGACATCCTGACACATCCCTGTGACGCGTTATGGGACAGGTCGTTATACTCCTCGGTCTCGAGGTCGCCGGCGTCCATGGTCAGATAGGGCACCGAGTGGATCAGATACGGCCCCGAGAATCCGGACACATACTGACCGTAGACATCGCCGTACAGCGGATGCCACCGCTCCTTGAAGTAGATGCTGTACTTGCCGACGGGGGTGATATCATCGCCGCCGGTACCGCACGAACACACCATCGCGCGCACGGGATAGGTATAGTGGTGCCCCTCGTCATAGGTATAGACCGTGACGGTGTTGGTGCGGCGGTTCGCAACGATATAGTACAGGTCGTCGGTGCCGCTTTGGCGGTTCTTCTCGACAATCTCCGTGTTCGCTGAGTAGGCGGTGGTGATCTCTGACGGGAGCGGGGCGTCGCTGCCCTTCTCGACCGTCAGCTCGCACACCGAGTCGAACGATCCCGCCCGCGCGTGCACCACAGCCGTTCCCGCCGACAGCGCGTCCAGCCGACCGCCGTCATCCACACGGACGACATCGGGGTTATCGGAGCTGAACGAGGTCTCCTCGACCGTCATCTCGTCGGGCAGCGCAAGGATCCCGGTCTCGCCGGTGTAGACGCGCAGCTCGACCACCTCGCCGTCGTTCATCACATAGCTCATCGAGTCACCCTGCAGCCGCGGCGCGTCGGCGATATCCACACCGCCGTACATCCGTAAGTACAGGAACACGCTCACAGCCACCAGCACCAACGCCAGTGTTGACGTCAGCGTAATCCTCGTGATGCGGCGGCGTTCCTGTGCCCGACGGCGGTAGGAGCCGTTGTTGCGGATAACTCTCATCGGTTTCATAGCTCTATTATATATGTTTCGGCGATGATTATCAAGTTACAGTTTTTGGGGTGACAAAGCGCGCGCGATGTGATATACTGACGGTATGAAGACATGTGACGCACAGGGACGCTGCAACGCGTGCCATCTGACTAACCTTAGTTATAATGAACAGCTCCGGCTCAAGGAGAGGACCTGTCACAGAGTTCTCTCCAAGTTCTGCCCCATCGAGCCCATCACCGAGAGCATGCCGTACCGCTACCGCAACAAGGCGCAGTTTGTCTTTCGAAAGCGCGACGGGCACACCCTCGTCAGCGGGGTCTATCGCTCCTCGACGATGACCCCGGCGGCAACGGACGACTGTCTGCTGTGCTCTGAGCAGGCAAACGAGATCATCCGCGTGCTGCGGCGGCTGTTCACCTCGTTCAAGGTCGTCCCCTTTGACCCCTACAGCGGGCGGGGATGGCTGCGCAGTGTTACTGTGCGCGAGGCGAGGGCGACCGGACAGGTCATGGTCGTCATCACCGGCACGGACGCCGTCTTTCCGGCAAAGAGGACCTTCACCTCGGCTCTGTTGAAGGCGTGTCCGGCTATCACCACCGTGGTGCTGACGGTGTGCGCCGACCGCCGCCTTGGCGTGGGGCGTACCGCATCTGTGCTGTACGGCGACGGCACGATCACCGACGAGCTGATGGGCAGGCGGTTCCTGCTCTCCCCTTCGTCGTTCTATCAGATCAACCACGACCAGTGCGAGCGGCTGTATCGACGCGCCATCGACCTTGGAGCGATTGACAACAAGGTCGTGCTCGACGCCTACTGCGGCGTCGGCACCATCGGGATCTGCTGTGCCGACCGCGCAAAGCGGGTCTATGCCGTCGAGCAGAACCGCAGCGCTGTCGAGGACGCCCGCCGCAACGCTGCACTCAACGGCATCGAAAATATCACGTTCACCTGTGCCGACGCGAAGGACTACTTGCGAGAACTCGCCGAACAGAACGTGCACATCGACGTCGCCCTCATCGACCCGCCGCGCGCAGGATGCGCCGCCTCGTTCCTGAAGGCCCTTGCAAAGACGGGGTGCACGCGCATCGTCTACATCTCCTGCAACCCCGAGACCCAAGCGCGGGATCTGTCACTGCTCACTCGTCTGGGCTACCGCGCCCGGATCTGCTCCCCGTTCGATATGTTCCCGATGACGCACCATGTCGAGACGGTCGTATTGATGACGAGAACCGATACCGGACAGAGCTGAAATGTACAGAAATAAAGGGATTCCGAGGTTTGCCCCCAAAAACCGGCGGCGGCCCGGAATCCCTTTCAGTTTTTCACTATCTCACCTGCACATCGAAATCGACAAAATGTGAGGTTAAGGGTTATGGCGTGGCTACCGATCAGTGATATGGGTAGGCATCCGACAAATTGTTACATTATTCCGTTAATTGATGTTATATTATTCCGATAATCTTGACATTGTTCCGATAGAGCGGTATAATGGAGTATCCAATCGGAGGTGAGCGTTGATGTATATGACAGTAAAAGAAGCCGCTGTGAAATGGGGTATATCTGACAGAAGGATCCGGGTGCTCTGCTCCGAGGGCAAGATCCCCGGCGCATACCAGGAAGGCCGCGGCTGGAAGCTCCCGATCGATGCCGAAAAGCCCTCCGACGGAAGGTTCAAATCAAGGGAAAGCGTTCTCTCACAGATCGACCGCAAGAAAGCGGAGCTGGACGGCAGAAGACCTCTGACCGAGGGTGAGAGGGAACGGCTGAACGAAGAATTCACGGTGGAATACACCTACAACTCCAACGCCATCGAGGGCAATACGCTCACCCTCCGCGAGACCGATCTTGTCCTCCGCGGGCTGACGATCGATCAAAAGCCGCTGAAGGATCACTTGGAGGCGGTCGGCCACAAGGAGGCGTTCGAGTATATACGGGAGCTTGTGAAAGAAAACGCACCGCTGACCGAGAGCATCATTAAGCAGATTCATTATCTTGTGCTTGCCGATAAAAAGGACGACCGGGGCGCCTACAGAAGAGTTCCCGTCCGTATCATGGGTGCGCACCACGAACCTGTGCAGCCGTATCTCATCGAACCGAGGATGGAACAGCTCCTCACAGACTACGCCGTAAGTGAGGGCCATATCGTGACGAAGCTTGCGCGGTTCCATATCGAGTTTGAGGGCATCCATCCCTTTATCGACGGCAACGGACGGACCGGCAGACTGCTGGTCAACCTGGAACTGATGAAGGCGGGCTATCCGCCCATCGACATCAAATTTACCGACAGGGTCGCATATTATAACGCCTTCGACGCCTACTACGTCAATTACGATCTTTCTGCTATGGAACGACTGTTTGCCAAGTATATCAACGCAACGCTGGATACCTATTTGAAGATATTGCAGACAGACTGAGACGGTGGTATTGATGACGCGGGATGAGCGGACGGTATAGATATCGGAGGGATGAATATATGGCATCAAGCAAAGAATATCTGGACTTCATATTGGAACAGCTATCGGAATTGGACGACATATCCTATCGGGCGATGATGGGAGAGTACATCCTCTATTATCGCGGCAAGGTGATCGGCGGCATCTATGATGACCGCTTTCTTGTAAAGCCCACAAAGTCCGCTGTCGCAATGATGCCGGATGCAAAGCGGGAGCTGCCAAGGAGATGCTGCTCGTTGATCATGTGGACGACAAGGCGATGATGAGAGCGCTGCCGGAAGCGATGTACGACGAGCTTCCGGCAAAGAAGAAAAAGCAGTAACCGGACAGGTAGGCATCCGATGTCTACTCAACCGGTGGTAGAGTTGCCGCAAATCAACCACTGGTTCGTGTTAAAGGATAGTTTTTTCGGATATGCTGGAGCCATGAAAGGAGGTGCCCGATATGGATCAGATCAAGATCGGACAATTCATCGCATCCTGCCGAAAGGAACAGGGCATGACCCAATCAACCCTTGCCGAGAAGCTCGGGATCAGTGACCGGGCGGTATCAAAATGGGAGACCGGAAAGTCGCTGCCGGATTCCGGGATCATGCTGGAGCTGTGCGCGCTTCTGAAAATCAATGTCAATGAGCTCCTGTCGGGCGAAAGAATCATGGCAGAATCCTATGATAAGCGAGCAGAAGAGACCCTTCTGGCAATGAAGCGAGAGGTCGAAGAAAAGAACCGACAGATGCTCAGAGCAGAATATTGGATCGCGTTCCCGACGATCATAGCCGGACTGGTCATGGTATTGGTTGCGTCATTCGTAGAAATGCCAACGTGGCTGAGAATCGCGCTGATCGTCTTCGCTCTTGTGATGATGATCGTCGTGGCTTTCATCGCAGTCGGTATTGAGCAGAAAGCCGGATACTATGAATGTCAGCACTGTCATCACCGCTACGTGCCAACCTATTGGCAAGTCAATCTTGCTATGCATACAGGCAGGACAAGATACATGAAATGTCCTGCGTGCGGCAAGCGGAGTTGGCAGAAAAAAGTGCTGACAAAAGAAGACTGAGCCACACCACGGCTCCCCCACCTCCATCAACGGGGAGCATCATCTGACAGAACGGACGGTAAGGGATTCCGGAATAGAAAGGAGCCGATCATGGAACTATATGTGAAGAAGTTCAGCGAGCTGACGGTCGACGAGCTCTACCAACTGCTGCGGCTGCGCGCCGAGGTGTTTGTCGTCGAGCAGGGATGTCCTTATGTCGATCCCGACGACCGCGACCGGGACGCGATCCATATCTGGCTTCAGGACGGCGACGGCATACAGGCGTATCTGCGGCTGATGGCAGAGGGCGTCGAGAGCGAGTACCCATCGATCGGGCGTGTCATCGCGGTCAGGCGGCGGTGCGGGCTGGGCAGCCGCGTAGTCGCCGAGGCGATCCGCATCGCACAAGAGGTCTATCACCCCAAGGGCATCTATCTCGAGTCGCAGGTATATGCTCGATCGCTCTATGAGAAGCTGGGATTCCGCCAAACGTCGGACGAGTTCCTCATCGACGGTATCCCGCATATCGCGATGCTCTTCGACTGTATCGCGCCGGACACGCGCATAGGATGAAGGAGCGATCATATGCCGAACATCAATGATTATCTGAGCTGGCGGGGGGATCTGTCCTTTGCTGCCGACCCGCTCAACGAGGTCGACGCGCTCGTCTTCTCGGTGCTCGCGTATCTTTATATGGACGGTCTCGTCCCCGAGAGCATCGACGAGGCGATCCGAGTTCATACGCTGTCAAACCGGTACCGGGCGGCAGGGTTCGATCAGACCGCGCTCATCACCGACCCGTCGATCGCGCTGCGCTCTGCCCGCGATACCGAGCGGATCGGTCAGGCGCGGGTGTTCGCCTTTCGCAACACCATCGACGCCGACCGGCTGCTGCAGTTCTCGGCGGTCAGCTTTCTGCTGCCGGGCGGCGAGGTGTTCGTCGCCTTTCGGGGCACCGATGACAACATCGTCGGCTGGCGCGAGGACGTCGCCCTCGTCTATAACACCACCGAGGGTCAGCGCATGGCGGCACGGTACCTGAGCTATATCGGCGGGCTGACGAGCGGACGGCTGTACGTCGGCGGCCACTCCAAGGGCGGGAACTTTGCCGAATACGCCGCAGCGTTCTGTGACAGTAAGGTGCAGGAGCGCATCCTCTGCGTGTTCTCGAACGACGGCCCGGGGCTGTCGAAAGAGCTTACCGAGAGCGACCCATACCGCCGTATCGCCGACCGCATCCTGCTGATCCAACCCGAGGGCTCGGTCGTCGGCGCGCTGCTGTCGCACGGCGGCAAGACCCGCTATATCAAGAGCAGCGAGCATGGCGGCATCGGACAGCATCATCCCTACTCGTGGCAGGTACAGGGCGGCCGGTTCGTCTATGCCGACGCCCGCTCGAGCAGCGGCGCGCTCATCGACGAGACCGTGTCCAAGTGGGTCGACTCGCTGTCGCCCTATGCGGTAGAGCAGATCGAGAAAGCGGTCTTTGAACCGCTGGGCGCGTCGGGCGCCGAAACGCTCACCCAGCTATCGGATAAAGAGAACCGGCTGCGCTCGATGAACGTGATCCTGTCGGCGGCGCGCGGCCTTGATACCGAGACGGCGCGATCCGTCACCGAGTCGCTGAAATCCCTGAGCGTGCGCTATCGCGATGTGCTGTGGGACGAGACCAAGAAGCTGTTCCGAAAAACCGACGGCTGACGGGTTGACATCCTCTGCCCGTCGTGCTATGATACAGGTGTCAGCTATGACAACAGAATACATCTTCGGGGTAGGGTGAGATTCCCGACCGGCAGTAGAGTCTGCGAGCCCGACAGGGCATGATACGGTGTGATTCCGTAACCGACGGTATAGTCCGGATGAGAGAAGATATGACAGAATAGTCAGATGCTCCGTTGGTTTCCCGAATCCGGCGGAGCTTTCTTATATTCTGAATCCCACATCATATCTTGTGCCTATGGCACAAAGGAGTTATCATGAACAGCAAATCAAACGATCGGCTCAGGACGGTACTGTCGATGGCGATGCTCACGGCGCTCGCGATCGCGGCGGATATCCTGCTGCGGATCCCGGGCATCGGCGGGTTCCTCACCTATGAGCCAAAGGACGTGATCCTCACCATCGGCGGGTTCATCTTCGGGCCTGTGGCGGGGATCGTGATGGCGCTCGCAGTATGCCTTGTCGAGATGGTGACGGTCAGTACGACCGGCGTGATCGGACTACTGATGAACTTTCTGGCGTCGGCGGTGTTCGTCGGGGTCAGCACGGTCATCTACAGCCGCAAGAAGACCCTCTCCCGCGCGATCATCGGGCTTGCCGCCGGCGCGCTGTCGATGCTCGTGGTGATGCTGCTGTGGAACTATATCATCACGCCGGTGTATATGGGGATCCCGCGCGAGGCGGTGCTTGAGCTGTTTGTCCCGCTGCTCATCCCGTTCAACCTGCTCAAGGCGGGGCTGAACGCGGCGCTCATCCTCTTCCTCTACAAGGGCGTCGTCACCGCGCTGCGGCGCTCGCACCTCATCCCCGAGCGCGAGAGCAACGACGGCGACAGCCGCCGCGTCAACACCATCCTACTGGTGTGTATCTCGGCGGTGCTGACCGTCACGCTGGTGCTGGTGATGCTCATCTTTGCAGGAAAGCTATAATCATCCGTTCCGCCATAGAGCGCAAGGAGGATCGGACGCGATTTTACAGCCCTCTTTCGGCATTAGTTCTCAGCAAAAAGACCTTCGGGCGATCTGTCCGAAGGTCTTTTTTCATCCTATTCAGAGTGACTGCGTATCAGAGCAGCTTTTCGACTGCAGCGCGGACGTCCTCCATCTTTGCGGTCGGCTCGAACCGCGCGACCACGTTGCCGTCGCGGTCAACGAGGAACTTGGTGAAGTTCCACTTGATGTCGGGCGAGTTCTTGTAGTCCTTGTTCATCTTCTTGGACATCGCCTTCATCGCGAGCGCGGCGGGGCCCTTGCCAAAGCCCTCAAATCCCCGTTGCTCCTTCAGATAGGTGAACAGCGGCAGCGCGTTCTCGCCGTTGACGTCGCTCTTCTTCATCTGGGGGAACTGAGTGTTATACTTCAGCGTACAGAACTCGTGCACCTCGTCGTCGGTGCCGGGGGTCTGGCCGGCGAACTGGTTGCACGGCACGTCGATGACCTCGAACCCCTTATCGTGAAAGTCCTCGTACATCTTCTCGATCGGCTCATAGTGGGGCGTGAACCCGCATCCGGTCGCGGTGTTGACGATGAGCATCACCTCGCCGCGATAGTTCTCGAGCGGATAGGCGGTGCCCTTCCTGTCATAGAGTGTGAAATCATAGATGCTTGCCATGATAAATGCCTCCTTTGTCATTGATTATCATATATCAGTATCTCCGGAATCAATCCGAAATATCACTGTCCAGGTTGATATAGAACGTGTAGTCGGGATGCTCGCCCGCGACGCGATCGTGGATCTGCGACAGCAGCGCGCGCCTGTCCTTGACCTCAAAGTCGATGATGATGTCAAAGACGACCGTCTTCGTCTCCTTATTCAGGTTGAACCCGTGGAGCTGGAGCACATGGTCATAGGAGAAGACCGTATCGTTCACAGCGCGGTACAGCGCGGCGGTCTCCTCGTCCTCGGTATCGACCGCATAGACCGATATCCCCGCGAGCGTCACGCCGTAGTCGCGGTAGATCTCTGCCTGCATCTGCCGCTCGAGCGCGTCGAGCTTTGAAGCCGACATCGACCCCGGCACCTCGATATGTACCGAGCCGATCAGCCGGTCGGGGCCGTAACTGTGCAGCACAAGGTCATACGCCCCGCGCACCTGAGGATAGGACGAGATCGCCTCTTTGAGCTTGAGCGAGGTGTCCGCGTCGATCCGCTGGCCGAGGATCTCGCTGATGGTATCGCGCAGCATCTCGAACCCGCTCTTGATGATGACCGCCGAGATGATAACGCCGAGATACGCCTCGGTCATCACGCCGAAGATCAGGTAGATCGCCGCCGCCAGCAGCGTCGACGCCGAGATGATCGAATCCATCAGCGCGTCCTTGCCGGAGGCGATCAGCGCGTCGCTCTTCACCGAGACGCCGGTGCGCTTCACATACAGCCCGAGTACGACCTTCACCAGCACCGCCACGGCGATGATGATGAGCCCTATAGCAGAGTAGTCCGCCGCCTCGGGGGTGATGATCTTCTTGACGGATTCGACCAGCGACGAGATGCCGGCATACAGCACAATCACCGCGATGATCACCGCCGAGAGGTACTCGATGCGCCCGTAACCGAGGGGGTGCTTCTTGTCGGCGGGCTTGTTCGACAACTTGGCGCCGATGATGGTGATGACCGACGACAGAGCGTCCGAGATGTTGTTCACCGCGTCGAGCACGATCGAGATCGAGTTGGACAGCAACCCGATGACCGCCTTGAACGCGGACAGAAATACGTTAGCCATTATCCCCACCACGCTGGTGCGGACGATAATCCTCTCTCTGTCCATCTGTTAACCCTCCAGCAGTTGATACAGGATCGTATAAAGCGACTGTGCCTGAGAAGCGTCAAGGTGCAGACACGATCCCACCCGCAGCGGGATCTCGACCGCCTTCTGCTCCAGCGCGCGTCCCGCGTCGGTCAGCGTGATGACCACCACGCGCTCGTCGGACGTATCGCGGGTCCTCTCGATCATGCCCGATGCCTCCAGCTTCTTCAGCAGCGGGGTGAGGGTGCCGTTGTCAAGATACAGCCGCCGCCCCAGCTCGCCGACCGTCAGCCCGTCATGCTCCCACAGCACAAGGAACACGATATACTGGGTGTAGGTCAGCCCCAGGGGCTTGAGATACGGGGTGTACAGCGACACCACCCGCCGCGCCGCCGCATACAGCGGAAAGCAGAGCTGGTTATCGAGCCGCAGTGCTTTGCTCGTCGTCTTCTCGTCCATATGATCCACTCATTTCCTCTTTCTTTTATCCTATTATATTTTATAAAATATAATTTGTCAAGATAAAAATAAAATAATCTTCTCCAAAATCTTGTCTTTCCCTTCGACATGATATATAATGTGGGAGAAAAGAGGATGGATATGAACAAGGCATGGAACCACTTTTTGACGATCACCCGCCACCGCCACGCGGTCATCCGCAACTGTGCGCGCGCGGGGATCCTGTGGCAGGGCCTGCGCCACGACCTGTCGAAGTACAGCCCCGTCGAGTTCTGTGAGGGGGCGCGGTTCTGGCAGGGCGACCGCAGCCCGAACGACAAGGCGCGCGAGGTCAACGGTCACTCACAGGCGTGGATGCACCATATGGGCCGCAACCGCCACCACTTCGAGTACTGGCGCGACTACTCCAAGGTCACGCACAAGATGACCCCGGTCGAGATGCCGCTGCGCTATGTGGTGGAGATGTTCTGTGACCGCGTGGCGGCGAGCAAGGTGTACATGGGTGACAGCTATAACGACAGCAAGCCGCTCGAGTACTTCGAGCGAGGGCGGCTGCGCCGCGGCGACGATATCCACCCCAACACCTCGGCGCTGATCGAGAACATGCTGCGGATGCTCAGCACGGATGGCGAAGCGAAGACCTTTGCCGCCATACGGGAGATAGTTAAGAAGGACAGATATGAACGGAAACATCAATGACGTCGCGCTGAAGATGAAGGAGCACCTCGGCGCCGACCCCGAGCGGGTGCAGCACTTCGTGCGCGTATATACGCTCGCGCGCACCATCGGCGAGCTGGAGCGGCTGCCCGAGGTCGAGCAGCGGACGCTGGAGCTGTCGGCGATCGTGCGCACCGTCAGCGGCGACGACCGCATCGCTGTCGTCAAGGAGATGCTGCTGTCGTCGGGCTACAGCGACGATACCGCGATGCGCGTGTGCCATATCGTGGAGCACCACGACGACTATGACCATATCAGCGGGCTGGATCACCAGATACTGGTCGAGGCGGAGTATATTGTCCTATTCAAGGAGCGCTCCACCCCCGAGAGCGAGATCCTCCGCATCGCCGAACAGCGGTTCTTCACGAACTACGGCCGCGCATTCCTGAAGAAAGCGTTCGGTATTTGATACATTCTCTGCCCCTTTTTGACGGGCAGTCACCGGAGAGCTCTGTGAAACGCCGCCCTCCTCGTCCGGCTGTCACATATCCTCATAAACCCCGCAGGGGTTGCCGCGATCGTGCGGCAACCCCTGCTTCTTTTATACCTATTCTCAATCCTTCAGATATGTCTCGATGATATAGCGCGGACGTCGCTTGGTCTCGAGATAGATCTTGCCGATATACTCGCCGATGATCCCGATCGCGAGCAGCTGCAGCCCGCCGATCGCCCAGATCGACACCGCCAGCGACGCCCATCCGGTGACGGTCGCCCCGCACAGGAACCGGATGAAGAAGTACAAGAGCATCACGATGCTGATAAGAAAGATGATGAGCCCCAGTCGGGTGACAAACTTGATGGGTTTCGTGGACAGCGAGGTGATGCCCTCCCACGCGAGCGACAGCATCTTCTTGAGCGGATACTTGCTCTCGCCGGCGAGCCGCTCGCTGCGCTCATAGGTGACGATGTCGCTCCGGTATCCCACCAGCGGCACCATCCCGCGCAGGAAGAGGTTGACCTCCCCATACTGGGCAAACGCCTGCAGCGCGCGGCGCGACATCAGCCGAAAGTCAGCGTGGTTGAAGATGACCTTCGCGCCCATCTTCTCGAGGATCTTATAGTAGCCCTCGGCGGTGAACCGCTTGAAGAAGGTGTCGGTATCGCGCTTGCTGCGCACGCCGTAGACAACGTCGCAGCCCTCGTCGAGCTTACACAGCATCTCGTCGAACACCTCGATATCATCCTGCAGGTCCGCGTCAATCGAGATCACCGCGTCCGCCTCATCCTTGAGCGTCATCAGCCCCGCCATCAGCGCGTTCTGGTGACCGCGGTTGCGGCTCAGCTTGATCCCGCAGAACATCGGATGATGCGCGTGCAGCTTCTCGATCAGCTCCCACGTCCGATCGGTTGAGCCGTCGTCGATGAACACGATCCGACTGTCGGGGGTGATCATCCCGCCATCGATCAGCCGGTTCATCCTGTCGAACAGACGCGCCGAGCTATCGGGGAGGACCTCCTCCTCGTTATAGCACGGCACGGCGATATACAGCTTTGTCATATCATAACCACCTGACTATCATCAAACGGTCGGGCACACAACGGCATGCCCGACCGTGATACTCGTTCTATTCCATAAACTCCTGTGCGATCCGCTCGCTCAATAGCGGAACGTAGAACTTGCTGTAGCACAGCGTGTTCGGATGGATGGAGTCGTTCTTGCCCTTCTCCTCACGATAGAGGGTGTACAGCGCGCACATCGTATCGTCCTCGGTGTTCAGCGCGGTATCCGCATAGATATCCGCCGCGGCGCATCCCCACTTCTCGGCGATAGCGACCGCCCTCTCGCCGAACTGACGCTCCAGCGCGTCCTTGATGGCGTTCATGTTATGTGCGCGGATATAGACCATCGGCACATCCCCAAAGTCGTGTTCGATCAGCCCGATCGTGTACTCGAGCGATCCCGAGAAGGTCTTCTTGTCGGCGGACTTGTAGTCGAATCCGTCCGAGATCTCGCCGAGCTTTCTGGTCGAGATATCGTTCGTGCCGCCGTTGAGCAGGATAAGGTCGGCGGGCTCGTTCGCCTTGTCGGCGGCCTTGACCTGGTCGCTGATCAGCGCACGGTCGGCGATCGACTCGAACGCAGCGCCGTTCTCAGAGTAGTCGACGACCTTCATGCCGTACTTCTCCCCGATCATGTCGGCGATACCGACGCCGTCGGTCCCCATCCCGTACATGATGCTGTCGCCGAACGCGAGCAGATGCTGCCCCTTGAGCGTCCTGTTCAGCCGCACCTCATCGAGCGCCGCCTCGGCCTCGTCGGCGGTAACGACCGCGTCGGGATAGACGCGGTTCTCGTCATCGGGGACAAAGTACCCGAAGTACACCATCGTCATCAACGCGGTATCGCTGTTGTACAGATCGGCGCATTCGACGGCATGATCTGCGTACCCCAGCGCGGCGGTGACCGTGCGCGCCATATAGCGGCGGGTCAGCGGCGCAAAGGGCTCCATATACATCTGTGAATCCACCAGCCCATGCTCATACGCCGATACGAACAGCGATGAGCAGGGATAGAGGTACTGATCCGAGAAAGCATAAGAGCCGGCTGAATCGGTCGCATAGCCCATCACATCCATCAGCTGAGCGAGCCAGTCGGCGCGGGTATAGACCCGGGAGGACAGCTCATCGCAAAGCCAGACAGAGTACTGACCGACCACGTTGTCCTCGACCACCGTGTCGTTGCTCTCAAAAAGCTTCTTGATCTCCATCGTCGGCGCCATCAGCGCAGCAGGCCGGCTGTCGTGCAGCCGGGTGCGCTCCGAGCCGAGGTAGACATAGGACACGGCGTTCAGAGAGGGACGCTCCGTCGCGCGCGCAACAGGATTACAGCACAGGAAAGCAACCTGCACTGTAACTACCAAAAATATGAAAAACGCGACGAATCTCTTTCTGCTACCGTTCATACACTATATCATACTACACGGGGAGAATAATGTCAAATGCTGACGGCAAAATTTTCACCTTAGGATCGACCATCTCGAACATCTCTCCGTCGATGCCGATCTTGAGGGGCTTGTCGTCGATGAACTGCATGCTGCGGCACTTCTTGTGCACAACAAACGGCAGCTTGGGGTTGTCGATATGCTCGCCTTGTACGAAGGTTGAGAGCAGCGCCGCGAACCTCGGCACCGAGACCGTCGGGATGGACATGAAGTCGATGTTCCCGTCGTCGAGCCGCGCCTGCGGCGTACACTTGATCCCCCCACCGTAGAACATCCCGTTCGCGGCGACACAGAGCATCTGGGTCTTATAGCCGTCCATCAGTGCGACCGCCTCGCCGTCGGCGACAGGAGTGAAGGTATGCTTTCGCTTTGTGAACAGACAGTAGACGATGGCAAGCTTATACGCCAGCGAGCCGTTCATCAGCGGCAGCCGCTTGATCTTCTGGGCACAGTCGGCGACCTCACAGTCATAGCCGACCGAGATCACGTTCAGCCCAAGGTGCTCCCCACAGGTGAGGATATCGACCCTGACGGTCGTGCCGTCGATCATCTTCTGCACATCAAGGAACGCATCGCTGTCACACCCGAGCGAACGCACAAAGTCGTTGCCGGTGCCGATGGGGATGATCCCCAGCGCACACCCCGCGTGTCCCCACAGTCCGGTGAGCGCCTCGTTGGCGGTGCCGTCGCCGCCGCAGGCATAGACCCGCAGCGGGCTCTTCTGCTCGGCATAGCGGCGCGCGATCGCCGTCGCGTCGCCCCGACAGCTCGTGTACTCGACGATCACCTCGTCGGTCGTGTCGAGCGCATGGATTTTCTGCTCAAGAGAGGCGGTGTTGTCCTTGGTACCGGCGAACCGGTTCAGGATGAACAGATGCGTCATGTTACTCCTCCAAAAAATCGTGTAGCTTTCGGTACAGCAGCCCGACAGGAAGCCCCATTACGTTGAAGTAGTCGCCCTCGATCCCTCTTACAAACAGCATCGCGCCGCCCTGGATCCCATAGGCGCCCGCCTTGTCGAACGGATCGCCCGTGGCGATATACTCAGCGATTTCTCTGTCGGTCAGCCGATAGAAGGTCACGCGGGTCTTCTCAGAGAAGCAGACCGTGCGCACACCGTCGGTGATACAGCAGCCGGTGACGACCGTGTGCGTCCTCCCCGAGAGGCGGGAGAGCATCGCGAACGCATCGCTGCTGTCCGTCGGCTTTGAGAGGATCTCATCGTCGAGAATGACCACCGTGTCCGCGCCGATCACCACCCGTCCTGGGTGGGATGACGCGACGGTGTCCGCCTTGAGCCGTGCAAGGTACACCGGCGCGTCCTCGGGGGATATCCCCTCGGGCAGCACCTCGTCCACACACGATACCATCACCTCGAACTCTTCGGTGATGTGCCGTATCAGCTCCTGTCGCCGGGGCGACCGGGACGCCAGTATCACTCTCTCCATAACTCACCTCTGCGATCGGTCCTATCGTCGGCGCCGAAACACCGTGAAGAACTCGGTCGGTCTGACTATCATCGCGATAATAAGAATCACCGCGTAAAGGATAAATGTAAAAATACAGAAGTTCAGCATACCGTTCACATCCTATCGTCGTCTGTGAGGAACTCCTCACAGCCATATGATAGCACGCTATGTGTCCGATAATCTGGACTTTGTATAGATCTGTACTATTTTTTCGCGTAGGCGTCGCGGACGCTGTCGAGATAGGCGACGAACCCGTCCTTCGCCTTCTTGGGCGAGAGGATCTTGGCCTGATCGCCAAAGCTGAACAGCCATCCGTAGAACTGCGGCGACAGCATCACATCGGTCGCCACCGTGAAGGTTCCGTCGGTGTTCGGGCTGATGAACACGCGCTCCGAGAACCGGTCCACCACCACCCCGATAAGGCGGTTGTCGAACCGCAGCCGAACCCCGGTCAGCTCGCCGCCGAACATCCCGAAGATCTGCTTCGAGTATGCCGCCATGTCGATGCTGTCGATCGACTTTGACGCCTTGCTGCGCTCAGAGAGGATCTCGATGTTCTCCATCTTGTCGACGCGGTAGTGCTTGACCTTGTCCTTTTCGGTGTCGAGCGCGATGAGGTAGTAGTTCTCATCGTCCCATGACAGCGCCTTGGGTGATACCTGATACCGCTTTCCGTCGTGGCGGCGCACGCGGACAAGCCGCTTTAGCCCGCTGTCGGCGATCGCCCACTGGGTATAGTAGAAGGCGATCTGCTTCTTAGCGTTGATCGCGTCGTTGATGGCGTCGATGTTATAGTAGACGCGCTCGTTCGAGGTCTTCACCCTGTCGGCGACAATGACCTGGCGGTGGAGCTTCTTGGCGTCGTTGACGGACGCAAGCCCTTCGATCTTCTTGATGAGCGAGGCGCTCTTGCTCTTGGTGATGAACTTCGAGCTCTGGACCGCGTCGACGAGGAGCTTGAGCTCCGCGATCTCAAAGTCGCGCGAGACCAAGCTGTAGAGCGACGCCTTGCCGACCTTGGTCTTGACGATATCCATCCCATAGTCACGCAGCGTCTCGATATCGTCATAGATGCTCTTGCGCTCCGCCTTGATGCCGCGCTCGTCGAGATAGTCGATGATATCGCCGACGGTAACGCCGTAGTCCTCGTCCGTGTTGCTCGACAGGTACTGCATCACGTATAGGAGCTTCTGTTTCTGCTTAGGATTCTTCGGCATGGTCATGACCTCCGTAATGGTTATGAAAGATACTGTGCCAGCGTGATGATGAGCGGCATCGTGAATAGCGAGAACAGCGTCGACGCCGATACGATCCCCGCGGACAGCTCGGTGTCGTGTCCGTACTTTCCGGACATCATGGTGGTGAACGCCGCGACGGGCGACGCCGCCGCAATCACCATCGCGGTGACGATGGTGCCGTCCACCCCGATCACATGCAACAGCAACAGCGCGCCCAGCGGGATCGCTATCAGCCGCAGCGTCATCGCGGCATACGCGTCGCGGTCGCGCAGCACCCTGGACAGCTTTGCGTTCGCAAGATAGTACCCGATGATGAGCATCGGCACCGGGGTGTTCAGCGTCGCGAGGTACCCGATCGGCAGCGACAGCACATCGGGCAGCTCGATCGAGCAGATGAACAGCACCACCCCGACGAGTGTCCCGATGATCCCGGGATTGATGATCGCCTTGAGCGCATCTCTCGGGCAGGTGCGTCGGCTCATCACGATTAGCCCGTAGGTCCACATGAAGATGTTGAACACCGCGACGAACGCCGCGCCGTAGAACACACCGTCCTGGCCGAGGATCGCCTGCTGCAGCGGCAGCGCCATGAACCCACAGTTGCTGAACACCACCGAGAACTGCAGCACCACCGACCGGTCGATCTGCTGCCTTCGATAGAGCAGCTCGGCGAGCAGCACCGAGAGGAGCATGATCCCGAACGCCGACAAGAGCGCGATGAACAGCCCCACGAGCATATCGCTTCGAAACTCGCGCTGGAACGCGTTGATGATGACGCACGGCGTCACCGCGTACAGCACGATATCGGTCATCACCCCGACGCCGTTCTCCCGTATGATATTCAGCTTTGTCAACAGCACGCCGACGGCGATCAGCACGAACAACGCCGCTACCTGCACCCCGACGTTCAGAAATCCGTCGATCATAGCATCCATCCGTTCAAGTCCAACAATTCGTACTCTAACATTTCCTATACTATACCACACTGTTCTCGGTTTGGCAAGATGTGATTTGGCGAATTCACCTATTATTTTTTATGGATTCTGTTCAAACTGTCTAAGTCCCGAATATTACCCTTTCATTTTGCACAAAATACCGATAGGATTTTGGATATTCTGCACAGCAAAAAATGACTATTGTGCAAGAATTGCAAATTTTTTCTCGTCAAGAATCACTACACCGTTCTTCCCCATCGCCCCGTATTTGTCTAAACATCCAAAAATTCCGTAATCATTTGACAACCCACCTCTGACCGATTATAATACGAGATGTAAAGCAAAGATCGCTTTGCGAAACCTATCAAAAAGTAATTGATATTACAAGAAAAGAAAGAAGGATTTTATCATGGCAACTACTAAGAAGGCAACTGCAGCCAAGAAGACCGAGACCGCTGCGAAGAAGACCGAGACCAAGGCCGCTGCGAAGACCGCGAAGACCACCGCCAAGAAGGCAGAGACCAAGGCCCCCGCGAAGACCGCTGCGAAGAAGGCCCCCGCTAAGAAGGCCGATCCCAAGTTCGATCTCTTCATCCAGTTCGGCGGCGCTACCGTCTCCGTCAAGGACATCGAGAAGAACGTC
Organism: uncultured Ruminococcus sp.; assembly: GCA_905233755.1. Classification (GTDB taxonomy): domain Bacteria; phylum Bacillota; class Clostridia; order Oscillospirales; family Acutalibacteraceae; genus Ruminococcoides. The sequence goes on from CAJODM010000029.1 coordinate 18,931, forward strand.
AAGAAGGTCGTCAAGGGCAAGAAGGCGTACACCGTTTATGTCAAGCCCGAGGAGTCCAAGGCGTACATCGTCGCCGACGGCGAGACCACCGGCATGGACGTGTTCTTCGTAGCTGACTAATTCAACTGCAAGAGACTTAAGCGAGGCATCATCGCCTCGCTTTTTTCTTTTCGCTTTAGCGTTTCGTGATTTACAAGCGCGCGCCGCTGTGCTATAATATCCGAAAAAGGAGAAAGAGGGGATGGTATGAAGAAGATCGCGATGCTTGTCATGACGCTGTTCTTGGTGATGATGCTGCCGCTGACCGCAGCGGCACAGGGCACGGGGATAGAGCTGTCCACCGGCGGGATGATGAAGAGCGGTCGGCTCATCTATCTGAACGTCGCATCCGCCGCCGAGCTGCGCTCGCTGCAGCTGCGCGTCACGTTCGATCCCTCTGTCATCGAGTACCGTGCCCTATGTCAGCTCGACAGCGGCGAGATCGGCAGGGCGAGCTGTCAGAACGGCGTGCTGGAGGTCGTCTATGCAGCAGAAAACGGCGAGAGCGGCACGCTGTTCGGGATCCGGTTCAAGGCGCTGTGCGGCGCTGAGACGACCGTCTCGGTCACGCCGCTCGAGGTGATCGGCGGCGCGCTGGGGTATCTCGGCACCCCGTCGTCGATGACCGTCAAGCTGAGCATCAGCGGATCATCCGCCTCGTCCAAAACTTCGTCGTCCGCCCACACGGCACAGCAGTCCACTGTCGGCGAGGGTGACAACGCCGTCATCGGCACCGCACCCGCTACCGTCGACAGCATCGAGCCGACCATCCTTCGGCATCACGTCACCGCGTATATCGTCATCCCGTGCGCGCTGCTGCTCGCAGCGGTCCTTATCTGGGTAGGGATTCTCATCGGGAGGAGAACAAGACGCGATGAGCATCCTTCCGCCGACGGTGTCCCCGACAACCCGTTCGTCATGCTCGACGAGGACAAGGACGAACAGGAAGACAACTGAATTATATAGTAAAGAGAAAAGAGGAGCTGTCGCACTAAGAATGAACCGCACCCCGTCAAGAGGACAGAGAAATAATTAAAAGAATATTTACAAAGTAATAGTTTAGGAGTGCCGCAAATTTTGGCTGGACAAGGGAATCG
>CAJODM010000030.1 GCA_905233755.1 uncultured Ruminococcus sp.
TCTTCATGATATGATCACCTCTTTTTCAGTGTATCATATCTCCTTGCTTTTGTCGGTTACATGTCGTTTACAATTTGTTTACTCATTCAAAAACCGTGGGAATGGGTGCAGGACAGGTTGACAATCGTGCTAAATACAGTATAATAATGATAGAATTCTTCAAGATATAGGGGAGAACACCATGAGTTATGCAGACAAGCTGTTTATCGAGACCTGTACGGACATCCTCGAGAACGGATGCTCCGACGAGGGGATGAACGTCCGTCCCCGCTGGGAGGACGGCACGCCGGCGCATACCGTCAAGCGGTTTGCCGTGGTGAACCGATACGACCTGAGCCGCGAGTTCCCGATCATGACGCTGCGCAAGGTGTACTTCAAGAGCTGTATCGACGAGCTGCTGTGGATCTGGCAGAAGAAGTCGAACGATATCCATGCGCTCAAGAGCCATATCTGGGACGCATGGGCGGACGAGAACGGCTCTATCGGCAAGGCGTACGGCTATCAGCTCGGGGTCAAACACCGGTACCCCGAGGGCGAGTTCGACCAGGTGGATCGCGTGCTGTATGACCTCAGATATCATCCCGAATCCCGCCGGATCATGACGAATATCTACAACCATCACGACCTGTCCGAGATGGGGCTGTACCCCTGTGCCTACAGCGTGACGCTGAACGTGACGGGAGATCGGCTGAACATGATGCTCAACCAGCGCTCACAGGATATGCTGGTCGCCAACAACTGGAACGTATGCCAGTATGCCGTGCTCCTGCATATGTTTGCGCGCTCGTCCGGGTTCAAGGTCGGCGAGCTGGTGCACGTTATTGCCGACGCGCATATCTATGACCGCCATATCGACGCCGTCAAACGGATCATCACGCGTGAGCCGTATGATGCGCCGACGCTGTGGGTGAATCCTGAGGTGAAGGATTTCTACGACTTTACCGTCGATGACTTTCGGCTCGAGGGCTACCGGTTCCACGAGTTCAACGAGAAGATACCGGTCGCGGTCTAGGAGGGGCATATGAAGCTGATCGTAGCGGTGGATGAGAAGTGGGGCATCGGCAAAAGCGGCGACCTGCTCAAGTCCATCCCCGATGATATGCTGTACTATCGCGCGACGACGCGCGACAGGGTCGTGGTGATGGGATATGCTACCCTGCTGTCGCTGCCGCACAGCAGGCCCGCCCCCGGGCGGCTGAATCTCGTGCTCGCGGATATACAGGGGCTGCGCGTGAGCGGGGCGGTGGTATGCGGCAGCATGGATCGGCTGCTGGAGCTGATCGGGTGCTTTGAGCCGGACGATGTGTTCGACATCGGCGGCGGCTCGATGTACCGCCAGCTGATGCCGTACTGCTCCGACGCCCATATCACCAAGATGCAGTTCGACGGCGGAGCGGACACCCATATCCCGAACCTCGACGAGCTGGCCGCGTGGAGTGTCGCAGAGGAGTCGGAGCGATATGACTATGAGGGGCTGTCGTATGCCTTCGTCGTCTATCATAACGACGCGCCGCTGCCGATACCGGCGTCGACGCACCGCAGCACGAGCATGTCGCGCTACTTCAAGAAGCGCGAGCCCGTCTGGTGCGCGGTCGTATCGGACGAGCGGTACCGATGTGAGCTGCTGCGGCTGCTGAACGCTTACTTTCATCCGCTTGCGGATGGGTTTGGCGACGAGGATGTCGCGCGGTTCCTGTCAGAGGGGGACGGCGTCTCGTTCGAGCAGTATCTGCGCGAGAACCGCCTGATCGCCGACGCTGCCGATATCGCCGCGCTCGAAATACCGTCGGGCCCGAGCGTGTCTGTGCACATCACGAAGGAGAACTACGCGGACTTTGCCGCCGCGCTGAACGACCGGTCGCTCTCGATGACACAGCTCGCTGAGCGGTTCGGCTAGAATAATGAACACAAAAGGGGCTGTTGCAAACAGAAAAATGTCATTCTGAACGCCAGTGAAGAATCTGAAAGTGCTCACCTTTCGGTCAGATTGGACATGACAGGTGTAATCATATTGGTTAGATTGCACTATAAGATACTTCGCTAATGCTCAGGATGACACACTGAGGGGCTATCGCATTTCTTAGTGCGACAGCCCTTTTTTCTCCTGATAATCCGATTTTACTGATTTTACAGCAGCTTTTTGAAGGCGGTGGGGAGGGGGTAGGCGGATCTCAGCTCCTCTTCGCTCACCCAGAGGAACCGGTCATTCGGTTCGGCTACGCTGACGCGGTAGCTGCACATATACCAGTCGATATGGGTGAAAACGTGCTTTCGATCCTTGTGGTGGTCGATGGCGGACGGGTCGAGCCCCATCCCCTTCAACCGATCATATAGTTCTTCTACAGAAAAATACCCGTCGATATTCGGCAGCTGATACATCCCCGAGAGCAGCCCCTGACCATCGCGCTTCTCGATGGCGATATACCCGTTTGCATCGTGGATGAGGAACACGGTCTTCTCGACGGCGGTGCGCCGCAGCTCTTTTTGGCGCACCGGTATCTCGGCGGTCAACCCCTGCAGATAGGCGGTGCAGCACCTATAAAGCGGGCATCGGACACAGTCCGGCATACCGTTTGGCAGGCATATAAGCTCGCCGAGCTCCATCAGCCCCTCGTTGAACCGTCCCGCCTGCTCGGGGATGACCGCACAGAGCTGTCGGGTGATGTCCTGTTTAGTCGTTTGGAGCAGGACGTTCGCGCGGCTGCCGAGCACGCGGGTGATGACGCGCAGGACGTTTCCGTCGACGGCGGGCACCCGCTCGTCAAAGCACAGCGACGCGATCGCGCCGGCAGTATAGTCGCCGATACCGGGCAGCTGACGCAGCTGCTCGTAGCATCGGGGGAACACCCCGCCGTGATCGCGCATGATGATCCCGGCGGCTTTCTTGAGGTTGCGCGCGCGGCTGTAGTAGCCAAGCCCCTCCCACAGCTTGAGAAGGGTATCGTCATCGACTGTGCTCAGTTGTTCGACCGTAGGCAGCGCGTCCATGAACCGCGCATAGTACCGCATCACCGCTTCGATGCGGGTCTGCTGGAGCATGATCTCCGATATCCATACATGGTACGGCTCTCTGTCCTCGCGCCACGGCAGCGCCCGTCGGTTCTCCTCGAACCATCTGAGCAGCGGCTCGACGATCGGCAGTAGTTCATTCTTCATAGGGTTCTCCGGATGGTGATTCTCCTCTCATTATACCATGTCGGGTAGAATTTGAAAAGAGTTTTCTGAAATAGCGATTTTCTGCCAAAACCACTTGTAGTTGTGTGCAGAATATGATAGAATACAAGATAGAGTAATATCGAATCAGAGGCAGCCACCGATTCCCGCGCGTCCGTCAAAGGACCCTCGAACCGCTGACTGCTAGGATTACGGAGAGTGACTATGGACAATTTGGCAGCAACAAAGCCCGATACCATTCGTACCCGCCGATGGCAGGATACCTTCGAGTCGATCATCGTCAATATCATCGCGGTGCTCTTGTTCATCGCGTTCGGCTATATCGCCGTGATGAGCATCTTCCAGACCAGCGTGATCGACCCCGATAACTATGTCAACGAGGTCATCCTCTATCAGCCCGACAACGCGATGCTCAGCGTCGCGCTGACCGCGCTATTCTTCATCATCGTGATGGGGATGCGGCGGTACTACAGCTTCTTCTCGCGGGTGAACCTGGTCGCTATGGAGATCGGGCTTCTGGTCTATGTCCTCGTGCTCGGGATGCTGTGGGTGAACGCGGTCCAGTCGATCCCCGGCGCCGACAGCGCGAACATCTTTGAGGCGGCATCGGGCGCGGCACAGGGCGACTACACGGGGCTGCAGTCGAACGCCCTGTTCCATAACCACGACTACTATCAGAACAACTCCTACTTCATGTTCTATCCGTTCCAGCTCGGGTTTGTGTTCATCTGTGAGCTGATCTACCGCGTGTTCGGCGCCGCGACCGCCATGCCGCTCGAGTATATCAACGTCATCTGTGTCGCGCTGGCGTACCTGGGCATCGCGAAGGTGACGCGGGAGCTGTTCTCCCGCCGCGCGGCCGAGTTCGTCGCGATCGTGCTGCTGATAGGATGCCTGCAGCCGATCCTGTTCACCACCTTTGCCTATGGCAACGTGATGGGGATGTGCTTTGCGATATGGGCGTGCTACTTCTTGATCCGGTACTTCCGTACGGCGCGCTATCTTCTGCTGATCCCGTCCGGCGTGCTGCTGGTGCTGTCGACGCTGGCAAAGTATAACAACATGATCTACCTGGTCGCATTCGCGGTGGTGCTCATCGTCCACGCGATCAAGGAGAAGAAGTGGCAGAGCATCGCGTTCCTGCTGATTCTCTGTGTGTGCACTGTCGGGGCGAGCAAGCTCATCATCAAGAGCTATGAACAGCGCGCCGACACCACCTATACGAACGGCGTGTCCCAGGTGCTCTATATGGATACCGGTTTGCAGGAATCCTACATGGCGCCGGGCTGGTACACCACCATCGGGATGAGGACCTTCATGGACAACAACTTCGATACCGACGCGGCGAACGAACAGGCGTGGGAGGATATCAAGGAGCGCCTCGAGCAGTTCTCGGACGATCCCGCGTATGCGGTCGACTTCTTCTCGAAGAAGATCCTCAGCCAGTGGAACGAGCCGACCTATGAGAGCATCTGGGTCAGCAAGGTCAAGGGGCATTATAACGGCGAGGTCGGCGCATTTGTCAACAGTGTGTATAACAAGAGCTGGGGCCAGTTCCTGGGTTCCTACTTCAACGGATATGTGCAGGTGCTGTTCGTGCTGTTCGCGGGCGGTATCATGACCCTCTTTATCAAGCGGCGGACGGACATCTCGACCATCCTCTTGCCGCTGGTGCTGCTGGGCGGGTTCGGCTATCACCTCCTGTTCGAGGGCAAGAGCCAGTACATCCTGACCTATATCATCCTCCTGATCCCCATAGCGGCGTTCGCGGCGGTCTCGATGATGGAGAGCCGCGCGAACATCTTCGCCTTCATCGGCGACGAACCCGCTTCATATAAGCCGGATGAGCCGGGTGAGCCGGAGGAATCGGACGAGCCGAAAGCGGCGGCAGAGCTGCCGACACAGGCAGAGGACACCGCTGATTTGCCTGATGCGGCTGCCCCTATTGATGCGGACGAAACCATGGAGGACGAGGGATGAAGCGGCTGTATAGAATACTCTTGACAGCGGCGATGACGGCGCTCGTGCTCTCGGCGTGTGCATCACAGAACCCGGTCATAGAGACACAGCCCGATACCACCCCTGCGCTCTTTACACTCGCGCCCGGTGCAGCCGATGCGGATACCGAGTGGGCGGCGGTGGACTGTGAGCTTGCGCTGCTCGATGAGAGCGCCCAGGTCTATGCCGAGGCGGCGGGCTTTGACAGCTTTGCGATGATGGGCACTGCCGACGGGGACTGTCGGCTCGTGTTCCGGTGTACCGATGAGCTGAGCGCTATGCTCGCGTCTCTTGATGAGGTGCATACATGGACGATAACGCTCGACGGCGAGGATATCGGCGAGGCAGAGCCGTCCGATAGCTTTGATACCTTTACCGTGGCGTTCGGCGACTACTCCGATATGTGCGAGATCGCCACCCGCATAAGAGGGCTGTAGATAACGCTACCGCTGTCGACAGACGGCGGTATTTCTTTTTTCCGGGCTTTGATGAGAAACCCTTGCTTTATCCCGTTTTCTGTGGTATAATCAATATGTTCGCAAGCCGACAGCGTATCTGTAGGCGAGCGACAGGCCCTGTGCGATTCTGTGTCGTGAATCATGTCAGGCGCGGGAGCGAGCAGCATTAAGCGGATTTCGGGATGCGATGCAGTCAGTCTGTCGTTCACTTATGGATATGCCCCAGCCCTCGGGCTGCGGCTTGCGATATTTCGGTTCAAGGAGGGGCGCTATGTATCAGGTGTTATATCGGAAGTACCGCCCGCGGGTGTTCGCGGATGTGGTCGGTCAGCCGCAGGTCACCGTCACGCTGAAAAACGAGCTGAAGACCGGCCGGATCCACCACGCCTATCTGTTCACCGGATCGCGCGGCACCGGCAAGACCTCGTGCGCCAAGATCCTCGCCAAAGCGGTCAACTGTCTGCATCCGGTGGATAACGACCCGTGCGGCGAGTGTGAGAACTGTCGCGGGATCGACTCGGGCGAGATCTTCGACGTTGTGGAGATGGACGCCGCGTCGAACCGCGGGATCGACGATATCCGCGCGATCATCGACGAGGTGAGCTTCTCGCCCGCCAAGGCAAAGTACCGCGTGTATATCATCGACGAGGTGCATATGCTCTCGCGCGATGCGTGGAACGCGCTGCTCAAGACGCTCGAGGAGCCGCCCGCCCACGTTATCTTCATCCTCGCGACCACCGAGGTGCACAAGATCCCCGAGACCATCCTCTCGCGGTGCCAGCGGTTCGACTTTCATCGGATCGCACCGTCGGATATCTCGGCGCGGCTGAAGTATATCTGTGAGCAGGAGGGCGTTACCGTCACCGACGAGGCGGCGCTGCTGATATCGGTGATTGCCGACGGCGCGATGCGCGATGCGAACTCTCTGCTCGACCGGTGCATCGGTATCTCGTCCGAGATCACCGCCGATGTGGTGCGCGGTGCGGCGGGGCTGGCGTCCAAGACCCACTTGTTCTCGCTGGTCAACTGCACCATCAACAAGAACCCCCAGAAGGCGCTTGAGATTATCGACTCGCTGTATAAGGAGTCGAAGAATATGCAGCGGCTGACCGACGAGATTATCTCGCACTTTCGCTCGCTGATGCTCATCAAGACGGTGAACCGCCCGCGCGAGCTGCTAGTGATGTCCGATAACGAGTTCGAGGCGGCGGTGTCCCAGGCGGATTACCTGACGCTCGCCGATATCGTGTTCTCGATGGATGTGCTGTCGCGCGCCTATGAGCGGATGGCGCGGGCGACCTCGTCGCGCACCGAGCTCGAGATGGCGATGCTCAAGCTGTGCGCGCCGGAGCTGGATATGACGGCCGAAGCCGTCACGGCGCGTCTGACCGCGCTGGAGCGCGCGCTCAAGCGGATGACGGCGCAGGGCGTTGTCGTTCAGCAGCCCTCGGCCGACCCGGTTCCAAAGCCGGAACCCGAAGAGCCCGCCGCATCCGAACAGCCGGAGCCGGTCGCAGAGGAGCCGCCGACGGAGTCGGCAGAACAGACCGCTCCCGCTGTTGTAACAGAGCCGGCCGCACCCGAACAGCCGGAGCCGACCGCTCCTGTGGAACAGCCGACGGAGCCGCCCGCACCCGCCGCGGCCAAAAAGGCGGTCGATATGGACGCGCTGTATGAGAACGCCGTGCCGTTCCCCCAGTGGTCGGAGGTGGTCGCGAACCTCAAGCAGTATTCGGGTGCGATCGCGTCGGCGCTGAGCTTTACGAACGCTTATGTCAGCGGCGACTGTCTGCTGATCGAGACCGACCAGCAGATCGCCTTCGAGCTGTTGAAGAAGTCCGCCCAGCGCGACCAGATCCGCAAGGCGGTGCAGGAGGTCGCCGGCAGAGTGTATCGCCTCGGCCCGTATAAGAAGCCCGAGAACAAGCAGGACGATGTGCTCTCGGGATTCATCGACAAGCTGCGCGGCGCGGGCGTCAGTGTGACCGTTGACGACGAGACGCCGGCAGATGATTCTGAAGAAAAATAATTCTTGAAAGGAAATATAGAGATGAAAGCAAGATTACCCCAAGGGTATGGCGGCGGCGCCGCCAACCTTCAGCAGCTCGCCCGTCAGGCACAGAAGATGCAGGACGATATGGCGGCTGTCACCGAGGAGCTCAACGCGAAGGAATATACCGCGACCTGCGGCGGCGGGATGGTCAGCGTGACCGTCTCGGGCGAGCTTGAGGTCCGATCGCTGACGATCGACCCCGAGGTGGTCGATCCCGAGGACGTCGAGATGCTCGCCGATCTCGTGCGGGCGGCGGTGAACGAGGCGATCCGTGCCGCCAACACCGACAAGGAGCAGCGGATGGAGGCGATCTCCGGCGGGATGAATCTCGGCGGGATGAATCTCGGCGGGCTGTTCTGATGGCGGGGTATAACGTGGCGCCGCTGTCGCGTCTGGTGGAGCAGTTCGAGCGGCTGCCGGGGATCGGCAGCAAGACCGCCCAGCGGCTGGCGTACTTTGTGCTGAATATGCCCAAGGCACAGGCGCAGGAGTTCTCGCGCGCCATCATCGACGCGCATGAGAAGATCCGCCGCTGTGAGGTATGCTGCAACTTCTCGGATGAGGAGCTCTGTCCGGTGTGCCGCAGCGACCGCCGCGACAGCACCACCGTATGCGTGGTCGAGACCCCACGCGACGCGGTCGCCATCGAGGGCACCGGCGAGTATCGGGGCGTGTATCATGTGCTGCACGGCGTGATCTCGCCGCTTAATGGCATCGGCCCCGACCAGCTCACCGTCAAGGAGCTGCTCGCACGGCTGAACACGGGCGAGGTCACCGAGGTCATCATGGCGACCAACCCTACCGTCGAGGGCGAGGCGACGGCGATGTACCTGTCGCGGCTGCTAAAGCCGCTGGGCATCCGCACCACGCGGCTCGCGTATGGGATACCGGTGGGCGGCGACCTCGAGTATGCCGACGATATCACCCTGGCGCGTGCGCTGGAGGGACGCAGCGAGCTATGAGCGACAGCATCAAGATCATCGCCACCAACAAGAAGGCGTACCACGACTACTTCATCGAGGAGAAGTACGAGGCGGGCATCGAGCTCTTCGGCACCGAGGTCAAGTCGCTCAGAGCGGGCAGGGTGAACCTGAAGGACAGCTGGTGCAGCATCGTCAAGGGCGAGCTCTACGTCAACGGGATGCACATCAGCCCCTATGACCACGGCAACATCTGGAGCAAGGATCCGATGCGCGTGCGTCGACTGCTGATGCACAAGCGCGAGATCAACAAGATATTTGGGCTGCTGCAGCAGAAGGGCTACTCGCTGATCCCGCTGCGCATCTACTTCTCTCATAGCTATGTCAAGCTCGAGCTCGGGCTGTGCAAGGGCAAGAAGCTGTACGATAAGCGCGCCGCTGCCGCCGAGCGATCCGCAAAGCGCGACATCGACCGCGCGATGAAGGAACAGAACCGATGAGAACACCCGGATGATCCGGGTGTTTTTCTTCCCGAAAAATCCTCTGAAATCCCGAAAAATCTCTCTATTATTCGAATTCGATATTGATTTTGGTTATCCGCTGTAGTAAAATGTGTTTTGCTATGGAATAGTATAGTTCAGGGGAGGGGAACCCGACCGATCCGGTTGGTGGTTCGGCCTTTTCCTACAGATGATATCACACTATACTGACGATTATTCGGAGGCGTGTATGAATATTATTATCGTCGGGTGCGGCCGTGTCGGGCGATCGATCGCCGAACAGCTCAACGCCGAGGGACATTCGATCACCGTCATCGACCGAAAGGCGAAGGCGCTCGACAAGCTGACCGACACCCAGAACGTCATGACCATCGTCGGGAACGGCGCGACCTACGGCATCCTGAAGGACGCGGGGATCAAGGACTGTGACCTGTTGATCGCGGTGACGGCTGCCGATGAGCTGAACCTGTACACCTGTCTGATTGCCAAGAACGCCGGTGTCGACGCGACCATCGCCCGCGTGCGCAACCCCGAGTACATCCACGACGTCGAGCACATCAAGGATCACCTGAAGCTGTCGCTCGCGATCAACCCCGAGTACACCTGTGCGCGTGAGATGGCGCGGCTGGTGAAGTTCCCCGGCGCTGTCCAGATCGCGAGTTTTGCGGGCGGGATGATCGACCTGATCACCGTGCGCATCGAGGAGGGGTCGCCGCTGTCAGACAAGCGCGTCGCCGACTGCTCGTCGCTCTTCAAGGGCGGGGTGCGGATCTCGCTGATCGAGCGCGACGGCTCGTGTTATATCCCCAACGGTGACTTTGAGCTGCATGTGGGCGATCTGATGAGCTTTTCGGCGCCGTCTGCGGCGGCGGCAAAGCTGCTCAGGACCCTGGGTCATATCTCCTCGCGGCCCCGCAGCGTCATGATCCTCGGCGGCAGCAAGATCGCGTTCTACCTGTCGCGGATCCTGCGCGAGGCAGGGGTGAGCGTTAAGATCGTCGAGCGGGATATGCAGCGGTGCGAGGAGCTGTCAGAGGATCTGCAGAACGTCATGGTCATCTACGGCAACGCCATGGACGAGAGCATCCTCGTATCGGAGGGCATCGACCGTGCCGACGGCGTGGTGTGCCTGATGAACAACGACGAGGAGAACGTGCTCGCCTCGCTCTATGCCCGCAAGGTGAACCCGAACGCCCGCGTGATCACCGAGCTTGGAAACACCAAGTTCTCGTCGATCTACGCAACACTTCCGCTCGACTCGGTCATCCGGCCCAAGCAGCTCACCGGCGAATCCATCGTGCGGTATGTCCGCGGGATGCAGAACACCGTCGGCTCGAACGTCGAGACCATGTACAAGATCAACGGCGGCGAGGTCGAGGCGCTGGAGTTCCGCGTGCGCGAGGAGAGCGCCGTCACCGGCAAGCCGATCTCACAGCTCAACCTCAAGAGCATGCTGAACATCGTGTGCATCGGCCGCAACAAGCGGGTCATCCTGCCCACCGGCTCGGACACGATCGAAGTCGGCGATACGGTGATCGTTATCACCAAGCACAGGGGTCTGAGCGACCTGAGAGATATTCTGAAGTGACCGGACGGTCCAGAGGGATCCTATGAACAAGCGATTGATCAGTTATATACTCGGATGGGTGATGTTGATCGAGGGTGCATGTATGCAGCTCTCGACCGTCGTCGGGCTCATCCACCGCGAGCGGGGATATATCTTCTTCCTGCTGACCGGGATCGGGCTGATGGCGCTCGGCGGGCTGATGGTCATCAAAAAGCCCGAGAACGTCACCATGCAGCTCAAGGACGGCTTTGCCGCGACGTCGTTTTCGTGGTTGGTGCTGTCGCTCGCAGGCGCAGTTCCGCTGTGGCTGTCGGGGACGATCCCGCACTATGTCGACGCGGTGTTCGAGACGACATCGGGATTTACCACTACCGGCGCCACCATCCTCACCGAGATCGAGCATATTGAGCGGTGTATGCTGTTCTGGCGCAGCTTCTCACACTTTCTCGGCGGCATGGGCGTCGTCGTGTTCCTGCTGGCGCTGATCCCGCGGCTGGGCGGGAACATGAGCATCAACCTCATGAAGGCAGAGTCGACCGGCCCCGCCGTATCCAAGTCGATGCCAAAGCTCAAGAACTATGCCATGGTGCTGTACGGCATCTACATCGGGCTGACGGTGACAGAGTGCATCCTGCTGCTGGGCGGCGGCATGTCGCTGTTCGATGCCGTGACGACCTCGTTCTCGACGGCGGGCACCGGCGGATTCATGGTCTACAACGACTCGGTCGGGCACTTTGGCAGCCACTATCTGCAGTCGGTTATCGCCGTCTTCATGATGCTGTTCGGCGTGAACTTCTATGTCTATATCCTGCTGCTGACGCGCCGCTTCAAGCAGGCGTGGAAGAACGAGGAGCTGTGGGCGTACCTCGGTATCCTCGTGGTCGCGACCGCGGTTGTCGCGGCGAACATCTATCCGCTCTTCGGCTCGGTGTATGAGTCGATCCACCAGAGCTTCTTCTATATCGCGTCGGTCGGATCATCGACCGGTATGGCGCTCGTCGACACCAACCGCTGGGGCGAGGTGTCGAAGATGACGATCCTCATCTGTACCTGTATCGGCGCGTGTGCCGGATCGACCGGCGGCGGGTTCAAGGTATCGCGTGTGCTGATCCTGCTCAAGGGCGTCAAGAAGGAGTTCAACTTCATCATCCATCCGCGCTCCTACCAGACCGTGAAGATGGATAACAAGAAGATCACCCACGAGATATCCCGCTCGGTGAGCGTCTACCTCGTGATCTATCTGTCGATCGTGATCGTCACGACGATCCTGATCTCGCTCGATGGGTTTGACTTTACCACCACGTTCACGAGCGTGCTCGCCACGCTGAACAACACCGGCCCCGGGCTGGGGATCGTCGGTTCGACCGGCAACTATGCGGGGTTCAGCATCTTCTCCAAGCTCGTGTTCTGCTTCAATATGCTCGCCGGACGGCTGGAGCTGTACCCGTTCTTGCTGATCTTCGTGCCGGCGGCATGGAAGAGGAGCTGATAGGATGAGCGTGGTTCTGATCACCGGCGCGTCGCGCGGGATCGGCGCGGCGTGTGCCGAGGCGTTTGCCCGCAAGGGCTATGCTGTGGCGGTGAACTATCGCCATAGCAGGCAGCTGGCCGAAGCGCTCTGCGCGCAGCTTCGTGACAGCTTTGGCGTGCGTGCGGTGCCGTACTGTGCCGATGTGCGCGACGATAAGGCGGTGCGCGCGATGGTGTGCGCGATCGAGCAGCAGCTCGGCGAGATCGACGTGCTCGTCAACAACGCCGGCGTTGCGCTGTCGGCGCTGTTCACCCAGACTGACGAGCAGAGCTGGCAGGAGATCATCGACACGAACCTCTCGGGGGTCTATCACTGCTGTCATGCCGTGCTGCCGTCGATGATCCGCCGACACAGCGGCTGTGTGCTGAATATCAGCTCGATGTGGGGCGAGGTCGGCGCATCGTGCGAGGTCGCCTACTCTGCCGCGAAGGCGGGGGTGATCGGGCTGACGCGGGCGCTCTCGAAGGAGCTTGCCCCCAGCAACATTCGCGTCAACTGTATCGCGCCCGGTGTCGTGATGACGGATATGCTGTCGGGATATGACGCCGACGCGCTCGAAGCGCTGCGGCAGGATACCCCGCTGATGCGGCTGGGCACGCCTGCCGATATCGCCGGGGCGGCGGTGTTTCTGTGCTGTGACGATGCGTCGTTCATCACCGGCCAGGTACTCGGCGTCAACGGCGGGATGGTATGATACGGTGATCTGTATAGGTAGAATAATAAGAGCGGAACGCTGCTGCGTCCCGCTCTTTTCTGTATGATCTTGTCATTCCTGTACGTTTGACGGAAGCTGCTTTCGGATCGCGGTGATGATCTGGACAATGATCGGCGAGAGCACCACGTTGACCAGCAGCTCGATGAGAAAGTTCACGCCGGTCATACCGACGATGACATAGGTCAGGATATCGCTGCCGCCTGCCCACTCGGCGAGCAGCGGGCGGAAGAACAGCAACATGCCCATAACAAAGATGCCGGTGTTGACGATGGGGCTGGCGATCGCCGCGACGACCGTCGCTAGGATGGCGTTCGTCCCCTTGAGCGCCGAGAACAGCAGCCCTGCGACCCATCCGGCCATGACGCCCTTGAGCATGCACATGAGGACGCACAGGATGGGGTTTGCGTTCCATACCATCGCGCCGCCGATGTCCACGCCGAAGATGCACATGGCGATGACGACTATGCTGAATACCCCGCCGAGATACGCGCCCGCCGAAGGGCCGTAGATCGCCGCCCCGATGATGATGGGGACGAGCGCGAGCGTGACGGCAAAGGGTTTGGTGGGAAAGTAGGTCGTGACGACCTGCAGCACGACGATGATCGCCGTGAGGAACGCTAACCCTGCGATGCGAAAGATCGAGCGTGTCCATTTGTTTGACATATGATTACCTCCTGCTGCCTCCCTTATAACAAGGTGAAGCGCTGTATTTTGCACGCTCGAGGGCGTGCGGTGTTCTATGCTCATCCGGCTGTGCCGGAGTATAGACGGTGGGGGATGTTATCGGTTCTTCTCATAGATCAGCCGCAACCCCTGCATGATGAGGTCGTCGCGGATGTCGATCGCATGGGTACAGTGGGGGATGATATCATGCGCAAGCCCCCCTGTGGCGACGACGCTGCACCTCTCGCCGAGCTCGTGCTCGATACGGTCGATCATGCCGTCGATCATGCACACGTTCCCCCATACCACGCCGGCGCGGATCGAGTGATCGGTGCTCTTGCCGATGACGGAGGTGGGCGCGTCGAGCGATACCGCGTGCAGGAGCGCTGCCGAAGAGGCGAGCGCGTCGAGCGAGATGTTCACGCCCGGAGCGATCGGGCCGCCGAGCATCGCGCCCGATCTGTCGAGGACGCACATGACCGTGGCGGTGCCCATGCTGATAACGATACATGGCGCTAAATACAGCGCCTTGGCGGCGACGCACAGCACGCACAGGTCGGCGCCCAGCGCGCCGGGATCCTCGATCCGGATATCCAGTCCGGTGCGGGTGCCGGGGCCGACGATCTTCGGTTCGATCCCGATGACGCGGCGGATCGCCGAGGCGATCCGCGCGGTGACCGACGGCACTACCGAGCTGATGATGCAGTCGACAAAGTCGCTCTGTGAGAACCCGTATGTCTGTGACAGCGCGTAGAGCTGGACAGAGTATTCATCGGCGGTCTTGTGGCGGTCGGTGGACACGGTCAGCGTGTCTTTGAGCGTCTCGTTCTCAAAAATCCCGAACTTGATGTTGGTGTTTCCGATATCTATCGCAAGCAGCATATGCAAATCGCTCCTTTACCGCTCGAATTGTATCATAAAATTTATGGAAATTCAATAGAAA
>CAJODM010000031.1 GCA_905233755.1 uncultured Ruminococcus sp.
TTTGAATTCTTTGCTGAAAGTTCTTTTCATTACTTACACCTCTCTGAGTTTATTATATTATTCACTCTTCGATGTGTCCAGTTTTACTATACAACTTTCCCGGATTCACTATTCTCTATTCACCAAATCAATCGGGTGCGGGTGTCCCGCCCACAACTCTTCCCTCTTCATTCTTCACTCTTCACTGAAAAAGGGCTGTCGTGTGACAGCCCTTTTGCTTATCTTTGCATCCGTTACTCAGCGGCGATCTCGACGGTGAAGTACTCCTCGCCGGTGTTGCAGTTCTCATAGCGAACGCTGATCTTGCCGGTGGGGTTGCTGGTGTTCATGTTGTACTTCATGGCGTCCTGAGCGATGACCTCTGCCTCGGCTCGGCACAGTGCCTCGTCATAGCTGTCGGGCATCACGCCGATAACCATCTCGGTGCCGTCGGGGCTGAGGTACGAGTACTGGCCGACGCTGGTGATATCCTGACGGAAATCCTCGCGCACCTTGATCAAATAATCGGTCAGAAACTCCTCATAGCCATCCTTGCTGAAGACATAAGACACGCTGCCGTCGCTAGAGACGTTTACCTTGTCCGCATAGCCGTCGGCAAATCCGTCGACATACTGGGCATCGACCTTGGTCTTGACCTCATTGCTGCTGCAGCCGCACAGGAGAGCCACGATCAGCAACACCGCTGCTGTGATACACAAAATCCGTTTCATATGCTTATCCTCCGATTCACATTAGTAAGCACATTATATCAAATCTGTCCGAAAAATCAATAAAGATGACAATATTTTAACCACTCTGTCGCTGATCGTCCTGCGGCGCGGTGTCGTCACGCTTTTTGCGAAGCAGAAAGTGGGCGGCAAAGTTGCTGCGCTTCTTCACATAAAACCATCCGAATATCGAGAACACGATCGCCCCGATGAAGTTGAACGCAAGGTCCTTCATCGTATCGTACAGCCCGATATCAAGATAGCGGGTGCCGTCGCCGAGCGGCGCGCCGTTGACCGCAACGCTCTCGATCGTCAAATGGACGGGGTCGTTGAGCACCGACTCGTTGAGATCGACCGAATGGATCGCGGAGATCCAGGTGTCCTTCTGCATATCCGTATGGAACAGCAGGTCCATCGCGCACTCGAAGAACTCCCACAGCACCCCGACCATCATCGAAAACCCGAACTCCGTCAGCACCACGAACAGCGGCGACAGGTGCATCATCACATGCTCGTCCTCGTTGAGGGTGTTGACCAGCGCAAGCCCCATCGCCGCGCTCAGAAACCCGTTCACCCCGTGCAGCATCACATCCCAGAACGGAACCGTCAGGTAGAACTGCTGGATCTCGCCGAGTACCTCGGCCGAGAAGATAAAGCACACGATGATGATCTCCAGCGCGTTGGGCAGCTCGACCTTGAACCGACGCGATACGATCGACGGCAGCATGAACAGCAGCAGCGTCAGCACGCACAGAAAGACATTGTGCCAGTTTTGGTTGAATATCTGGGCCACCATCACCGCGATAACGGTCACGCGCAGCACGATATAGGTCCACAGCTTGGGCTTGGAGGCACTCTCATACCGCTGTCGCAGGTTCATCTGTCTCACACCTTTTCTATCAAGACTTCCTGGATGCGGCGGTCATCCACGCGGCTGACCGTCAGCCGCAGCCCCTCGGTCTCGACCACCGGATGCTCGTCCGACTCGGGGATCCTGCCCAGCCGGTCAAGGACGAACCCCGCGACCGTCTCGCACTCGCCCTCGGGCAGACAGACGCCGGTCAGCTGTTCGATATCGTCGAGCGAGGTGCCGCCGTCAACGGTGAACTCGCGGTCAGAGATCCGCCGGATCTCCTCGGGCTCATGATCGTACTCGTCCTGGATGTTGCCGAGGATATCCTCGATGAGGTCCTCCAGGGTGATGATCCCCTCGGTGCCGCCGTACTCGTCGACCACCACGGCGATCTGGGTCTTCTGCTTCTGCATCTGCAAAAACAGCGAGCGGCAGTTCTTCGTCCGCGGAACGAACAGCACCGGCCGCAGCATCGTCCGCAGCCGAAAGTCGCGCGTGTCCGAGACGCCGACGTACCTGAGCAGGTCCTTCACATACAGCACGCCGACGATGTTATCGATATCGTCGTGATACACGGGGATGCGCGAGTGGCCCGAGCGGATCGCGGTATCCACCACGTCGCTCAGCGCGTCGGTATCCTCGAGCGTCGTCATATCGCGGCGGTGGGTCATGATCTCGAACGCCGCCGTATCGTCAAAGTCGAACACGTTCTCGATGATGTTCTTGGTGTCATCCTCGATCAGCCCGCGCTCCTGACCCTCCTCGACCAGCGAGAGGATCTCTTCCTCGGTCTTCTCCTGCATACGGTCGGCATCCCGACCCCTGAAGAGCCGCTCCATGATGCCTTCCTTCTTCTTCTCCTTTGACCCGGACAGATCGTCGGGCATAGCGCTCATCCTTTCGCTCATCGTTTGGTTCCATTCTAGCGAAACGGGCGGGGGATGTCAACCCTCTGCCAGCTCGCCGGTATCGGTATGATAGAGATAGCCGTTGTCGCCCGCCTCGAGATAGAAGCTGTGCTCCCCCGCGGGCGAGAACCGGCTCACGTTCCGAAAGAAAGAAAATCGCGTATCGTCGCACACCACCGCACCGTAGGCCGCATAGTGGTCATCGGCAAAGTCTCCGAACGCGATCCCGTCGGCGCGGCGTTCGGCGTCGGTCTTGCCGAACATCATCAGCCGCGAGTACAGCCCGCGGTCGCGGTCCCATCCGGCGTCGATGTGATAGTAGCTGTCAGAGAGCCGCACGATGTTCCACATATGGCCCTCGTTCTTGCTCGTCACCTCGCCATAGACACAGAAAATATCGATATCGTACTGCAGCAGCACATAGCGCATGATATACGCAAACCCGTAGCATACGCTCCGGTTATCGCGCAGCGCCTTGTAGATCTCGTCGGCGGGATAGACGAACAGCGGGGAGGTGACCTCCTTGTCGGTGGTGCGCTCCTTGTCATAGGTCATATGGGTGACGGCGTGATAGACCTTGAGCACGGTGTCGAGCGCGTTGTCCGTATCGCTCGCCTCGTGGTTTGCGATCAGCAGAAGCTGTTCATCCATGAAGGCGAGCATCTCCTCCATCCGGTCGCTGTCATAGGCATAGGACAAATGGATCGCGCCATCCTCCACCGTATAGCTGTCGACAAAGAAGAAATACGGCGTCTGGCGCAGACAGTCGATCAACAGCGCAGCGTGCTCCTTATCGTCGGGCAGCGCCGCCGACGGGGCGCGCGCGAGCATCGCGTCGACCATCCCCCTGAACAGCCGCTCGTCCTCATCCGTCATCACGGCGCGCTCATCTGGCTCGACCACATAGTGGTTGATCGATGTGAGCGCGACATATTCGGTTATCCGTCCGTCTGTGTCCGCCACATGGAACGAACACGCCGACAGCAGCACAGCCGCCGTCAGGATCAAAGCAAAAATACGTTTCATCGTTAAATCATAAAGCCCCCGAACGCCTTGTCCGAGGGCTGTGTGGTGATCGTGGGTATCAGTAGTGGTCGTTCGAGGCAAAGTGCGAGGTGCCGATATCAGAGGTGCTGCTGAGCAGCCCCGCAAGGTACTTGCGCACGATGACCGCGTCGCTCAGCGAGACGCTCCCGTCGCCGTTCGCGTCGGCAGCGGTCGCGTTGTAGGATACCGAGCCGCCGGCACAGAGCTTCTGTACCGTTGTCACGTCGGCCACGGTCACGCTGTAGTCGCCGTTCGCATCCCCATAGACATAGGACGCCGCCTCGACGGTCGAGGTCAGGGTGGGATTGATGCTGCTGCTCGGAACGCTTGCGTAGTAGACATGCTCCTCATCCTCGTTGAGCATATACTCCATGGTGGTGGTGATGGTCGCGCTGCCCGCAGCGGTCGCCTTGAAGCGATAGCGGCAGAAGACCAGCCCGCTGCTGTCGAAGGTCGCCACCCCCTGTGAATCGCTGAAGTTGAAGTAGATCGCGCCGGCGTTACCGCTGTTCGAGAGGACGGAGACGCCCTCGATGTTCGGGAACGAGTAGGCGGTATAGTAGGTGCCGCCGCTGCTGCGCGGCGCGCCGTAGGCATAGGTCGAGAGCTTCGAGGCATCATAGGTCACATACCCCTGTGCGTTCACGATCGCCGACGACCCGGCATACAGACAGGTGGTGAACACGATCTCCTGCCCGACAGCGACGGTCACGGAGTTGCCGCCGCTCGCGGTGACGGTCAGGGTGCCGCTCGCGGCACTCCCCGATACCGACAACCCGGCAACCGTACCCAGCACCAGTATGAGAACCAGTAAAACAGACATCAATCTTTTCATATTATCCCTCCGGACATATATGTCTAACTTATATTATACCGTATAAGGGGCAAAAAAGCAAGGGGTATTTTCGGGCTGTGCCGCCGGACACCGCCGCTCAGAGCAGCGGGGCATCCGCGTCCTCTGTATGGGGGAACGCGTCGATGAAGTGCGCAAGGAGCATCTGGATATAGGTCGCGTCGGTGATCTCCAGATCGCCGTTGCCGTCCACATCGCCGAGCGCGAGCTGCTCATCCGAGAGCGGCTGCAGGAGCGCCAGGTACCGCTGGATATAGGTCGCGTCGTTGATATCGACGTCGCCGCCGAGATCCACGTCGCCGATGGGTCGGATCGTCTCGGTCTCGGATGGCTCTGCCGACGTGTCGGTGGGTTCCGGCTCAGCCGTCGATTCCTGTTCTGCTGTTGATTCCGGTTCAGCCGTTGATGCGTCGGTGGATGCGGGCTCGATCGTCGCGGTGTCGGTGGATGCGGGCTCGATCGTCGCGGTGTCGGTAGACGCATCGGTTGCGCCGTCGGTAGATGCATCGGTCGCGGCATCGGTGGATGCATCGGTGGCGGCGTCGGTCTCGTCCTCAGAGAGCGAGATCACCGCGTTGACATAGTAGGGGTCACAGTCGGCGACGACCTCGCCGCCATAGTAGATCATCTCGTCATAGGTGTTCTCGAGGTACAGCAGCGCGTTCTCGATCGTCATCTCGCCCGCAGCGAGCGCCTTGAAGCGATAGCGGCAGAAGATCAGCTCGATATCGTTGAAGAGGTTCTCGGCGTCGGATCCGCTGAAGTTATAGTAGACGGTGCCCGGGGTGCTGACGTTGTGGGTGATGGAGCATCCCGAGACGTTCGGGAACGAGTAGCCGCGATGGTTGATCGTGCCGTACTTGGTCTTCTCGCCGTAGAGATACGGCTGAGCCAGATCGGCGTCATAGTAGATCTCGCCCTGGGCGCTGATGATGAAATCCTCGCCGGCATACAGACAGGTGACGAACTCGAACTCGTCGCCGACCTTGACGGTGACGGTGTTGCCGCCGTCAGCGGTGACGATCAACCGATCGTCCGCCGCCGATGCGCTTAGCACGCCGACAAGGAGCATCAAGAGCATCGTTGCCGCAAGGGCGATACACAAGAAGCGTTTCATGCGATGATCTTCCTTTCTATAGGGTGTCGATGAAGTGTGCCAGATACCGCTGGATAACGGTCGCGTCGGTGATATCGACGCCGTCAGCGTGGGTTACGTCGGCGAGGCGCTGCTGCTTCTCGCTCAAGGGGGTCAGGTGGGCGAGGTACCGCTGGATGACGGTCGCGTCGGTGATATCCACCGTGCCGTTGAGGTCGACGTCGCCGAGCATAAAGTCATCGCCCGTCGGCAGCCCGGTCACGATGATGTAGTTGAGCGCGAGCTCGCCGCCGGAGGGCTTCTCGGAGGTGTCGCCGCCCGATACGGTCGTCATCGACACCGGTACCAGCCGCAGCGAGAGGGTCTCGCTGTCAGACAGCTCCGCCGGCAGGGCGGTGCGGTCAAAGTAGGCGGTCA
Source organism: uncultured Ruminococcus sp. (assembly GCA_905233755.1). Lineage (GTDB taxonomy): Bacteria > Bacillota > Clostridia > Oscillospirales > Acutalibacteraceae > Ruminococcoides. The sequence continues at coordinate 5,882 of CAJODM010000031.1, forward strand.
GCAGCTTGCGGTTATCGGTGGTGATGGTGAAGGTCGCGCCCTCGATATCGGTGAAGGTCGCGCCGTCGACGGCGGCCTGCAGCTTCCAGCTTGCGGGCGCGCGGTTCGATCCCGCCAGATACATCGTCAAGGTAAACGACTCGTATCCCGCGGCGGGGATATCCATGCGGATATAGGGGGAGCCCCAGAGGTTCTTGCTGCCCGCCGCCATGATCGGCACGATCTCGGCGCCGCTTCGGTTATACTCGGCAGCGCTCCACTCGAGCGCGCGACCGCTCTCGCCGTCGACCGACAGCGTCAGGGTGCCCTCGCCCATGGTCGCCTCGTATCCGTCAGAGGAGCCGTATTCGGCGAGCTTCTCGCCCGAGGTCTTGCCGGTGGCATCGAACACCCACGCCGCGATCGCGTTCGTAAAATCGAGCGCGGGACGGTCGATGGGCTGCTCTGTCTCGGTCTCTATCTCGGTCTCGGGTTCAGAGGGGAGCTCTGTCGGCACATAGCCGTCGATATACTGTGCCGACAGCCATGCGGCGCGCGAGTTCAGCCAGTCTGTCATATACGAGAACTGGCCGTCAAAGGTGTACTGGTCATAGGTGTTGGTGCCGCTGTTCGAGAGCGTCACGTCGGTCACCCGTCCGTAGTCGTCATAGGTGTAGTCGGCGGTGTACATCCGCACCGAGCTGTGGTCGGCGACCCACGTGGTATCCGTGTACAGATCCCAGATGCAGTAGTTCATCTCGGCAGTACCCGTGAGGATCGAGCGGTACACATCTGCCGAGTACAGCGGCGAGCGGTTGACCCCGGTCGCGTTCAGCGTATCGCGGATCGCAGGGAGGAAGTCCTCGAACCACGCGCGCTTGACATAAGCGAGCACATCGGTGTGCTTGATGGCGGTCGAGAGGAAGTTCGGACCGATATATCCGCCCTTGAGCGTCGAGAACCATCCCGACGGCTCGGTATAGTCGGTGATGCCCAGCCGGTAGAGCTCATAGTCGGTGCCGCGGGCGTTGCCGAGCGAGTTGTCATAATCCCATACGGGCGAAGCAAAGAACCGGTAGTTCCCCTCGCTGTCGGGCTTGTAGGTCAGAAAGAACGACGACGCGCCCGAGTCCCAGTTCTTGCCGAGCTCGTTGATGAGGTAGACGCGCGCGAGCGACTGGATATCGATATAGCTGTCAAGGTTGCTGTCGCCGCTCGACAGCGCGTTGACCATCAGCGTGTACTTCATGCTGATATAGTTCTTCACGGCGGTGTAGTTCTCGTCCGAGGTCGAGAGCTCGGGCGCCTTGATCGTCAGGTTGTTGCCGTTGCGAACGGTGAAGTGAAAGTCATCGTCGGCGGGCGACGCGTCGATCTCGCACACAAAGCTGAAGTCGTCCTTCACCCCGCCGGTCGCCTCGTCCAGATAGTCGTCCTCTTCAAAATCGTCGATCAGGCAGTTCTTGCCGACATCGACCTTCTGGCACAGCTGGTAGCTGCCCTGATACTCGCCGTTGGTATAGAAGTCGACAAACCGCGAGTCGGAGGCATACGGGATGCCGACCGCATCGGACAGATCGAACAGCAGCCGGTTGCGCGCCAGGGATGCATCCTGGAAGTTGGAGATCAGCGAGAACTTCTTGCACGAGGGCATGCCGGCAAGTGAGGAGGCGGTCTTCAGGGTGACGTTGTAGCCCTTCTTGTCGGCATTCCATGAGGTGTTGCCGCGGCCCTTGATCTTCTTGATCTCGGTGTTCTCGATCGTGCCGTCGGGGGTGGTCACCGCACCGGTGGCGGCGACTTCGTTCTCCTTGTCGAGCTGCAGATAGGAGAAGAAGTCCATCCCATCAAAGGTGTCGGTGTTGTTGACGAACAGCGCCGCCTCGGCGGACGAGAAGTGGAACCGCACCGTGCGGGTGACGCTGCCGCAGCGGAAGGTATAGTCCGTGCCGGTATCAGCGTCGAACAACACAACGCTGTCAGCGCCGATCGAAGTACCGGAGAGGGTCGCAGCAGAGGAGAAGGTGCTGTACAGCGCGATCGCATCCCCTGCCGCCGAAGAGGGCAGGAAGAAGTGATAGCTGTCGTCCGTGCGGTACCACTTGACCCACGCTTCGGCATCGGAGGCATCGGATGCAGATGCGTGTGCATACAGACAGTTCGCCGCATAGGCGGTGACGGCAACCGTGCCAACCGTGATGGTGGCGGATGCGGTGTCCATAGCGACAATCCGTCCATCGCGTGCGGCGGTAACGACCGCGCGCACGGTGTAGATGCCGTTCGCCGTCGGCGCAAAGGTATAGGAGGTCACCCCATCATGGAGCTCCTCGTTGATCGAGATAGAGGCGGTGACGGTCGCGCCCTCGGGGGCGTCGCTGCAGCCCGCCGTGATCAGAAAGCTGTCGCCGACCTGTCCCGCATCCGCCGACAGCGAGAGGGTGGCGGTGATGCTGTCGGCATAGGTCATATCAAGGTAGCCCGCGTCGGTCCAGTCGGTGACGACCGCGGTGTTGTAGCCCGCCGCAAGGTCCGCTGCCGAGAGCGTGACCGAGCAGTTCCACAGTTTCTCGGCGTTGCCGCGCCAGAAACGCATCACCGTCGCGCCGGCGTCGGCCGCTGTTACGGTATAGCGGTACACGCCCCTGTCACCAGCGGCGCTCAGCCCGGTGACCGGCGCGTACATCGACCGGTCCGCGTCGGCGATGGTCACCGAGGCGTCGCCGTTATCGGCGCGCGAAGAGGCGGTGAAGTTCGCGTACAGGGTCGCGTCATCCGCCCAGGACGAGGGGTTCTCGATCCGAAGATACAGCACGTCGCCCTCACAGAACGTCTCTGCCGCACGGGTCACGATACCGAGCCCTGCGAACGTCGCCAGCACCAGCACGCCCGCCAGCAGTATGGATAGTAGTTTCTTCATCGCTGTTCCTCCTGTTTTCGGTGAATCATCGGTCTCTGTCAGAGAGCCGCCCTCGCATTGTCGGGCGGAGCCGGCTCCTATTCTCTCATGCTAATTCTACCGCAAAACGCGCCGCTTTTCTACTATCAAAATGCACAAAAACCGGAGGAACATTTTGGCAGAGGAATTCGAACAAATATTTGATTTTTCTCCCAAAGTGTGGTATAGTAGGAGAGAATGGAGGGGATGGTATGAAATCGCTGTCAAAAAGCCAGCAGCGCATCTATGACTACATCGTCGGCTGTGTCAACGCCGGCAGGGTGCCGTCGATCCGCGAGCTGTGTGAGGCGACCGGCCTCAAGTCCACCTCGACCGTCGCCTATCACCTGCGGGTGCTCGAGGAGCGCGGGCTGATCGAGCGCGAGGAGGGGCTGAACCGGTGCATTCGGCTGGTGGGCGGATCCCCGTCGGTACAGGTACCGCTGCTCGGCTGCGTCACCGCCGGTCAGCCGATCCTCATGGTGGAGCAGATCGAGAGCTATATCCCCGTGCCCGAGCAGATGCAGAAGGGGCGCGAGCTGTTCGCGCTGCGCGTGGTCGGCGACAGCATGGTGAACGCCGGCATCCTGGACGGCGATATTATCGTTGTGAGCCGGTCCCCCGTCGCCGAGAACGGCGAGATCGTCGTCGCGATGGTGGAGGACGAGGCAAGCGGCGAGGCGAGCGCGACCGTCAAGCGGTTCTACCGCGAGGACGGGCATATCCGGCTGCAGCCCGAGAACGACGCATATGCGCCGATCATCGTCGAGAACGCCGTCCTGCTCGGCAAGGTCATCACCCTGATCCGCAACTACGAGTAACCTTCTCAAAATGTTCAACTTCCGTTAATACACCGTTCACACATTCGTCGCCGGACGGGCTATAATAGAATCGTACCGAGTCACAGGCGCATGGACCGCAACATCCGCCGATCGGCCGGTATATGTTCTACCCTCCTCGGCGAGCCAATCGGGCTCGCATAGAAACCCCCTCATTTTTATTTGGATTTACCCCCCAAAAACAACCGAGCCGGAAACGGCTCGGTTGTTTTTTGCTGTCATCTTGACCCACTTCGAAAAAATCCCGAACCCGCGCACTTTTCTATTGCAAACGCGGCGAAGGTGTGTTTTAATGATAGTAGACAGAACATCGGCAGTATGCCGAACACGCGGCACGGCGCATCCGTGACAGACCGATACAGGAGGATTATGATGGGCAAGTTATTACTGACAGGCGTAGACGGCAACCTCGGCGCCGAGGCGGCACGGGTGCTGCTCGAGCTCGAGGACAAGGAGAACCTCATCTTCTGCGGGTATAACCCCGCGGCGCTGCAGCCGTATGCGGACATGGGGATCGAGACGAGGGTGACGAACTTCAACCATGCGGACGGGCTTGTCGAAGCGTTCAGGGGTGCCGAGCGGCTTGCGCTGATCTCGATGCCGTTCGTCGGGCCCAAGCGTCAGGCGGCGCACCGCAACGCGGTCGACGCGGCAAAGGCGGCCAACGTCAAGCAGATCATCTACACCTCGCTTGTCAACGCCGACGACGAGACCAACCCCAGCGTCGAGAAAAAGGACCATATCTATACCGAAAACTATATCAAGGAGCAGGGGCTCGACTACATCTTCATGCGCAACTCTCAGTATGCCGAGGCGATGGTGACGAACTACTTCACCTTTGTGCATCTGGACGGCGTGCTCAAGAACAGCCAAGGCGACGGGCTGATGGCGTATATCTCGCGCAAGGACTGCGCCAAGGCGCTCGCCTATGCGCTGCACCGCGGCAGCGAGTACAGCCGGGCGGTGCTGAACATCAACGGCCCCGAGCTGATGACGATCAGCCGGTTCATCGAGTACGGCAACCGGGCGACCGGCAACCACGTCACCTATCAGGAGCTGACCGATGAGGAGAACTATCAGGTGTTCGACGCGATGGGCGTTCCGCGCACCACCGACGGCGTGTTCCTTGAGGGGTCTGAGGCGCCCTTCTCCTCTGACGGAATGGTGACCTTTGCCCAGGCGATCCGCGAGGGCAAGATGGCGATCCACACCGACGACTTCCGGAAGCTCACCGGTCAGGAGCCGATCACGGTGCTGTATATGTTCGAGCACGCGGACGAGTTCCAAGTCGGCGACCGCCACTCGCAGGACGCATAACCCGCGCCGGGATAGATTGATGCAACACGGGGCTGTCGCAGGAAGATGCGG
>CAJODM010000032.1 GCA_905233755.1 uncultured Ruminococcus sp.
CTTCCATCTTCCTCATCGGTTCATATTGCCTTACCTGTATTACCCACAGGCTTACCTATGTGCTGACACTATCCACTTACCTATGTGCTGACCTAACAAACGATTGACAGAAATTTTCCATTTTCCACTTTGTATTTTCAATTATTTATCAATCGGGTGCGGGTGTCCCGCCCACAACTCTTCATTCTTCACTCTTCACTGCACTGTCCCGATCTTCTCTCAAATTATACCCCATTCAGCGCTTTAAAGCAATAGAAAAATAAATTCCGTTTCTTTTTGTAAAAACCTTGCAGTTTTCGGGAAACTATGGTATGATGATGGTAATAATGCAAACCTGTACCCTGCGAAAGTATGTCGACCGATCCTATCCCTTCGCGGGAGGTATGAAAGGAGTTTTGCAATATGTGCGGTATCTGTGGATTTACCGGCGCCATCGAACAGAGGGAGAATGTCCTCCATAAGATGACCGAGGTGATCACCCATCGCGGCCCCGACTCGGACGGGTTCTACATGGATGACTACATCTCCATGGGCTTCCGCCGGCTTTCTATCATAGACCTCGATACCGGCGACCAGCCGATCGAGAACGAGAGCGGAAACCTCGTCATCACCTATAACGGCGAGATCTATAACTATAAGGAGCTGCGCTCGGAGCTTGAGGCGCTCGGGCATCACTTCTCCACCACCTCCGACACCGAGGTGCTGGTGCACGCGTTCGACGAGTGGGACGAGGATATGCTCTCGCGGCTGCGCGGGATGTTCGCCTTTGCCATCTATAATAAGGATACCAAGGCGCTGTTCATGGCGCGCGATATGTTCGGCATCAAGCCGCTGCACTATACCATGATCGGCGACCAGTTCTGCTATGCCTCCGAAATCAAGTCTATCCTGGAGCATCCGGGGTTTGAGAAGCAGTTCAACCGAAAGGCGCTCGACCTCTACCTCTCGTTCCAGTACTGTCCCCAGCCGATAACCTTCTTCGAGAACGTCTACTGTCTGCTGCCGGGGCACTTCCTGTGGTACCGCGACGGCGTCATCGAGACCCAGCGGTATTTCGAGGCGAAGTTCCGTCCCGATAACGATATGACCGAGAGCGAGGCGGTCGACAAGATCGCCGATGTGTTCGAGGATTCGGTCAACGCGCACAAGATCGCCGACGTCGAGGTCGGGTGCTTCCTCTCCTCGGGCGTGGATTCGTCCTATGTCTCGACCTACTTTGAGGGACAGAAGACCTTTACCGTCGGGTTCGACTTCGGCGAGAAGTATAACGAGATCACCTGGGCCGAGGCGCTCAGCAAGGAGATCGGCGTCGAGCATCACAGCAAGCTCATCAGCTCCGAGGAGTTCTGGGCGGCGGTGCCGAAGGTGCAGTATCATATGGATCAGCCGCTCGCCGATCCTTCGTGTATCGCGCTGTACTTTGTTGCAAAGCTCGCGAGCGAACACGTCAAGGTCGTCCTCTCGGGCGAGGGCGCGGACGAGCTGTTCGGCGGCTATACGATCTATAATGACCCGCGCGTCTTCAAGTGGTACCAGAAGCTCGTACCCTACTTTCTGCGCCGCGGGATCGCCTTCATCGCCAAGAAGCTCCCCGATATCAAGGGGCGCGACTATGTCATCCGTGCGACCCACCCGCTGGAGAAGCGCTTCATCGGCAACGCCTATATGTATGACGAGAAGCAGAAGAAGCAGCTCTTGAAGGACGCCGATATCGCTACCGACCCCGCGCGGACGGTGCGCCGGCTCTATACCCGTGCGCGCCGGTATGACGACGTCACCAAGATGCAGTACCTCGATATCAACATGTGGATGGTCGGCGATATCCTGCTCAAGGCGGACCGCATGAGCATGGCAAACTCGCTCGAGCTGCGCGTGCCGTTCCTCGACCGCGAAGTGTTCAAGGTTGCGTCCTCGATCCCCACCGAGCTGCGCGTCAACAAATTCAACACCAAGTATGCCATGCGCAAGGCCGCTGCCCGCCGGCTGCCCGATGAGGTCGCCGAGAAGGAGAAGCTCGGGTTCCCCGTGCCGACCCGCGTATGGCTGCGTGACGAATACTACTACGGCGTCGTCAAGGAGATGTTCCTCTCGCCGCTGGCAGAGAAGTTCTTCCATACCGATATCCTCATCCGATTCCTCGACGAGCACTACCTCGAGAAGGAGGACAACTCCCGCAAGATCTGGACGGTGTATGTCTTTCTCGTATGGTATCGGCTGTACTTCGCCGACGTTGACCCCGTGGCTACCGCCGAGCGCACCGTCGAGCTGTCGCCCGCTCCCGCAAAGGAAGCGGTTGCGGAGCAGGATACTCCCGCCCCGGCGCAGGAGGCGCCCGAGAGCGAGATTACCGATGACAACCCCGCCACCGGCACCAAGATCTTCACCCCCGTCAAGGACGAGGACGCTGTCGCGATGGCACAGCCCGATGACGCCGAGCTCGGCGAGATCGACGAGCCCGCACCCCCTGCCGAAAAGCCCGCATCCCCCGCAAGACCCCCTTTGACCGCGTCCACCGAACCGATGGAGGAGATCTTCTCGTCCTCCGCTCCCGCCGATGCGCCCGAGCAGCCGCTCGAGGAACCGGTCGGAGAGCCGGCCGAGGAGAACAAGCCGAAGATGACCCGCATCGGCGCGTTCCTCATCGGCGAGGACGATAACTTCGACGATAACGTCAGCTTCTATGATAAGCTCAAGGAGCAGCTTCAGAAGGAGCGCGATGAGCTCGATAACGATGACGTATAACATCCGCACCGACACCTGACGCCCGCTGCCCTGCAGCGGGTGAACTTTTCCGCCTATGACGACAGAGATCTTCTATGATACAACCGCATATGCCGCCCGCTCGTCTGCACCGAGCGCTGTTGCGCTGGGGTTCTTCGACGGCGTTCATCTTGGGCACCGCAACGTGATATCTCGCTGTGTCGGGTCGTCCTGTGAGCGTACGAGCATCGTGATGACCTTTGACCGCTCGCCTGCGTCGGTGCTGACCGGCGCCCCGCCCCGCCTGCTAACGACGAACGACCGCAAAGCAGCGATCATCGCGTCCCTTTCTGCCGATGTGCTGGTGTTCGCGCCGTTTGAACATATCCGCTTGCTCACCCCCGAAGAATTTGTCACGCGGGTGCTCGTCGGCGAGCTGCACGCAGCACACCTGTTCTGCGGCTATCACTACCGCTTCGGTGCCGGCGCCGCCGGCGACGTCGAAACGCTGCGCGCGCTGTGTGCGCGGTACGGTGTCGGCGTGACCGTGTGCGATCCCGTCACAGCAGAGGGCGATGTCGTGTCCTCTACCCTGATCCGCTCCTGTATCGAACGCGGCGAGATCGAGCGCGCCGACCGGCTGCTGGGGGAACCGTTCGCGATCGCGGGCCCGGTCAGCGCGGGGAACCACCTCGGCACGACCCTGGGCTATCCGACGCTGAACCTGCCGATACCGACGGGGTCGGTCTTGCCGCGCGCGGGGGTCTATGCCTCGTCAGTGACGGTGGACGGCAGAACCTTTCTCGGCGCGACCAACATCGGCATCCACCCCACGGTGGGGGCGTTATCCCGCCCGCAGTGCGAGACCTTTCTGCTCGACTATGACGGCGGCGATCTCTATGACAGGGATGCTGTCTGCCGGCTGCTGCACTTTGTGCGGGACGAGCAGCGGTTCGCTGACGAGTCGGCGCTGAGGGATCGGATCGCCCGCGACTGCGCCGCTATCCGCACCCTTTGCCGGAACAACTGAATCACGATAGTATGACACAGAGCTGCTGCACCTCATCAACGGTGCAGCGGCTTTTTTGTCCCCTCCCCACAACCTGTGTCACCCCTTCGAAAACACCCAAAATGTTGTGTTTTTGGCTTTTTTGTCGAATAAAGAACTAACTGTTACAAAGTGACATTCTTTTTGTTTCCAAAGGAATTAAGGATGAAGAAACTGTGATGATAATGCCCGACCTGTAACTGGAATTCCGCCCCTTTCTCTGCTAAAATGATATTGTAAGAAATTCACACGGATGTTCGAACGAATGGATAGGAGATGATCAGGATGAAAATCAGCGTAAAGGGCGAATCAGTATCCGACAAGGTTGTCAGCATGTATGTCAGCGAGCTTCTGAAGGCGCACCCCGGAATGAAGGTCGAATCGGTCGATATCATCGTGACCGGCGACCGCATGAAGGTCAGGATGAACCACGCCGACCGCGGCGCCGCATGAAGGGATGACCGATAGGGTCCCCGACACTAACATCGTTATTCACGCATAGGATATAGCTTCCTTGTAGAAAGGAAAACCGTCGCATGCCGCGGCGGTTTTCGTATTTACAATCCAAAACGCAATAGCGATGTCATTCTGAGGGCATTCCCGAAGAATCATAGTACGCCGACGGGGTTTATTTTTGCGACCTCACAGGAAATCACAACGCCTGTGTGCTCAGATCCCTCATTCCGCTGTGTGGCAGCACAGCGGAATGAAGGATGAACCGGGCATAGGTATTCGTAACGGACGCTGAGATTCCCCTGTGAGGGGAAATGTCCGCAACGCGGACAAAAGGGGTAAGCCGTCCTCTTAGGAGGAGTCACCGTCCCTACGTTGCATTTTGCGGACGGTGTGGTCACCGTCCCTACGTCATTAAAGAAATGCTCGTATAGAATCGTAGGGATGATGACCACATCATCCGAATATAAATCCAAAAATCCGCAGGATTTTCCCACATCTTTTCCATTCTTCACTCTTCACTATGTTATGTTTCCCGCATGGTGAAATCGCAAACGAGAAAACAAGAGGAAGTCGGAGTATATGCGCGCAAAATCGAGCAAATGGATTCTGGATGAAAAAATTTCGGGATTTTGCTTGACAGCGCGGACGGGTTGTGGTACCATAACAGAGCACGAAATAAGAATTCTACTCTATAGGAGGCGCGCTATGTCAACTTATATGGCCAAGAAAGGCGAGATCGAGCGCAAGTGGTACGTCATTGATGCTGCCGGCAAGCCCCTCGGCAAGGTCGCGGCTCAGGCCGCTGTCCTGCTGCGCGGCAAGCACAAGGTAACATTCACCCCTCACGTCGACTGCGGCGATCACGTCATCATCATCAACTGCAAGGACGCTGTCCTGACCGGCAAGAAGCTCGAACAGAAGAAGTGGTACCGTCATACCGGTTATGTCGGTCACCTCAAGGAGACCAAGTACAGCACCCTGATGGCTACCCGCCCGACCAAGGCGATGGAGCTCGCCGTCAAGGGCATGGTCCCCTCGAACACCATCGGCAGAGCTGCCCTGTTGCGGCTGCGGCTCTTTGAGGGAGCCGAGCACACCCACCAGGCGCAGAAGCCCGAAGCCATTGAATTTTAAGGAGGCAGCGAACTATGTACGATAAGGCACCCTATTTCTACGGTACCGGCAGAAGAAAGTCCTCTGTCGCCAGAGTCCGGCTCTATGAGGGCACCGGTAAGATCACCATCAACGACCGCGATATCGACGATTACTTCGGTCTCGAGACCCTCAAGCTCATCGTCCGTCAGCCCCTCGTCCTCACCGAGACCGGCGAGAAGTTCGACGTTGTCTGCCGCGTGGGCGGCGGCGGCGTGACCGGCCAGGCGGGCGCGATCCGTCACGGGATCTCCCGCGCGCTGCTCCAGTATAACAGCGACGCGCTCCGTCCCGCGCTGAAGAAGGCGGGCTTCCTCACCCGCGACCCGAGAATGAAAGAGCGTAAGAAGTACGGTCTCAAGGCCGCGCGCCGCGCTCCCCAGTTCAGCAAGAGATAATCAGATATCACCGTTTGGTTATTACTCAAAGCTCCTGTTTATCAGGGGCTTTGTTTTGTCCGATCACAGAAGAACACCGGCGGTGCAGTCGATGCATCGCCGGTGATATGCTTATATTCACGCTCGATTAGTCGTCGTCGGGGGTGCGGATAAAGTGATGCACGATCCCAAAGAGGATCAGAAACCCGACCGCGTCGGTGCCCACCATGATCCATGTATCGAAGCGGATGCCGTAGGCGTGCTGGAACCAGAACGACAGCCCCACAATCACGCCGAGCAGCACGACCGCTATCAGCAGCGAGAGCAGCAGTTCTCTGCGACGGCGGCGCCGATCCCGCTCAGTCTTCTTCATACTGCAGGCCGCTTATATAGTCGATGATGATGGCGGCGCACTCGTCAAAGCTCTTGTCGGTCGTATCGATCACCATATCATAGCGCTGCGGGTCGTCCCATTCGGCACCGGTGTGATAGGTATAGTATGCCCGACGGTGAGCGTTCACCTTGCGGATGCGATCCTGTGCCTGCTTCTTGGGGATATCAAGGCGGCGGCACTCGTTGCGGATACAGTCGGGCTCGTCGGCGGTGAAGAAGAGGTTTACCGTATGCGGCAGATCGCGCAGGATATAATCGGCGCATCTGCCGACCACCACACAGCTCTCCTGCTCGGCGAGCTGATGGATCGCCTGGGCTTGACAGCAGAACAGCTCGTCATGCGCCGCGCGATCGGGCGAATCGGGCGCGACCAGCACCCCGTCGAACTCGCCCTTCGACACGCGTGAGAACACCGCGTTCTTGATCCGATCATCCGCCCGGCGCAGCATATCACGGCGCTCCTCGGGCTCCTCGGACAGGTCGATCAGCGCCTTGTCATAGAAGCGCACGCCCAGCAGCTCGGCGACCCGTCTGCCGACGGTACCGCCGCCGGAGCCGCACTTGCGGTTGATGGTTATGACGAACTTCTTCTCCATAGTCCTCACCTCTGTCTACAATATAGCACAGAAAACCGGGTTTTTCAATAGCATTTTCATCCGCTAAGGCGGATTCTCATGAACGGGGCGGCGGGATTCTGTTCCTGTGCGAAAAAGCGGAAAAAAGTGTTGAATTATAGCGCATCTTATGCTAGAATATAAGGGATTAGGGGCGGGCAGTGCAGCCCGTTTCGAACAACATACAATATATAGACAGGAGATGATGATGTGGCACGAGTTTGCGGGGTTCTGATGCCGATTACCTCCCTGCCGTCACCCTATGGGATCGGTACGATCGGGAAAGAGGCGCGGCGGTTCGCCGACTTTCTCAAGGCGTCGGGGCAGTCGATATGGCAGATCCTGCCGGTCGGCCCCACCAGCTACGGCGACAGCCCGTACCAGAGCTTCTCGACCTATGCGGGCAACCCGTATATGATCGACCTCGACACGCTGGTGAAGGACGGCCTTCTCACAAAGAAGGAGATCAAGCAGTTCAATTGGGGCAACAACGACGAAGAGATCGACTACGGCGCGATCTACTACAGTCGGTTCCAGGTGCTGCGTATCGCGTACGAGAACTACAAGGCGCTCGACCAGAAGGAATTCAGCTCCTTTAAACGGAAGAATTCTCGCTGGCTGAAGGACTATGCCCTCTACATGGCCGTCAAGCAGAGCTTCGACAACAAGGCATGGACCGAGTGGGACGACGACGCGATCCGCATGCGCGATCCGAAGGCGATCAATCGCTATACGCGCAAGTACCGCGATGAGATCAACTTTTGGAAATGGATCCAGTTCGAGTTCTATCGCCAATGGGACGCTTTTCGCGCCTATGTCAACAAGAAGGGGATCCGGATCCTCGGCGATATGCCGATCTATGTCGCGATGGACAGTGCCGACACATGGGCGAATCCCGATATCTTCTGGCTGGATGAGAACCGCGCGCCGGTATGCGTGGCGGGATGTCCGCCCGACTACTTCTCCGCGACCGGTCAGCTGTGGGGCAACCCGCTGTATAACTGGGACTATCTCAAGGAGACCGGCTATCGCTGGTGGATGGATCGCATCGCCGCCGCCGACCGCCTGTTTGACATCACGCGGATCGACCATTTCCGCGCGTTCGATACCTACTATGCCATCCCCTATCCCGCCGATAACGCCATCGGCGGCGCATGGATGCAGGGCCCGGGCATCGACTTCTTCGACACGATGCGCAACACGCTCGGCGACATCAACATCGTCGCCGAGGACCTCGGAGAGCTGTTCGACAGCGTCAAGGAGCTGTTGAAGGAGAGCGGCTATCCGGGCATGAAGGTGCTCGAGTTCGCGTTCGCGGACGACGACGAGAACGACTTTCTGCCCCACAACTATGAACCCAACTGTGTCGTCTATACCGGCACCCACGATAACGATACCATCCTCGGATGGTATGCCCAGGCAGAGGGATGGGAGAAGGAGCACTGCGACCGCTACCTTGGGCTGCGCTACGGCGACGAGGTGAACTGGAAGTTCATCGAGGCCGCCTACAAAAGCGTCGCCGACACCGCCATCGTCCAGATGCAGGACATCCTGGGACTGGGCACCAAAGCACGCATCAACATCCCGTCGACTCTCGGCGGCAACTGGTCATGGCGCATCCGCAAGGACGCACTGACCGAGGAACTGTCCGCAAGGTTACTGGCACTTGCGACAAGATACGCACGACTGGAGGAAATCTAACATGGCTATCACAATGGATCAGATCACCGCTATTTCAAAATGCGCGTTCTGTAAAAAGCCGAAGGCGCTGACCACTCAGCAGCTTCACCTCGTGATCGGCAAAGCGGTCATGGGCGAGATCGCCGATAACTGGCGCCGCAGCAAGAAGAAGCATGAGGAATCCCGCCGCGCCTACTACTTCTCGGCCGAGTTCCTGATGGGCAGGATGTTCTACAACAACCTGTACTGCATGGGTCTGCTGGGCGAGGTGCGCGACCTGCTCAAGAGCAAGGGCATCGACATCAACCAATTCGAAGATATCGAGGACGCCGCACTGGGTAACGGCGGTCTGGGGCGGCTCGCGGCCTGCTTCCTCGACTCTGCTGCCACTCAGGAGATCCCGCTCGACGGCTATGGCATCTTCTACAAGTACGGCCTGTTCAAACAGCTCATCAAAAACGGCTATCAGGTCGAGGTCGAAGACAACTGGCTCAAGTACGAGGATCCGTGGTCGGTTCGCCGCGTGGATCAGGCGCAGATCGTCCGGTTCGCCGACAGCACCGTTGTCGCGGTGCCCTATGACATGGCGATCATCGGCTACGGCACCAAGAACGTCAACACCCTCCGCCTGTGGCAGGCGGAGCCGGTCGAGGACTTTGACTTTCTGGCGTTCAACGACGGCCGCTATGACGACGCCGTCCGCAACAAGAACAACTGTGAGAACATCAGCAAGGTGCTCTATCCCAACGACAACAGCCACGAGGGCAAGATCCTGCGCCTCAAGCAGCAGTACTTCTTCTGCTCGGCGTCGCTGCAGGATATCATCCGCAAGTATAAGAAGAAATACGGCCCCGACTTCTCGCACTTTGCCGAGATGACCGCCATCCAGCTCAACGATACCCATCCTGTGGTGTCCATCCCCGAGCTCATCCGGCTGCTCTCGCTCGAGGGCATCGGGTTCGACCAGGCGTTCGACATCGCCCAGAAGACCTTCTCCTATACCAACCACACCGTGATGTCCGAGGCGCTCGAGAAGTGGGACATCGACCTGATGCGCCACGTCATCCCCGAGGTGTATGCGATCATCGAGCGCATCAACGAGCGCGAGTATCACGACCTCAAGTACAAGGGCATCCAGGAGCACAACATCAACGCGATGCGCATCCTCGACGGCGGCAAGGTGCATATGGCGCGGCTCGCGATGTATGTCTCGAGCTATGTCAACGGCGTCGCATGGCTGCACACCGAGATCCTCAAGAACGACGTGCTCAAGGAATGGTACTGGGTCTATCCCGAGCGCTTCCAGAACAAGACCAACGGCATCACCCAGCGCCGGTGGCTGGGGCTGTGCAACCCCGAGCTGTCCGCGTTCATCACCGACCGCATCGGCTCCGGCTGGGTCAAGGATATGCGCAAGATGGAGAACCTCGCCGATCATATCGACAAGGACTCCGTCAAGGAATTCAACAAGATCAAATATACGAAGAAGAAGCAGCTCTCCGCCTATGTCAAGAAGATGGACGGCGTCGAGCTGAACCCCAAGTTCATCTTTGATATCCAGGTCAAGCGTCTTCACGAGTACAAGCGCCAGCTGCTCAACGCGTTCTCCATCATGTACATCTACTACATGATCAAGGACGGCAAGCTGCCCGACTTCCAGCCGACCTGCTTCATCTTCGGCGCCAAGGCGGCGCCGGGCTACAAGCGCGCCAAGGCGATCATCAAGTATATCAACGAGATCGCTAAGCTCGTCAACAACGACCCCGACACCAAGGATAAGCTGCAGGTCGTCTTTGTCTCCAACTACAACGTCTCCTATGCCGAGAAGCTGGTCGTCGCCGCCGATGTATCGGAGCAGATCTCGACCGCCGGCACCGAGGCGTCCGGCACCGGCAACATGAAGTTCATGTTCAACGGCGCGGTCACGCTGGGAACCTATGACGGCGCGAACGTCGAGATCGTCCAGCAGGCAGGCGAGGAGAACGAGTATATCTTCGGCGGCAGGGTCGAGGATATCGAGCGCATCAAGCGCGAGGGCTACAACCCCAAGCAGATCTATGAGAACGATCAGATGATCAAGCGCGTTGTCGATACGCTGGTCAACGGCACCTTCTCGGACGACGGCGCCAACGGCGAGGGCAGCTTTGCGGAGCTGTACAGCGCGATCATCTACGGCACCCACTGGCATCCGGCGGATCACTACTTCCTGCTCTACGATCTGCCCGACTATGTCGAGAAGAAGCTGACCGTCAACCGCGAGTACAAGGATCGCATCGGATTTGGCACCAAGTGCCTGCAGAACATCGCCCACTGCGGCACGTTCAGCTCCGA
>CAJODM010000033.1 GCA_905233755.1 uncultured Ruminococcus sp.
CGTTTCTTATAAAGTAAAAAGATTTATATGCCCACCGATTTTGCAAAAGCAATAATCGGTGATGGCTATACGAAATGCGCGCAAAGCGCGCTTTCTTGTGATCGGTAACGGCTCGTTTTGGATCGCATATGACAGCATATGTCATCCGATGTGACAGAGATACCGGCGAGCGTGATATGATATACACGACGCCGGCTTTCTCGGAGGTTATGATGAAAGAACTGCACGATATCATCGAGTGCTCACAGCGCATCGTGTTCTTCGGCGGGGCGGGGGTGTCCACCGAGTCGGGGATCCCCGACTTTCGCTCGCCCGACGGGCTGTATCATCAGCAGTATGACTACCCGCCCGAGGAGATCCTCAGCCACAGCTTCTTTGTGAGGAATCCCGAGGAGTTCTACCGCTTCTATCGGGACAAGATGCTCTGCCTGACGGCACAGCCCAACATGGCGCACCTGACCCTGGCCCGCCTCGAACGTGAGGGGCGGCTGCTGTCGGTCGTGACCCAGAACATCGACGGGCTGCACCAGGCGGCGGGATCGAAGCGGGTGCACGAGCTGCACGGCTCGGTGCTGCGCAACTTCTGCATGAACTGCGGCAAGGCGTACGGTGTCGAGGCGATCAGCGAGAGCGACGGGGTGCCGCGGTGCTCCTGCGGCGGGATCATCAAGCCCGACGTGGTATTGTACGAGGAGCCGCTGCCCGAGCGCACGGTGCGCGACGCGGTGCATGATATCTCGGTCGCCGACACGCTGATCATCGCGGGGACCTCGCTGACGGTCTATCCCGCGGCGTCCTATATCCGCTACTTTCAGGGGGAGAATCTGGTGCTCATCAACCGCGATGTGACCCCCTATGACCATATGGCAGACCTCGTGATCCGACAGAAGGTCGGCGAGGTGCTCGCCGCCGCAGTCGGCTAGCTGGAATCTATAAAGAAAAGCACTTATGACGGTATCTGTCATAAGTGCTTTTGTGTTATTATCCTATCGGCGGGTGACGCTTGGTCGCGCTACTTCCGATACAGCGTCAGCGTGACCGTATCGCCCGGCTGATGCTCTGAGAGGATGTCATAGATATCCTGGAAAGAAGCTACCTCAACGCCGTCGATGGCGGTGAGGATATCGCCCTCTTTGACCTCGGTATCGGCAAGCGACCCGTCATCGGCGATCTCACCGATATAGATGCCGCGCGGCGTGTTGTAGTAGGTGACCTCCTCATCGGTGATCTCGACCCCCGAGAAGCCGATGCGTACCCTGTCCTGCACATAGCCGTAGTGCATGAGGTCGTCGACGATCTCCTTGACGGTAGCGGACGGGATCGAGAAGGTCATGCCCTCATACAGCGAGGACGAGATCTTGGCAGAGTTGATGCCGATGACCTGACCGTAGATGTTGCACAGCGGGCCGCCCGAGCTGCCGGGGTTGATGGCGGCGTCGCTCTGGATATACCGGACGTTCCTGTTGATATCGAGCTCGCGACCGACCGCCGAGACGATGCCCTTGGTCAGCGAGTTCTTGAACGAGGTGCCGCCCGGATCGCCGATGGCGATGACGTCCTGACCGATCTCGATGAGCTCAGAGTCGCCGAAGGTGACCGCCTTGAGGTCATCGGCGTCGATCTTCAGCAGCGCAAGGTCCGTCCATGTATCATATCCGACGATGCCCGCCTGATACTTCTCCTCGTTGTTGAGGATGATGCTGACGGCATAGGAGCGCGAGTTGTTGATGACGTGGGCGTTGGTGATGAGGTATCCGTCGGAGCTGATGATGGTGCCGGTGCCCTGGGCGATGATATCCGAGGGATCGTCGGTGATCTCGCCATCATAGCACACCACCGATACCACGCTGTCGCATACCTTATCATAGGCCGCCTGGGCGGTGTAGTCACCACTGTCCGTGTCGTCGGGCAGCTTTTTGAGCGAGATGCCCTTGATGTCCTTGTCGGGCTTAGCAACGCTGTCGGGGTTGTCCGTATCGCGCATCTGGGATTCGCCGTTCTCGGCGACGAGGGTGATCTCCTGCTCGAACGTGGTGCCGGATGAGCTGCCAAAGCCGAATGGATACGCGCCGTCAAAGTCATCGAGCCCGTCGATATAGGAGCCGATATCCTCCTGCGGCTCGCTCGCGGCTGTGGAGCGGCTCAGCGAGCGGTAGACGATATAGCTGAAAAAGGAGATGATGGTGATGACGAGCACCAGCGAGAGGATGATGATGAACGCGAGCGTCCCGCCGGACAGCTTCTTCTTCTGGGGAGCGACATAGCCGGGCGAAGGGTAGCTGCCGTTGTACGGCGTATAGGGCTGACCGCCCTGATAGGGTGCATAGCCCTGATAGGGCTGCTGCTGATACGGATACACCGGCTGACCCGTCGGCTGCTGCGGCGCATAGGGATAGGGTGCCGCCGGCTGAGGAGCGGTCGGCTGTACCGGCTGCTGCACCGGCTGCACCGGCGGCTCAGGGGATGCTGCATCCGCATCTGTCGGCATCGCGTACTGATGGGGGACATAGTTGGGGATGCCGTCGGGATCGCCCGACGCGGGCTGTGAGAACGGAACGCGGGATTGGCGTATATCCGACGGCGCCTGCGCGGTGTTCTGCTGCGGCTGCGGGGTGTTCTGCGGCGGTTGGGCTGTGTTCTGCGGCGGCTGTGGCTGGATGAACGGCGCGTCGACGGGAGCATACTCGTCCGCGGGGTTATAGAACTCCGGCTCGATGGGATTGAATTCGTCCATGATTATTCCTCCGTTTCGCTGTTAGCGGTGGCTTCGATATATTTCTCCCGACTTTTCGCTCTCTGGGGCGTTGCGGCGGGGGCGGGGGTCTTCGGCAGCCGGAAGGTAAAGCGGGTGTACTCGTTCACCGCGCTCTCGACATAGATGTCGCCGCCGTGCAGCCCCATGATAGACTTGGCGATGAACAGCCCCAGCCCCATGCCCTTCTTGTCCATGGAACGGGACTTGTCCGTCTTATAGAACCGGTCAAAGACATACCGGATATCCTCGGGGGCGATGCCCTGGCCCGAGTTGGTGATCATAATAGAGATATCGTAGCGCGTCTCCTCCACCCCGAAGCGGATGTACCCCCCGTCGGGGGTGAACTTGACCGCGTTCTCGACAAGGTTGTAGATGACCTGATACATCAGGTCGGGGTCGGCGTTGACCGTGATGCTCCGAAAGTCCTCGAGCCCGAGGATCTTTAGATGCTTCTCCTCGATCTTCTGCTCAAATCCCGCAAGGATCGTGACGATCATCGAGAACATCTCGAAGTTCTTGCGCGAGATCTTCAGCTCGCCGTTGTCGATGCGCGACAGCGAGAGCATCGATGTGACGAGGCGCGACAGCCGCTTGACCTCGTTCGAGACGATGCGCATATAGTGCCCCTGCCGCTCGGGCGGGATGGTGCCGTCGAGGATGCCGTCGATAAACCCCGCGATGGTCGTCATCGGGGTTTTCAGCTCGTGGGATACGTTCGCGATAAAGCTGCGGCGCATCCCCTCGGACGCCGATAGCGAGTCCGCCATGTAGTTGAACGCGGTCGCAAGCTCCCCGATCTCGTCGTCGCTGGTGACCGCGACGCGGGTGGAAAAGTCGCCGACGGCGAACTTCTTGGCAGCGCCGGACATCTGGCGCAGCGGCCGCACCATGCTGTAGGACATCCAGAACACAAACACGATGACGACCAGCACCGTGATCAGCGCAGCGATCAGGAAGATCTTCATGAACGTCAGCGGCAGCGACGAGACAAAGCTCGCCTTGCTGGAAACATAGCAGAACGCGACGATCACCGGCCGCCCCTCGTCGTTGAGCACGATGGGGACGCCGGCGGTATAGTAGGATTCGTCATAGTAGCCGTCGAGCGTGCCGTGCTCAAAGAACTCGCCCCCGCTGTACTCGTCCGACGCGGTATAGGCGAGGACATACTGCGGCAGGGTGCGCCCTCGGTGGATGCAGACGTCGTTGTCCTCGGAGCACGCAAAGCAGCTGCCGGTGTTGTCCACCACGAAGATATCCGCGTCGATACTCTGGGACAGCGAGTAGAGCGTGACGGCGAACAGGTTGTAGTTATCGACCGTCAGCTCGCGGCGCACCGGGCTGTAGGAGCTCGACTCGATCACCACCTGGGCGACCTGGTTCGCGCTCTCGAGGAAGGTGGTCTTCTTCTCGGTCTTCCAGTAGCTCGTGACGAAGAAGTACATCGTCAGCCCCAGCGCCACAAAGCTGATGAACAGGATCACGATACCGAACGCTAAGTATTTCTGGAACAGCGAGCGCCGAACACGGAAGTTCGGCTTCTTAACCCTTGACTTCAAACTTGTAGCCAACTCCCCATACGGTGCGCAGCTCCCACTTGTCGGAGACACCGTCGATTTTCTCTCTGATACGCTTGACGTGTACGTCTACGGTACGGCTGTCGCCGTAGTACTCGAACCCCCACACCTGATCGAGCAGCTGGTCGCGGGTGAACACCTTGTTGGGGTTTGAGGCGAGGTGATAGAGCAGCTCGAGCTCCTTGGGCGGGGTATCGACGGTCTTGCCGTCTACGATGAGCTCGTAGTTCGTCAGGTTGATGGTGAGCTTGTCCCATGTGACCTGCTTGACGGTCTCCTCGTCGCCGGTACCGGTGCGGCGGAGCACCGCGCGGATGCGTGCGACGACCTCCTTGGCTTCGAACGGCTTGACCACATAGTCGTCGGCGCCGAGCTCGAGCCCGAGGATCTTGTCGAACACCTCACCCTTGGCGGTGAGCATGATGATGGGGCAGTCGGAGGACTTGCGGATCTCGCGGCAAACCTGCCATCCGTCGAGCTTCGGGAGCATGATATCGAGCAGCACGAGATTGGGCTGTTCCTTAGAGAACATCGCGACGGCCTGCTCGCCGTCGCCCGCGATCGCGGTGTCATAGCCCTCCTTCTCGATATAGAGCCGCAGCAGCTCACAGATGTTCTGGTCGTCGTCGACGATGAGGATTTTCTGGTTACTCATGGTTATCACCTCATAAAAAAGGTATTATTTCTCTTTTTTCTCTATTTCATGTATATTATAATACAATATCGGCAGAAAAGGTGAACAAAATGTAAAATCCGCAGGGTATCCTATTCTTCCAGTTTGATTATACACCCTTTGCGCCCTGTTGTAAAGAGGCGGTACAGCGAGCAGCATCGCGCTGCCGCTATCCGCCTCTTTCCTTTGGATCGGCTGTATTTGATGGATGGATCGTTGCTGCGCGCGCCTCGCGCTCTCGCCGGTACTTGTCTCGGGTGGCGATCCCGCCGCGGATATGCCGCTCCTCCTTGTTCTTTTCGAGCACGACCCGCACCCGCCGGTAGAGCGAGGGGTTCAGCCGGCTGAGCCGTCCGGTGACGTCCTTATGTACGGTAGACTTGCTGACGCCGAACACCTGTGCGCTGTCGCGGACGGTAGCTCCGTTTTCTACGATATATTCGCCGAGGATCACGGCGCGGTTCTCTACGTTGCCTTTCATATGACTGCCTCCTTGGGACATATATATGAGGGGCGGCGCAGGGTTATGATTTTCATTGACAAGTATCCGAAAATGGGGTATAATCATTCTGTATAATTAGCTTATCTATGACCTTCTTTTCCAAAAGAGGATATTCTTATGAAAACAAAGATCAATATCAGAAAAATCTTTATGATGCTCGCCGATGCGCTGATCGTCGCGCTCATCAGTCTGGTCTCCAACGCGCTGCTGATGCTGGGAGAAACGATCTTCTATACCTCTATCGTCGGCGTTTCGGTGAACCCCGCGCGTATCTTCTGGATCGTTGCGCTGAACGTGCTGTTCTGCTTTATTGCGCTGTTCGTGTCGGGGGTGTACAACCGCACATGGCGCGAGGTTTCGACGAAGGACTATCTGCTGTGTGCCCTCGCGATGGTGCTGGGGCTGTCCGTATCCGCGGTGTTCAGCCACTTTATGAACCATGAGGAGACGGTCGCGTACTATGTGCTCAACACCGTGCTGTGTACGGCAGCCGTCACGGCGTTCAAGCTGATCTTCCGGCGCACCTTTGTCGATCTGCTGGAGGTCGGCCGCAACGAGAACTTCGAGCGCACGCTGATCGTCGGCGGCGGCAACGCCGCGCGGATGATCCTCACCGAGATCGACAACGCCCACCGTGATCCCGACAACCCGTCGCATAACCTGCTGCCCGTCGCAATCGTCGACGACGATATCCGCAAGCTCAACACCAAGGTGATGGGCGTCAATATCGTCGGCATGACCAAGGATATCCCCGAGGTATGCCGGAACTATAACATCGAGCTGGTGCTCTTCTGTATTCCCTCGTGCGAGGAGGAGGACCGCAAGCGAATCATCGAATCCTGTACGAAATCCGGCTGCAAGCTGAAGATCATGCCGTATCTCAGCCAGCTTCTCATGAACGATCAGAGCACCCAGCTGCTCACCCAGGTCAAGGACTTCAGGATCGAGGATCTGCTCGGCCGCGATCCCATCACCTTTGACCGCTCAAAGGTGCGCGCCTTCATTGAGGGCAAGATCTGCATGGTGACCGGCGGCGGCGGGTCGATCGGCTCGGAGCTGGTGCGCCAGATCGCCGGCTATAACCCTAAGCGGATTATTATCGTCGATATCTATGAGAACAACGCCTATGATATCCAGCAGGAGCTGATGATCGAGTATGAGGGCCGGCTGGAGCTTGTGACGCTGATCGCGTCGGTGCGTGACTATGACAAGATGGCGCAGATCTTCAGAGAGTACCGCCCCGACGTGGTGTTCCATGCCGCGGCGCACAAGCACGTTCCCCTGATGGAGACCTCGCCCGCCGAGGCGGTGAAGAACAACATCTTCGGCACATGGAACCTGGTCACGCTCGCCGAGTTCTATCGGGTGCAGAAGTTCGTGATGATCTCTACCGACAAGGCGGTCAACCCCACCAACGTCATGGGCGCGACAAAGCGGTGCTGTGAGATGATCGTGCAGTACAAGTCCCAGTCGGGCTCCGATACCGAGTTCGTCACCACCCGCTTTGGCAACGTGCTGGGCTCCAACGGCTCGGTGATCCCGCTGTTCCGCCGCCAGATCGAATCCGGCAAGCCCGTCACCGTGACCCATCCGGATATCATCCGCTACTTTATGACCATCCCCGAGGCGGTCTCGCTGGTGCTCGAAGCCGGCGCCATCGCCAAGGGCGGCGAGATCTTTGTCCTCGATATGGGCGATCCGGTGAAGATCACCACCCTTGCCGAGAACCTTATCCGTATGTACGGCAAGATCCCGTACAAGGATGTGGAGATCAAGTTCACCGGTCTGCGCCCCGGCGAGAAGCTGTTCGAGGAGCTGCTCATGAACGAAGAGGGGCTGCAGTCCACCGACAACGAGAAGATATTCATTGGCAACCAGATCGACATCGATCCCGCTGCGCTGCTCTCTAAGCTCGAGGAGCTGCAGACGATCGCCGAGCATAATGACAACGACGCCACCGTCGAGAAGCTCGCCGAGCTGGTACCCACCTTCCACCATCTCACCCATGAGAACGACGACCCCGAAACGGAGGAAAACGGATGAAAGTTTTGCTGACAGGCGGCGCCGGCTATATCGGCAGCCATACCGCTGTAGAGTTTATCAATGCGGGCTATGATGTTGTGATCGCCGACAACTTTGACAACGCGTCGCCCCTGGTGCTAGACCGCATCGAGCGCATCACCGGCACGCGCCCGACGCTGTATGAGCTGGACGTCGCCGACGCTGCGGCGATGGACGCGATGTTCGACAAAGAGAGCTTTGACGCCGTTGTCCACTTTGCGGGGCTCAAGGCGGTGGGCGAGAGCTGTGCGATCCCGCTTAAGTACTATCGCAACAACCTCGACACCACCCTGACGCTGATGGAGTGCATGAAGCGCCACGGCGTCACGCGCATCGTGTTCAGCTCGTCCGCCACCGTGTACGGCATCCCCGAGCGGGTGCCGCTGGTGGAGGGGATGCCCACCTCGTGCACTAACCCCTATGGCTGGACGAAGTATATGAACGAGCGGATCCTCACCGATGCCGCTACTGCCGACAGCGAGCTGTCGGTCGTGCTGCTGCGGTATTTCAACCCCATCGGCGCGCACGAGAGCGGGCTGATCGGCGAGAACCCCAACGGCATCCCGAACAACCTCATGCCCTATATCACCCAGGTGGCGGTCGGCAAGCTGCCGCGGCTGGGCGTGTTCGGAAACGACTATCCGACCCCCGACGGCACCGGCGTGCGCGACTATATCCACGTGGTGGATCTGGCGCGCGGACACCTCAAGGCGATCGAGTATGCCGCCGCGCATACGGGCACCGAGATCTTCAACCTCGGTACCGGCATCGGGTACTCGGTGCTCGATATCGTGAACACCTTCTCGCGCGTGAACGATATCGACATCCCCTATGACATCAAGCCGCGCCGCGCGGGCGACATCGCCGAGTGCTATGCCGATCCCAAGAAGGCGAACGAGGTGCTTGGCTGGCGCGCGGAGCTCGGGCTCGACGAGATGTGCCGCGACTCGTGGAACTGGCAGAAGAACAACCCCGGCGGCTACACCCTTGACTAAGGATGACGAGCCCTTTGCAATAGCAACTCACAAGGAGATTTCATCATGTGTGGAATTGTAGGATATGTAGGACCGCGTGACTGCTCCGATGTGCTGGTATCGGCGCTGACGAAGCTCGAGTACCGCGGATATGATTCGGCGGGCATCGCGGTGTTTGAGAACAACGCGATCAAGGTGGCAAAGTCCAAGGGACGGCTGACCGATCTGACCAAGAAGATGCAAAAGGAGGGCAAGCCGATCGGCCATGCCGGTATCGGGCACACCCGCTGGGCGACCCACGGCGAGCCGTCGGATATCAACTCGCACCCTCACTCGGGCAAGCGCGTCACCCTCGTCCACAACGGCATTATCGAGAATTATAAGGAGATCAAGCAGTTCCTCATGAGCAACGACAGACGCGGGTTTCTGTCCGATACCGACACCGAGGTCGTGGCCCAGCTGCTGGACTTCTACTATGACGGCGATCCCATCCGTGCCATCCGCAAGATGCTGCATGAGGTGCGCGGGTCGTTCGCGCTGGGGATCATCTTTGCCGACCGCCCCGACACCGTCTATGCGGTGCGGTGCGAGAGCCCGCTGATCGTCGGTCAGGGCTCGGGCGAAGCATTCATCGCGTCAGATGTCCCCGCGATCATCCAGTACACCAAGAACTACTATCTGCTCGATCACGGCGAGATCGCGGTGCTCAAGAACGGGATCGCCTCGTTCTGTGACCTGCACGGCAGGATGGTGGAGAAGGAGCTCAAGACCGCTGACTGGGACGAGGACAGCGCCGAGAAGGGCGAGTATGAGCACTTCATGATTAAGGAGATCCATGAGCAGCCCACCGCCGTCAAGACGACCATCACTCCGCGCATCGAGAACGGGATGCCCGACCTCTCCGAGTGCGGGATCACGCCCGATATGCTGCGCGGCTATCAGCGGATCTTCATCGTCGCCTGCGGCACTGCGATGCACGCCGGCATGGTCGGCAAGTATGTGATCGAGCGGCTGGCGCGCGTGCCGGTCACCGTCGATATGGCGTCCGAGTTTCGATATCGCGACCCGCTGCTCAGCGAAGAGGACCTTGTGGTGATCATCTCCCAGAGCGGCGAGACCGCCGACTCGAAGGAGGCGCTGAACCTCTCCAAGCGGCTGGGCGCCAAGACGCTCGCCGTTGTAAACGTCAAGGGCAGCTCCATCGCCCGCGAGGCGGATATGGTGATCTATACCCATGCGGGTCCCGAGATCGCCGTCGCATCCACCAAGGCGTACCTGGTACAGCTCTCGGTGATGTATCTGCTGGCGTTCGAGATGGCGTATGCCAACGGCAAGCTGTCCGAGGAGGAGTGCAGACGGCTGACCGCCTCGCTCGTCGCCACCCCCGCCGCGATCGCGAAGACCATCGATGACCTTGTCGATGACTGTCAGTATATCTCGACCAAGCTCATCACCGCCGACAGTCTGCTGTATATCGGGCGCGGGCTCGACTATGCGCTCTCGATGGAGGGATCGCTCAAGCTCAAGGAGATCTCATATATCCACTCCGAGAGCTATGCTGCCGGTGAGCTCAAGCACGGCACCATCTCGCTGATCGTCGACGGGATGCCCGTGATCGCCGTCGCGACCCAGAACACCCTGCTCGAGAAGACCGTCTCGAATATCAAGGAGGTCAAGTCCCGCGGCGCGATGACCATTGTCGTGTGCGACGAGCTGTCGAGCATCGATCCCGAGGCGGCGGACTATATCATCCGCGTGCCCCGTATCGAAGAGGTGCTGATGCCGATGGTAGCGGCGATCCCGCTGCAGCTGCTCGCCTACTACACCTCGGTCAACAAGGGCAACGACGTCGACAAACCCCGCAACCTTGCAAAGTCCGTCACTGTCGAATAACATCATGATAGAAAGCGTCCGGATCGCTCCGGGCGCTTTTTGCTTATTAGGAGCAAGCTCCGGCTCAGCCCCGCCGTTATGCCGGCGGTTCGAATATCACATCAGATGCCTAAAAAGTCGGGAATGGGTGCACGGTTTTTGAATGAGTTAACAAATTATGAACAGAGCCAGTTCGTAACGATTTTATCGAGGTATGAGGGGTCAAGAAGACATTTAAATTGTTTATCGG
>CAJODM010000034.1 GCA_905233755.1 uncultured Ruminococcus sp.
ATAGGTCGAGGGCTTGACCATATTCCTTTGGTCATCCCAGCAACGCTCTCCTTTGTCCCTTCACCACACTTTGTTCAGTTTTCAGGGTGTTTGCCCTATCCAGATGACAATTTGTATTTAGTTGCCATAAGACAACAGCGTAACCGCTATCTCGGTTGCGCTGTTGTCTCTTTTTGCCGCGGTATCCGAACAGGGGCTATCCCCCTACCCTATCAGCCGGTATCGTTCCTCTGGGTCAGCGTGCCGGCAATGGCAGAGCTGATAAGGAGGCAGGGGTGGACAACCCCTTCATAACGTACACAGGGCATCACAAAAGGCGGCGCTCATCGAGCGCCGCCAAAGGTTGTGTTATGCTATCAGTTCGCTGTTACCAGGTAAAAGCGTAATCGAGCGAAGGATCGTACGGAGTGGAGCCGTCGAGGTTGCATAGCTCCGCAAGATACCGCTGGATACGGGTCGCATCCATGATGCTGACCTCGTCGCCGCCGGTGACGAGCGCTGCTCTCAGGTCGATCTCGGTCTCATCGATCAGCTCGGCAAGATACCGCTGGATACGGGTCGCGTCCATGATGCTGACCTCGCCGTCCATGTTCGCGTCTCCGGGTACAAAGTCGACGGGAATGGTCTCCTCAGAGGAGTCATCCTCGCCGCTGTGGTTGTGGACCGGATTCTGGCACGAATCGGAGCCGGCAGTGCCCTCGGGGTCAACGCCGTAGCAACCGCTGCCATAATAGTAGAACCAGTTGCCGCCGCAGGTCTGCTTGAGCGAGAAGTCGTTGATCTCGATCTGGTTCGCGTCAACGATGTAGATCAGGCCGTCATAGTTGTCGATACCGTTCGGGAAGTTCGCGTTCTCGCCCGGATAGAGGAACTCGACGTTCAGGTTGACCGTCTGGGCCGCCTTATAGTAGATGTCCAGCGTGGTGTCCAGACCGCCGTCAACAGCGTTGTTCCATACGATGGTGGTGACGTCCTTGGGAACGTCGGCATAGTAGACGTTCTCGGCCTCGTCCTCGACCATCGCCTGATAGCCGGCCCATCCATCGGGAACAGCCGAACCGTTGCCCCACCAGTAGATACCGGCGATATCGGTGAAATCATTATACCAAGAGCTGGCATGCTCGCCGGCAGCGATAACGACCTCGGTGACCGACTCACCGGTCTCCTCATCGACAGTGGTGATGGTGACGTCAGCGTCGGCCGTGTTGCCGTTGGTGCCGTTGGGCATCATGAAGTAGTATCTGTAGGTCTCATAACCCTGGACAGCATCCGCAACTTTGATGGCGTCGGGACCGGTGACAGAGTATGCCGAAACAGCTACCGCAGCAACAGATGCGACCAGTACAACAGCCAGTAAGATGCTAAGTAACTTTTTCATAGAATCGTCCTCCTATATAGATTGGTAACTACATTATAACATACTCGTGAGCAGTTTTACAAGGGGTAATCGTTCACAATTTCGTTAAAATTATTAAAAAGAAGATAAAAATGTTGATATTTCTGTTCACTTTTTTGTAATCTCTCCCCTATCCCGCCGGACGGGTGGGCGGATATGCCTATCCGGGCGCAGCGCTCCCATAGGGCAGAACACGTGCGACATCCCCGATACAGCCGCCGATGTACGCTGTCATCCCCCTGCCAATCCGCTATTGCCATCGGTCACAACTTGTGATATGATAGTGACAGAGAAATTCGGCAAACTCTGCCGACGGACAAGGACTGATACTATGGCACTTATCGTAAAGAAGCCCCGCGGCACCGAGGATGTGCTGCCCCGCGACAGCTATCGCTGGCAGTTCCTCGAGGAGCTGTTCCGGCAGGAGGCACGCGCCTTCGGCTACCGCGAGATCCGCACGCCGGTGTTCGAGCATACCAACCTGTTCGAGCGCGGCGTCGGCGATACCACCGACGTCGTCCAGAAGGAGATGTACACCTTCGACACCAAGGGCGGCGACTCTGTCACCCTGCGCCCCGAGGGTACCGCCGGCGCGGCACGGGCGGTGCTCGAGCACGGGCTGTTCAACGATCCGCTGCCGATCAAGGCGTACTACCTGGTGTCCTGCTACCGCTATGAGAAGCCCCAGGCGGGGCGGCTGCGCGAGTTCCATCAGTTCGGGATGGAATGCTACGGGACGAAGCATCCCGCTGCCGACGCCGAGATGATCGCCGCCGTCAAGTCGATCTTTGACCGACTGGGCGTGCGCGGGCTGAAACTCGAGATCAACTCGATCGGCTGCAAAGCGTGCCGCGACGACTATCATCGCGCGCTGCACGACTACTTTGATCAATACCGCGACGAGCTGTGCGACGACTGCAAGGAGCGGCTGGAGCGCAACCCGATGCGCCTGCTCGACTGCAAAAACGATCACGATCACGAGATCGCCGCCTCTGCGCCGACCGTGCTCGAGTATCTGTGCGACGAGTGCAGAGAGCACTTCGAGCAGGTACAGCACTACCTCGACGCTGCCGGCATCCGCTATACCGTCAACCCCCGCATCGTCCGCGGGCTCGACTACTACAGCAAGACGGTGTTCGAGTTCATCTCGGACGATATCGGCGCCCAGAGCACCGTCTGCGGCGGCGGAAGATACGACGCGCTGATCGAGGATCTGGGCGGGAACCCGCTGCCGGCGCTCGGATTTGCGCTCGGGATCGAGCGGCTGCTGCTGACCCTCGACGCTCAAAGGATCGAGATCCCCGCCCCCGCGCCGTGCGAGCTGTATATCGGCGCGATGGGGGACGAGGCGAGCCGTCGGGCGTTCGCGCTGTGTATGCAGCTGCGCCAGGCGGGCATCTGTGCCGAATGTGACGTGGTGGGGCGCGGGCTGCGCGCCCAGATGAAATACGCCGACAAGCTCCACGCCCGCTACTGCATGGTGTTGGGCGACAACGAGCTTGCACAGCGTTCCGCCAAACTGAAGAATATGCTCACCGGCGAGCAGGAAGAGATATCGCTTGATTTCGACGCGTTTCTGTCACGATTCGCTGCTCTGAGCGCCGCCGAGAACTATACGATACCCGAGGAGATGTAAGAGATGGCAGAATTTATGACAGGGCTGCACCGGTCGCACTACTGCGGCGAGCTGCGGAACAAGGACATCGGCAGCACGGCCACCGTCTGCGGCTGGGTACAGCGTCAGCGGGACCTCGGGCAGCTCATCTTCATCGACCTGCGCGACCGCACCGGCATCGTCCAGCTCGCGTTCGATGAGGGTACGGCAAGGGAGATCTTCGACAAGGCGTTCTCGGTACGCTCCGAGTTCGTCCTCGCCGCCGTCGGCACGGTGCGTGAGCGCGCCTCCAAAACCGACAAGATTGCCACCGGCGATATCGAGATTGCGGTCACCGATCTGCGGGTGCTGTCCAAAGCCCAGACCCCGCCGTTCGAGATCGTCGACAACAGCAAGACCGCCGAGGAAATCCGGCTGCGCTACCGCTACCTCGACCTGCGCCGCCGCCCGCTGATGGAGAACCTCATCACCCGCTCGCGCATCTCAAAGATCGCCCGCGACTACTTCTATGAGAACGGGTTCGTCGAGATCGAGACCCCGATGATGATCAAGTCCACCCCCGAGGGAGCGCGCGACTACCTTGTGCCGTCCCGCATCCATCAGGGAAAGTTCTATGCGCTGCCCCAGTCGCCCCAGATCTACAAGCAGCTGCTGATGCTGTCGGGGTTTGACCGCTATATCCAGCTCGCGCGGTGCTTCCGTGACGAGGATCTGCGCGCCGACCGCCAGCCCGAGTTCACCCAGATCGATATGGAGCTGTCGTTCGTCGACGCCGACGAGATCATGGCGATCAACGAGGGGCTGATGGCACGGCTGTTCCGCGAGCTGCGCGGCATCGAGCTGTCCCTCCCCTTTCTGCGGATGAAGTATGAGGACGCGATGAACACCTATGGCTCCGACAAGCCCGACGTGCGGTTCGATATGAAGATCCGCGATCTGTCGGACGTCGTCGGCGGGATCGACTTTGTCGTCTTCAAAAGCGCGCTCGACTGCGGCGGTTCGGTACGCGCGATCGTCGCAAAGAACGCCGCTGCCGCCCTCACCCGCAAGAAGATCGACAAGCTCACCGAGTACGTCAAGGGCATCGGCGCAAAGGGGCTCGCCTATATCCGCTGGGCGGACGAGACGCCGTCGTGCTCGTTCGGCAAGTTCCTGTCAGAGGGCGACCTCGACCGCATCCTGACGTCCCTGTCTGCACAGCAGGGCGACGTGGTATTCGTCGTTGCCGACCGAAACTCGGTCGTGCTCCCCACGCTGGGCGCGCTGCGGCTGGAGGTCGCGCGCCAGCTCGATATCATCCCGAAGGATATGTTCCGGTTCGTGTGGATCGTGGACTTCCCGTTCTTCGAGCTGGACGAGGAGACCGGCGAATGGGTCGCGATGCACCATCCGTTCACGATGCCGCGCGAGGAGTGTCTCGACTATCTCGAGACCGATCCCTCCAAGGTCATCGCCAAGGCATATGACCTGACCCTCAACGGCACCGAGCTGTCATCCGGCTCGATGCGCATCACCGATTATGAGCTGCAGCAGAAGATGTTCCGCGCGCTGAAGATGACCGATGAGGAGATCGACGCCAAGTTCGGGTTCCTCGTCGAGGCGTACAAGTATGGCGCGCCGCCCCACGGCGGCATGGGCATCGGGCTCGACCGCATCGCGATGCTGATGTGCGGGGCGGACAGTCTGCGCGATGTCACCGCCTTCCCCAAGGTCCAGAACGCGTCCGAACTGATGAGCAGCTGTCCGTCAGCGGTAGACCCCGATTCGCTCGATGTGCTGGGGATCAGCATCCGCACCGGAGACTAGCGATCGCAGCTCATCCTGCCCCATTATCACAAAAACCGCCCTATCGGGCGGTTTTTCTGTTATTCTTCTTCCAGCAGCTCGACCGGCGGCTTCTTCTGCCGGAAGATAATCAGCTTGCTGAATACATAATTGAGGATGACCACGATGACGCTGACAAGGATCTTCGCGAGGAATCCGTCGACGCCGAACAGCGACCGGTTCATCCCGAGCGCGACCAACAGCGGCACCCCGAACCATTCGAGCACGCCGGTGATCAGCCGCGCCAGCACGAACAGCCAGAACTCCTTGAAGGCGACGGACGGACGCCACGACTTGCTCTCAAACACCCATATCTTGTTGGTGACGAAGGCGAACAGCACGCCCGCGACCCACGCGATAAAATTCGCCAGAAAGATGGCGAGCGTCGTATATGTCAGCTCAAAGTGTGCCATCGTCAGGATCACCTCGTCGCCGTGCATCGCGCGTGACAGCGCCGGCTCGACCAGCGCATAGGTGACCCAGTTGACCAGCGTCGTCAGCACCCCGAAGATGAGGTACATGATGATCTCCCGATACTTCTCCCATAGCTTTCTCATGCCGTTCACCCTCTAGAAGTTATAGTCCGACCGGTCGTCGATGTTGGTCTCGCTGACGATATAGATCGGGCGACCCTTTGCCTCCATATAGATACGGCCGATATACTCGCCGAGGATTCCGACGCTCATCTCGACGATCCCGCCGAGGAACAGCACCGCGCACAGCGTGGTGACATAGCCCGGCACCTCGACACCGATGATCAGCGTCTGGATCAGCGTGATGATGATATAGATGAACGACAGCAGCGAGATGACAAACCCCAGCACCGCGATGAACCGCAGCGGCGTCACCGAGAACGAGGTGATGCCGTCCAGCGCGTACTTGAACAGCCCCCACAAGCTCCACTTGGTCGTGCCGACGGTGCGCTCGACGTTCTTGTACTCGATCCACTTGGTGTTGAACCCGACCCAGCAGAAGATGCCCTTCGAGAACCGCTGTACCTCGGTCAGCCGCAGGATCGCGTCGACCATCCGGCGCGACATGATGCGGTAGTCCACCGCGCCCTCGGGCATCTTCACATCCGAGATGCGGTTCTGGAACGAGAAGAAGATCTTCGACACGAACCGGCGCAGCCGGCTCTCGCCCTCCTGCTTGGCGCGGTAGAGGGCACAGCAGTCGTAGCCCTCCTCAACGCCGTCGATCATCTGCGGGAACATCGCCGGCGGATGCTGCAGGTCGGCGTCCATCACGATGACATAGTCGCCGGTGCTCGCCGAGAGCCCCGCGTACATCGCGCTCTCTTTGCCGAAGTTGCGCGAGAAGCTGATGTACTTGACGTTTCCATACCGCGACGCGAGCGTTTTCATGACGTCCAGCGTGCGGTCGCGGCTGCCGTCGTTGACGAGGATATAGCGGAACCGATACCCGCTGATGGTGTCGATGACGGTGTTCGTCTCGGACACAAACAGCGGCAGCACCTCCTCCTCGTTATAGCACGGCACCACGATGTCGATCAATTTCATATACTTCACCTTGGTTTCTGTTATCCTTTGGCGTTGCTGCCATATACGGATTTATTATACCAAATCCCGTTCATGCTGTAAACTGTTTTGAAAAAATTTTCACAATTCCGAAAATCCCCTTTACGTCCCTCAAAATAAATGGTAATATGTTAGATGGATTATAATGCTCCTGCCTTTTTGAGGAGGTAAGAATGGAAATCAACACAGAAACCACCATGCCGGCAAAGCCCACAGCGCTCACAGAGGCCTCAACCGATGAGACCGTGCCGAAGAGAAAGCCGAACCTGTTCTCAGAGAAACGGTGGCTCGGGCGAAACCTCTATGTGATCCTCGCGTTCTTGATCCCGTTCCTGTTCGTGTTCGTGTGTCTGGCGATCAAGGGCGTGTCGCCCTTCGGCAGTAAGCAGATCCTCGTCACCGACCTGTGGCACCAGTACTATCCCTTCTTGGTCGACTTTCAGGACAAGCTGAAGACCGGCGGCTCGCTCTTCTGGACATGGAAGTCCGGCGGCGGCACCAACTATCTCGCGCTGATGTCCTACTATCTGGCAAGCCCGCTGAACTTTCTGTCGGTGTTCGTACCGACAAGTATGCTGCGCGAGTTTCTCTATGTCATCACCTGTATCAAGATCGGCTGTGCGGGGATGTTCTTCGCGCTGTTTCTGCGGCTGACCTTCAAGCGCAACGATATCACCATCACCGCGTTCGGGATCATGTACGGGCTGTGCGCGTTCATCATGGGCTATTACTGGAACGTCATCTGGCTCGACACCATCGCGCTGCTGCCGCTGGTGATCGCGGGGACGTTCGCGCTGCTGCGGGACGGCCGGTTCAAGCTGTATATCATCACGCTCGCGCTGTCGGTCCTTGCGAACTACTATATCGGGCTGTTCACGTGCGCCGGGGTGCTGCTGGTGTGTATCGGCTACTCGATCGTCGAGTTCAAGGGTGTGAAAACACTCTTTGTCAACTTCTTGAAGATGGTGTGGTGTACCGCGGTCGCGCTGCTCATCACCACGATCCTGACGCTGCCGGCGTTCTATGGGCTCAGCCATGCCCACGCCGCCGACAACCACTTCCCGACCACCTTTGCCATCAACATCGGCGCATCCGCCGACTTCAGCGGCGTGATGGACGCTGTCGGCCAGACGCTCGCTAACTCAGCGTCGCTCACCGAACCCACCGCGAAGGAGGGGCTGCCGAACATCTACTGCGGCGTGCTCGCGATCGTGCTGGGCATCCTGTTCCTCACCTGCTCGAAGATCAAGAGGCGCGAGCGCGTGTTCTGCGGTCTGCTGTTGGTGTTCTTCATCCTCAGCTTCATCATCCGTCAGCTCGACTTCATCTGGCACGGGTTCCACTTCCCGAATATGCTGCCCCATCGGTTCTCGTTCCTATACTCGTTCGTGCTCATCTATATGGCGTTCCGCGTGTATATGAACATCGACAGCGTGCGGCTGGTGCACGTCATCATCACCGCTGTCGGGCTGCTCGCGCTGCTCGGGATCATCAGCCAGTATGACGATACCAAGAACCTCATCGCCACCGCGCTGATCGGGTTCATCGTGATCGTCTGGCTGATGCTCTATACCCTGCACATCGTACCGCACCGAGCGCTCGCGATCGCGCTGTTCATCATCGCCGTCGCCGAGGGCGGATGCTCCGCCTATATCGGTGTAGAGACCGTCACCGTCACCGACGGCTCCTACTATCCCTTGGGCACCCGCCACACCTATGCCTGTGTCAACACCGTTGACCGGCTCGAGATGGGCAACACCGACCTCGAGCGCACCGAGGTCACCCGCTACTATACACTCAACGACAACGCGCTGATCGGCATCGACGGCATCTCAATGTTCAACTCGATGACGAACGAGGCCATCTCCAAGTATATGGAGAAGTTCGGCATCTGCGGCTGGAACACCTCGAACCGCTACACCTATCAGGAGAGCTCGCCGTTCACCAACGTCATGCTCAACCTCAAGTACCTCATCTCGCCCTACGGCAAGCACCTCGACACCATCCACAACCGCCTGCTGTACGAGAGCTCGAACGTCAAGCTGCTCGAGAACACCGACTATATCCGACAGGGGTTTGTCGTGGATGACGATATCCTCGACTTCTCGATGAACACGGCGGTGTCGAATCCCATCGACAACCAGAACCGCATCTTCCGTCTGGCGACCGGGATCGACGGCGACCTGTATGAGTATCTCGAGGTCGTGTCCCAGGGGCACACCGACTATGAGGCGTTTCCCGTGAACAAGAACAGCTTCGGCAACTACAGCTTCAGCGTCAAGCAATCCGACTCGACCCCGCACTTGAAGTATAACTACGAGGCGCCCGAGGACGGCGTAGCGGTCGCCTACTTCTCTGCCTCCGGCACCGAGAACGTCTCGCTGCGCGTCAACGACGAGGAGGTCATCTCGAACTACGTCAAGCGGCCGTATATCATGACCTTCGGCACCGTGCACAAGGGCGACAAGCTCTCACTATACGCCGATATCTCCGACACCTCCTCCGGCACCGTGACCGTGTACTGTGCGATGCTCAACGAGGCGCTCTACCGGCAGGGGCTTGCAAAGTTCTCACAGAGCGTGCTCGACGCCCAAACGGTGACCGACACCGAGATCTCCGGTCATATCGACGTCAAGGAGAGCGGCGTATTCTACACCTCGATCCCCTATGTCAACGGCTGGCGCGCCTATGTCGACGGCCAAGAGGTCGAGATCAAGCCCATCGGCGACGCGATGCTCGCGTTCCGCATCAGTTCCGGTTCCCATGACATCACCCTGCGATATATGCCCGAGGGCTTTGGGAGCGGGGTCGTGCTGACGGCGGTAGGGATCGGGCTGTTCCTGATCACCTGTCTGTTCACCGCCCGCCGCAGGAAACGCCGGGTCGCCTCCCCCGCGCCCGAAGGCAGCGTGATGACCAAGCTGTCGTATGACGATGACGATACCGAGTTTGGTGACGAGCTCACCGATATCCCCGAGGAAGGCCCGTTCAACCCCCCTGACGACGAGTTCGACGAGAACGCGACCTGATACTGATAACAGCACGAAAGAACCCGACTGTGACATAGCGTCACGGTCGGGTTCTGTAGTTATACGGGATTAATACTATTATTCAATAAAACACTTTATACTATTATTCAATAAAACACTTTAAAAGATGAAATTAATGTGGTATAATGTATACGGTGATGAAACAATGAGTTATACATTTACAGCACAAGAT
>CAJODM010000035.1 GCA_905233755.1 uncultured Ruminococcus sp.
CCGATAAACAATTTAAATGTCTTCTTGACCCCTCATACCTCGATAAAATCGTTACGAACTGGCTCTGTTCATAATTTGTTAACTCATTCAAAAACCGTGGGCCATCGGCGGTTTATCGTTGCAATTCGCCGATAAATGTGATAGAATATGGTAATCTGTTTCTCGGAAGGTTAGTTATGAAAGCGATTCTACGACATTTCAACAAGAGAGAGTGGGGGCTGGTCGCGGCGGTGGTCGTGCTGATCACCGCGTCGGTGGGGCTCGAGCTGCTCATGCCCGACTATATGTCGGATATCACCGAGCAGCTGCAGACCGGCGGCACGATGAGCGATATCCTCCTCTCGGGCGGCAAGATGCTCCTGTGCGCGCTCGGGTCGCTCGCGGTGACGATACTGGTGACGGTCATCTCCGGATATCTTGCGGCGGGCTACTCGTTCAAGGTGCGCGCCAAGCTGTACGACACGGTTGAGAGCTTCTCGATGAACGAGATCAACCGCTTCTCTACCGCGTCGCTCATCAACCGCTCCACCAACGACATCACCCAGGTACAGACCGTCATCATGTTCGGCGTCCAGATGATCGTGCGCGCGCCGGTCATGGCGATCTGGGCGATCACCAAGATCATCGACAAGAGCGTCCAGTGGACGTTCTCTACCGGCGTTGCGGTGGTGCTGGTCATCACCGTGCTGATGATCTGCTATCTGTTCGCGCATCCGCGGTTCGAGCGGATCCAGATGCTCACCGACAACATCAACCGCATCACCCGCGAGAACCTCACCGGTCTGCGCGTGATCCGCGCCTATAACGCCGAAACGTATCAGAAGAACAAGTTCGAGTCCGCGAACACCGACATCACCCACAACAACATAACCGCCCACCGCGTCATGTCGTTCATGATGCCGTCGATGATGCTCATCATGAACGGGCTGTCGCTCGCCGTGTACTGGATCGGCGCGTATCTCATCAGTGCCGCCGGCATGACCGAGAAGGTCGGGCTGTTCTCGGAGATGGTGGTGTTCTCCGCCTATGCGATGCAGGTGATCATGGCGTTCATGATGCTGAACATGATCTTCATCATGGCGCCGCGGGCGATGGTCGCCGCTCACCGCATCAACGAGGTCATCGACACCCCGTCGTCGATCCATGACGGCGCGGGCGTCGACCATACCGACGAACACGGCACGGTCGAGTTCCGCCACGTCAGCTTTCGCTATCCCGATGCCGCCGACGATGTGCTCGAGGATATCAGCTTTAAGGCGAACGCGGGCGAGACCGTCGCGATTATCGGCTCGACCGGCTGCGGCAAGTCGACGATGATCAACCTCATCCCCCGCTTCTATGACGCGACGAAGGGCGAGGTGCTCGTCGACGGCAGAAACGTCAAGGACTATACCCTCGAGCAGCTCCATAACCGCCTCGGGGTGGTGCCGCAGCGCGCGGTGCTGTTCTCGGGCTCTGTCAACTCGAACGTCGCGCTCGGCAGCAACGGCACCGACGGCTATACCGAAGAGGACGTCGTGCATGCCGTAGAGATCGCCCGTGCGACCGAGTTCGTCGAGAAGCTCGAGGACACCTATGATTTCGAGGTCGCCCAGGGCGGCTCCAACCTAAGCGGCGGCCAGAAGCAGCGGCTGTGCATCGCCCGCGCGGTCTGTCGCAAGCCCGAGATCCTGATCTTTGACGACAGCTTCTCGGCGCTCGACTACAAGACCGACCGCGAGCTGCGCGAGATGCTCCGCCAGAAGACCGCCGGCACGACCAGCATCATCGTCGCCCAGCGCATCGGCACCATCAAGGACGCCGACCGGATCATCGTACTCGACGAGGGCAGGATCGCGGCAATCGGCAAGCACCGCGAGCTGCTCCGATCCTGTGATATCTATCACGAGATCGCGCTGTCTCAGCTCAGCGAGGAGGAACTGGATCATGATTGAGAAGAAGAGACCGGACCTCATCGGCGAGAACAGCAAGCGCCCCACCGCCGCGCGCGGCCCCGGCTCACCCCGCGGCGTCGTTACCGAGAAGCCGAAGAACTTCTCTGCCGCGTGGAAAGAAATGATCACCTATGCCCGCCCCCAGATGGTCCCCGCGCTCGTCGCGCTTATCTGCGCGATGATCGGCACCATCGTCTCGCTGGTCGGCCCGCGATTCATCAGCCGCATGACCGACCTCATCGGAGCGGGGCTGACCGCCGAGATGGACCTGTCGGCGATCGGACAGATCGGGATGATCCTCATCATCCTGTACAGCATCAGCTGGGTGATGAACTTCACCCAACATTTCATCATGGCGACCGTCAGCCAGCGTATCTCTCAGCGGCTACGCACCGATATCACCAACAAGACCAACCGCATGCCGCTTAAGTACTTTGACCGCCACGCGTTCGGCGATATCCTGTCGCGCATCACTAACGATATCGACACCATCGGCCAGACGCTGAACCTGTCGATCGCCCAGCTCGTCACCTCGGTAACGCTCCTGCTGGGATCGCTCGTCATGATGTTCCTGACCAACTGGATCCTCGCGCTGACCTCGATCGCAGCGTCGGTGCTCGGGTTCTTTGTGATGACGTTCATCATGCGCTTCTCACAGAAGCACTTCAACCGCCAGCAGCGGCATCTGGGCGCAATCAACGGCCATGTCGAGGAGATCTATGCCGGCCACAACATCATCAAGGCGTTCAACGCCGAGGCCGAGGCCAAAGAGGAGTTCAGCCGCATCAACCGCCATCTGCGCGACTCGGTCTTCAAGGCGACCGCGCTGTCGGGGCTGATGCAGCCGCTGATGCAGTTCATCGGCAACCTCGGGTTCGTCGCGGTATGCGTCGTCGGCGCGCTGTTGACGATGAACGGCGTCATCACGTTCGGCGTGATCATCGCCTTCACCATCTATGTCCGCCAGTTCACCCAGCCGCTGTCCCAGATCGCCCAGAGCTTTACGTCCATGCAGAGCACCGCTGCCGCCGCCGAGCGCGTCTTCGAGTATCTGCACGAGGAGGAGATGTCCGACGAGAGCGGCAAGAGTGCCGGACTGCGCGACGTCAAAGGCGACGTTTCTTTTGAGCATGTACAGTTCTACTACCGCCCCGAACACGTCATCATCAAGGACTTCTCCGCCGATATCAAGGCGGGTCAGAAGGTCGCCATCGTCGGCCCTACCGGCGCCGGCAAGACCACGCTGGTGAACCTCCTGATGCGGTTCTATGAGGTCATCGAGGGACGGATCACCATCGACGGGGTGGATATCTCGACGCTGACGCGCGAGAACGTCCATGACCTGTTCTGTATGGTGCTGCAGGATACATGGCTGTTCGAGGGCACGGTGCGCGAGAACCTCGTCTACTCGAAGAACGACGTCTCAGAGGACGAGATGATCCGCGCCTGCAAGGCGGTCGGTATCCATCGCTTTATCAACGCGCTGCCCGACCGATACGACACGGTGCTCGACGACAAGAGCTCGCTGTCGGCCGGTCAGAAGCAGCAGCTCACCATCGCCCGTGCGATGATCGAGAACGCGCCGCTATTGATCCTCGATGAGGCGACCTCGTCGGTCGATACCCGCACCGAGCGTATCATCCAGCGCGCCATGGACACTCTAACCGAGGGCAGGACGTCGTTCGTCATCGCCCACCGGCTGTCCACCATCAAGAACGCCGATCTCATCCTCGTGCTGCGCGACGGCGATATCATCGGCTCGGGCACGCATGAAGAGCTGCTCGCTGAGGGCGGCTTCTATGCCGAGCTGTACAACTCCCAGTTCGAACAGGGTTAGGTACACAGAAAGGAACCACGCCATGAACATCTGCGTATACGGAGCGGCGTCGAAGCTGATCGACGACCGGTATATCACCGCCGGCGAGCAGCTCGGTGCGCTGCTGGCTTGTCACGGACACGACCTGATCTTCGGCGGCGGCGCCCACGGGATGATGGGCGCGCTCGCCCGCGGCGTCCACGAGGGCGGCGGCGACGTCATCAGCGTCGCGCCGTCGTTCTTCAACATCGACGGCACCCTGTATGAGGCGTGCACCGAGTATGTCTATACCGATACCATGCGCGAGCGAAAGCAGATCATGGAGGATCGCAGCGACGCGTTCATCGTCACCCCCGGCGGGGTGGGCACGTTCGAGGAGTTCTTCGAGATCTTCACCCTGCGGCAGCTTGGCCGGCACCAAAAGCCCATCGCCGTCTACAACATCGACGGCTACTATGACGCGATGCTCGCAATGCTGCGCTCGGCGGTGGACGGCGGGTTCATGAACCGGTCGAACCTCTCGCTGTTCTGTATCAGCGACGACGCCGAGAGGATCCTCTCGTATATTGAGAACTTCTCTGCCGATACGGCAGATATTGCCCGACTGCGGAACCTTTAGCCGCTGCGGATAAGGAAGAGGGGCTGTCGCGCGGCAGCCCCCTCTTATACTTTATCATCTTATACGGTTTTGAGAAATTCGATCAGCTCGGGGTACGTACCCCGGCGGAACCGGCTGTAGTCAAGCCCGTGTGTGATCATGTGGTCGGTGACGAGGAAGGTTTCGATCCCCAGCTCCTCACACGGCTCCATATCCTCGCGCACGTCGTTGCCGATCATCAGAGCGTCCTTGGGCTCAACCTTGAACCGCTCAAGGATCTCGCGGTAGAACCCGGGGTTTGGCTTGCAGTAGCTGCAGCTGTCAAAAGATGTCACATAGTCAAAGCTGTCGGCATCCAACCCGACCCATCTCATCCGCGTCTTTGC
Organism: uncultured Ruminococcus sp.; assembly: GCA_905233755.1. Lineage (GTDB taxonomy): Bacteria > Bacillota > Clostridia > Oscillospirales > Acutalibacteraceae > Ruminococcoides. The sequence continues at coordinate 4,735 of CAJODM010000035.1, forward strand.
CGCCTCATACGGGAACATCGGCATCGTCGCGATGACGGCGTGCTCTGCGTGCGCGCGCATCAGGCGCGCGATCTCAGGGGCATAGGGGTTCTCCCGACAGATACCGCGCACGTTCGCGAACGTGTCGGCATAGTAGTCCGTCAACGCCTCGACGAGCTTCTCGCGGGTACATCCCGACAGCGGTACCGCTGTCCCAAAGAACCGCTCGGCGTTCAGCATCGTGCCGTCGTTTAGGATCATCGCGCGGCTTCCCTCGTTCATGGCGTTGAGCCCGCGGCTCTGCTCGATGTTGTGCTCATAGAACTTCTTCGCGATATCCCGAAACCAGATTTTGACAAATTCTTCTTGTGTAATAATCGGCAACAGCGTATTATCCAAATCGCTCATAACCAGTTTCTTCACAATCCTCACCGCTATTATCATAACGCCGCATGCCCCTATTGTCAATCTCCCTTTTTCGTGGTATGATAGTAGAAACACGGAAAGCGAGGGAACGAGAATGAGTCACTTTTTTCCGGCGGATATCCTGCTGCCGAAGGACGGGTATGAGAAGTGGGCGGTTGTCGCCTGCGACCAGTACACCTCCGAGCCCGCCTACTGGCGGGCGGTCGAGGAGCGGGTAGGACAGGCGCCGTCCGCGCTGCATATCATCCTGCCCGAGCTGTACCTCTCTGCCGACAACTCACAGCGCATCGAACAGATCAATGCGACGATGCAGCGGTACCTTGACGACGGGGTGTTCGATGAACACAGAGATGCGATGATCTATGTCGAGCGCACCTGTGACGCCGGCACCCGACGCGGGATCGTAGGGATGATCGACCTTGACGACTATGACTACAGCCGCGCCGCGGCATCCCCGATCCGTGCGACCGAGGCGACCGTGGTCGAGCGCATCCCCCCGCGCGTTTGCATCCGCCGCGACGCCCCGCTCGAGATGCCGCATATCCTGCTGTTGATCGACGACCCCGAGCGTCGGGTGATCGAGCCCCTCTCGAATGAGAAGTCCGACATGCAGCCGGCATACAACTTTGAGCTGATGCAGGGCGGCGGGCATATCGAGGGCTACCTCCTCTCGCCCGAGAAGATCGCGCAGATATCTCGCGCACTCGATACCCTGACCGACGGCGGGGACGACTCGCTGCTGTTTGCTGTCGGCGACGGCAACCACAGTCTTGCCACCGCCAAGGAGTGTTACCGCGAGAGCGGCGATCCCCGCGCACGCTTTGCGCTGGTCGAGGTGGTCAACATCCACGACGCATCCATCGTGTTCGAGCCCATCTATCGGGTGCTGTTCGGCGTTGACGATAGGGACTTTCTCGACGGATTTCGGGCCTATGCCGCCGCGCACGGCACAGATGAGCGCCACTCGTTCACCGCTGTCACGCACGGCGGGTGCGACACCTTCGAGGTGTCGGCATGTGCTAAGCTCCCCGTCGGCACGCTCCAGCCGTATATCGACGCGTATCTGACAGAACATCCCGGCGTGACGGTCGACTACATCCACGGCGAGGACGTCGTGCGCTCGCTGTGCGAGCAGGAGCACACCCTCGGGTTGCTGTTCGACGGGATGAAGAAGGACGAGCTCTTCCCCGCGATCCAACGGGACGGCAGTCTCCCGCGAAAGACCTTTTCGATGGGACACGCCGCCGACAAACGCTACTATATCGAGGCGCGACGGCTCAAATAGGTGCGTTTCTCCTTGCATTCTCTGAGAAAATGCGTTAGAATATACAGAAGTAACCGATAGGGAGGATATTATGAAGAAGATACTTGCGCTGCTGCTCGCGGCATTGTTCGTACTCGCGCTGACGGCGTGTTCTGCCGACCCGCTGTACACCTCGACCGACGCCGACAACGAGGCGGCCACCGGCGCGTCCGAGGCATCTCCCGCTGTCAGCAAGGACGACTATCCCGACAGCTTTCAGGGGCTGCAGAACTATCTGATCGACAGCGGGCTGCTCTCCGACAAGGACAACGATAAGGTCGAGACCTATGCCGAACTGCTCGGCGCCGAGAACGGGGTGCGCTATACCCTCAGCTCTACGGCGTTCATCGAGTTCTATGAGTACACCGACACGACCTCCGCCCTTGCCAAGAATGTGCTCGACCAGGTGGCAGCGGACGGTACCTTTGAGCTCGTGGGCCTTGATCCGCTGACCGGCGTGCTGTCCGACAGCGGAAAGTATATGGCGGTCTACAACGCCGACCTAAGCTATGACTATGACGCCATCCTCTCCCCGTTCAAGAAGTGGTAAATGGTAACTAAGACGAAGAAACTCGTGCTGTGCGCCGTCTGCGCCGCGCTGACGTGTGCCGTCGCGCCGCTTTCTGTGCCGATCGCGGGGCTGGTGCCGATATCACTTGCGACCTTTGCGGTGCTGTTCTCGGGGATCCTCCTCGGCGGGCGCATGGGCGCGGTGTCCCAAGCGGTCTATCTGCTGATCGGGACGGTCGGGCTGCCGGTGTTCGCCGGCTATACCTCGGGGATCGGGCGGCTGCTCGGCCCTACCGGCGGTTACCTCATCGGCTATGTGCCGATGGCGTTCGTCGCCGGCGCGCTGTACTATCGGTTCGGAAGACACCGCACCGGCGGGCGAAAGTACGCGATGATGCTCCTTGCGATGCTCGCGGGTGAAGGCATCCTCTACCTCTTCGGGACAGCGTGGTTCTGTATCGTAACCGGTACCGGGGTGCTCGCGGCGCTCATGAGTTGTGTGCTGCCGTTCCTGCTCGGCGACGCTGCAAAGATCACGGCGGTCATGCTGGTGACCCCGTCGCTCGAACGCGCCGCATCAAAGCTCGGCGTCCTCCCTGCCCCCACAGCGCATATATGAAAACAACCCGTCGGAACATCGGCTCCGGCGGGTTTTCTGCGTTTATCTCACATATGTCTCAGGGATTCTGTCAGCAATCGGCATCCATCATTTGATCTTATTGCCGCAGTACGGGCAGAAGGTCGCATCCGCATCGACCTGCTTGCCGCACCGGCTGCAGAGATAGGCATCCGTCGTCGGCAGGACAAACTCGATATCCTGCTGCGGCTGTACCGGCTGTGCCGATACCGGCGGCACAAATCCCGTCGGCGGGATCGGCGGCGCGGGCTGCTCGGCAAAGGAGGCGGACGCATAGCCCTCCTTGATGTCATCGATATACTTCTTATATCCCAGCGCAAGCTTCGCCTGGAAGATATAGGTCAGCAGGGTGATCAGCGCGGATATCCCCGCAACGATCGAGATTACGCCCAGCGCCGATGTGTCCATCGTATAGGATATGCCGAGATCCTCTGTCAAGCTCGGCAGCAGCGCCATGGTGCTCGGCAGCGTCAGCGCGCCGAACACGGACGATACCGAGAACACCGCCATGATGATGTTGACGACACCAAAGGGCGCAGCACCTCTGCTGCTAAGCTCCACCGAGGTCATCGAGGTGCGCACCGACTGATAGAACTGCTTCTGGCTTATGGCGGTGAACAGCATGAAGAACCCGACGATCAGCGAGACGACGATCAGCACAACGATCCCGACTCCGATGAGCCGCACGCCCATCTCTCCGCCGATGCTGTCAGCGGGAAGAACCTCTTCGAGAGCGCCGCTGCGGAGCATCGCCATCAGCGCGATCCCCAGGATAATGCCCAGCACGATAAAGACGACCGAGATGATCGACGCGACCAGCCCGATGATCGAGAGAATATACAGGATGCTGACGCCCGCCTGCGGCGAGGACGCGGGATCGTCGTTGTTGCTCTTGATATAGATGATGAGGAACGCCGCGGCGATCAGTCCGGTGACGGCGATCGAGAGAAAGCCGGATCCGATGACCGAGCCGACAGAACCGGAGCCGGCAACGCTCACGACCACCTCCTGATCCACCCCCATCTCGGAGAGGAGCTGGTTGCTGACCGAGCCGATGACGTTGCCCGAGAATATCGCAGTCAGCACAGCGCCGACCGCCGAGAGGATCTGCAGGATCGCCAGCACCAGCACGGTTTTTCCTTTGAAATACCCTTTGATGATCAATAGGTTCTGCGCGAACGGATTGAAGCTTTGTTCATACATGACCGATGAACCCCTTTCCTGTTTTTTCTTTAGTATAGTAGAAAGCGAGAGAAATTGCAAGCCCATCCTTCCACAAGATATTGTGACGGCACCGTGAGAATCCCCAAAAAGTTGTGGCAAAAAATTTTTTCAAAAACCGCGAAAAAATGCTTGACTTTTCCTGTTCGCGGTAGTATAATTTGAATGTTCGCAAGTTCAGAAAACGCGACCGAAAATCTCTGTTTTACACAGGTTTTCTGCCATATTTTCGACACTTTCGACAAAGGACCTTGAAAATTAAACAACGATAGAAGAGACCCGTAATTACTTTGAGAGCATTCGTGGCTGAGAGGTCACGGAGAGTACTCAAGAATTACAGATGTCAAAAGGCATCGAAGTAATCTGGAAAACAGATTATTCTAACACGCAAGTGTAAGAAGTGAGCAGAA
>CAJODM010000036.1 GCA_905233755.1 uncultured Ruminococcus sp.
GGTCTCCAAAACCGCGTGCCGAGGGTTCAAGTCCTTCTGCCCCTGCCAAAGACGACCGCGGAATTGATTCAAGGCACTGCGGTCATTTTTTATTGTTTACATTTTACTTGCAGAAGGACTTGAAAGCCCGTTTCGTCGTCGTTTGCTCTACTCGGTTGGCGTATCCGGTTGGTACGCCATGACCTCGATTCTCAACTCCTCCTCTCCCAACAAAGCGGGCTTTGCCGGGGTCCCGATTTCAGTCCTGCGGGCTGTTTTTAGGGTGTAGCGCTAATGCCTGTATAGCTGTGTCCACACAGCAATAAGCGAGGCAGTTGTTCTCTCTTAGCAGTACATATTCTGCCCCTGCCACGATAAGCGGACGCCTTAGGGTGTCTGCTTATTCTTTGTTGATAATTTGATTCACAAAAGGTTGCGAAAGAGAACACGGCGGGCATTTGACGCGATACTATATCGGATGCCTGCAGCTGACAGCGCAAATCAGTCTGGCGGGGGCTCGCTTTGGAAAGGAATCGGTCGTGGGATTGACGAGCGTGAGCCGGTCTGGTATGATGGTATCGTTACAGTAACAATCACAGCATAAGGGAGAAACGGATATGAGAATCACCGGCTTATGCCCGCAGATGACCGCTGCCGAAAGGGCAGGGGATCCATGCTGTCGGTCACGTCAAGAAGTCCCGCGGCGATCGCGGTAAGGGGTATCGAATATGAATAGATTACAAGCCAATCTCTGCCTGCTCTGTGTGACGCTCTGCTGGTCGACAGAGGTGATCATCTTCGCGTGTATTCCGGATAACGTGGTGCCGTTTGCGACGACATTCATCTGTAATGCGATCGCTTCGGTGATCCTTGCGGCGTGCTTCTGCAACCGTATCAAAAAGGAGGTGCGCCGATCCGGCAAGAAGGTCTTTCTGCGGTGTCTGCTGCTGGGAGCGCTGAACTGCGGCTACAGCGTGCTGTTCCTGTATGGGTTGAAGTACTTTGATGTGTCTACGGGGGCGTTTACTATCTCGATAACGGTAGTGGTGCTGCCTGTTGTCCTGATAACGATGAAGAAGACCGTCGGTATCAAGACATGGATATCCGTTGGGCTGGTGCTAATAGGGATGTTTGTCGCCCTGGGCAACAGCATGGTGAACGCCCCGCCTATGGGGCTATTGATCATGCTCTGTGGGTGTATCGTTCGCGCGGTGTTCATCGTCAAGCTCAACGACTATGCCAAAGAGCACGATCCGGTCACGCTGTCGGTGTTTATCTCTGTGGTCGTCTCTGTGCTTAGCTTTGGGATATGGCTCGTCCTCCAGCCCGCGACCTTCGGCGCGATCCCATGGTCGGGCACGATCATCGCCAGTCTGTTTATCTATGCGTACTTTATCGTCGCGTTTGCTCAGACCTTGAACTTCTTTGCACAGAGGCGCGCGGCGGCGACACAGGCAACGATTATCTATTCGCTCGAGATCGTTTTCTCCCTAATATGGGGCGCGGTGCTGCCGGAGGGATTGGTAGAACGTGCCGTTCCCTCACCGTTCCAGATCATCGGCGCGGCGATGATCGTTGTCGGAAGCATCGTGGAGATCGTTGACTATAAGGGCACAAGGAAGGTGACAAATGATGGCTGAGAACACGAGCCGTTCGAACGTATGGAAGCAATGCGCGTTGACGGGTGTGCTGACAGCGGTCTATCTCTTGATCGCGATCCCCTTCAAGGCGATAAGCGTGATCCCGGGATTCACCGATATCCGACCGGTCATGCTGCTCAAGCCCGTGTATGGGGTGTTCTTCGGGATCCCGGGATGTGTGGCGTTTGCGATCGGAAACCTGATCGGCGATATCATCAGCGACAGTCTGAGGTGGTCCTCCATCGCGGGAGTTGCAGCGAACTTTTTGGGGCCGTTTTTCTTCTACTTCTTCTGGAAAAGGATATCCAAAACGCCCTTTTCGCTGCGCACGGGCAAAACCCTGCTCACACAGCTCATCGTCATCGTGGCGTCCGCCGTCATGGAGGCCGCGGTTCTCCTGCCCGCCGTCAAGCTGGTCGATCCTAAGATCGATGGGATGTTGTTCGCGGTGACTGTCTTTCTCAACGGGACGATGTTCCCGCTGTTGTTCGGGATCCCGCTGATGATCCTCATGCAGGAGGAGCTGGGGTTCAAACCGATCACAAAAGAGGGAGGATCACCATAGACAGGCGAGCTGTGTCGAAAATCCCCTTTCTGCAACCGATCGACAAAGGATGATTCGCAGCATATCGGCATCATCGGTCACTAAAGCGTATCACAGATGAGGCGTGCTCTGCTGTTCTGGGCGCGGCTCATCTGTTTTTTTCTGCTGTACTGTCGGATAGGATTCTTGTATCTTTGGCGTTTGTTGGGTTGCTATTCGGTGGGATATGTGATATAATAGACAAAATACGGCGATACGGTGAAATGAATTTGTGGATTTTCACAATCGCACAGCCGACACCAGCTGTACCGCCACGAGGGAGGACGCGATGGACGAGAAAAGCAAGGTCATCTATCAGAACCGGATCAGCGACAAGGATTATCGCAAGGCGCAGCATTCGAAGCAGAAGTTTATCAGGAAATACGGTGACGATGCGCGTGCCGACTATCCCGCCAAGCTGGTCGAGAACCGAACGCTCTTCTCGCCGCTGGGGGTGTATGACATCCGCGTCGCCGAGGGCGAGGGCGAGCTGCCGTTCGATCTTGAGAGGGGCGTTATCGTCGGCAACATCCGCATGGGGTTCGGGCACTATCGCATCTCGATCGCGATGGCGTCCGCCGCGCACGCGCTCGGATATACCCCCTACTGGATGGATCTCAACTCCTATGGTGACACCACCTGCACCAAGGTCATCTCCTCGCAGAACGACCTCTACTCGCTGGGATCGCGCATCTCGCAGAAGAGCCGGCTGTTCAACAAGGCGGTGTGGGAGCCGATGAACTATGAGGGGTTTCGGCAGCTCTCCTACAACGCCTCGGATCAGAAGAACGCCGAGCTGATGGCGCCGGTGTTCGGCAACATCCCCAAAGATATCCCCGTGATCGGCACCCATGTCTGGCCGGCACAGGCGGCGATCCACGCTGGGATGCGCTATGTCGTCAACGCGATCCCCGACAACTGGCCGATGGCGCTGCACTTGGCAGAGGGCGCGGTGCACACCGTCCAGACCCACCAGAGCTATATGGGCTACCGCATCCTCAACGGGATGCAGAAGAACGCCGTTTTGCATCCGATGGACGCCGACGCGCTGCGATATACGGGCCACTATGTCGACCACGAGCTGACAGAGAATATCGAATTCGACTGCAGCAAGCGGCTATATCGGAAGGCACAGGGCGAGCCGATGCGGTTCCTGCTGACTATCGGCGGTGCCGGCGCGCAGAAAGAACTGTTCGCCGCTGTCATCCGCTACCTGCTGCCCTATGTCAGAGAGAGCAAGGCGGCGCTCTATGTCAACGTCGGCGACTATCGCAAGGTATGGGACGAGCTCAAACAGGAGATCGACGGGCTCGAGGAGCTGTCGACCGAGCATCTGAACCGCTGGGAGGATACCGTGCAGTTCACGTCCGACGCGATCGACGGTATGGTCGAGGGCGTGCACGCCTTCTGGCATGAGAACATCTTCGAGGCGGTCTACTGCACGAACCTATTGATGCGCAGCGCAGACGTGCTGCTGACCAAGCCGTCGGAGCTTTCGTTCTATCCCATCCCGAAGCTGTTCCTCAAGCGCATCGGCGGGCATGAGAGGTGGGGTGCCATCCACTCGGCCGAGTTCGGCGACGGGACGCTCGAGTGTACGGATATCCCGCATACGCTGCAGATGGTCGAGCTGTTCCTCAAGGAGGATGTGACGCTGTCGATGATGTGCGAGAACATCATCTGCAACAAGCGCATGGGGCTGTATGACGGCGCGTATGAGGTCGTCCGGCTCGCGATGGGGCTACGGGAGTAAAAGACGGCTCCGCTAGGATTGGATAGGTTCCTATACACCGCGTCCGCCGTGCAAAGCGGGACAGGACGCTATACCGATATCTATGGAGGATAACCATGAAACGACTAAGCAAAAAGCAAATGAGGATCTTCGCCGTCGGTCAGCTGGGGTGGTCCACCCTCAGCGGGATCATCAGCGCGTGGTTTGTCACGTTCTACCTTCCCACCCAGACGGACATCAGCGAGAACGGCGCGATCCAGTACATCGTGCCCGGGCTGGTGATTGGTGGATTTCTGACGGTGCTCGGGCTCATCACCGCGCTGTCGCGCGTGTTCGACGCCGTCACCGATCCGTGGATTGCGTCGCTGTCAGACAGGAGCACCAACAAGCGCGGCAGGCGCATCCCGTTCATGCAGTACGCGGCGGTGCCGCTGTCGGTGGTGACGGTGCTGCTGTTCTGCGCGCCGGTGAACATGATCAGCGGGTGGAACGTTGCATGGATCTCGGTATTCATCGTGCTGTTCTACCTGTTCATGACCATGTACTGCACGCCCTATAACGCGCTGATCTCCGAGTTTGGCAAGACCCAGGACGACAGGATGTATATCTCGACGGCGATCTCGCTGACCTACTTTGCCGGTACGATGCTCGCCTACACACCGTTCGTGTTCGCGGGGTTCCTGCGCGGGAGCGTGGGGTTTGCGTGGAGCTATCGGGTATGCTTCATCGTGCTCGCGGTGATCGCGTGCATCTGTATGCTCATCCCGACATTTCTGCTCAACGAGAAGGAGTTCGTCGAGACAAAGCCCTCGAACACCAATATGCTCAAGTCCCTGGGTGCGACCTTCAAAAACGGGAATTTCAGGACCTTTGTGTTCTCTGACATCATGTACTGGGTGGGGCTGACGCTGTTCCAGACAGGCCTGCCGTTCTTCGTCAAGGTGTCGATGAATATCAGCGAGGCATACACGATGTACTTCCTTGGCGGGATGACGGTGCTGTCGGCGATGTTCTATCCGATCGTCTCGAAGCTCGTCAAGAAGTACGGCAAGAAGCGGCTCGTTATCACGGGCTTTGCGGGGCTGGCGCTCGCGTATGTCATCGCGTCACTCATCGGTGTGCTCGGCACCGCCGAGAACCCCGGGCTCTTGGGGATCGGCTCGATCCCGGGGATCGTGTTCGGCGTGGTGATCTGTGTGATTGCGGCGTTCCCGATGGCGCTGCTCGGCATCATCCCCCAGTCCATCGTCGCCGATGTGGCTGAGGCGGACGGCATCGAGACCGGCGAGAACCGCGAGGGGATGTTCTTTGCGGCGCGTACCTTTGCGATGAAGTTCGGCCAGTCGCTCGCGATGCTGGTGTTCACCTCGCTTGCCATCATCGGCACCACCCAGAACACCAACAGCAACGATATCACCGCCTCGACCCTGGGCATGACCATCGTCGGGATCGTCGCGGTCGTCTTCTGTGCGCTCGGTGCGGTCATCCTCGGGTTCTATAACGAGAAGAAGGTCATGTCCACCATTGACAAAAAGCACGACGATACCCCCTGACCGACAGCGCATGGCGGTCAGTGAATACAGAAACAGGTGAGAAGAATTGATCAAGAAACTCAGTGGTGAGCAACAGGCGTTCCTGCTGCACACCGAACACACGACCTATGCGATGAGGGTGACCCCGTCAAAGCATATCGAGCACCTGTACTATGGCAGGCGGCTCGAGATCGGCGCGGCCGATGAGCTGGACGCGCTGTGTGAGAAGCGCGAGTTCGAGCCCGGCAACGCCATCGTCTACTCGCCGGAGCACCCGACCACGGCGCTCGAGGATATGTGCCTCGAGATGTCGTCGCTCGGGCACGGGGATATCCGCGAGCCGATGATCGAGCTTGTGTGGCCGGATGGGTCGCGCTCGTCGGACTTTCTCTTTGACAGCGCCGTGATCGACGCCGAGAACCCGACCAGCGACACCCTGCCGTCATCCTATACCGAGCAGGAGGCAGAGCATCTGTGCCTGACGCTGACGGATCGCGGGATTGTCCTCGAGCTGCACTACTATGTCTATGCCGCATGCGACGTCATCACGCGGCGTGCGCGGCTTTTGAACCGATCTCAGCAGACGGTCGAGATCGAGCGGCTGCTGTCGCTGCAGCTCGATCTGACCGACGCGGGATATGCCGTCTCGTCGTTCCACGGCACATGGGCGCGCGAGATGGAGCGGTACACCGTACCGCTGAACGCCGGCAGGTTTGTGATCGAATCCCGTGCGGGATGCACATCGTCGCGGGCGAACCCCTTCTTCATGCTGCACCGCGATACCACCGCCGAGACCTACGGCGATGTCTATGGATTCAACCTCATCTACTCGGCGAACCACTATGCGTCGATCGAGGTCAGCGCGTATCACAAGACCCGCGTCGTCACCGGCATCCAGCCGCAGGGGTTTCGGTGGATGCTGGGATCGGGGGAGACATTCGATACCCCCGAGGCGGTGATGACCTACTCTTTTCTGGGATTCACCGGCATGAGCGCGAATATGCACCGATTTGTCCGTGAGCATATCATCCGCGGCGAGTACAAGGACAAGGAGCGTCCGATCCTGCTCAACTCGTGGGAGGCGTGCTACTTTCATATCAACGAGAAGAACCTCGTCTCGCTCGCGCGGTCGGCTCAACAGATGGGCATCGAGCTGCTCGTCCTTGACGACGGATGGTTCGGAGAGCGCAACGATGACAGAAGCTCGCTGGGGGACTGGGACGAAAACCCTAAGAAGCTGCCCGGGGGACTGAGCCGTCTGTGCAGGAAGATCACCGCGCTCGGCATTGGCTTCGGCCTATGGGTCGAGCCCGAGATGATCAGCGTGCACAGCGATCTCTATCGCCGCCATCCCGATTGGGCGATCGAGATCCACGGGCAGCTACACAGCGAGGGAAGGTTTCAGCGGATCCTCGATCTGTGCAACGACGAGGTCGTGCACTTTATCACTGAGAAGATGACCGAGGTGTTCAACAAGGGCGATATCTCCTATGTCAAATGGGACATGAACCGCATCTTCTCGGATGTGTACTCCAACTCGCTGCCGCGCGAGCGGCAGGGCGAGGTCGCCCACCGTTATATCGTCGGGCTGTATCGGGTGATGAAGACGCTGACAGAGCGGTTCCCGCATATCCTGTTCGAGGGATGCGCCTCGGGCGGCAACCGGTTCGATCTGGGCATCCTCAGCTACTTTCCGCAGATATGGGGATCGGACAACACTGATGCGATCTGTCGCGCGCGTATCCAGGAGGGATACAGCTACGGCTATCCGCTGTCGTGTGTCTCGTCCCATGTCGCCGCGTCACCTAACCATCAGACCCTGCGCTCAACGCCGATCGCAACACGCTATAACGTCGCGGCGTTCGGGCTGATGGGGTATGAGCTCGATATACGGGACATGACGCGGGAGCAGAAGGAGAGCGTGCGCCAGCAGATCATGCTGTACAAGACGTTTCGCAATACGCTGCAAAAGGGCAACTTCTATCGGCTGAGAACGGGCAACGTCCACGAGTGGATCTGTGTATCACAGGATCGCACAGAGGCGGTCGGGATGCTGATGCAGGAGCTCACCACCCCGAACACCCAGCTCGAGATCTTCCGCGCGGCGGGGCTCGATCCCGAGCGGACATACCGGTTCTACAGCTTGCCGGGCAGGGTGAATGTGAAGCTGTTCGGCTCGCTTGTGAATATGATGTCGCCGGTGCATATCCGTCAGGATTCGCTTTTGCATCATATCGTGGCCCAGTCGGTGAAGATGAACGAGGAGAAAGAGGACTATACCCTAACGGGCGAGGTACTGATGAACGCCGGGGTGAAGCTCTTGCCGGCGTTCGCGGGCTCGGGCATCAACGACAGGGTCAGGGTGTTTCCCGATTTTGCGTCGCGGATGTACTTCATGCTTGCAGAGTAGCGGACAGGACGGCTGTATGACCTGCCCCGCCGAGAGCGGCGCGGCTGTGAAGCGTATTTGCCGGAGTTATCGATAAGGTGATTTGTCAAACTAAAGGTAACATTTGCTAAGTTCAGAGTCCCATAAATACTAAGTAGAATAGAAATTTAAACTTTACAAGACCTGCTTTACAATAATGTGTAGTATAGCTAAGGAGATTGAAAAATGGAATTTGTCAGTAATGACATAAAAAAAGAGTTTGAACGATTAGTGGCATTGCACCCGGATGTGGATGACATGGCACATCCGCTGATTAATATGTCAGATGCTTTTCGGGCATATTTTACATTGGCGGATTATTTCACTGATGATACATCTGAAAACACCGAAAAAATGTTGGTAGGTTTGCGTAGCGCAGATCTTTTATATTCGGCTTTGGGAAGACAGGTTGTCAGTTTAGGGACAAGCTATAAATATACTAATCCAATTGATATTTGTAGTACTCTTTTTTTTGGAATGGTGAAGAATCATTCATTTAGCGACGGAAATAAAAGGACTGCATTGTTAACCTTGCTATATCAGCTGAATTTATATGGCTTCTATCCTAATTGTTCAGTAAATGAATTTGAACGATTAGTTGTTGCTGTTGCAGCAAATGAACTGCCTTCAAAGTATAGGGAAGCGTGGAAAAAATTTGACAAAACAGATGATCCTGAGGTTCAAACAATATCTTTTAAGCTCAAACGAATGACAAAGAGAAAAGATCACTCCTATCATTTGAAAATCACCGCGAAAGATTTGGTTCAATCTCTAGAAAAGTATAATGTTACATCTACCGCAGATAGAGGAAAACTTCATTTTGAGAGGAAGGTTCCTAAATATATGCATTTAGGTTCAAGAACACTAAAGTACTCTATCCCCTTTGGTGGGTGGACGAGAAGCATCGGCGCACAGACTGCTCGAGATGTATTATCTAATCTTGAACTATATGAGCAATTTCCAGACTATCAATCGTTTATAGATGGTCAAGAACCATATTATAGTTTAATTCAGGATTTTGAGATGCCGTTGCGGAGATTAAAGGACGAGTGATTTATAATTCACCGATAACAAAAGACGGGGGGCTGTCGTGTGTTTGAACCGCACCCCGTCAAGAGGACAGAGAAATAATTAAAAGAATATTTACAAAGTAATAGTTTAGGAGTGCCGCAAATTTTGGCTGGACAAGGGAAT
>CAJODM010000037.1 GCA_905233755.1 uncultured Ruminococcus sp.
AATAGAATACATTGAAATGTATTACAATGCAGACAGGCTCCATTCGGGAATTGATTATCACATACCAAATGAATTTTTCACTCTTCTAACTGTACAAAATTCTTGACAAGTTTCGAAACCCCTTCGGGGTTTTGGAATTATATACGGATGATGTGGTCATCATCCCTACGATTCTATGCGGCGTTTCCTTAATGCCGTAGGGACGGTGACTCCTCCAGCGAGGACGGCACACCCTTTTTACGCTAGCGGCATTTCTTCGTCGATATGCAGGGGGCTTCTCCCTTTTTGAGACCGAAGAAAAGGAGCTGTCGTGCTGACAGCTCCTGTGCTAATTCATGATTACTTCGCGTAGTCGATGGCGCGGCTCTCGCGGATGATGTTGACCTTGATCTGACCGGGATACTCTAGATCTTCCTCGATCTTCTTGCAGATATCGCGTGCGAGCGACGCCATCGCGTCGTCCTTCACCTGCTCGGGCTTGACCATGATGCGGATCTCGCGACCCGCCTGGATCGCAAACGAGGAGTCGACACCCTTGAACGAGGACGCGACCTCTTCAAGCTTCTGCAGCCGCTTGATATAGTTCTCGAGGTTCTCGCGGCGAGCGCCCGGACGCGCGGCGGATATGGCGTCGGCTGCCTGAACGATACAGGCGACGACCGTCTTTGCTTCGACATCGCCGTGGTGGGCGTGGATCGCGTGGATCACCGCGTCGCTCTCCTTATACTTGCGGGCGAGATCGACGCCGATCTCGACATGGCTGCCCTCGATCTCATGGTCGAGCGCCTTGCCGATATCGTGGAGCAGTCCGGCGCGCTTGGCGACGGTGGGGTCAAGCCCCAGCTCCGATGCGATCATGCCGGAGATATAGCAGACCTCCAGCGAGTGGTTGAGCACGTTCTGGCCGTAGCTGGTACGGTACTTCAGCCGACCGAGGATCTTGACGAGCTCGCCGTGAAGCCCGTGCACGCCGGACTCGAGCACCGCGCGCTCACCCGCCTGCTTGATCGATGCCTCGACCTCGCGGCGTGCCTTGTCCACCGTCTCCTCGATGCGGGCGGGGTGGATGCGGCCGTCGGAGATGAGCTTCTCGACCGCGACACGGGCGATCTCACGCCGGACGGGCTCGAACGACGACAGCGTGATCGCCTCGGGGGTATCGTCGATGATGAGGTCAACGCCGGTCAGCGTCTCGATGGCGCGGATGTTGCGGCCCTCGCGGCCGATGATGCGGCCCTTCATCTCGTCGTTGGGGAGCGGGACGACCGATACGGTCGCCTCGGCGACCTGATCGGCGGCGCAGCGCTGGATCGCCAGGGAGATGATGTTGCGCGCACGCTTGTCGGACTCGTCCTTGAGCTGCTGTTCATACTCCATGATCTTCAGCGATTTCTCGTGGGTCAGCTCCTGCTCAAGCTGCTCGAGCAGATACGCCTTTGCCTGATCCACGGTGTAGCCCGAGATCCTCTCGAGCATCTCAAACTGACTTTTCTTGATTGTCTCCACCTCGGCCAGTCTCGCCTCGGCGTCCTTCAATTTCTTAGCGACCCGGTCCTCTTTCTTCTCGACATTGTCGATCTTTCGGTCGAGGGTCTCCTCCTTCTGCTGGATGCGCCGCTCCTGGCGCTGGACCTCCTTGCGGCGGTCGGCGAGCTCTTTCTCGTTCTCGTTGCGCAGACGGTGGATCTCGTCCTTCCCTTCGAGGACGGCTTCTTTCTTCTTGGCTTCGGCGGTCTTCATCGCGTCGGCGACGATTCGCTTGGCCTCCTGTTCAGCGCTGCCGATCTCGGCCTCAGCGACCTTCTTGCGGTACATGCTGCCGATGACGGCGCCCGCAGCCAGCCCGATGACAAGGGCGACCGCGATGAACACGATACTTAACCATAAGTCCATTTGATGTGACACCTCCTTGATTTGATTTTCCGGAATACGGACAGGAATCAAACTCAACTTACGGTGCCGTTACTATCAGATATTCACTTATTTATCACCAAATGTCAGCATACTGACAAAGAATCGGGGTAGTGTCCCAAAGGACAAAATGCGGGAAATGGCAATTCGTCAAAATATCTATATATAACGGCTCTTGATAGAGTCTGTAAAGAAATAGGAACGAAAGGGTGTTCGTTCCGGAAACGCAGCCGGAGCAGAGCTCCTACTATCGCATCTTAATCTATCATAATATAAAACTATATAAAAGTCAAGCGAATCCGGGCGCTGAGGACATAAAAATTTCGCCAGCAGAATTATGATAAATGACGGGCTGTTCTCCTCGGTTCGTCAGGATGTTCAACCGGTTTTGTCAATATCTTCTGAAATCATGGCAGGTTGTTGGATAATTTGACTATAGAATTGACAGAATTTATAAAAAATGCACGAAAACTTTGGACTTTAATTTTGATTTTTACTTGAAATTTCACCAAAAGTTTGGTAAGATATCCTTGTATATTTATGTGTTATATACACTATCTGGATAAAAAGGAGAGTATCATTATGAACTATCAGCTTAATGACGAGAGATTCCCTCTTGACCTGTTTCACGGCGGCGACGCTGTCCGCGCCTATGAGTTTCTCGGCGCGCATCCGGTGAACTGGGACGGTCAGGACGGCACCGTGTTCCGCGTATGGGCGCCCAATGCGCTGACCGTATCGGTTGTCGGCGACTTCAACGGATGGGATCAGCAGGCAAACTATATGTATAAGATCTCGGAAGGCGGTGTGTGGGAGCTGTTCATCCAGGGGCTCGGCGAGACCGCGATCTACAAGTACTGTGTCGAGACCCCGTGGTTCGAGAAGATCCTCAAGGCCGACCCCTATGCCTTCCATACCCAGACCCGTCCCGACAACGCCTCCATCATCTACAACATCGACCGTTACAACTGGAACGACGAGGGATGGTATCAGTACAAGGCGGAGCATCCGCACTTTGAGAACCCCGTCAACATCTATGAGGTCCACGCCGGCTCATGGCGCAAGTACGCAGACGGCAACGTCTTCTCGTATGAGAAGCTCGCCGACGAGCTGATCCCCTATGTCAAGGAGATGGGCTATACCCATATCGAGTTCATGCCCATGACCGAGTATCCGTTCGACGGCAGCTGGGGCTATCAGGTCACCGGCTACTATGCCCCTACCTCGCGCTACGGCAGCCCCGAGATGTTCATGAACTTCATCGACCGCTGCCACCAGGCGGGTATCGGCATCATCCTCGACTGGGTTCCCGCCCACTTCCCCAAGGACGCCCACGGGCTCGGACGCTTTGACGGCATCCACTGCTACGAGTATGAGGACAGCCGCAAGGGCGAGCATAAGGAATGGGGCACCTATGTCTTCGACTATGCCCGGTATGAGGTCGTGTCGTTCCTCGTATCGTCCGCGATGTTCTGGCTCGACAAGTACCACATCGACGGCATCCGCGTCGATGCGGTCGCGTCGATGCTCTATCTCGACTATAACCGCCGTGACGGCGAGTGGGTCGCCAACAAGTACGGCGGTCACGAGCACCTCGAGGCGGTCGAGTTCCTGCAGCGGCTGAACACCGCGACCCACCTGCATCATCCGCAGGTCATGATGATTGCCGAGGAGTCCACCTCGTGGCCGATGGTATCGCGTCCGGTGTCCGACGGCGGACTGGGATTCGATTACAAGTGGAACATGGGATGGATGAACGATATGCTGTCCTATATGTCGCTCGATCCGCTGTGGAGACCGTATCACCACAACTCCATCACCTTCTCGTTCCTGTATGCGTTCTCCGAGAACTTCCTGCTGCCCATCTCGCACGATGAGGTGGTCTACGGCAAGGGCTCGCTCATCAACAAGATGCCCGGCGACTATGATATGAAGTTCGCGGGCGTGCGCGTGTTCATGTCCTACATGATGGCTCATCCGGGCAAGAAGCTCACCTTTATGGGAGCTGAGCTCGGCCAGTTCGACGAGTGGAACTCGACCGAGGAGCTGCAGTGGGGACTTCTGGGATTTGAGAAGCACAGGATGCTCAACGACTTCTTCAAGGCGCTCAACCGGTTCTATCTGGACAACACCTGCATGCACCAGGTCGACTTCACGTGGGAGGGATTCAACTGGATCCACCACGACGACTATCAGCAGAGCGTCATCGCGTTCCGCCGCATCGACAAGGACGGCAACAACGTCATCGTCGTCTGCAACTTCCAGCCCATGTACCGTGAGAACTATCACATCGGCGTTCCGGACTACGGCGTATATGCCGAGGTGTTCAACTCCGACGCGATCGAGTACGGCGGCACCGGCAAGTCGAACGGCACCGAGATCCATACCGCCGAGGAGGATATCCACGGCTTTGCTCAGAGCATCTCGCTGAACCTGCCGCCGATGAGCGCACTGTACCTCAAGTGTGTCGACAAGCAGAAGAGCCCCAAGGAGATCGCGGCAGAGAAGGCCGCCGAAAAGCGCAAGGCAGCCGCCGCGAAGGCAGCCGCAACCCGCGCCGCCAAGAAGAAGGCAAAGGCAGCCGAATCGAAGAAGGCGGAGAAGCCGGAGCCGAAGAAGCCCGCCGCAAAGAAGCCGGCCGCGAAGAAGCCCGCCGCGAAGAAGGCGACATCGAAGAAGACCGAGAAGTAATCAAGCAGAATCACATCGCACGCGACGCTGTGTCCATCCGGTGCACAGCGTTCTCGTGTAACCATGGAGGAACATATGGTACCTAAGAAAGAAGTAGTGGCTATGCTGCTGGCGGGCGGTCAGGGCTCCCGACTGGGCGTTCTGACGAAGAAGATCGCCAAGCCCGCCGTTCCTTTCGGAGGCAAGTACAGGATCATCGACTTTCCGCTGTCGAACTGTATCAACTCCGGCATCGAGGCGGTGGGCGTGCTCACCCAGTATCAGCCGCTGGAACTGAACGAATACGTCGGCAACGGCCAGCCGTGGGATCTCGACGGGATGCACTCGGGCGTCACCTGTCTGCAGCCGTACGAGTCCAAGGAGGGCTCCGACTGGTATTCGGGCACGGCGAACGCCATCTATCAGAACATCGGGTTCGTCGATCGGTATGACCCCGAGTACATTGTCGTGCTCTCGGGCGACCACATCTACAAGATGGACTATGCCGAGATGATCAAGTATCACAAGGAGAAGAACGCCGCCTGTACCATCGCGGTCATCGACGTACCGATGGAGGAGGCGTCGCGGTTCGGCATCCTGAACACCAACGAGGACGGCTCGATCTATGAGTTTGACGAGAAGCCCGAGCATCCCAAGAGCACCAACGCCTCGATGGGCATCTATGTCTTCACTTGGAAGACCATTCGCGAGTATCTCATCAAGGACGCCGAGGATCCGAGCTCGTCCAACGACTTCGGCAAGAACGTCCTGCCGCTGATGCTGGGCTCCGGCGAGCGGATGTTCGCCTATGCGTTCGACGGCTACTGGAAGGATGTCGGCACCATCGACAGCTTGTGGGAGGCGAACATGGATCTGCTCGATCCGAACCTCCAGCTTGACCTTAAGAACATCTACTCGCGCAACCCGATGATGCCCCCGCACCATGTCGGCAACGCTGCCGAGGTGCAGAACTCGCTGATCTCCGACGGATGCAACGTCGACGGCAAGCTCGAGTTCTCTATCATCTTCTCGGGTGTGCAGATCGGCGAGGGCGCGATCGTCAACTCGTCCATCATCATGCCGGGTGCTGTGATCGAGGCCGGCGCGCGCGTCGAGTTCTCGATCATCAGCGAGAACACCGTTATCGGCAGGAACGCGAAGATCGGCTGCAACCCCACCGAGTGCGAGAACCGCGACGACTGGGGCATCACCGTCATCGGCGACGGGCTGCACATCGGCGAGGGTGCCGTCGTACCGCCCAAGGCGATGATCGACAAGGATGTGGAGGTGTAACCATGGCAACCAATAAGATACTTGGACTGATTTTTGCCAACACGAACGAGAAGAACCTCCCCGATCTGACCGCATACCGCACCACCGGCTCGGTGCCGTTCGGCGGCAAGTACCGCCTCATCGATTTCCCGCTGTCGAATATGTCGAACTCGGGCATCAACAACGTCGGCATCGTCGCAAAGTCGAACTTCCAGTCGCTGATGGATCATGTCGGCTCGGGTTCGGCATGGGATCTGGCGCGCCGTCGCAGCGGGCTCTCGATCCTGCCGCCCTACGGCGGTCACGGGTTCGAGACGCTGGTCGAGACCATCTATAACCTGCACGGCTATATCGAGCACGGCGACGAGGAGTATGTGCTGCTCGCCCACTCGGACTGTGTCCACAACATGGACTATGCCAAGGTGCTGTCCTATGCCGAGCACAACAACGCCGACCTCACCTTTATCTATAAGAAATGCGTCGTCAAGACGATCACCGACGAGTTCCGCTGCATCCTCGACGTCGCCGCGGACGGCTCGGTCAACAAGATCATGGCGTCCCCCGTGGACGATAAGGAATGTAATCTTGATACCGGCGTGCTGCTCATCAAGAAGAAGCTGTTGATGACGCTGGTGCGCCAGGCGATGAGCGAGAGCAAGTACAGCTTTGTTCGCGATGTGCTGCAGCCGACCATCGGGCGATACAACGTCTATGGCTATGAGCTGACCGGCTACTGCGAGATCATCGGCTCGGTGAAGGAGTACTATGACGCGAACATGAAGATCATGGATCGCGATATTCGCTACCGGCTGTTCGACTATCAGCGCCCGATCTATACCAAGGTGCGCGACGACGCGCCGTCCCGCTACGGACTTGACAGCGATGTGAAGAACTCGCTGATCGCCCAGGGGTGTGTCATCAACGGCTCGGTGACCGACTCGATCATCAGCAAGGGCGTGCAGATCGGCCGCGGCGCCAAGATCACCGGCTGTATCATCATGCAGGACTGTGTCATCGGCGACGACGCTGAGATCAGCTACACCGTCATCGACAAGGACGTTCGTGTCAGCCGCTCATCCAAGCTCTGCGGCAGCCCGAGCTACCCGATGTATATCTCGAAGAAATCCATCGTATAACATAAGCAGGAACCAAGGAGGACTAAACTATGAAAATACTCTACTGTGCGAGCGAGGCGAACCCCTTTGCGGGTTCGGGCGGACTTGCGGATGTAGCGGGGTCGCTGCCCCATGCCGTCTGCCGCAAGGGGCATGACTGCCGTATCGTCATGCCGCTGTACGGCACCATCCCCTATGAGCTCAGATGCACGATGAACTACATCACCAACTTTACCGTGCCGGTGGCGTGGCGTCATCAGTACTGCGGGCTGTTCTGGGCGAGATGGAACGACTGCACCTACTACTTCATCGACAACGAATACTACTTCAAGCGCGACAAGCTCTACGGCTTCTATGACGATGCGGAGCGGTATGCGTTCTTCTCGCGGGCGATCCTTGAGATGCTGCCGTATATCGACTTCCACCCCGATCTTATCCATACCAACGACTGGCAGACCGCGCTGGTGCCGGTGTACTACTACCTCTTCTACTCGAAGAACCCGTGGTACCACAACATCAAGTCGCTGTTCACCATCCACAACATCCAGTATCAGGGCAAGTACGGCTGGGAGGTCAACACCGAGTGTGTCGGGATCCCGCCGACAGAGACCAAGATCCTTGAGATGGACGGAAAGCTGAACATGATGAAGGGCGCAATCTTCTGTTCCACCCGCGTCAACACCGTCTCGCCCACCTATGCCATGGAGATCAAGGATCCGTGGTACAGCCACGGGTTGCACCATGCGCTCATCAACAACCACTACAAGCTCTGCGGTATCCTCAACGGTATCGACAACGCATCGTATGACCCCGCGACCGACTATCAGCTCTACTGCAACTATACCAAGGAGGACATGAGCGGCAAGGGCGAGTGCAAGCGTCGTCTGCAGGAGCGGCTGGGGCTCGAGCAGCGCTGGGATGTTCCGATCGTCGCCATGGTCACCCGCATGGTCGCCCACAAGGGGCTTGATCTTGTGCGCGGCGGGCTGCCGGATCTGTTGAACAACCATGATATGCAGTTCGTCATCCTCGGCTCCGGCGACGAAGAGTATGAGAACTTCTTCCGCGATATGCAGTGGTTCTATCCGGGTCGGGTATGCACCTGTCACGGATTTGTCCCCGAGCTTGCGCGCAAGATCTACTCCGGCGCGGATATCTTCCTGATGCCCTCCAAGCAGGAGCCCTGCGGCCTGTCCCAGATGATCGCTCTGCGCTACGGCACTATCCCTGTGGTGCGCGAGGTCGGCGGGCTGAAGGACTCGGTGTTCGACTCTGCCGATAACTACGGCAACGGGTTCACCTTCCGTAACTATGATATCGCCGATATGTGCAACGCCGTCAAGCGTGCGCTGGCGGGTATCTATGACGATCATGGCTGGCACCAGCTCATGTGGCGCGCGATGATGAGCGATAACTCGTGGGAGCGCTCGGCACAGGATTACATCAACGTTTATGAGGACACGTTCTGGAATTGGATGTAATGATCTAGAAAGACAATCGGCTGTCGCAGTTGACTTATGCGACAGCCGATTTTATGTGTATGGCATATGGTAGTGAAGAGTCAAGAGTGAAGAGTGGCGAAACGCTGCGCGTTTTGTGTTAGGTCAGCACATAGGTAAGTGGATAGTGTCAGCACATAGGTAAGCCTGTGGGTAATACAGGTAAGGCAATATGAACCGATGAGGAAGATGGAAG
>CAJODM010000038.1 GCA_905233755.1 uncultured Ruminococcus sp.
GTTCATCGTCAACGCCTACTTTATCTTCCTCTCGTCGGCGGTGATCCTCGTTGTGCTCAAGATGCCGAAGGTGCGCTCGCCGCCGCCGAGAATATGCGCAACGCTGAAATAGGAAACCCCACCAATAACGGCGGGGTGGAAACTCAGCGTTTCTCAATTCGTGATGACGCTAAGACAGAAATAAAAAAACTACTTGCAGGAGAAAACTTATATAGCAATGTAATTCTAACAGATACCACGCCAGCGATTATGATAGGACGTGAAGGAGTTAGAAATTTACCTCTTGCTATGAAGCCTTCACATATTCGTGAGAACATATTGTCGGAAACAGAAGCCAAAGCAATAGGATTAAAAACAGATGGTAATACTCATTTTCATGGTTTAGGCGAAGACCTATTCTATAAGGTGATAGACGGGCTCAACGATGTAACAGAAGCCTACCGCGGAACAAAGAATGCAAGTGATCCTGAAAGAGGAGAGAACTATTTCCTTCTTGTTTCAAAATTCAAGGATCAAAACGACGATGTTATAAACGTTCCTGTATTCATCAACACAAAAGGTCAATACAATCAAATGTTTATGGACACAAATACCGTCGCGACTGTTTTTGGACGTTCAAATCTACGTGATTATATTAATGCTCAATTACACTATGGCAATCTTGTCAGAATAAAAAAGAAAGGCAATACAGCCAGTGAACTGACGGGACTAATCCCCGGCGGTTATAGCGGTAATGCCTCTACTGATAGTATATCCAATCCTGACAATAAAGTCAACCCCAAAGGCAAAAAATCCGACCGTGCCGCCGCCGATCTGTTCGATGACGACCTCCTCTACTCGGATGACGATACCGACCTGCTGACGCACCACCTACAGCACCACAACGAGGCGATCGGTGAGGTGCTGCGTCGCACCGCCGACGTCAAGCTCAGCGGGACAACGCTGTCGGTCGACCCGACCGGCGACGGCACTGTCGGTATCACCGACGTGACGGTGATCCGGCGGCATCTGGCACATCTCTCATCGAATCCCGATATCGGTCAACCCATCGTCTGATCGCGGGATCGGCCCACAGATCGGTTAGATCATAACAATAGAACCCCCACCTGCTTTATGCCGCGATTGGCGAACAGCAGGTGGGGGTATTCTGTTATATCCGACAGCGGCAAAGTATTGCCAAAGTGTTGCCGGGTAAAGAGAACGCCCTCGATAAACCCAGTGTTTATCGAGGACGTTCTTTAATATGGTGGAGACTATTTTTGCTCGATCTGTCGCGCACGCCCCTGCCCCGCCTTAGGAGCGTCCTGCGGGCGACAGGGGGGAGGATCGACGCTCTCGCTAAAAACGTCATACTATGGCGTTTTCGCCTTCGCTCGGAACGACTTTCGTCCCTCGCTCGGCACACTCGCCTTTGATTCCAATAGTCTCTCACATTGCTTGTATGTATGACAACAGGGAGTACCATTTGGTACTCCCTGTTGTCATAATGGTGGAGACTATTGGAATCGAACCAATGACCCCCTGCACGTCAAGCAGGTACTCTAACCAGCTGAGCTAAGCCTCCGTTACGGGTACTACTTTACCACATCTTCACAAAAAATGCAAGCCCTAAATTTTTATCGGCAAAAAATTCGCGGAAGTTGCATAGTTTTATGCAACTTTTTTCATATTCTCGCCATAGGTGGAGGTGGTAATCACGTGATTACAGTAAACTCCGGGAAAATCATGATTCCCTCTGACGAGAGGTTTGTCGGATTCGCAGGCGACAACCTCCACATCACCCGACAGTTCTATATCACCCCCGCCGACGAGAACTGTTCCTACAACTTAATACTGACCTTCAACGACAACACCGTGCGCGTCATCCCGCTCGCGGCCGAAGTGTATGGCGACGGCGTTCTGCTGACGTGGACGATCCGCTCCTCTCATCTGCCCAAGGGCGGCGTGGCCTGGATCCAGCTCAAGGTGACCGATGACGAGACCGACGCCGCGTACTATACCGGCAAGAACTTCTTTATCGTCGGCAGCCCGAGCGATGCCGAGGACGGCGACGATGATGACAGAGGATCGGTACTGGAGGCGCGGATCCTCGCGATACTGGGACGCACCCTGCCGTATATCGGTGCGGACGGCTACTGGTATGTCTATGATGCTGCCAGCGAGGCGTATCAGCAAAGCCGTTCGGCGACGCCGGATATCGACGAGACAGTGCTCGCGGGCTTTGTCCCGACCTCGCGGAGGGTAGCAGGGTTATCCCTCTCTGCCGATCTTGCTGCGGCCGAGCTCTCGGGGCAGCTGCTGCGCTTTCGCGTGCCGACCGACGATCCGACGTCGCTGTTGTATGCTCCGCGCTTTCGCGGTGAGATCGGCTATGACCGCGACTGGCACCCCATCTATGCCGACACCGCGAACAGCTGGGAGCAGCTTGCGACCTCCTCCGATCTGCTGGAGAAAGCCGACATAGGGGATGTCCCGGCCATCATCGAACTCTCTCCGGTCAGAACACCTCCTGCCTATGGCGACGACGAGTATGCGCTCGGAAAAACCTTTTGCTACCAGACCGGTTCGGCTAAGATGTGGGTGCTCTGCGGCAGAATCACGCTCAGCGACAGCGAGTATGCCTATGGGTATCAGTGGGTTCAGCTCGCGCGGCTCAGCGACATCCCCGATATCTCAGATAAGGCAGACCTCGCCGATATCCCGACCAAGACGTCCGATCTGACGAACGACAGCGGATTCCTCACCGCCCATCAGGATATCTCCGGCAAGGCGGACATCGCCGACATCCCGACCAAGACGTCTGACCTTACGAACGACAGCGGTTTTTTGACAAACGCGCCGAACATTTACATCGGGACGACGGACAAGTTATCCACCGAGAACGGTAATGATATCCGCCTCTACCTCGTAAATGACGTGTACATCAATAAGACGAACGGCAAGCTGTGGGTCTGTACCGCAGTTGACAACGTCAACCATCTATGGGTATATACATGGAGCGATAAGGGGACAATCAGGGACGTTCCGACAAAGACATCCGATCTGACGAATGATAGCGGCTTTCTGACCGCTCATCAGGACATCTCGGGCAAAATGTCGCTGGCGACAGAGATCACAACGACTGCGGAGCGTGATGCTCTCCCTGCGGGGCAGTTGTTCAACCTTAACGGAATCCTCGGCGTCAAGATGGATAACGACACGTCATTCGTGCGACTTCCTTCCTATAGCATGGTCGCGGACAAGGAGAATACCTCAAACAAGGTGACGACGATCTCGTCCGCATCCACCAACGCGCAGTACCCGTCGGCACTCGCTGTCTATACCTATGTGAATACCGTGATCGGAGGGATCGAGAATGGCTCTTACTGATATGCTCTCGGACATCGGCGACGCGATCCGCCTCAAGACCGGCGGCAGCGCGCTGATCCCTCTTGCCGATATGCCGGCTGAGATCGCGAGCATAAGAAGCGGCACCGATATCACCGATATCACAGCGGCCGTACAGGTGAAGACCGGCATCGCAGGTTCGCTCAGCGCCGAGCAGGCGGCGCTGGATATCCTTGCATCGACCGGTCGCCCCACTTCGGATATCCCCGCCTATATCCGCGTTGAAGCACAACGGCTCGCCGCCGTCGTCAGGAGCCGCCAGAGCGAGGGCAGCGTGTCGTTCATCTGCTGCTCCGACGCGCACGAGGGCGGGGATATGACTGTCTCTACCCATGCGGCGATGGCGGCGTATCTTGTCAGGCAGTACGTGCCGATCGACTTCGGCATCTTTCTGGGCGACTATGTCAGAGGCGGCTCCTCGGACACCGCATCGACGACCCTCTCCCAGTACAAGACGATGCTGCCGCTGCTATCGTGGTGGGCTGACGCGATGACCCAGGGCAACCACGACAACGGTATGGCGTGGTGGGACGGGTACCTGAACAGCGATACGCTGTACTCCCTCATCGCGCGTCACGCGCTGCACGCGGTACGCCCCGCTGCCGATCCCGACAGGGGGTACTACTACTTCGATGTTCCCGAGAAGAGCTTCAGGGTGATCGTCCTGAACACCAACGACCACAAGGGGATCGCGTTCCGCGACCATTCGGTAACGGGCAGCTACAACGACGGGCACCGGGTATCGGTACCCCAGCTGCGGTGGTTTGCGTCAACCCTCGCAGCACTCCCGAGCGGTTACCGGTTCATCGTCTGCTCCCATGAGCCGATCCACTGGTTCGACTATACCTATACGGATGCGAACGGCGTGACATGGGACATGGCACAGCACTGGCGCACCATCCTCGACGCATATGTCGGCGGCGACAGCTACAGCATCACACAGGACGGCGAGACCGTCTCCGGCGACTTCTCCGGCAGCAACAACGGCGTCTGCTGCGGGACCTTCCACGGTCACACGCACAACTTCATCAGCGGCACCTATGGCGACAACGATATCGTCCGCGTCGGCACGCCGAACCTCTGCAACGGGAGGACGAACGAATACGGCTCGACCTCCTATTCTCAGGACTTTCGTGAGGCATACGGCGAGCTGGATGCAAACGGAGACCAAGTGACCGATTATGCCAAAACCGCCGCCGGTACAACGTGCGAGACCGCCTTTGTGGTGAATACGATCGATTTTGACAATCAGGTGATCTATTCGGATTATTACGGCGCGGGACGAAGCAGGGTCATTTCCTATGGCGCGACGACCTACTACGCTGTCACCAACAATATTGGCACCCACTGTTCCACGAGCAACCACAGCGCCACCGCCGAAGGGGGAACCGCCTATACCGCCACGATCACCGCAGACACCAACTACACCGCCAGCGTGACCGTGACGATGGATAACGTCGATATCACATCGACCGCATACAGCAACGGTGTTGTCACCATCGCGAATGTCACGGGTGATATTGTCATCACGGCGAGTGCTGTATTCACCGGCAACTATGTGCCGATCGTGGGATATACCGACGGCATCCGCTGGTCGGCGGGCGACGGTACCTCCAGAAGCGCCGCCGGCTATACCGGTGTTAACGTGATCGAATTTGACCGATCCGAGATTCCGGTCACTTTCCTGCTGTCGGGGATCGACTGGTCAAGGGACGGCAACTGTGTTTTTGTCGGAACTGTGAACGGGACATTCAAGACTGCCGGTTATATGAATGTTTCGGCAACTGATACCGGAGCCGGTATCACAAGGGAGGTTCTCGGCAACGGTGACTTCCGGATCACCTTCTTCCAAGGAGATAATCCCGCCTTTGACGGGATCAACGGGTTCAAGGTCAGCGGCTACGGCAGCGGTGCCAACGCGGTCATCACCCGTGTGCTGAGCTGATAATAGGCAGGTGAGAGGATGCAAGCAGAGATGATACCGGTGATCACCGCGGTGATCTCGGGCGGATCGGCGGCAGTCGCGGCGATTGTGGTCGCGGTGATCCAGTCGCGTGCCCAGCACAAGCAGTGGCTCTTTGAGATGAAAACGCGCGACGCGCTGCAGGCACAGCGTATCGAACAGCTCGAGAAGAAGATGGACAAGCACAACCGACTCATGGAGCGCACCTATAAGCTCGAACAGGATACCGCTGTCCAAAGAGAACAAATCAAGGTCATGAATCACCGTATCGACGACCTGGAAAGGATGAGAGAGAATGCCGAGTAAATTGTGGCTGAAGTCCGCGCTGACACGCGCTGTCAAGACCGCCGCTCAGACCGCCGCCGCGATGCTGAGCGTCGGGGTGTTCATCGAGGATATCAACTGGATCGCGGTCCTGTCCTCGTCGCTGCTCGCGGCGATACTCTCGGTGTTGACCTCGCTCGCGGGGCTGCCGGAAGTAAATAACAGCGATGAATCATAACAACTGAATATTTTTTCACGCCTTCGCTCATACTAGAGTCGGAGGCGTGATGTTTTATGAAGAGATATAAGCATGAGAAAGCAAGAAAAGACCGGATAGGGTTCTATGTCGCGCTGTCCGTGTGCCTGATCGCGGTAGGGCTGGCGGTATGGTCGGCATATACGACCGTGACCGATCGGCTCGATGCGTCCGAGGATGAGTATTTCTCCTCTCTGATGACCGAGCCGATCGAGGACGTGGCACAGGACATGACCGGTGTGACCGAGCCCGATACCGAACCCGAGACCGCCGAACCTGAACCCGAGCCCGAGACCGAGAAGAGCATCGCGCTCTATGAGACCTCGACCCTGCCGCGGACAGAGGACATCAACGCGGACAGCGAGCTCGATTCGCTGTCGGCGGTGCTGCAGGTGACCGACAGTCTCGTCTATCCTGTGAAGAGCCACAGCGTCCTCAAGCAGTACAGCGAGACCGCCGTCTACAGCAAGACGATGCGCGATTATCGCGCCCATGCGGGGTGTGACTTCGATGCAGAGATAGGCGAGAGCGTCTATGCGATGTGTGGCGGAACCGTCAGGAATATTTCTGTATCAGAATTTTATGGCGTGATTGTCGAGGTGAACAGCGGCGATTTCTCGGTATTCTACTGTGGGCTGGATCCGTCGCTGTCGGTCGACAAGGGTGACGAGGTGAGCACCGGCGATACGATCGGAACGGTAGCGGTGATCCCGTGCGAGAGCGAGGATGATACGCATATCCATATCGAGATCCGCTCCGGCGGCCGGCTGATCGACCCGATGACTGTCATACAGTCGGACGACTGAGCATATACTGTAACCATACTGCCCTCGACCCGTTTTAGGGGCACAGAAAGACGGACGCCGCATCATGATGGTGCAGCGTCCGTCCGGATTCTTTGCGAGAATAGTTGCGTCAGCGACGCTTGATATACGCGATGATGAGGTCTACGATGCTGTCCTCGTCGATCTTCGCCGAGTTGATGCACAGGTCATAGTTCTCCGCCATGCCCCATTTCTGTCCCGAGTAAAAGCTGTAGTAGTTCGCGCGGGACTTGTCGGTCTTATTGATGATATGCTCGGCGCGCGCCGCATCGATCCCGTGACGCTTCACGGATTCCTGCTTGCGATATTCCATATCGGCATAGATGAAGATGTTCACCACGTTGGGCTGCTCGCGCAGCACATAGTCGGCGCACCGTCCGACGATGACACACGCACCCTTTTTGGCGATATCCTTGATGATCTTGTGCTGCAGCAGATACAGCTTATCGTTCACCGGCAGATCGCCCATCGCCTGAAACCCGCTGCCAAAGCTGTACAGCCCCATCGACAGCGAGTACAGCAGCGAGTTTGCCGCTTTCTCGTCGACATTCTTAAAGATATCGGGGTCGATACCGCTCTCTTTCGCCGCGAGCGAGATCAGCTCTTTATCATAGAACGGGACGCCGAGCTTCTTCGCGACCTTCTCGCCGATGGAGCGTCCGCCCGAGCCGAACTGCCTGCCGATCGTGACTATCATCCTATCCATGTCTGCACCGCCTATCTTGTGATGATACTATAATAATAGCACAAAATAAGCGAAAATGCATTACAACTTTGTAACTCTTTTGATCGGTTACAGAAATTCTGCCGAGCATCTCGCCCGATCGACCGCCATCGGCAAAAAAACGGCTTGATTCCTGCCATCTTTGTGACATAGAATAAAAGGGTAAAAATGCCCCGAAAGAATAAAGAAAAAATTCGGGAAAAAGTTGAAGATTTTACTTGACATTTGTTTTTGAATAGCATATAATATGACTTACGCTGAGCGTAAAATGATTACATCTGTGTAATGGTTAATTCGTTTAGCGAAAGGACCTTGAAAATTAAACAACGATAGAAGAGACCCGTAATTACTTTGAGAGCATTCGTGGTCGGAAGGTCACGGAGAGTACTCAAGAATTACAGATGTCAAAAGGCATCGAAGTAATCTGGAAAACAGATTATTCTAACACGCAAGTGTAAGAAGTGAGCAGAA
>CAJODM010000039.1 GCA_905233755.1 uncultured Ruminococcus sp.
TGAATTCTTTGCTGAAAGTTCTTTTCATACTTGCACACCTCTAAGTTCATTATATTATTCACTCTTCGATGTGTCCAGTTTTACTATACAACTTTCAACGCTTCACTCTTCATTCTTCACTCTTCAGTATATTATCCCCGATAAAGGAGAGAGCTGCTGTATCACAGACGATACAGCAGCTCCTCTTATCATTTTCATTCATCGACCGGTCGGTAGAATACCGACAGCATCAGCTCGAGCAGCTGCTTGTCGTCGGCGTGGAACTCGGCGTACTCGCCCGCCGTGAACGTGCCCTCGATGCTGAGGAAGTCGACATCCGTGCCGCTGCCGACCATCGAGACCGCCGTGCTTGCCAGATACGTCAGCTTCGGCATGTTGAGGTTGGTGTCGGCATTTACCTTAACGGTGTTATACAGCTCGCTCACCGTGCCGATATCCCGCCGAATCGCGGGGATCATGCTGTCCATGAACGCGGTGATATACTCGCGCTGGCGACGCATACGGTCGTCGTTCGAGTTCAGCTTTCCGGTGTCGCGGGTGCGGACATAGTACTCGGCCTCTTTGCCGATCAGCGTGACCTCGTCGCCGGCATAGATGGTGCGCCCGTCGACGGGGGAGGTGAAGGTGATGGACGACACGAGCGTCACCCCGCCGATCGAGTCGTTGAGCGCGAGCATCGCGTCGAGGTTGATGGCAAAGTAGTTGCTCACCGGCAGCCCGAAGAACAGCCGCGAAATGCTCGTGGCGGTGTTCATCGCGCCGGTGATCCCCTGGCCGGTGTAGGAGTAGGAGTAGGCGATCTGCTTGTTCGAGGTGTCGATATACGCGCCCTCGTTCGAGTAGACGGCGACGTCGGTCATCGTATCACGCGAGACAGAGACGACCTTCACCTCGCCTGTGTCGGTGTTGATCGCCATAAGATAGATCGCGTCCGCCATCGACAGCTCCTCGTTGTCGATAGCATGATCGACGCCGATGAACGCGATGACCGCGATGTCATCGTTGAGCGCATAGGTGCTGCCGTTATAGCGGATGATGCGTCCGTTGTCGTCGATGTCGAGCTCGTCGCTCTCGTCAAAGTCGGTGCTGTCCTCGGGCAGCGTGATGTCGATCGCGTCATAGTCATGCACCTGGTCGCGACCGACAGAGCGCAGGATAAAGTAGGTCGAGACGGTGCCGATCACGAGCGCGAGCACCACGATAAGGATGATGAGAAGGATCCGGACACTCTTTTTCATATGTTTACGGTGCCTCCTTGTGCCGGGGGTTTTGAAGATATAGCCGTCGAGCGATGCCTCATACTCTTCTCTCGACGCGCGCGTCGTCCTGCCGGAGTGGGAGGGGTGGCGGCGCTTTTTCTTGGAGCGCTTCTGGCTCTTCTTGAAGCTCTCCTTGGGCATGACATAGTCGACGCCGCTATCTGAGATCGGCTGTTCGTCCGCCGCCGCGATATCGGCTGCGGGCTCCAGCGGACTATTCGACGATTCGGTCCTGTTCATAGACCAGCACCCCCTGTACCAGGAATCTCGTGTTGCCCGACCCACAGGTAGAGAGCGTGAGAATCCGGCTGTTCTCGTCGAGGGTCACACCCTCGCGGATGTTGCAGTTATAGGAACGCGGCGTCAGCGTGGAGTCGCGGTAGACGGCAAAGGAATCCCTGTCCCTCATGTTGAAGGAGTTGAGGATATGTCGGTCGTCATAGAGATAGGCGGAGTAGATGAGGTAGGTCAGCACCCGATCCTTCGTGATGATGAAGGCGGTGTTGTTCGCGTTGAAGAACTCGGGATCCGAGAAGTAGTGCAGGGTGGCGAACATCGAGCCGTTGGCCATGTTGTGCCCGTAGAGCACGGTCACGGGATCGTGGAAGTCGGTCGCGTTCTGGATCTCGGAGTAGATGCATCCCGAGAACTGGTACTCGCGATAGACGTTGTGCGAGAGGTAGAACGAGTCGTCGCCGTCGGTCATGCTCTGTACCACCGGATAGTCGATGTTGGTGTTCGGGACATAAATCCACGCATAGACGTCGGGGTTCATCGCCATCAGCTCATCAAAGCTGAGGGTAGTGACGTCGGGGGTATCCTCGAGCGTATAGCCGAAGGTGTCGACAGATTCGGTCTGCGGCTCGGGCACAGCACTCGGCAAGGCGGTCGCGCTTGTCGATTCGGCGATCGTTTCGATGTCGCGCGTTTCGTCGGTCGCGTTCCGTTGGGGGGACGCCGATCCGCCGAAGAAGTAGTACAGCAAAAACCCCGCTCCCGCGAGGAGCACCACCAGCGACAGGATCAGGATGACGATCCACAGCGGCTTTCGGTTCATGCGCTCTCCTCCTTGCTTTCTGACTATGCCCATTATACTCTCATAGAAAGCGGATGTCAAATCGGCCCGCCGCCTTTGTGTTGTGATATTCCACACAAAACCGAGCACGGATTTATAGGTTATTCACAAATTCGAGAAAGCACCTTTCTTTTCGCCCATTCGTGTGCTAGAATAGGGGTAGCAACCGACAGGGCGTCCGATGCGATAGCAAAACCTAGGGTTACCCCACAGTTATTTAGGAGATGATATGATGAAGAGGATCCTTGCTGCTCTGCTGACAGCCGTGATCGTTGTCATGACCGTCGCGGTGACGCTTGGCGTGGTTTCCACTGCGGCGAGCGCGACCATCGCGTACAGCTTTCTCGGTGATAACGCCGCTGACCGCGGCTATGCGCAGGGGACGATCACCGTGACCGCCGGCCCCGACAGCGGCGGAAGCTACTATCTCTACTGGGCGGACGATACCGCCATCCTGCCGGGGTACCAGTATCTGGGCTATATCACCGTGGCGGGCTCGGCGTCGGGCAGCTTTGGGATGCCCGCCTATACCGCGATCCCTTCTAACGCCAAGAAGCTCGTCGCCTTCATCGGCAACAACACCGGCTCGGGGCTCGTGAGCGCGGCGGACGCCGTCTATGACATCCCCGAGAACAAGACCATCGGGCACAGCTCGGATGAGATGCTCTACAGCTTTGCGTCCTACTCCGACTTTCACCTTTCGGCGGACAAGACCGGCTCCTCCTCGAACTACCCTTACGACGAGGCGCACGAGGCAGAGGCGTGGGCGGTCGCTAAGGATCACGATGTGGACTTTGTCGTCACGACCGGCGACCATGTCAACAACCAGCGCAACGACTCAAACGGCGGCAACAACGACTTCTATGCCGACGAGTGGAACACCTATCTGCGGATCCTTGCCGAATCGGACTATACCGGCCCCGTCTATGAGGCGATCGGCAACCACGAGCTGTGGAACTATGATACCGAGTCCGACTATGCAAACAAGGACTGGCAGACCGGCTATGACTACTTTGTCACCGTCACCGGGCTGTCGGGCAGCGCGTCTGATATCGCCTCCTCGAAGGCCTACTATGAGATGACCGAGCCGCATACCGGCGACCACTTCCTGTTCATGGCGCTCGAGGGCGGGTTCTATACCGACCGCGTGAACGAGTTCTCGACCGCCCAGCTAAACTGGCTCGAGAGCAAGCTTTCTGCCTATGAGAACGACGGCAAGAACACC
Organism: uncultured Ruminococcus sp.; assembly: GCA_905233755.1. GTDB lineage: Bacteria > Bacillota > Clostridia > Oscillospirales > Acutalibacteraceae > Ruminococcoides. Next base: position 3,560 of record CAJODM010000039.1, read on the forward strand.
TTCGTGCTCGAGCACGCGAACTTCTACAAATGGGGCGCGGGCGACCAGCTCGACAACCCCATCTACGATATCCCGCTCAAGGATACCAACACCTCGACCCAGCAGCTCAAGACCATCCTGTCCAAGTACAAGAACGCGACCATCCTCACCGGCCACACCCACTTCAAGCTCGCGCTCGGGCTCAACTACTCGACCAACAACGGCACCTCGATGACGATGGTGCATAACTCGGCTGTAGGAGCGGTGCGCAACATCACCAACCGCACCACCCGCGTCAACGACAAGAGCGAGGACCAGACCGAGGGGTATATCGTCGAGGTGTATGATAACGCCGTGATCTATCACGGGATCAACCTCTACTATAACGAGATCATCCCGACGTGCACCTATATCGTGCCGAGCGCCACCTCAGTCGAGCCCTCGACCGAGCCCTCGACCGCACCGTCGACCGCACCGTCGATCGCACCGTCGACCGAGCCCTCGACCGCACCGTCGATCGCACCGTCGACCGATATGACGGCGGACGAGAGCACCGGCGAGACCGCAGAGCCGATCCTCTTTGGCGATGTGGACGGCAACGGCGACGTCGAGATCACCGACGCGACATGGATCCAGCAGTCCCTTGCTCATATGCGTACCTTGAGCGACGCACAGCAGGCGTGCGGCAAGGTCGCGGGCGACAGCTTCCTGTCCATCACCGACGCGACCCTCATCCAGCAGTACCTCGCGCATATCATCCACGTGTTCCCCGCCGAGGATATCGCGGCTGTCGCGGCATCTGCACCGACATCGCAGCAGGACGCGACCGACGCACCGGCAGCGGTCGGAGCCGCGATTGACACCCTGCGCACACAGGCGAACGCCGCGCTGACCGACTACTACCTGCTCGCGTCCTATCCCCAGTATGCCGCGCTCAAGAAGGCGGTGAGAGAGGGCGCCGACTATGACACCCTGTATGATGCGTATATCGCGCTGAGCACGGTGGTCAGCGACTGCTATGCGGGCGACACCGTGACGGTGTACTTCACCAATAACCAGAAGTGGTCGAGCGTCTATGCCTACTGCTATGCCGACCGCAACACCAAGAACGCCGAGTGGCCCGGCAAGGCGTGCACGCGCGTCGGCACCAACGGCTATAACGAGACCATCTACAGCATCACCGTGCCGACGGGGCTGTACAACTATATCATCTTCACCGACGGCACCAACAAGACCCAGGACCTTGCGCTCCCGATTGTCAACGGCAGACAGTACTACACCACCGGCTCGACGATCAACTCGAGCGGCGAGACGATCTACAAATGCGCGAGCACGACATATACCCGCTGACATCCTGAATCACGCAACACAACAAGGGCTATCGCATAAACGATTATGCGATAGCCCTTTTTCTGTGTATATCTATTACTCACGCTCCGGCTCGAGTTGCTCCGGCTCGAGTTGCTCCGGCTCGAGCTTCTCGTAGCGGATGTAGGCATAGCTGTGATGCGCTGCAGCGGTGCAGCTCATAAAGTCGAACGCCTGATCCCGCAAGAGTTCTCGCGCCTGCTTCTCGGGCAGCGACAGATCGGGATAGAGCGGGTCGCTGAGGTACACGGTGATATGCGGATGACAGCGGGGCAGCAGCCGTTGCTGTCGATAGACGACCACGGCGGCGATGATCGGCGCCTCGGTGCGGTACGGATAGGAGAAGCTCTTGTCCGAGAAGTGCCGCACAAAGTTGCAGTACGGCCAGATATGCGCCTCGGGGAACACCGTGACGGCGCGTCCCTCGTCGATGAGCTGCTGCAGCCGGTTCTCAAAGTTCCGCGCCGCGCTGAAGCGGCTTGGCAGCGGGACCGCGCCCAGCATCGCGACCAGCGTGCGGATGCCGCGGATCGACACCGCCTCGGGTCCGGTGATGACATGGGCATGCTTTGGGAACGCGGCGATGGTAGGGATGAACGCGTCGGCGATATCCTGGGTATGGTTCAGGTACAGAAAGCACCCGCCGATGCCCTTCATCGCCCGCCGGTTCACCACCCGTATCCCGAGCCATATCCGCGTATAGAGCCATACGACGGGCGTTGCGAACAGCCGATACAGCAGGAACACGCCGACTTGCCACAGGGGGGAGCGGCGGTCATAGCGATAGCTGCCGTCCACACAGTCGCGGTCGATCTTGCCGGATGTGGCGGCAAAGTCCTCCTGCAGCTCGTCGCGGTAGTAGCGCACACGGTTCATCTCGCGACGTCCTTTAGCATCTGCTCCATCCGCTTCATGCACGCGTCAAACCGATACTCGTCCGCCATGCTGCGGTACATCGCGCGGTAGGCGGTGATCATATCGGGGTTCTCGATGAAGAAGTCGATCTTTCGGGCGAGGTCGGATGGGTTGCGGTTCTCGAACAGGTTGTCGGGCGTCAGGGCGAATTTCTTGGTTGCCGAGCGCGGTGAGTCGGCGATGATCGGTACCCTTCCGCACGCGATCGCCTCCATACACGCGATCGCCTCGATCTCGATCTCGGCGGGGTGCACATACAGGTCGGCATAGTTGAGCACGTTGAGCATCTGGTTATGGGGGAAGAAGTTGAACACCGGCATGTTCGTCAGCTTGCGCGAGCGCTCGCGGAGCTTGTCGCGCAGCGGGCCGTCGCCGGCAAAGATGAGCTGGATCCTCTTCTCATGCTGTGACAGCGCGACCGCGTCGATCAGCACATCGTGGCTCTTCTCCTTGCTGTAGCGCCCCGAGAAGAGGATCACGAACTTGCCGGTATACTCTGCCGGCTTGCTGACGTCGATCGGGCGGAACCGCTCGCCCACGCCATTCGAGATGACATAGCCGTTGGTGGTGTGTCCGACGGTGGTCTCGAAGGTCTCGCGGATGAAGTCGGTGGGATAGTGCACCGCGTCGACATGGCGGTAGAAGCTGTTGTACATATAGCGGTAGACCAGCCGGTTCGCCGCGCCGCTGTCCTTGAGGAACAGGTGCGAGGTGATGTTCTCCGCCTGGGCGTGGAACCCCGCGGTGACGGGGATATGGTGCTCGCGGCAGATCGGCAGCGCGGCGTGCCCGAGCATGAACGGCAGCATCAGATGGACAACATCCCGTCCGGTTATCGCCGACTCCATCAGCCGGCGGTCAGAGCGCGCAAGCGATACGCCGTTGCGCTTGACATAGCCGTCGAGGGGCCCGAGACGCAGCGTTGGCATGACGACATAGCCCGCCGTCCCCCGCCGCTGCTCGTCAGAGCATACCACCGTCACCTCGTGACCGGCGGCCCGCAGCGAGCGGATCAGGTTCATCGCCGCGATGGTCGTGCCGTTGTTCTCCTTGCCGAGCACATCGCATATGATCGTGATTCTCATAACACATGTTCCTTTCTGATTCCGCCCTATTATACCACCCCGACAGATACACGGTCAACCACAAAAACCCCCCATAGTGTGAAAAAAGTCGAATGCCGCAGCATCAGCTGCGGCATCCAAGGAGTATTCTATGCAAAAACGCTCATTAGCGAATAGGGGATAACTTATACTATTATTCAATAAAACACTTTAAAAGTTGAAATCGATGTGGTATAATGTATACGGTGATGAAACGATGAGTTATACATTTATACTATTATTCAAT
>CAJODM010000040.1 GCA_905233755.1 uncultured Ruminococcus sp.
TGGTCGGTGGCGTAGGCGATCCCCGCCTGGCGCATCGCGTCGTCATCGTCGCCGAACCGGTCAACAATCGTCCTGAACCGAACCGGCATGAACGAATTGGACAGCTTGATCGCCTGCTCGACTTGCTTGGCCTTAGTGATGGGCATGATCCCGGGGATGACCGGAACGGTGATCCCCGCCTCGCGAATCTTGTAGAGAAAGTTATACAGTAGGTTGTTGTCAAAAAACATCTGAGTCGTGATGAACGAGCAACCCGCGTCGACCTTCTCCTTGAGGTAGCGAATATCGTCGATTTGGTTCCGGCTCTCGGGATGGATCTCGGGATAACAGGCGCATCCGATACAGAAGTTGCCGCTCTGTCGCAGCTCATGAACGAGATCGATCGCATGGCGATAGTCCCATGCAGCGGGGTCACGCTCGGCAAGCGCGGGCGTCATATCCCCGCGCAGCGCCATCACGTTCTCGATACCGGCGGCGCGGATCTGAGCGATCTTCTCCCTGACGGTCGCACGTGTCGATGAGACACACGTCAGATGAGCGAGCGTCGGGACGTTGAATTGGTCTTTGATCTCTTCGGCGATCTCGAGGGTGTAGCGGCTGGTACCGCCTCCCGCGCCATAGGTCACGCTCATGAACGACGGATGCAGCGCGGCGATCTCCCTGACGGCGGCAGCCACACTGTCGAACGAAGACGACACCTTGGGCGGGAACACCTCGAACGAGAGATTATACTTTCCGTTCTCCAGAATCTCAGTCAGTTTCATCTTATACTCCTAGCATATATCTTCTATCAGCACCGTCATCGTACCGCCGCAAACCATGCCGTTCTCGGCAGCGACGTCGTTGCTCATATCAATCTCGATGATCCGCCTCTCGCCGGTACCGATCATCCGACGCGCCCGACCGATTGCCGCTGCCTCGCTGCAGCCGCCGCCGATGGTGCCGAACGTCCTGCCGGACAGATCGGTCGCCATCATCGCGCCGCTCTTTGCGGGGGTAGAGCCGGATGACGACAGCACGCACAGCATCACGCGCGGCTCGTCGCTGTCGGACAAGAACCGCAGCAGCTCTTCGTCGGTGTTCATCATATCGAGGGTACCGTCGGGCAGATCGGACGGCAGCGTGCTTCGATGCTGTATCAGCTCGGCGACAATGGACACGGCGATCTCCTCAGGCGTCACCGCGCCGATCGGCAGCCCAATAGGTGCATGAAGCGCAGCGAGCTGCTGTTCGGTATAGCCATCTTCGATCAAGCTCTCTTTCATTCCAATAACACGGCGGCGCGAGCCGATCATCCCAAGGTACGACGGCATCACCCCGTCAAGGAGCTGACAGACACACTGTCGATCCCACCGATGTCCGCGCGTCAGCACACATACATAGTCAGATGAACGGATGCCGATATCGTGGATGGCGTTCTCAAAGGAGTCACAGATGACACGCGTCGCTGTGGGGAACCGCTCGGCGTTCGCAAATATAGGCCGATCATCCGCCACAATCACCTCGAATCCGACCGGGACTGCGATCCGGCTGAGCGCAAGGGACACGTGTCCCCCACCGAGCAGGATCAGCCGATCGGGTGGGATAAAGCGGCGGACGACCGTTCGATCCGATACCTGCAATCTCAAGTCGGCGACGGCTCCGCTATCGAGCCGATCCAATATATCCGAAAAAACAGAAGATCTCATCCTAACCTCCTGATACATATATGGATATTGTACTACAAAAGTCAGAAGAAGTAAATAACATGAAGAAAAAAGGCCTCGGACAAACTCCGAAGCCCCATTCTCATGATCGTTTATACAGCGGCAAAGCCCTTCTCGAGGTCGGCGATGATATCGTCGATATGCTCGGTACCGATCGAAAGGCGGATCGTGCTCTGATAGATGCCCTGATCGGCAAGCTCGGCGTCGCTGAGCTGGCTGTGGGTGGTGGTCGCAGGATGGATGACCAGCGACTTGACATCGGCGACGTTCGCCAACAGCGAGAATATCTCGAGATGGTCGATGAACGCGTGCGCCTCCTCTACCCCACCCTTGATATCAAAGGTGAAGATCGACGCGCCGCCGTTCGGAAAATACTTCTGATACAGCGCATGATCGGGATGGTCGGGCAGCGAGGGATGATTCACGCGGGCTACCTTGGGATGGTTCGAAAGGTACTCGACCACCTTCTTGGTGTTCTCAGCGTGACGCTCCAGCCGCAACGAGAGCGTCTCGGTGCCCTGCAGCAACAGGAACGCGTTGAACGGCGAGATCGCTGCGCCGCTGTCGCGCAGCAGGATCGCGCGGATATAGGTGACAAACGCCGCGGGACCGACCGCATCAGCGAACGAAATCCCGTGATAGCTGGGGTTCGGATCGGAGATCGGCGCATAGCGTCCGCTCGCCTTCCAATCGAACTTGCCCGAGTCAACGATGACGCCGCCAAGCGTAGTACCGTGACCGCCGATGAACTTGGTCGCCGAGTGGACAACGATATCCGCACCGTGCTCGATCGGCCGAATCAGGTAAGGCGTGCCGAAGGTGTTGTCAACGACGACCGGCAGCCCGTGACGATGCGCGATCGCAGAGATAGCGTCGATATCAGGGATATCCGAGTTCGGATTGCCGAGTGTCTCGAGGTAGACCGCCTTGGTGTTCTCCTTGATAGCTGCCTCGAGCTCCTCGAGGTTATGCGCATCGACAAAGCTTGTGCTGATACCGTACTGGGGCAACGTATGTGCCAACAGGTTATAAGAGCCGCCGTAGATGGTCTTCTGGGCGACGATATGATCACCCTGCTGAGCCAGCGCCTCGATCGTATAGGTGATCGCCGCCGCGCCGGACGCGACCGCAAGACCGGCAACGCCGCCTTCAAGCGCAGCAATACGTCTCTCAAATACATCCTGCGTCGAGTTCGTCAGACGACCGTAGATATTCCCCGCGTCGGCAAGTCCGAAGCGCGCCGCCGCATGGGCAGAGTTCTTGAATACATAGGAAGTGGTCTGGTAGATCGGGACAGCACGCGCATCCGATGCGGGATCGGGCTGCTCCTGACCGACATGAAGCTGAAGGGTTTCGAATTTATAATTTGACATTATAGTTCCTCTTTTCTGAATAAAATCAATAGATAATATTAACCGATATCATCCATTTACATTCGACCAAAGCGGAAGTTCGCCCTCACCAGCGTCTCAAATCTCAGTTTCATCATATACCTCTTGTTTGAATAATATACCTACCGAGTAGGTTGGTACTATACTATCACACCTTTTTTCTATTTGTCAAGTACAAAAAACAATTCCCCGTGAAATCACGGGGAAATCGTATGTATATCAGATCGTTACGCTATACTCGGTAACGCCGAGGATCGTCTCGCCGTCGATCTGGAGCGCGGTTGGATTATCGAACTCGACCTTCACCACGCTGCCCTTGCGGATATCAACCATGTCGGTATGCTTGATATGCTCGCCCTTAAAGATAGACGGAAACACCATCAAGCTCTTGAGCTTTCCTTTACCATAGAACACCATGTTGGAGACGGTACCGTTCGAGCGCTTTTGATCAGGGGTCGGGAGCATCCCGCCGCCATAGTAGCCGCCAAACATCGTCGGCGCAAGCCATACCTTCCGATACTCTTTTGTCACGCCGTCAACGGTAACCTTGGCGTTCACGGGCTTGAAGTGGAACAAGAGCCCCTTGATAGCGATACCGGTATAGTTGATCTCCTTGTCGCCCTGTTCGCGAAGCTGATCGCCCACCTCACAGCAGTAGCCGTCGATCCCGTAGCCGACGCCGTTGATGAACTTATAGCTCTTGCCCTTGACGGTGACGGTGGGCAGGTGCTCGATGATATCGTTGATACGATGGAGCGTCCCCTTCTCCCCGCCGATGCTGGTCAGAAAGTCGTTCCCCGATCCTGTCGCAAAGAAATACAGCTCATGTTCGAGCGTCAGCCCGTCGATGCTGTTGATAAACCGGTTCAGTGTCCCGTCGCCGCCCGATAGGATCAGCTTAGTCTGTTGCGGTGTGGACGCGATCAACGCCTTGACATCATCACACGCTGTCACGTCGATATAGGTCAGCTCGTCATCGGATAGGATGGAGCTGAGCTGCTTGGTCTCGGACTCGGACGTGCCGTTACCGCTCTTGGGGTTATACAATACCAGATAATTTGACATGAATACTCTCCTTTTTCAGACCTATTTCGACATATATTGTAGACGAATCCGGTAATTTTGTCAACAATAATATACAACTGTATCTTTATCCATATGTGTTACTATGTAGGATAGAAGCGCGATCCTTAGTGAATTGCAAAAATTTATTGCAAAACCCGGATCGCTGTGGTATAATATACACGAAATAGAAATGCAGATGTAGTTTAGTGGTAGAACTTCAGCCTTCCAAGCTGACCGTGTGGGTTCGATTCCCATCATCTGCTCCAACCAAAAGGGGTGCCAAACGGTACCTCTTTTGTGTTGGAATAAGCAGATGATGAGAATCGAAAGGGCGTAAAGAAAATGTGCCGGTGGCACATTTTTAGCCCGTGGCGTTGATGAATGTTCCGTCAGGATATGATGTCATAAGGCGATATCTTCAATACCGACAGATGATACGGAATCATCTGCTCCAAAGAATAAGAGCGCCCTTATGGTGCTCTTGTTTTTTGGAGCAGAACAGATGATGGGAATCGAAAGGGCGTAAAGAAAATGTGCCGGTGGCACATTTTTAGCCCGTGGCGTTGATGAATGTTCCGTCAGGATATAATGTCATAAGGCGATATCATCAATACCGACAGATGATACGGAATCATCTGCTCCAAAGAATAAGAGCGCCCTTATGGTGCTCTTGTTTTTTGGAACAGAACAGATGATGGGAATCGAAAGGGCGTAAAGAAAATGTGCCGGTGGCACATTTTGCCCATAAATATAGCGGAGACATTCCAAAGGATATCCCCGCGTGCATCTGGCGTCCCGGAAGGGATTCGAACCCCCGACCTTTCGCTTAGGAGGACTGTGCAGGCGCCTTAAAAGCGTTCTCAATATCTTCTAAATGCGTATTCTTCGGGATTTTAGTGTTTTTCACGATATTTTCAGGAAGTGCTGTGTATCCCGCTCCGAAAACCGCAGCTGCACGGGGTTTGAACCGCACTCGCGCCGCTCATTTAACCGCACGCGTGCCAGTGTAAAAACCGCAAAGAAACAACTAATCCTAACCATCAATCGAGGGTCGGAAGCCTGTCCGAAACAGACAGGCTTCGTCTAAAACTCACTCGTACTTGTCAATAATCTTTCTCATCTGCTCATAAATATCCTGCTCAGTCCAAACATATCCGTCATCTGGTTCTTCGGATAGCCGGTTGAGAATTTCTGCTTTGGCTGCTCGCGTGTTTTTGCAACGAAGGAATAACGGTGCGAATTTGTCGGAATCCAGCATTTTCTTTGTCACAATCACGGAGCTGCCTCCGTGTTCAGTCCGTGACGTTCACGCATAGAGCACTTGCCGTCGATCATCACGCTGTAGGAATTGTGGATAATACGATCCATAATTGCTTCCGAAATTGGGCTGTCATTGTCCTCATCCGGATGGATTCTGCCGTACCAGCCCTCTGTT
>CAJODM010000041.1 GCA_905233755.1 uncultured Ruminococcus sp.
GTTTGCGACGACGATGGAGCTGATGACCAGATTCGAACTGGTGACCTCGTCCTTACCAAGGACGCGCTCTGCCTGCTGAGCTACACCAGCAACTCATGTGCTAGCTTATAATAACACAAGTTTTCGCAAATTTCAATAGCCGAATGCAATTTTTTTATCGTCCGGCGAGCACAGGCGCCGCTAGCGCGTTGAGCTGACCGATCGGCTCGGCGGCTCTGCCTACCGTGAGGGTAGGAAATGCTATTGACCGCACCGGGTTTTTGGTGTAAAATAAGCGGGAAGAAAATCGACGGAGGCGTCCGATGCAACACCCGGTAGAACAACTGCGCACACAACAGAATCTCAGCGACGGCGAGCTGCGCGCGCTTATTGCGACCGACAGATATGACAGCGAGCTGTATCGCGCGGCGGACGAGGTGCGCCGCGAGCGGTACGGCGACGCGGTGTTTCTGCGCGGGCTGATCGAGTTCACCAACTACTGCCGCAACGACTGCCTCTACTGCGGTATCCGCGCAGGCAACCGCGCGCTGTCGCGCTATCGGCTGACGCCGGACGAGATCCTCGACTGCTGCTGTGAGGGCTACCGGCTGGGGTATCGCACCTTTGTGCTGCAGGGGGGCGAGGACCCCGCCTTCGGCGACGAGGTGATGTGCGCCATCGTGTCGGCGATCCGCGATGCCTACCCCGACTGTGCCATCACGCTGTCGCTGGGCGAGCGCAGCCGCGAGAGCTATGAACGGCTGTATCTTTCGGGGGCGAACCGCTACCTGCTGCGGCACGAGACCGCGTCGCGCGCGCACTATGCCATGCTGCACCCCGCTTCGATGAGCGCCGATAACCGGCGCAGATGCCTCTATGATCTGCGGGATATCGGGTATCAGGTGGGTGCGGGATTCATGGTCGGCTCGCCGTATCAGACGGTGGATCACCTCGTCGAGGATCTGCGGTTTTTGCAGGAGCTGTCTCCCGATATGATCGGCATCGGGCCGTTCATCCCTCACGGGGACACCCCTCTGCGGGACTTTCCCGCGGGGGAGCTGACGCTGACACTGCGGATGCTGTCGATTCTGCGGCTGATGTTCCCGTATGTGCTGCTGCCGGCGACCACCGCGCTCGGCACCATCCACCCCTGTGGCCGCGAGCTGGGGCTCAAGGCGGGGGCGAACGTCGTCATGCCGAACCTCTCGCCGGTATCGGTCCGTCAAAAGTACGCCCTCTATGACAACAAGATCTGCACCGGCGAAGAGAGCGCCCAGTGCCGCTCGTGCCTGGAGCGGCGGATAGAGGCGGCGGGATATCGGCTCGTCGCCGACCGCGGCGACGTCAGAAGAGCATAAGGAGTATAAGCAGGATGGAAGAATTCTCCCGCACCGAGCTGCTGCTCGGCAAGGATGCCATACAGAAGCTGCATCACGCCCGCGTCGCGGTATTCGGCGTCGGCGGGGTGGGCGGCTATGCGGTCGAGGCGCTCGCGCGGTCGGGGATCGGCGCGCTCGAGCTGATCGACAACGATACCGTCGCGCTATCCAACATCAACCGCCAGATCATCGCCCTGCACAGCACCGTCGGCCGGTACAAGGTCGATGTGGCAGCGGCGCGGGTGCGCGATATCAACCCACGCTGTGTGGTCAAATCACACCGCACCTTCTATACCCCACAGACGGCTGATGCGTTCGACTTCTCGGGCTATGACTATGTGATCGACGCCATCGACACCGTCACCGCCAAGATCGCGCTCGTCATGCAGGCGAACGCCGCGAACACGCCGATCATCTCGTCGATGGGCGCGGGCAACAAGCGCAACCCCGCCCTGTTCGAGGTCGCTGATCTCTATGATACCAGTGTCTGTCCGCTGGCGCGGGTGATGCGCCGCGAGCTGCGCCGGCGCGGGATAAAGCGGCTGAAGGTGGTCTACTCGAAGGAAGAGGCGCTGACCCCCGCCGTATCGTCCGACGCCCCTTCTGTCGGCCGGCGTCAGGTCCCCGGCTCGACGGCATTCGTTCCCGCCGCCGCAGGGCTGCTCCTCGCCGCCGAAGTGGTGAGGGGTATCGTGGGAGAATGGTGACAGGTGAGTGAAGAGTGAAGATTGAAGAGTGGAAAGTTGTGGGCGGACTACCCGCACTCGATTGATTGGTAAATGATAAATGGTTACGGCATTAAGGAAACACCGCGTAGAATCGTAGGGATGATGACCACATCATCCGCTATGAATAATCCTTGTCCGAGCACCTGAGTGACCACAATTTTCCATTTTCCACTATCCGTTTTCCATTAAAAAAGCATCCGAACGGTTGGGGTCGGATGCTTTTTGGCGTTCATGGACGAATCATATCGGGATCAGTCCGAAGAGCGGTACCAGCGCGATCGGCAGGAAGATCGCCGGCACCATGTTCATCACCTTCCACTTTGTCACGCCGATCATATTCATTGCAAGCGCGATGATGATGAGGTAGCCGACCGCGCTCATGGTGTTCACGGTCAGCATGAAGGGCGTCAGCTCCGTGCCCGACGCGATCAGCAGCTCGCCGCCCGAGAACACCCCGCCCAGCAGACGGGATATCACGGCGATCAGCCCCTGATACACGAACACAAACCCCGCCGACAGCAGCACCCCGACCCCGAGCGAGCTTGCAAAGATCAGCGCCGCCGTAAAGTCGAGGATCGACTTGATATACAGGGTGGTATGGTCGTCGAGCAGCCCGCTCTGCAGCGAGCCGACAATCGTCATCGCGCCGGTACAGAACAAGAGCGACGCCGATACGAACCCCTCGGCGATCGACACCTGCTCGCCGCGATCCCGACTGACGCGGTCCTCGAGGTGTTTTCCGAGCGCGTTCACCCTCTCGTCAAGCCGCAGCAGCTCACCGATGACGGCGCCCAGCACCATGGATACGATCACCGCGAGCGTGTTCACCCCGTCCTGAAAGATACCGGTCACGCCGATGAACAGGGTGCACAGCCCGAGCACCTTGAAGATATTGTCCGCCATCCGATGGGGGATGACCTTCTTGCACAGCAGCCCGATCGCACCGCCGACCAGCACGGCGACGGTGTTGACCGCTGTTCCCAGTAGTCCGAACATAGAGAGCTCCTTTGTGGGAGAAAGTGGAGTGAAGAGTGAAGAGTTGTGGGAAACCCCTGCGGGGTTTTGGATTCCTATAGATGTCCGAGCGGAACGTGTGCGGGTTCAGCACATCGGTAAGCCGTGAGTATCAGCACATGGGTAAGTCGAGGTTCAGCACATGGGTAAGTCTTTCAATGTATAATGGAAGCCGA